>DATGTE010000032.1:0-46972 GCA_035301985.1 Bacillota bacterium
ACACCGTAGATCCCGTTTACGAAACCATGGCGTTCCCGTGGATAATACTTTGGTAGTGAAGTGACCCCGACGGAAAAGATCGCTCCAGCGACCCCGATGAATAGACCACCGATTAATAAATCCGTAAATGTTGTCGCATAACTAATGTACCAAACCGGAAAAATGAGTAAAATAAAGCTAATTGTAAATAATCGTCTCGCCCCGTATTTGTTCGTCCAGTAACCGATTGGCACGCGAAGAATCGACCCTAAAATCACTGGAACTGCGGTCACGAATGACAATTGACCACCTGTCAAAGCGATGTCCTCTTTAATAAAGGGCATGAGGGATGATAAAATAACCCAAACCATAAATCCAACAATTAAACTCGTCGTTTGTAATGGTAATTGAATTTTTCCTTTACCCATCGTTACATTCCTCTCCTTTACACATCTGATTATTGATGTAATTTTATCGTATGGGAAAAATTCAAGAAAAGTTGTGACATGCTTCACACATTTATTTTTGTTCATGAAGTTGTCACGTGTCAGCTAACATGAGATGATCTATAAATGCATCCCTCAATAGTTACAACAACGTTTTTGATAACTTTTTGAACAATGTATAAAACAGCTCTTTTTCGGTTCCAAACGCATGTAATAATCATTTTTATCATGTATACTGTAAGTAAGGTACGATTCAAATTGATATAAAGAGGGATTTCTATGAAAGGACTTAAAGACCCTGAAATGAGACCGACACATACGATACAGCTGACCGAGTTACTACAGTTTTCTAACGAAGTAAAATCGTTTAAAAAAGGAGCGTATATATTTCAAGAAGGTATGCTCGCAAAAAACATGTACCTTATTTTATCTGGAAAAGTAAAAGTCAGTAAATCTACTGCAGACGGGCGCGAACTTACGCTCCGACTGTGTAGCGAAAATGACATTGTCGGTGAAGCGGTATTTTTTTCACACGCGTCTGATTACTTATTCTCTACCGAAGTTGTTGAAGATGTTGAAGTTGCTGTCATTTCAAAGGAACGGCTTGAAAAAGAAGTCCTGCAAGACGGTGCTCTTGCCTACGAATTTATGAAATGGATTGGTGATCAATATCGTAAAACACAAACAAAATTCCGCGACTTAATTTTATATGGTAAGCGCGGGGGTGTTTTTTCAACGCTGATCCGCATGACAAATAGTTATGGGGTCCAAACGCCGGACGGAATTTTGATTGACCTTCCACTAACAGATCAAAAGATAGGAAGCTTCAGTGCAACTTCAAGAGAAAGTGTGAACCGCATGCTAAATGAGCTTAAGAGAGATGGAATCATCTCCGTTAAAAATGGTTATATTACAGTGCACGATTTATCTTATTTACGAAATGAAATAGATTGCGACGGGTGTCCGATTACTTATTGTAGTATAGATTAGGATTACCTTAAGGATGATATTAATATGTTAATATGTAATTTTATTCAAACCGTGTCGACAGTGGGGTACGACCACTCACTTGCTGGACACGGTGTTTTTGTCTTCTTTTATGCCCTCCTCTTTCCTCGGCTCAACAACGAAACGGTCTGATCCATATTCATATGGTGCATACAATATGTCCTTTCAAAAATTTGCTATATATATGACAACATTATTAACTTTTGAATTCTGTGAGGTAGTTCACAACTTTCCTTTTTCACACCACTTATAGTGGAATTAACAAGCACGAAGGAGTGGTGACAATGAAAAAGAAAAAATCTCCATTAGCAAAACGATTGCGTTATTTTTCTCCAATCGAAAAATTTAACGATGACCATAGCGAAACGAGAACAGGGAATCGAGAGTGGGAAGATTCTTATCGGAGACGTTTACAATATGACAAAGTTGTTCGCTCGACACACGGAGTGAACTGTACAGGCTCTTGTAGTTGGAATATTTTTGTGAAGGACGGCATTGTGACGTGGGAAGGACAAAGTTTAGATTATCCATCGACAGGTCCTGATATGCCGGAGTTCGAACCACGTGGTTGTCCGCGAGGAGCTAGTTTTTCTTGGTATATTTACAGTCCGCTCCGCGTGAAGTATCCATATGTACGTGGATATCTTTTAGAAATGTGGCGCGAAGCCTTAAAAAAATATGACAAGCCATTGGATGCTTGGAAAAGCATTATTGAAAATCCTGAGAAGGCAAAAAGGTATCAGAGTGTTCGCGGAAAAGGTGGATTCATGCGAGCTGATTGGGATGAAGCAGCGAAATTAGTCGGTGCATCCCTTCTATATACGACTTTAAAATATGGGCCTGACCGAAATGTCGGGTTTTCGCCAATTCCAGCAATGTCGATGCTCAGTTATGCGGGTGGGTCCCGATTTATGCATTTAATGGGTGGACCGATGCTTAGCTTCTATGATTGGTATGCTGACTTGCCACCTGCCTCTCCACAAATTTGGGGAGACCAAACAGACGTCCCAGAAAGTAGTGATTGGTACAACTCAAGTTATATCATTACGTGGGGGTCGAATGTGCCACTTACTCGAACCCCTGATGCTCATTTCTTGGCCGAAGCGCGATATCGCGGTGCCAAAGTCGTCTCGATGAGTCCGGATTACGCGGAATCAACTAAGTTTGCTGATGATTGGTTGAGTATGCGACCAGGCTCTGATGGTGCTGTAGCAATGGCGATGGGGCACGTTATTTTAAATGAATTTTACGTGAAAAAACAGACAAAACCGTTTATCGATTACGCTAAACAATATACGGATTTTCCATTCCTCATCACCTTGAAAAAGGACGGAAATCGTTTTGTTGCAGACCGCTTTCTTCATGCGAAAGATATCGGTCGTACGACAGAAAATGGCGAATGGAAGCCCGTTTTGATCAATGATCATACCGGAGAATTTTCAGTCCCCAATGGCACAATCGGTGCACGCTGGGAAGATAAACAGAAGTGGAATTTACGTTTAGAGGATGAAGAAACAAATGAAGCAATCAATCCGCGTCTAACGATGCTCGGTAACGAGGAAGATATTGTCGAGGTTCACATGCCATATTTTGCCCGTGAAGGGAAGGAAATCCTCCACCGTCACGTTCCGGCGAACAAAATCACGACCACTGGTGGCGAGGATGTGTACTATACAACAGTATACGATTTAATCCTTGCTAACTATGGAGTTGATCGCGGAATTGGCGGCGAGATTGCTGAAAGTTACGACGATGACATTCCATTTACCCCGGGATGGCAAGAGCAGATTACGGGTGTAGAAAAAGAATTGGTCATTAAAATCGCTCGAGAATTTGCCCAAAATTCGATTGATACGAATGGGCGTTCTATGATTATTGTTGGCGCTGGGATTAACCACTGGTTTAACTCAGATACGATTTATCGCGCTGTCTTAAATCTAGTTTTATTCGTCGGCTCACAAGGAGTAAATGGTGGGGGATGGGCCCATTATGTTGGGCAGGAGAAATTACGTCCAGCTGAAGGGTGGCAAACAATTGCGATGGCCCGTGATTGGCAGGCTCCGCCTAAATTGCAAAACGGAACATCATTTTTCTACTTTGCAACCGACCAATGGCGTTATGAAGATAACCCTGTTTCGTCAATCGTATCGCCTTTACAAAAAGAGGCACGCTTTACACATCATGCGGATTACAACGTATTAGCTGCTCGACTTGGGTGGTTACCTTCCTATCCGACATTTACACAAAATGGCATCGACATTTATGAAGAAGCCAAAAAATCAGGTGCGGAAACGACGGAAGATGTAGGCGCTTATGTAGCTAAACAGTTGCAAGAGAAAAAACTAGAGTTTGCGATTGAAGATCCAGGCCATGAAAATAATTATCCACGCAACTTAATTGTCTGGAGAGCGAATTTAATCTCTAGTTCGGGTAAAGGCCATGAGTATTTTTTAAAGCATTTGTTAGGAGCGACGAACGGATTATTAAATGATGATTCAGATAGCATTCGCCCAGACGAAATTAAGTGGCGCGATGAAGCACCGACTGGCAAGCTTGACTTGTTGATCAATTTAGACTTCCGGATGGCAGGAACAGCGCTATATTCTGATGTGATTTTGCCAGCATCCACATGGTATGAAAAGTATGATTTAAGTTCGACAGATATGCACCCATTTGTGCATCCATTTAATCCAGCAATTGCTTCGCCATGGGAAGCAAAATCGGATTGGGATATTTTCAAAAGACTTGCCCAAGCTGTATCCGATATTGCCAAAGATGCAGACATGGAACCAATCAAAGAAGTTGTTGCCACGCCACTTATGCATGATTCAAAGCAAGAATTAGCTCAGCCATTCGGGCGTATACAAGATTGGTCCAAGGGCGAAGGGAAGCCGATTCCAGGTAAAACAATGCCACAAATTCATGTTGTTGAACGAGATTATCGTCAGGTTTATGACAAGATGAATGCACTTGGTCCAAACGTAGAAACAAAGCCACTTGGTGCAAATGGCATTTCGTGGTCAGCTAAACCAGAGTACGACAAACTTAAAAAGATGCTCGGTACGATTGATGGTGGAGTTGGTGATGGTTGTCCAGATATTAGCAATGCGTTACATGCATCTGAAGCTGTACTCACATTGTCATCAACGACGAATGGAAAAATGGCAGTTCGAGCTTGGGAAGCGTTAGAAAAGCAGACCGATTTATCGTTACGTGATCTAGCCCAAGGCCGAGAAGAAGAATGCTTTACCTTTGAAGAGATAACGAACCAGCCGAAAACAGTCATTACATCACCAGCATTTACAGGTTCGGAAAAAGACGGTCGTCGTTACTCACCATTTACAACGAATATTGAGCGATTGATTCCATTCCGTACATTGACGGGACGACAGTCGTATTACTTGGATCATGAAATGATGCTCGAATTTGGAGAAAACATGGCGACATATAAACCTGTATTAGACCATCAACCCTTTTTAACGGATCGACCAGACATGGAAGGAAAAGAAATTATACTTAATTATTTAACTCCACACAATAAGTGGTCAATCCATAGTATGTACTTTGACGCCCAACCGATGCTCACTCTCTTTCGGGGTGGCCCTACGGTATGGATGAACACGGATGATGCAAATGAAGTCGACGTTGAAGACAATGATTGGATTGAATGTTTTAACCGAAATGGTGTTGTCGTAGCACGTGCGGTTGTATCGCATCGGATTCCACGCGGGATGGCATTCATGCACCATGCTCAAGACCGTCACATTAACGTACCAGGTACAAAGCTATCGAAAACACGTGGTGGTACACACAATAGTCCGACACGAATCCATGTGAAACCAACACATATGATCGGTGGGTATGCCCAACTTAGTTACGGATTTAATTACTATGGACCAACCGGAAACCAACGCGACTTAAATGTTATCATCCGTAAGTTGAAGGAGGTAGATTGGCTTGAAGATTAAAGCACAAATTGGAATGGTCATGAATTTGGATAAATGTATTGGATGTCATACGTGCAGTGTCACTTGTAAGAACACGTGGACAAACCGAGAAGGTACAGAGTATATGTACTTCAATAACGTAGAAACGAAACCAGGAATTGGTTATCCCAAAAAATGGGAAGACCAGGAAAAATATCAAGGTGGTTGGGAATTAAAAAACGGGGATTTGCAATTGAAATCAGGTTCTAAAACGAACCGCTTACTGAATTTATTTTACAATCCGTATCAACCGACGATTGATGATTATTATGAACCGTGGAATTATGATTACGAGCATTTGACAAATAGTCCCGTTCAAAAACATCAACCTGTCGCACGACCAACATCAGCAATTACGGGAGAATACATGGAAGTCCTCTGGGGACCGAACTGGGAAGATGACTTAGCAGGGGCCCACGTGACAGGATTACGCGATCCAAACGTTGTCGAAATGGAAAAGTCCATCAAAGCTGATTTTGAAGACGTGTTTATGATGTATTTACCTCGAATTTGTGAACATTGTCTCAACCCATCATGTGTATCTTCTTGTCCATCTGGAGCGATGTATAAACGGGATGAAGACGGTATTGTCCTTGTTGATCAAGATGCATGCCGGGCATGGCGTCATTGTGTGACATCTTGTCCATACAAAAAAGTTTATTTCAATTGGAAAACGAATAAAGCAGAGAAGTGCACGCTTTGTTTCCCACGTATTGAAGCAGGATTACCGACCATTTGTTCAGAAACGTGTGTTGGGCGTATTCGTTATCTCGGAGTGATGCTTTATGATGCAGATAGAGTGAAAGAAGCGGCATCTGTTGAAGATGAAAAAGACTTGTATCATGCACAACTCGATGTCTTTCTTGACCCAAATGATCCTGAAGTCATCAAAGAAGCACGTAAAGAAGGTATTCCCGATGACTGGATTGAAGCTGCACAACAATCACCGATTTACAAAATGATTATCGATTGGAAAATCGCTTTACCATTGCACCCTGAATATCGTACGATGCCGATGGTTTGGTATATTCCACCTTTAAGCCCGATTATGAACACGGTAGAAGGAGTCGGGAGCACGAGCGATGCCGATGATATATTCCCAGCGATTGACCAAATGCGCATTCCGATTGAATATTTGGCAAATCTATTAACGGCGGGAGACGAAACTCATATTCGTACGACGTTGAAGAAAATGGCTGTCATGAGATCATACATGCGTTCATTGCAAACGAATAAACAACCGAATGAGCAATTGTTAACAGAGGCAGGACTCACAGCCAAGCAAGTTGAAGAAATGTATCGTTTACTTGCAATCGCTAAATACCAAGATCGCTTTGTCATTCCATCTTCCCATAAGGAAGACGTTTCTAATCTCTATATGGATCAAGGAACATGTGGTCTTGATTTTGCAGGTGGACCAGGAGCTTGTATGTAACAAATATAACGAGAAGAGGAGGGAATATGATGGAGTATCAACAATTACAATCCGTTTTTCACCATGCCTCCGCACTTCTCACCTATCCTCATTCGGATTGGTGGGAAGAGTTGGGGACATATCAAGAAAGCATTAACTCGTTGACGAATGAACGGATTAAAAACCTGTTCCAAGCATTTATGGATGATTGTCAAAAAACAGATCAACAAGAATTAATGGAACGCTACGTTTATACATTCGATTTTGGTAAACAGACCAATTTGTATGTAACCTATGGAAATAGTGGTGAACGCAGGGAACGTGGTCTTGAATTGTTAGCGTTGAAAAATATTTATAAACGGGCGGGGTTTAATGTAACAGATATCGAGTTACCTGATTATTTACCGCTTATTTTAGAGTTTGCTAGCGTGGCTGATTGGGAATTCGTTGAGGAAATTATTACTAAGTATGCGGATGCATTCAATGAGCTCGAACAAAAATTGATTAAACAACAAAGTAGCTACCGGTATCTTTTGATAGCCGTCAATGAATCTCTGGCTTTATATCAGAAAGACCTACCTGTCGAAAGGGGAGTGTAACCACCATGCTAGAACAATTTTTTTGGGTGATTCTTCCTTATCTTGTGTTAGTCATTTTTATTGGAGGTCACATTTATCGCTATCAACATGATCAGCTCGGATGGACGACGAAATCGAGTGAAATATTTGAAAAAAAGAAGCTTGGTATTGGAAGCAATGCTTTTCACTGGGGAATTATCTTCGTGTTTGGAGGCCACGTGTTAGGGGTATTAATCCCTGAAGGCGTGTATGCTTCTTTGAGAATTACGGAAGAAATGTATCACAAGGTCGCACTTGGCTTCGGTATACCAGCTGGTTTGTTAGCGATCTTCGGTTTGTTCGTTTTAATGTACAGACGCTTCACGGATCGGCGGGTTCGCTCCCAAAGTTCAACAGGTGACTTTATCGCATTGATCTGTTTGGCGATTGTGATGCTTACCGGTATGTTCGCTACATTTTTTAATATCAACCCACAAGGGTTTGATTACCGGACAACCATTGGACCATGGTTTCGTAGTATTTTCCTTTTCCAGCCAGATGCCAGTCTAATGGAAACAGTCCCGTTATGGTTTAAAATACACATTGTGGCTGCTTTTGGTATTTTTGCAGTTTGGCCGTTTACGCGTCTCGTTCACGTATTTAGTCTGCCACTAAAATATTTACGAAGAAACTATGTCATTTTCCGTAAATATGAAAAAAATGAACCAAAAAAACGAGTATTATAATCATAGAATTCTCACCTCAACCTCACATAGATCTCTATCTTTATGTACAAAGCAGGAAGGTCATTGATTGATCTTCCTGCTTGTTGTTTTGGTTATCATTAAGAATCTGCTACGTCTATTGATCATGTTCAGTTAATCTTTTAAATAAAATATTATTTTCTAAATGAATGTGTTGAAAGGTGTTTGATTCCAACTCTTCTAATCGTGCGTACGTAATTCGATAGGAGTTACATGCACCATCAGGAAGAGTGAAATCTTCGGTGAGATCCCGGATTTGTTTTAACAGATTACCGACATAGGAATGTTCATCTTCCAAGCCACCGTTTGCTTCTCGTATTTGCTCTAACAATTCTTCACTTGGATTTTGATCGTATTGTTTAATCAAATGGAAGACAACTTGATCTTCTTGAATCGTATGTTCTTCCATTTCAGTTTTAAACTCATGATACAGACGGTGCAGTTCTTTTAAATGGGGATGATGCGAACCGTGTACGCGATATATTTTAGTGACAAATTGTCCAAGAGGGACAAGCTCATCCCCAATATATGAATGATAGGTTTCTGTAATGTGATCGACGAGTTGTGTTAAAGAAACTTTATCCCAATCGGTTATGTCATGGTCTTCTTCTTTCCATGTTGCATAGGCTTGATTTAAGGAAGATAATAGGGCTGTTTCATTGAGATTTTGTTCGATAAATGATTGCCTCAGCGGGCGATCGCCTCCACAACAGTAGTCGATACGATGTTCTTTAAAAAAGTCGCTTGCTTTCGGAAAAACTTTGACAATATCAGCTGCTGTATGTTCAGGCGTAAAAGCCATACGTATGACCTCCTTCAAGTTTATACGTTAATGATAATTGTTTTCACTTGAAGATGCTGTGAGTTGTATCACTTGCTGAGTAATTTTCGTCTTAATAATTAGATAAATCGAGCCTGAGGTGATCTAAACCTAGTTGGATTAGACAAAACCCTCCCTGCGTACTTCCCTATGAAAAATAAGATTAATTTTGTAAAAAGGTATCTGGCATGACGACGCCCACGACTTCTCCTTTGGCACAAAGTTTGTCTTCTGCAAATACTTCTGTCGTCACTTTCCATCGTTTCGGGTGAATTTCTTCGATGGTTCCAATCGCTTGTAAAGGAACGCCAAGCGGTGTTGGTTTAACAAAATCTACTTTTAAGGAAGCGGTTACAAATCGTGGCGGTTCCACACCATCTCCAGGTTCATGGCCATTTTTCCGGTGTAATGCGAGCGATGCCGAACCTGTTCCGTGACAGTCGATCAGCGAGGCGATGAGACCACCATAAACAAATCCAGGCAGTGCCGTATGTTCAGAGCGAGGTTGATAAATTGTAATGGTTTGGTCAGTTTTGTCGACGTTCCATCCAGTTCGGAAGTGGTTTCCACTTTCATGTAAGCGTCCGCATCCGTAACACCAAGAAAAATCTTTTGGATACTCATCTTGAATCGCATGTTTTACTTCTTGCATCTTTTATCCCTACCTTTTCAAAAAAAGATGTTGATTTATGTTGCTTTTTATTATACCATGATTTTTACATTTTACATTAGTAATACTTTATGGTTTTTTCTAAAAAATCCGATGACTTGGTTGCATCATTCCTCATACATTTGATATATTATTGTTACTATTTCGTTATTTGTGAGAAGAAACAGTTTTCATTCAAAGGGGGAATCATATGGAGCTTGTATCGTATCGGAGAAATGAACAAATCGGGTATATCACTTTGGAAAACAAACAAGAACTCAATGCATTATCTATGAAATTACTTTTAGAGCTAAACGATTTGTTACAAGATATAGCAGATGCTAGAGAAGTGAAAGTTGTTATCATCGAAGGATTACCAAAGGTGTTTAGTGCAGGGCATAATTTACGAGAAATCCAAGCGAAAACAGAAGATGAAGTGTTACAGCTTTTTAACGTTTGTCAGGATGTCATGCGAACGATTCGCGACATACCCCAACTCGTCATTTCTAAGGTCCAAGGTGTAGCCGTCGCTGCAGGGTGTCAATTAGTCGCGATTAGTGATTTAGCGATTGCTAGCGAGGATGCTCGCTTTGGTACACCCGGCATTAATAGTGGACTGTTTTGTAGTACCCCGGGTGTCTTTTTAAGTCGGAATATCGGCCGGAAAAAGGCAGTCGAGTTGTTATTTACAGGCAATTTAATGTCAGCACAGGAGGCACTACAAGCGGGATTACTGAATCGAGTTGTTCCTGCACATCAACTTGATGAAGAAACCGATAAGTTCGCAAAAGAAGTGACGAAACAAAGCTTAAATATTATAGAAATTGGGAAGAAACAGTTTTATGAACAAATCAATATGCAGGATTTCGCAGCCCTCCAATGTGCGACAGAGGTGATTGCTGAAAATAGCAAACATCCTGATGCTGTTGAAGGGATTCAAGCATTTTTTGATAAACGAACTCCCGCATGGACAGATTGATTGCTGTGGAAGGAGAACGTCCGGATTCATAAGCACATTGATTATGTAATCTTTTATAAGCCGATAAAAAAATGAAAACGAAATAAATAGACATCTTATGATGAATGCTGTCAAATCTATTCGACTTTGTTTGAGAAGCAGAGCAACACGTAGATTTCGAGCCAGTTTATTTGAGTAAATGACCGTACGTCTATGTCGTATGTTATTTGTTATTTGCTCATGATAACTGGTTTTTTTATTGATATATGGATCATTTTTAGGAGGGGTTTTTAATGAAAAACTTACAAGCAAAAGGAAAAACAAAAACAGAAGAGCTTCAAGAGCGCCGTGATAAGGCGGTTGCTAGAGGTCCTTATCATGTAACGGGACTCTATGTTGAGTCAGCGGACGGAGCAGTCATTAAAGACGTCGAAGGAAAGGAGTATATAGACTTTGCCGGTGGCATTGGCATTCAAAATGTTGGACATAACCACCCGAAAGTCGTTCAAGCTATCCAAGAACAAGTTGAAAGATTCATTCATACGTGTTTTCACGTAGCTCCCTATGAAAGTTACATACAATTAGCGGAAAGACTGAATGACGCTACACCTGGTGATTTTGCAAAGAAAACAATGTTTGTCAACAGTGGTTCTGAGGCCGTTGAAAACGCCATCAAAATGGCTCGAAAGTATACAGGAAAATCAGGAATTATCGTGTTTGAGCGTGCCTATCATGGGCGAACGTTATTAACGATGGATTTAACGAGCAAAGTGATGCCTTATAAAAAAGGATTCGGTCCGTTTACGAATGAAGTCTATCGATTGCCATATCCGTATTACTACCGAAGTGATGATCGATTGAGTTCTGATGAAGTAGATGAAATCATTTTAGAGAGATTAAAAGACTTCTTTATTTCCGAGGCATCACCTGAAGATATTGGAGCGGTCATCATTGAACCGGTTCAAGGGGAGGGTGGATTTGTAGTCCCATCTAAACGCTTCATGCAAGGATTGAAAAAAATCTGTGAAGACAATCATATCGTGTTCATTGCCGATGAAATTCAAACAGGCTTCTGTCGAACAGGAAAATTATTTGCGATGGAACATTTCGGTGTCGAGCCTGATCTCGTTACGATGTCGAAGTCAATCGCAGGTGGGATGCCACTGAGCGCTGTGACCGGTCGTGCCGAAATTGTCGATGCACCTGAAGTGGGGCAGATCGGTGGTACCTTTGCTGGAAGTCCTGTTGCCTGTGCAGCTGGTTTAGCAGTACTCGATGTGATTGAAGAGGAAAATATTGTTGAGAGAAGTGCGTGGATGGGTGAAAAAATTCAATCGACATTCCGTAAATGGCAAGAGAAATATGATGTTATCGGAGATGTACGTGGTCTCGGTCCGATGTGTGCTATTGAACTCGTCAAGGATCGAGAAACGAAAGAGCCTGCAGCCGATTTAACGGCAGCCGTCGTTAATGAATCGTGGCAACATGGGTTAATTTCATTAAGTGCGGGCTTATACTCAAATGTACTTCGCTTTTTACCACCCATTACGATGGATGAGAAAACATTAGATCTCGGATTGACCATTTTAGAAAAAGTCATTCAAGAAGAGGCAAAGAAGATATAATTATGGGAGGAGATCATATGAATCGTTATTTTAATTTTATTAACGGAAAGTGGACGGAATCTGACTCGAACAAACAACACGAACATTTCAATCCTGCGAATCCATCAGAATGCATTGGGATGACTGAAGATTCGACAGTTGACGATAGTAAGCAAGCAGTAGAGGCTGCAGTAGCCGCTTCTCGTTCTTGGAAAACAACTTCCTCGGTGGCGCGTGGTGAAATTTTACAAAAAGCAGCTACCATTTTAGAGGAACGAGCAGATGATCTTGCACGAACAGCTACGAAAGAGATGGGAAAACGATTTGTGGAAACAAAAGGAGAAGCGATTCGTGGGGCAAGCATTTTAAGATATTATGCCCAAGAGGGTTATCGTAAATCCGGTGAAGTGCTCCCATCTGCTAATCAAGGGAGCACATTGCTTAGTGTTCGTGTCCCGGTTGGTGTCGTAGCAGCGATTACACCGTGGAATTTTCCGATTGCGATTCCGATTTGGAAGCTAGCTCCTGCTCTTGTATACGGTAACACCGTTGTTTGGAAACCATCGCGAGAAGCAGGAATTACTGCCACAAAAATAGCCCAAGTGTTTGCAGATGCAGGTCTTCCTCATGGAGTTTTGAACCTCGTCAATGGAAGCGGTTCGGTAATTGGCGATGCGTTGACGACTCACGAAGATATCGATGCTGTAACATTTACGGGTTCAAATGCCGTCGGTCAAACAATCGCTCAACAAGCTACAGCAAACGGTAAAAAATTTCAACTCGAACTCGGAGGTAAAAACCCAGCCGTTGTCCTAGAGGATGCAAATCTTGATCTAGCTGCACGGTTAGTCGTGGATGGAGCGATGAAACAAACAGGTCAACGATGTACGGCGACAAGTCGAACTTATGTGGAAGCATCGGTTCACGATGCGTTTGTAGAAAAGGTGATTGCATACGCTAAACAAATAAATATTGGTGATGGTCTAGAGGATGGAGTCACCATGGGCCCTGTAGCTTCAAAACGTCAATTTGAAACCGTGACGGGTTATATTGAACAGGGCGTTTCTGAAGGGGCAAATCTCGTCTACGGCGGGGGTCGTGTGGACAAAGATGGAGGCTATTTCATCGAGCCGACCGTATTTAGTAATGCAACACAAGAGATGACAATTGTCCAAGAGGAAATTTTCGGCCCTGTCGTAGCGATTATGAAGGTCGAAAACTATGAAGAAGCACTTGAAAAAGCAAATGATACAATTTATGGATTAAGTGCAGCCATCTTTACACAAAGTCTGGAAAAAGCTTTTCACTTTATGGAACATAGTGAAGTCGGAATGGTTCAAGTAAATGGTGAAACAGGAGGCGCTGAACCCCAAGCCCCATTCGGGGGAATCAAAGCTTCTGGTGCAGGTGCAAAAGAACAAGGCCAGGCCGCACAAGAATTTTTTACCGAATATAAAACGATGACAATCCATCCATTTGCAAAGTAAAAGTGTGGCGGAAGGATGATCATCTTTCCGCCTCATTACAACATTTACAACGATTCTATAGTAGAAAATCCATTCATTTTTTATCGTTTTATATGTTAACCAAAGATGGCCTATTCACTTTATCAAATAAGGACTAGCCATTTAAGGAGAAATCGTGTTTCCACAATGGATTGAAATACCACATGTAGCGGATCCCTCCGTTGCACATACACGATGACTTTTTTAAAATTTTAGAATATCCTGTCTTGATTAACTGACGAAGGAGAGATTCATTTATATGCAGCAAGATCCAAACATGAGAAAAGTTTTAACACGATTAGATGTATTATTTTTAGCGTTCGGAGCCATGATTGGCTGGGGTTGGGTTGTTCTATCCGGTACATGGGTAATCGAAGCGGGAACAATCGGCGCGATGATTGCTTTTGTAATCGGGGGTGTGCTCGTCGTTTTTGTTGGACTAACCTATGCAGAGCTTGCTTCGGCAATGCCAACAACTGGTGGTGCACTGATTTATGTTTTACGTGGAATCGGTCCCCGTGCTTCTTTTATCGCTTCATGGGCACTTGCCCTTGGTTATATATCCGTTGTTGCCTTTGAAGCAGTCGCCCTTCCAACTGTGCTCGAATATATTTTCCCGAATTATAAAGTAGGTTATATGTATACGGTTAACGGTTATGAAGTGTATGCTTCGTGGGCACTTGTCGGGATCATCGGGTCAATTTTTGTAACCATTGTCAACTATATCGGTGTGAAATTCGCTGCCTTTTTACAAATGGTGTTGACGATTATCATAACAATCATCGGTTTATTACTTATTTTTGGTGCTTCATTCAATGGTAGTATTGTCAATGCGGAGCCGTTTTTAGCCAATGGTTGGATTGGTATCGTTACGGTAGCAATTATGACCCCGTTTATGTTCGTCGGTTTTGATGTCATCCCACAAACAGCAGAAGAAATGAATATGCCACCGAAATCGATTGGAAAAATTTTAATTTTATCCGTAGCATTTTCCGTACTTTGGTATATCGCGATTATTTTTGCTGTTGGATTTGGGTTAGATCGGACGACGATGATTCAATCTACACTCCCGACTGCAGATGCGATGGCATCCGTCTTTAATAATGATATGTTTGCCATTGTTTTAATTCTCGGTGGGATTGCGGGTATTATAACGAGCTGGAATGCTTTTATTATCGGTGGAAGTCGAATTTTGTATGCAATGGCGGAGAAAAAGATGATTCCAGCCTGGTTCGGCAAGCTTCACCCGAAGTATGGTACCCCCACACGCTCCATCCTATTCATTGGTTTATTGTCAACGCTCAGTCCGTTATTAGGACGCCCGATGCTCGTATGGCTCGTTGACGCAGGTGGTTTAGCTGTTGTGATTGCTTATTTATTCGTGGCAATTGCCTTCGTAAGATTGCGAAAATCGGCACCGGATATGAGCCGTCCGTTTCGAGCTGGGAAGTCAAGTATCGTCGGGTGGATTGCGATTATACTGAGCTTCTTCTTTATTTCTTTATACCTACCTAAAATGCCAGCAGCCTTGTCTTGGCCATATGAATGGTTGATGTTTGCAGGTTGGTGGATTATCGGTTTTACAATGATGTTTATGATGAGAAAAAATTATACAAAACAACACTATATAATGGCTGAACAGAAGGATGATCAACTCGTCAGCTAATGGTAATGTATCCAAACTATTTCAGATTGGATTCAATTTTTTATAAAATTAACGAAAAATACAGTTTGAATGCGTTTTATATGTATGATAAACTCAAAATTGTATCCAAAGTTAACAGAGGTGGATTGTTTGAAAGACAATGTAGCAACAAAGCAATCAACAATTGTAAATCGCGTTACAAAACATCTTCGACAGGCGATTTTAGATGGAACGTTACGAGCAAATGAGCGGCTCATTCAAGAAGAATGGGCAGAGCGACTTAATGTAAGTCGGATGCCCGTTCGTGAGGCGCTTACCCAATTAGAAATGGAAGGGTTAGTTGAGATCATTCCCCATAAGGGAGCAATCGCAACACCGATTACGCCAGATGACATTGAAGAAATCTACTATACTCGTGCCCTATTAGAAGGTTTAGCCGTTGAAAAATCACTACCCTATCTAACAGAGAATGATCATCGGAAATTGGAAAAGATTTTAGTAAGAATGGAGGAGCTTGAACTATCTGATGAAACGAACGATGAATATATTCAATTGAATTTATCATTTCATCAAACCCTTAGGAGTGGATGTCCTTGGCCACGTGTATTGAAAATGGTAGAAAACCTTGGCATTTCACCAATTGCTCCTAGCTTATTGATTGATTACTATCAAGAAACACAGCGTGAGCACCGGTTAATTTATGAATCGGTGTTACGTGGAGACCCAAAAGAACTAAAGGCAATCGTGGAATATCATATTTTTCGAACAAAAAATAATTTAATACAACATATGGACCGTTTACAAACAACTAGATCAACATCCGTAGAATAGAAAAATAGGGTCACAAAAGGAGATGGAGTTAAAGATGTATGATTTTGCGATTATTGGCGGTGGAATTGTAGGACTATCGACGGGAGTTGCATTGTGTGAGCGTTATCCACAGGCAAAAATCGTCGTTATAGAAAAAGAAAAGGAAGTGGCCATGCATCAAACAGGAAACAATAGTGGTGTCATTCATTCGGGAATTTACTACAAACCAGGGAGTTTTAAAGCTCGTTTTGCGAAGCGAGGAAGTCAATCAATCAAACAATTTTGCGAAAAATATGATGTTGACTATGATATATGTGGAAAAGTGATAGTTGCTACAACAGAAGAAGAACGACCACTTCTAAATGATTTGTATGAACGGGGTTTGGCAAACGGTTTAGCGATTGAAAAAATGGATGCTGAAGCATTAAAAGAAATTGAACCACATGTCGCTGGGGTCGAAGCGATTCGTGTTCCACAAGCGGGGATTGTCAACTATCGGCAAGTGAGTGAAAAATTTGCTGATATCATCCGTGAACATGGCGGGGAAATTTTGTTACAAACAGAAGTTGAAGATGTGCATGAAGCAGATGATTATGTTCATCTCGACACGAATCAAACGACGATTAAAGCGCGATTGGCCATCAACTGTGGGGGACTCCATAGTGATCGCATTGCGTTAGCAGCAGGATATCAAACAGATATGAAAATCGTCCCTTTTCGTGGAGAATATTATAAGTTAAAACGAGAAAAACGACATCTCGTGAAACATTTAATTTATCCCGTTCCGAATCCGAAATTCCCATTTTTAGGTGTTCATTTTACGCGGATGATTGACGGAGAAATTGAGGCAGGACCGAATGCGGTTCTCGGATTTAAGCGGGAAGGGTATAAGAAAAGCGATTTCAGTCCTCGTGACTTAACGGAAACACTTACGTATCCAGGGTTTTGGAAGTTAGCTAGTAAGTTTATGAAAGAGGGAATTGAAGAATATGTTCGCTCATTTAGTAAATCTCAATTTACGAAAAGCTTACAAGCACTGATACCTGAGATTGAAGAAGATGACTTAATTCCTTCTCCAGCTGGGGTCCGAGCACAAGCGTTGAAGAGTAACGGTGAAATGGTTGATGATTTCTTTATTGTCAAAGGAAAGCGAACTGTTCATGTGTGTAACGCACCTTCTCCAGCTGCAACTGCTTCTATTGAGATTGGTAAAGAAGTCGTCCGAAGAATTCCTGAGCAAACGCATTTACTAGATAATCAAATAAAAACCATGTCATAAAAAAACAGGAGGTTACGAACGATGAATAAAAACACGATGTTTATTGCTGGTCATGCCCGTCTTCCACAAGGAATGGCAGCCAAAAGTATTTTCGGAACGTTAACGATTACAGCGGAGGTCGACCGGAGATATGGAGTTATTTTAGAGGCTACCGTAACACTTGCTACAGAACACGGCAGTAACTTTATAAGTCGCTTATTAAGAGGAACGAGTTTAAACGATGGGGTAGATGAGCAAGTTGCAGCGATTAAACATCACTATCGAGGAAAGGCGGCCAATGCTCTGATCGCTGCTCTGAAAGATCTAGGTCTTCATTTTCAACAAAATCGTGAGTCAGCAAAAGAAAACTCAATTGAAAACTAACAAATGATTATTTTTAGTAAAAATAGTTTTAATATTGACATTTACAAAATACGCTGTTATAATACAGATAATCATAAATTTAACGAATATTCGCCTTTTGAAAATAACCTTTTCAAAAATCGTGAATAGTATACCGTAGAAACTAGAAAATCACATCTTAACAACTGCAATATTTACTGTGACTCTATTTGCGTGGAGCGGTGAAGTGAATATCGGCCAGTTGCCCAGGTTATCCCCGTGTTTACATTGGATACTTGTGTAACTGGCTATTTGTGTTTTCTTAGATTCTACAAACAAAAAATGGGGAGGAATTATTCATGATTGTGGCAGAACAAACAAAAAATAAGTTCGTAACAAAAGAAGCAGGGTATGAGGTGAAAGTTCATCCTCAATCAAACCGACTCTATCATATTGAACTCAATAAAGAGGCGATTGAACAGTTTTTATCGACGGTTAAGAAAGAAAATATTTCCGTACAAAGCTTGGAGTATACACCTTACCAACGTTTAATCGTTTCCGCAATCCTTCTCGATTGTGTAGGTGAGCAGTTTGGTGAGGTTTTAAGAGGAATCATTCACGATCGTGAGTCAGGAGGATTTACGCTTGGTTTAGAAGGAGTGACAGAGGATACAGATGAGTATGTTATTTTTGCAACGGCGATTACTCATCTGATTGGTCTACCGAACCACGATGCGATGTCAGGAAAGTATTATGCACGCTTCACTGTAAAACATACCGACAATAGTGACTCATATTTGCGTCAAGCCTACCGCCTCTTTACTCTACACACGGATGGAACATTTGTAGATGAAGATACAGATTGGTTACTGATGATGAAAATGGTTGAAGAAAATGCAGTCGGTGGTGAATCGCGCTTGCTTCACCTTGATGATTGGAAAGAATTAGACAAATTTGTTTCGAATCCATTAGGCGGATATAAATTCACATACAAAGCCCCAGCAAGTAAAAATGTCGATGATGAAGTTGAACGGGCTACTTTCTTTAAACAAAACGATAAGCCATGCATTTCCTTTATTGATCAGTTCGCTTATCCAGAGACGATTGAACAAGCTAAATATTTAAGAGACTTATCGCATTCGATGGAAAATGATGAGAGTGTAATTGAACTTGAACTTCCTGTCGGTGATTTAGTCGTATTGAATAACTTGTTCTGGCTTCACGGGCGAGCAGCCTTTGAAAAAGATGTAAACTTAAACCGTGAACTCATGCGTCAGCGTGGACGTTTCGTTGAATAAACAAAAATAATCTCCCGATAATATTTACAATCCTTAAGCACCTTTCCATAAGGTGCTTTTTTTCTTAACAATTCATTTCTGTCATGAACGGACAAAATATGATATTGTTCAAGTAGCCAATTGTTTTAAACAACTACTATTGATATGAAAGAAGTGAGGAATGATTGAAGACATCGCCTGAAGCGGCCATCCGATTTGAAAATGTTTCTTATTCTTCAGATGGCGTCCAAATTTTAAATAACATAACGGGATCATTTCCTAAAGGAAAAATCACGACAATTGTAGGCCCATCTGGAGCTGGGAAAACATCGTTGTTTAAGCTTTGTAACGGATTACAATCTCCACAATCAGGGGAAATTTTTGTGTTAGGGAAACATATCGTTGACTATCATCCTGCCGAACTACGACGTACAGTGGGGATAGCGTTGCAACAAGCACCGATGATCAGTGGAACCGTTTTACAAAATTTAGCACTTCCCTCGCATTTACAACAGCAACAATTGTCACTTGAAAAGGCGACTGAATTGTTACATCTTGTAGGGCTAGAAGAGAAATTTTTACAGCGTAATGTGAAAAAGTTATCAGGTGGTCAACGTCAAAAACTGTCAATTGCTCGAACGTTAGTCAATCGTCCCCATATTTTGTTACTTGATGAAATTACGTCATCACTTGATAAAGGATCTCAACAAGATATTGAACAGTTAATTGAGAGGATTAATGCAACGTACGAAACAACCATCATTTGGATTACACATAACTTACGACAAGCACGAGAAATCGGTGATTACCTATGGGTCATGGTTGCTGGAGAAATGGTTGAGAGCGGAGAACCATCCTTGTTAGATTCGCCCAAAACAAAGATTGTGCGACGTTTTGTTGAGGGGGAAATCGAATGAATTATGTTACTTTACTATTTACACTTGTCTTTGTTCTCATTCCACTCCTATTATCAAAAGTATTTAAATTAGGATTAGAGAAGGATACCATCATTGCAACCATTCGCTCAATCATCCAGTTACTCATTGTCGGTTATGTGTTACAGTTTGTATTTGCAGCGGAACATTTTATTTATATCGTCCTCATGATTTTACTAATGATCGGTGCAGCTACACAAAACGCCCGTAAAAAAGGAATTACAATTAAAGGGATTACGTGGAAGTTAGTTTTAACGTTTTCTTTCATTGAAATTTTAACGCAAATTATTTTGCTCGGTTTACATATTATCCCACCGACCGCACAATACATCATTCCCATTAGTGGCATGGTGATCGGTAATTCAATGGTGTTAGCTATCTTGTTTTTAAATCGTTTCACAGCTGAGCTTGAATCACATCAAGATGAAACAGAGTTAATTTTATCCCTAGGAGGTACACCGAAACAAGCGGTTCATCGACAACTCGTGCAGTCGATCCAAGCGAGCACAATCCCGACGATTGAGAGTCAAAAGACGATAGGTCTCGTTCAACTGCCGGGGATGATGAGTGGGCAAATTATCGCTGGAGCAGACCCGGTTCAAGCCGTTTTTTTCCAATTACTCGTTCTATTTCTCTTATTAACAACAGCCGTCATTACGAGTATATTGCTCGGATATTTATCGTATCCAACTTTATTTAACCAACGGATGCAGTTTATGAATGAACAATTGTATCATTCGAAATAAACGATGTAGAAAAAAGAACCATCGCAGTTTGATGGTTAACAGTACCCGATGGTTCTTTTTTATTAAGGTGTCTTTATGTAAACTTTCCGTGTTCTAAATATAAAATTCGATTGCTTAATTTTTCTGCTTCGATGTGACTATGCGTTACGACAATAATCGGTATTTTCCAAAGGTCGTGTAGACGCAACAGTTGATGGTGACTCGTCTGCCGTGTAGCATCATCTAAAGCGGAAAAAGGCTCATCGAGCAGTAGAAGTTGTGGTTCAGTAGCTAGTGCACGGGCCAATGCTACACGCTGTTTTTCTCCACCGGATATTTCATTCGGATATTGCTGTTTCAAGTGATCAATCTGTAGCTCATTCAGTAATTGTATGGCGAACGTTTTGTTCTTCATCCCGTAGGCAATATTTTCCCATACAGTCAGATGAGGAAAGAGTGCATAATCTTGAAAGACATAGCCGATCTTGCGATGTTGGATGGGCACGGAGATGTTATTTTTCCCATCAAAAAGCACTCGATCATGTAGTTTGATCAGTCCGTGTGATGGTTTTTGTAGTCCAGCAATACTATCTAGTATCGTTGTTTTTCCTGATCCGGAAGCACCGAATAATACGACGATTTCTTGTTGTACGGTGAATTCGACATCCAAGATAAAATGGGATAATTCTTTTTCAATATTTACGTGAAGCATTGTTGAACTCCTTTTCCGCTTGAAAAACTGTTATTGATTACTTTTTGAATAGCGCATCATTCGCCGTTTACTCCACCAATTCAACCATAAAATAGCGGTGAAACCGAGCACGACAATAATGATGACCCAAAAAGTTGCCATTTCCATATTGCCTGATTCAACAGCAAAATAAATGGCTAAAGGGATCGTATCGGTAACATTGGGAATATACCCCGCTAACATCAAGGTAGCTCCAAATTCCCCGAGCGCTCGTGCGAAGGTTAAAACTAATCCTGCCAACAATCCCGGCCAAGCAAGTGGGAAGGAAATCGTCCAAAACACTTTCCACTTGGAGGCTCCCATCGTATAGGCTGCATGTTCAATGTTCGCATCGTATTGTTGGAAAGCGGCGGAAGCACTTTGATACATCAATGGAAAAGAAACGACAATTGCCGCGATGATCACTGCATACCATGTGAAAACAATTTGTACATCGAACCATTCGACTAAATATTTTCCAATGAGACCATTATTTCCAAATAAATATAATAATCCAAATCCGACAACGGTTGGGGGTAGGACGAGCGGTAATAAAATAATCGCTTCCACAATACTTTTTCCTGGGAATGAATTACGAGCGATGAGCCGGGCTCCGATTGTACCAACAATAAAGACAACGATTGTGGCAATGGTTGCTGTTTTCAAAGATAGCCATAAGGGAGATAAATACATTGTATCCATCACACATCACCTTGATTATTTTTCAAATCCATATGACTCTAAAATATCTTGCGCTACTTTTGACTCTATAAATGTCATGAAATCTCGCGCCTCTTTTTGATATTCCGAGTCTTTGATCACCGCTCCCGGATAAATGATGGGATCATGATCATCTTGTTTAGCACGTGTTATGATTTGAATGTTTTCAGAAGTTCGGGCATCGCTTTCGTATACAAAGCCGATGTCCGCATTGCCTGTTTTTACATAAGTCAGCACTTGCCGGACATCTTTAGCAAGTACGAATTTTTCTTCAAGTTCATCCAACAATTGGGCTTTTTGGAGCACTTGTTGCGCGTATTTTCCTGCGGGTACACTATCCGGATTCCCGATGGCGATTTTTTCGATATCTTGTGGATCGATTGCATCCATTGACGAAATTGAAAATGGAGCAGATTGATTTGCAATGAGGACAATCGAGTTTCCAGTAATGTCCGTTCGGGTTTCCGGCACAATGAGGTCTTCTTTTTCTAACGTGTCCATCCAGTCTTGGTTAGCCGAGATGAATAAATCAACTGGTGCTCCTTGTTGGATTTGTTGCGCAAGTTTACCTGATCCACCTAAGTTAAACGTCAATTTTACATTATTTTCTTGTTCATATATATCCTTTATGTCCTCAAGTGCATCTGTTAAACTGACAGCAGCAGAAACGGTCAATTCAATCGTTTCTTCAGTGTCCTTGTTTTGTTGATCGCTTGCTTCTTCATTTGCGTGTTGCTGGCAACCAGAAAAAAGTAGTAATAGCATGAGTATGGCTAGTAAAAACTTCATGCGGTTCAATGGAAATCATCTCCTTCTTCCATTTAATGATACCTGAACATTATTTTTTTGAATGTGATTAGATTCATATATACAGGTTTGAACATGTTTAAATCATCTGCAAAGGACGATGATTTCTTACAGGTTACATACTGTACGAAGTGATAAACGCATGATTTACAGATTGTTATGTAGAGTGCTTATATCCTTTTCTAAAAATTTCTTGAACATCGTGAATCGTTACATAGGCATTCGGATCGATTTTTTCTATGATTTTTCGTAGTTGGACAATTTCCTGCTTATTAATGACGAGATACAATACTTGTTTACCAGCACCAGTGTATCCTCCACGTCCTTCCAAAACCGTTAATCCGCGCGCCATTTTATTCGTCACTTGTTCGAGCACTTCATCGGGATAAGATGAAATGATGAGTACAGCTGTTCGTTTATTTGCTCCTTCAACGACGATATCAACAATTTTTGCACCGACATAGACCGAAATTAATGTGTACATCGCTTTTTCTTGCCCGATAATAAAGACCGAACCGACAATCACTAAAATATCGAGAATGAGCATAGCAGGTCCGATTCCCCATCCCCAATACTGGTTGGCTAAGCGAGCTAAAATGGCAGTTCCTCCCGATGTTCCACCTGCTCGAAAAATAAGCCCAAGTCCAAAACCAATCGTCAGACCAGCAAATAAAGCAGCTAGTAACGTATCTCCGTTTAGTGTTCTGCCGATGGATTCCGTAAAATGCAAAAATATCGATGAAAAGACAATCGAAATCATCGTATACCATGTTACCCGTTTAGCGAAAAGCTTATAGCCGATAATTAACAGAATCGTATTAATGGCAAAGTTAACGATTCCAGTAGACCAGCCAAACAGGTAATACGTTATGATGGTTATCCCAATTACACCGCCCTCAGATAAACGGTTGGGAATGGCGAAATAGTTGACACCAAAAGCAAAAATAAACGAACCAATGATGACGAGTAGTATATCTTTTACAGTTTTATTCATTCTCGACCATCCCTTCTTTATTACTAGTCTGCATTCAATTAATATATCAAATATAGCACCAAATAACGACTTATTAAAGTCTCGTCATCTCCATAATAAGGAACTAGAATGGCCCCATTCATCCTGCTATGATAAATCATGAGTCTAAGTCTCAATTCAAAATGTTTACAGCGTTAGGATTTATGCTGTTCATCCCCCTCTATATATAGGGAATATTCCCAATTTATTTAATAGTATTGACAACATGTAAAAGGTGGTTTATGATGTAAGAAAACGACTCATTGTTAATCATCGATATTTTGACAATTTTAATGTTTCAATGCATAAACTATGATCAGGATATCGTTTTCTTCAACTCAATCTTCGGTACATACTCTACCATTAGAATGAATACCTATTCACATCATCAATGGATTCCATGCATCAGCATCTTTCCTATTTCTCATCCAAAAAGAGATAGCGCTTTCATACCGTGAGTATGTTATTGCAACAGTTTATATTAATATACTGTCTTTTTTTAGGGGTTTAGATGTATTTGTAAAGAAGCAATGAAACAAGAAAGGAGCACATCTTATTCGAAAAAATTATAATTGAAGGGATGGGAAAAAAGTGATTACATTTCCTGTTTCGGAATTTAAATGGCGTATGGAAAAAGTGAAAAAGAAGATGGAAGAAGCGGGTATTGATGTGTTGTTAGTTACGGACCCGGCGAATATTAATTATTTAACAGGGTATAATGCATGGTCTTTTTATGTTCATCAACTGCTCATTGTGCCCATCGAAGAAGAGCAACCGTATTGGATTGGCAGAGAAATGGATGCAAGTGGTGCCAAGGATACGACGTGGCTTGATCATGAGCATATAGTACCATACACGGATGACTATGTTCATTCAGCGATCAAGCACCCGATGGATTTTGTTTGTGATTATATGAAATGGCTTGGATATGAGCGAAAGACGATAGCTGTTGAGATGGATACGTATTATTTTACAGCAAAGTCACATATCCGATTAACGTATGGACTTCCTGATGCAACGTTCAAGGACGGAACGAATTTAGTGAATTGGGTGCGTATCATCAAATCGGATGAGGAAATTGGCTATATGAAACAGGCAGCAAAAATTGCTGAAAAAGCGATGCAAGTCGCTGTTGATTCAATTGAAGAAGGTGTTAGACAGTGCGATGTTGCTGCCCAAATCGCTCATGCGCAAATCAGTGGGACCGAGGATTTTGGTGGAGATTACCCAGCGATTGTTCCTTTGCTTCCAACAGGAAAAAAAACCTCTTCTTGTCATTTGACGTGGACTGACGATGTGTTTAATTTAGGAGATCCGGTGATTATTGAATTGGCGGGTTGCTATAAGCGTTATCATTCTCCATTAGCACGAACAGTGGTCATCGGGAGCGCAACAGAGAAAATGTATCATCTAGCTGAAGTGGTCATCGAGGGAATCGATGCAGCACTTGATGCCGTTCGACCTGGTGTAACGTGTGAAGAAGTGGAAAGAACATGGCGTCGTGTCATTGAAAAAAGTGGTATACGGAAGGAATCTCGAATCGGTTATTCGATGGGGTTAAATTATCCACCTGATTGGGGAGAGCACACTGCGAGTTTAAGGCCAGGTGATCGTACAGTACTTGAGCCTAATATGACATTTCATATGATTCCTGGTATTTGGTTGGATGATTTTGGCATTGAAATTAGCGAATCTTTCCGTGTGACGGAGAAAGGATGCGAGGTCTTCGTTGATTTTCCACGGGAGCTTTATGTAAAGCCGCAAATCCGTCTAGCTTAATACGAATCAATATAGAATATTTTTTAATCTATTAAGAAACGATCGTTAGTCGTCATCGTTGGATCACCAAGCGAAAGGATTCGGTTGCTCGTAAAAACGGACAATGAAACGATGTTGTCGTGTCCTTATGTTATTTGTTTACGAACAATTCACGGGTCAAATGATGTTGAAATTTGACCCGATCGATCATGACCAGCATTCCAAATTAGCGTGACGCACCCTCAATGGTTTTCAATCATTCTTATGACGACCTTTTTATTTCTGTGATGGTCATAGATTTTCGCGCATTGTTCATAAGCTTCGAGAAACTTGCAAAAGTAGAGGAAATGGTGCTGCAATTGTTACCTGCCGTATCTCGACGTTTATTTGAGCATATTTAAACTATCCACGATGCATTTGTATCGTTTGCCAGACGGCCGGATCGATTAAATGTGGAGGTTTTCTACCATTTAATCCTTCTTCTAAATTGAAAGCAGCGAGTTCAGACATCTTCCGTTCCGTTGCTCGTGTAGAAGAACCAATGTGAGGCGTTGTGACAACGTGTTTCATTTGTAGTAAAGGATGATTCGGATCGATTGGTTCTTTTTCAAAGACATCAAGTCCACTAGCAGCAATGTCGCCATTTTGTAACGCTTCAACTAAATCGTTTTCGATGACCGTTTGCCCACGTGAGCCATTGATGAAGATGGCTGATTTTTTCATAAGTTGAAACTCTCTTTTTCCGATGAGTCCTTTCGTTTCTGGTGTCAATGGTGTCATGAGGCAAACAAAGTCAGATTGTTGTAACAAATCATCTAGACTGCAGTAAGTGGCGTTATAATTTTTCTCTGCTTCTCGTTTTCTCGTTCGGTTATGGTATAAAATTTTCATATTAAATCCATGGTGAGCTCGTTGGGCAATTGCTTCACCAATTCTCCCCATTCCAATAATGCCGAGCGTTTTGTGATGAACATCTGTTCCATAATACGCGGTATCGATGGCCTCGGTTGTCCATTCCCCCCGTTTGACCATTCGATCTAATTCGGGAATGCGTCGTGCAGTGGCGAGTAAAATACCGAAAATTGCATCTGCGACAGTATCGTTTAAGACCTCAGGTGTATGTGTTGCCATTATGCCTCGTTTCGATAATTGTTCGATGTCGAGGTTGTTGTAACCGACTGAAACATTGCTAACAATTTTTAAGCGGGGCGCCCGATCGAGTAACGTTTTATCAACGGGTAACCCCATTCCGATAATGCCTTCTGTGGTCTGTAATTGTTCCAAAAAATGCGGATCTGATTTGGTGTCGATCTCTTCAAAGAAATGAACGTCATACTTTTGTCGCAGTTGTGATAATACAGGTTCTTCGACTCGATTATAAGCAATTATTTTTTTCATCATCTTCCATCCCTACCTTTTCATATCGTATTCATAGGCAACATACTTATAGTGTTAAGATAGCTTGTAAACAAAGGACTGTCAATATTCAGAAAGAACGTATACGGAATCATTTGAATGGTATTGACAATATAGAGCCAGGGATTTATGCTGAAGATCATTCATGTCGACAATCGACAGAAAAAGTAGATATATAGAAAGGACGTTTCAGTCATGGTTGAACAAATGTTGATTGATCATCAATCGTTAAGCGAATTAATTGCGAATCAGATCAAAAAAAAGATCTGGAATAAAGAACTTCCACTTGGTGAACGATTAATTGAAACAGAACTTGCGCAAACGTTTGATGTGAGTCGTAGCACGATACGCGAAGCATTTAAAATCTTAGAAATGGATGGGTTAATTGTTCGAAAGGCGCGTAAAGGAACGTATATTACGACGTTTACAACAAAAGACGTGGAGGAAATAACGGAATTGCGAATGATGATTGAGTCGCGAGCTTTTATTCATGCACTTCCACACATGGATGATGAAGACTTTCAACATCTTACAACCCTTACGAAACAGATGAAACAAACAGCCAATCAGAAAAATTGGAATGCTTTATTTGATTTAGATATGGAGTTTCATAGATATGTAGTGAATCGTAGCCATCACGTGCGAATGATAAAAATTTATAATTCATTGCACGCGCAAATTCGCACGGTACTTATGCACTTTGATCAATTGTATGCAAGCTTTCATTCGCTGTACAAAGAACATGTAGATTTGTTACAAGCTTTAAAAACGAAGGATCCTAGCATGGTACAGAAAAGCGTAAACGATCATATTGCTTATGTCGGGGAAGCATTCCTCGGTGTAAATACATCTAGTCAACCTTAATGAGGAGGGGATGAAGTGAATAAGTTTGCGAATGTTCAAACGAATTTACCAGGTCCAAAAGCGGAAAAGTTACTCAAGCGGAGACGTGATATTGTTCCGCACGCAGTGAGTTATGGGGTACCCACTTTTGTGGAGTCGGCAGATGGCGCTTTACTTCATGATGTAGATGGAAATCGTTTCATTGACTTTGCTGGGGCGATCGGCACGATTAATATAGGTCATTGCAATGAGAAAGTCGTGCAAGCACTTCATGATCAGCTTGATCGATACATTCATACGGGGTTCAATGTTATGATGTATGATCCGTATATTGAGTTGGCTGAACGATTGGCTCAGCTAGCACCAGGCTCATTTGAGAAGAAAGTGATGTTTTTAAATAGTGGTGCTGAAGCTGTCGAAAATGCTGTGAAGATGGCTCGTAAATATACAGGGCGCCAAGCCATTGTTTCCTTTTCAGGTGGTTTCCATGGTCGTACACTCATGGCGATGTCGTTAACAGGTAAAATCAAGCCATATAAATATGAATACGGTCCCTTTGCACCGGAAGTTTATCGTGCTCCTTTTCCGTACACATATCGGCGTCCTGATTCGATGAGTGAAAAAGAGTATACGAGCTTTTTATTACAACAAGTGGAAGAGTTCTTTATTCGCGAGATTGACCCAAGTCTTGTTGCTGCTGTCATTATGGAGCCTGTCCAGGGAGAAAGTGGATTTATCATACCCGATCAAGCATTTGTTGAAGGGATCTATGATTTGTGTAAAACACACGGGATGTTATTTATAGCGGATGAAATTCAAACAGGATTCGGGCGAACGGGTAAATACTTCGGTATAGAGCATTATGGAATCGAGCCAGACTTACTAACGATTTCAAAATCGATGGCAGCAGGTGTCCCGATGAGTGGAGTAATCGGACGCAAGGAAGTCATGGATGCAGCTCGTTCTGGTGAGCTTGGTGGAACGTATTGTGGAAGTCCACTTGGATGTCGGGCAGGTCTAGCTGTATTAGAGGTTATGGAAGAAGAGCAGTTAAACGATCGAGCTGTCGAGATTGGCCAACGAGTCATGGAACGGTTTAAAAAAATGTATGATCGTTTTGAAGTAATTGGTGATATAAGAGGGCTTGGAGCCATGTGTGCGATGGAGTTTGTCACAGATCGAGAAACAAAACGGCCGCATCAAACGATGAGTGATGCAGTGTTACAAGAAGCTCATCGCCGTGGGCTCATCGCATTAAAAGCAGGCATATATAATAATGTTATTCGGCTGTTGATGCCTCTCGTTATCACGGATGAACAACTTGAGGAAGGTTTAAATATTTTGGAAACATCGATTCAAACGGTTATAGCGGCTGAACATCATCTCCAGCAATGATTTCAACTGTCCCGAGTAAAAAGCTCAAGGAGGGTAAAGAGTGACACAATATTCCATGTACATCAACGGTGTTTGGATGGGTGGAAAAAGAGACCGCTCGGTTTATAATCCTGCTACAGGTGAGGTAGTTGGTACGATTCCAAATGGCGGTGTTGTGGAAACAATCACAGCGATTGATTCCGCCCATCAAGCTTGGCAAACGTGGTCGCAAACGACAGCTTATGAAAGAGCGAATTTTCTGCAAGAATTACGTGATTTGATGCTTGAAAATGAACATGAGTTAGCAGAAATGATGACGATGGAAATGGGAAAACCAATCCAAGAATCCAGAGGAGAGGTAAAGTATGCGGCTTCTTTTCTCGATTGGTTTGCTGAAGAAGGTAAGCGAGTATATGGAGAAACGGTCCCTTCACACACAGGAGGGAAGCGTTTACAAGTGTGGAAAAAGCCGATTGGTGTTGTAGCGGCAATTACTCCTTGGAATTTTCCTCTTGCTATGTTAACGCGTAAAATGGCTCCAGCCTTGGCAGCTGGTTGTACAATCGTCATGAAGCCGTCAAGTGAAAGTCCTCTTACAGCGGTTAAACTGATGGAACTTTGTGAACGAGTTCGGTTCCCAAAAGGAGTTGTCAATTTAGTGACCGGCCCATCCTCAGTGATTGGCGAAGCGATTATGAATCATCATGATGTTCGTAAAGTTACGTTTACTGGCTCCACGGAAGTCGGAAAAGTGTTAATTCAACAAAGCGCTCATCATGTAAAACGATTGTCATTGGAGCTCGGCGGTCAAGCACCATTTATCATTTTAGACGATGCCAATCTCGAGCGAGCGGTTCAAGGAGTGATGGCCTCGAAGTTTCGTAACGCAGGGCAAACGTGTATTTGTGCCAATCGCATCTATGTTCAATCCGGAGTGTATGATGACTTTGTAAGTGCGTTTCGGCAAGCGGTCAGTCACTTAAAAGTAGGTAATGGATTAGATGAAGCTACGGATATTGGTCCGTTGGTAAATGAAGCAGGATTAGAAAAAGTATCTGCCCATGTAGATGATGCTCTAAGGAAAGGAGCCTCGATTGTCTATGGCGGAAAAAGACTCGAAACCAAAACAGGTCATTATTACTTACCAACGATTTTAACAGATGTTTCTTCTTCAATGGCGATCATGAACGAAGAAACGTTCGGTCCGGTTGCTCCGATTCAAAAAATAGAAACGGAACAGGAAGCGATTCAACTAGCGAATGAAACACCGTATGGTCTAGCCGCGTATGTGTTTACAGAGAATGTAGCACGAGGAATGCGATTGATCGAACAACTTGATTATGGGATTGTTGGCTGGAATGATGGAGCTCCATCAGCTGCGCAAGTTCCTTTTGGCGGAATGAAAGAAAGTGGAATCAATAGAGAAGGAGGACGAGAAGGTATCGAAGCGTTTCTTGAGACGCAATATGTGTCGGTGGGGATCGAGTAAGGTTTTCCTTAATTCTGTTATAATCGGACTGTTTAAGGATGACATTTACAGCTCATTTACAACTCGTGCAAATATTCGCGAGGCTATTCATGAAGGTTGTTGATCAAGAAGGAGTGATTATAAATTGAATAAAATGTTATTCCAAGGAGAAATCATGGATCGGAAAACATCAGTAGATATTGAAGACCGCGGGTATCAATTTGGAGATGGAATTTATGAAGTGATTGGTGTTTACAATCGGAAGCCGATGCTGATGGATGAACATTTGGAGAGGTTACAAAGAAGTGCTCAAGAAATCCAATTAAAACTTCCTGTTTCAGTTGCGAAGTTAAAAAGTAACTTGCTAGAGCTTATCTCTTTAAATGATTTACAAGAAGGAATCATCTATTTACAAGTATCGCGAGGGGTGGCTTCGAGATGGCATGAATTCCCGTCAGAGGATGTCCCGCCTGTATGGCTGGCCTATACACGTGAAGAAAAGCCGATGACATATATAGAAGATCACGGAGCAACAGCTGTCTTGACAGAGGACATCCGTTGGCTGCGATGTGACATTAAAACGTTAAATCTTTTACCGAATGTACTGGCGAAACAAAAGGCAGTTGAACACGATGCCTTTGAAGCGATTTTACATCGTGGAAAGACCGTTACAGAAGCGAGTTCTTCGAATGTTTTTATCGTCAAAAATGGAGAGATATTTACCCACCCAGCGAACAATTATATTTTGAATGGGATTACACGACAAAGAGTATTACAATTGACCGAGAAGTTACACGTACCGGTGAGGGAACAACCATTTACGGTGAGTGATTTACTCAATGCGGATGAAGTGTTTGTTACTGCAACGAAGCTAGACATTATACCGATTATACAAGTTGACAATCAGATGATCGGGAAAGGAAAACCAGGTGTGATTACGAGACAGATTATTGGGCAATTTCGTCAAGATATCAATCGCCTAGTAAATGAACCGCATCTTCACCAATAAAGAAACTACACGTTAATACGTGTTGATATGTTTAGGGGGGATACGTTTGGCAAGATCGGTAGGTTATGAACATCCGACCATTGCTGAAATCAATCGATCTTCATTTCGAAAAAATATCTTGGAAATAAAAAAAATAACACGTCCGTCGTTGTTTATGGCAGTCGTGAAAACGAATGCCTATGGACATGGACTTGTAGCGATGGGTGAGACTGCTGTCAGTGCAGGTGCCGATCGTCTAGGAGTTTCAACGGTTGAAGAAGGTAGAGTTTTGAGAGAAGAAAATGTTGATATCCCGATCCATCTTTTAAGCGCGATTTGCCCTGAGCAAGCATCAGCCGTTGTACATTATAATTTAATCCCTCTGGTATCTTCTCGAGACGCTGTCATCGCTCTGAATGAAGAAGCGAAGCGTCAAGAGAAGGAAGTTCGTGTTCATTTTAAATTGGATACAGGTTTACATCGATTTGGATGCTCGCCAAGGGAGGCGCTCGACTTTATCCAGACGTATTACCATCTGCCACACATTACGTGGGAAGGAATATACACCCACTTTTCTCATGCCGATGAAGGAGATTGGTCAACGACTGAAAAACAGTTCGCTCTGTTTAAACAGACGGTTACTTCTCTAGAAAAGCGGGGATATGTTTTTCCGATCCAACATGTCGGTGGATCGACAATTGCGATGGAAAGGGCTGATATGCACTTAGATATGGTAAGGCCAGGTGTTTCTCTATTCGGCTATTATCCACATTCACGTCAGAAGAAACGACTACCTTTACGACCTGTTATGACACTGAAGTCACAAATTATCCAACTGTTGTTTCTTTCTGCTGGAACTGCGATCGGATATGGAGGACATTATGTAACAAAAGCCGATGAAATGATTGCTGTTTTACCGATTGGACATGGAGATGGATACCAAAGAAGGTTATCCAATAAGGGAGAAGTTTTAGTCAATGGAAGACGTGCTCCAATCGTTGGTATGATATCATTAGATCAAACAATGATTAACGTAACTCATCTACCGGATGTCCAAGTTGGGGATGAAGTCATCTTAATGGGAAAAACAGATGCAGAAGAAATTACAGCTGATGAGATCGCCTGTTGGATGGGAAGTATTGTCGATGAAGTGTTATCTGGTTTGATGGAACGGATTCCGAGAAAATATATCGGATGAATGCTCCGTATAGATGGATAGAGTAAGAGGGATTGTTATAGCGGTTCAACCTGCTTTGACTCTGTGAACGAGTACAGTCACAACTGTATGAACGGAACATTCATCATTACATTGTAAATGTTGGAGGCCATGATGCGAACGTTTAACATTGCACTTATACCTGGAGATGGAATAGGACCTGAAGTAGTTGCTGAAGGTGTAAAAGTTTTGCGCGCAATTGAAGAAATGGATCAAAATCTTTCATTTTCGTTGTCAACGTTTCCGTGGGGATGTGAGTACTACTTGGAACATGGAAAAATGATGGCTGATGACGGAATTGAGCAGTTGAAATCATTTGATGCGATTTATCTTGGAGCGGTAGGCGCTCCAGGGGTTCCCGATCACATTTCCTTATGGGATTTGTTGTTGAGTATTCGAAAGGAATTTGATCAATATGTCAATTTGCGCCCGATTACGTTACTCCATCCTTCGCTTACACCTTTAAAGCAGAAAACAGAAAAAGAAATTGATATGCTTGTGATTCGTGAAAATTCAGAGGGAGAATATGCGGGCGCAGGAGATTGGTTATTCAAAGGTGAACCAAATGAAGTCGTTTTACAAACAGGTGTATTTTCCAGAAAAGGTACGGAACGGATTATTCGCTATGCGTATGAAGAAGCACGGCGATCAAAGCGAACATTAACAAGTATTAGCAAAGGAAATGCTTTAAATTACTCGATGGTTTTTTGGGATGAAATATTCGCAGAAGTGGGTAAAGAGTACCCGGATGTCGAAACGTATTCATATCTTGTGGATGCTGCGAGTTTGTATTTTGTAACCGAACCGGAGCGCTTTGAGGTAGTCGTCACGTCGAATCTTTTCGGAGATATAGTTACCGATATCGGTGCTGCGATCAGCGGTGGGATGGGTTTAGCCACAGGAGCAAATATCAATCCTGAGCGCCGCTATCCATCGATGTTTGAACCGGTGCATGGATCAGCCCCAGATATTGCTGGACAAGGAAAAGCCAATCCATTAGCGGCCATTTGGTCAGTTAGTCAAATGCTTGATTTCTTTCAAGAAAAGGCGTGGGGAGAAAAACTACTTACAACGATCAAAGAAATGTTAACGAATCATGAACAGTTGACACCGGATTTAGGAGGCACAGCAACAACGAAAGAAGTGGGCGATCGGTTTGTAGACTTATTACAATCAAACGTGCGAAAAAATCGTTAATATGTACACACATTAATATGAAGTCGTCATCATAAAGCTTGCCTTCATCACTGATAGATGTTCAGAAGCACTTCGCATATTCACAAGTCAGAAGGTTGTTTACGGATGATATAAACGAAAAAACGGTTTAATCGAAGGCTATCTGTTTACACATGTTCAATGAATGTGTGACAGATAGCATTTCTACACAAACAGGCACACCGTGTTGAAGTAGTTTCTGTTCACATTGTTCGTATGGTACTTCATTAGCGTTATGTTTCTTTTTTTATGATCAGTGTACAAGTTGTTAGTCGTCATTGGCTACTGCATGAAATGAGTTGTACGTAAGGTACTTGCTAAATGTAGGAGGAGGGGGGTAGCAAATGAAAGAGATTCGAGATTTTACACGTTGTCCGATCTGTGGAAAAGATAATAATTGTTGTTATTCGCTCGACAAAAATTTAGGCGTTTGTTGGTGCACACAGGAGTTTTTCCCAGATGGGATTTTTTCACTTGTTCCCCTTGAAGAGCGGCGGAAATCATGTATTTGTAAAGATTGTTTACATACATATCAACAGACTCAAGGATGATGGTGGTGATTTATATGTGAATTTGACTTCTAACAAGACAAGCTTTACAGATGAGTTGCTGTCACTTATACTTAGAGTAGTCCTACATATTATAAATAATAAAATAAATTGGTTTCTTAAATGATGACGATTGATACATTATTTAAGACTAAGAGGGAAGTTGGTGAAAATCCAACACGGTCCCGCCACTGTAAGCGTCAAGGAAAGCTGAATAACTCCACTATGCATATGTGCATGGGAAGGGTCGGCTAACCGTAGAGACGTAAGTCAGGAGACCTGCCTATTTTATTATTTTAAGCTTCCTCGAGGAAAGGAATGTTTAAAATGCATCGTAATCTATGGGAAAAATAGATTCGATTATTGAATGAGCAATCTTCGGAATACATTCATGCATCTAGACATTTGCGCTTTCCTTAGGAAGAGGAACAGCGTTTTTTTATGGAAAAAAATAAGGGGGAATATGAATGAACAACAAACGACTGAAAAAATGGGGACTTTTTAACTTTTTACTAGCACTTATGATTGCTTTCTCAGTAGGGTGTGGTGCAACTACAGATGAGGTAGACAAACAAGGTAACGAAGAAAAAAGTGAAGAAATTTCACAAAATGAAGAACAAGCGTTTCCGGTAACGATTACAGACGATGCTGATCGGGAAGTTACCATTGACGAGGAACCAGAGTCAATCATTTCCCTCATACCGAGTAATACTGAAATCTTATTTGCACTTGGTTTAGGTGATAAAATCGACGGCGTGTCGGAATATTGTGATTATCCGGAAGAAGCTCAAGATATTCAGCAAGTTGGTGCACAAGATATGGACGCAGAAAGCATTTTAGAAATTTTACCTGATGTTATCTTCGTAACCGACTATCATCATGAAAATCATGCAGATATCCTCGAGCAATATGAAGAAGCAGGAATGGATGTCGTTGTGACAGGCAGTGCGGAGTCCTTTGATGATGCGTATCAAACGATGGAAATGATTGCCGAAGCGACAGGTGCAACAGAAGAAGCAGATGAAGTGATTTCTGATATGAAAGAACGTTTAGAAGCCATTCAAGAAAAAGCAAAATCAATTGAAGATAAAAAGAAAGTTTGGGTAGAAGTTTCACCTGCTCCAGATATTTATACGACAGGTAAAAATACCTTTATGCACGAAATGCTTGAATCGATTCAGGCAATTAACGTTGCCGAAGACCAGGATGGTTGGGTGAAAATGACCGAAGAGGAAATCGTTCAACTGAATCCTGATGTGATTATAACGACTTATGGTTATTATGTAGATGACCCGGAAGAAGAGGTGTATCAACGCGATGGGTGGGATGAGGTACCAGCTGTTAAAAACGAACAAGTATTCAATGTCGATGAAAATAGTGTCCAAAGACCTGGTCCTCGTTTAATTGAAGGAGTGGAAGCACTTGCCGAGCTTATCTACCCAGAAGTATTCAAAGAATAAGATTATTTGGCTATATGTGATCAGTGGAGGGCTTGTACTTGGTACAGCCCTCGTTGGTTTATTAATGAGCAGTGTTTCGTTTCCGATCCCGACAATTGTTCATATTATTTTGGATAAAACCTTGAATATTGGCTGGTTAGACGATGTTCCAAAAAACGAAGAGTTGATTATTTGGAATATTCGCCTACCACGGGTTCTACTTGCTTTTTGTGTAGGAGCATCATTGTCGTTAGCAGGAGCGGCCTTTCAAGGATTGTTACGCAACCCTTTAGCTGACCCGTATACGATTGGTGTTTCTTCAGGAGCTTCATTAGGAGCAGTAATTGTTATGTTTTTCCAAGTGAATATAATCGGCTTAGGGAATTACACACTTCCAGTCGTGGCGATTGTTAGTGGGTTAGTCACTTTATTTGTTGTTTTTGGCTTAGTGCGGTTAAGCAGTCGCAGTTTAGCGATTGAAACGATTATTTTAGCTGGCATAATCGTGAGTGCTTTCGTCGGTTCACTGATTTCTTTATTAATTGCTCTTGGTGATAAAGACTCCATGTCACAGATTATTTATTGGTTGTATGGAAGTGTGGGCATGAGAGGGTGGAGTCACGTCAAACTGATGATTCCGTTTATGATTGTAGGAACGATTATTTTGTTGATACATGATCGGGAATTAAATGCGCTCGCACTTGGTGAAGAAGCAGCCGACCATATCGGTGTAGACGTTAAAAAAGGGAAAATTTTCATCCTGATTGGTGCTTCATTGCTAACAGGTGCTGCTGTATCTGTTTCCGGTTCAATTGGATTTGTCGGGCTTGTCATACCCCATCTCGTTCGACTGATTACCGGACCGAACCACCGTCATGTTCTTCCTTTATCACTGTTAATCGGGGGTGCTTTTTTAATTTCAGCTGATTTAGTATCACGGACAATCATCGCTCCAAAAGAATTACCAATCGGAGTGATTACAGCCTTAATCGGTGCTCCTGTTTTCGCTGTCCTGTTGATTCGGGAAAAATTTGAGAGAGGGGGGAGTGCATGATGATTAAAATTGAAGATTTAGTCGGTGGATATGCGAAAAATCCAATCATTCACGGTGTAAACTTGGAAATTCATAAAGGAGAGTTTTTTGTTTTACTCGGTCCAAACGGAAGTGGGAAGACAACACTTTTTAAACTATTGACAGGCCAGCTACCGATTCATCAAGGTCAAATTTCGATTGCCGGAAAACCGCTATCAAAACTGACAAAAATCGAAAAAGCCAAAAAAGTCGCTGTGTTAACTCAAGAAGTACAGATTTCTTTTGATTTTACAGTTGAAGAAATTGTTCGTCTCGGGCGCTATCCACATCAAACAGGTATTTTTAAAAGATTGTCAACGAATGATCAAGAAGTCATTGAAACCGTCATGAGTATGTTAAAAGTGGATCACTTTCGCAACACTCCCTTTCGCATGATCAGCGGGGGTGAAAAACAACGCGTCTTATTAGCAAAAGCGTTAGCTCAAGAACCAGAAATCTTATTGTTAGATGAGCCGACGAACCACTTAGATATTAAACATACATTTCAAATGTTAGATATGTTAAAAGAATGGCAACAAACAAAGAACTTAACGATTTTTGCTATTTTACATGATTTAAATGTCGCATCCCTTTATGCGAACCGCGTCGCCCTTCTATACGAAGGAAAACTATTAGATGTAGGGGATGTCAACACGTTACGAAAAGAAGATCAGTTAGAAAAAGTATATGAGGTCCAAGTTAAATCCCAATCCCATCCGATTGTTCCAAAACCACAGCTGCTGATGACCCCAACAGATTCATTTCTTGAAAAGAATGGAAACACTCCCTTTTCAATCGAGCAAAAGGAAGCGTTTATCCATCTCCAGTTTGAGCAACCATTACGGACCATTTCCAATGGAGTTGTTGGCAATGGCATTCAGTGGTTTAAACATTTTTGTTTTTTTCACACGGAATCGAATGATCATTCGACTTCCTCACAACAAAGGATTCAAACAAGGATGGAAACGCATAATATTCCTTATGAACAATCTGTCGGGATCATGACGAGGGAGAAGCTGGAGCAGGCAGTAATCGTAACGAGACAAGTTCGCGATTTGAAAATGATGGCGGTTGTCATGATTGATCGCCCATCAAAAGCACATGAAACACGAAAACATTCCCAAGTTCTTCATCCAATTCATACGATGGTTTTTATCGACGGACACTTATCAGACGCTTCCCTTGTAAGTAGTTATATGGCTGCAGCTGAAGCGAAGGCTATGACCATTCAAGAGTTTAAAGCGAAGCAGCATAATTCGCTTCCTTTAGGTGGATGGGATGATCGTCTCGTCGTAGCTGCTAAGCAACAGGGAAACGGAACAGTCGATGTTGAGGAAATGGCTGCCTGTAGAGAAATGATGACGATTGTCCGAGAAGCAATGAATGAAGCGATGCAAAAATATGTTTCCAGCAATTCACTGGTTTGATTGTTTGTGTTTAGACGGCTAGTTTTTATAAAAAAGGGGGAATCATGATGAGTGAACGGCGAATCGTCATCGCTGGTACAGGAAGCGGTGTCGGAAAAACAACAGTGACGATTGGGTTGATGGCAGCACTCATGAAAAAAGGAGTCGCTGTACAAGGATTTAAATGTGGTCCTGATTATATGGATCCTTCTTATCATACGGCTGTAACGAAGCGCGTGTCTCGGAATTTGGATAGTTGGATGCTGTCGGAACAAACGAATGTAGATATCATCCAACATGGGAGTGAAGGCGCCGATGTATCGATCATTGAAGGAGTTATGGGGCTGTTTGATGGGAAGAGTCCTGAGACGAATGAAGGAAGTACTGCCGAAATCAGCATGCTTACGCAAAGCCCCATCATACTCGTCGTCAATTGCGCGAGCATGGCCCGAAGTGCAGCAGCGATCGTAAAAGGGTTTCAACTGTTTGAAAAAGATGTTCACATCGTCGGTGTCATCGCGAATCAAGTCGGCAGTGAAGGGCATTTTCAACTCGTAAAAACTGCCATTGAACAGGAATGTCAGATCCCCGTGATCGGGTATTTAAAACGAGAAATGGACCTTGAAATCCCCGAAAGAAGCCTCGGTCTCATTCCTTCTATTGAACGAGGTGATCTCGATTCGTTTTTTGATAAACTAGGGGAACTTATGCTTGATACCGTTGATTTAGACAAACTTTTAGAAATAAGTGAAGCTCCTCCTTTAGCGAATGAGTGGCGAACGCCTTCCCTTTTTACCGAAAAAAATGCCCCGTTTGTAACCATTGCAGTTGCGAAAGATGCTGCTTTTAATGCTTATTATGTAGAAAACATTGAGCTAATGAAAGCTTATGGAGCTGAAATTGTTTACTTTTCTCCGTTAGCGAATGAAGGGTTACCTGAACATATGGATGGGCTTTATTTAGGTGGAAATCTTCCAGAAGAGTTTGTCGGTCAACTGGCAGCCAATACGGACGTAAAACAGTCGATTACCAAGGCGATTGAAAACGGTTTACCGACGTTGGCGGAAGGGGGAGGTTTTATGTACTTAACGTCATCGATTGAAACGACGGATCAATCGGTGCATAACATGGTCGGGGTCATCCCAGCTAAAGTACATATTCATTCCCATTTAAAGGCTATTGGCTATCGAGAAATTAGAGGGACGGCTGCAAATTACTTACTCGAACATGGCCAAGTAGCTAAAGGCCATGAGTTCCATTACACAACCGTTGAATGTACAGAGGATGATTCTCCTCTTCCTTATGCTTATGAAACAAAAGGAAGCCGTAGGATGAAGGAAGAAGGCTATGTGACGCACAATGTCGTCGCAGGATATCCTCAGTTTCATTTTGCCTCCTGTCCAGAAATGGTAACCAATTGGCTGCAAAAATGTTTACAGGTGAAGAAAAGGAAGTAATTTTCAATAATCGTTATGTATCAAATAAGAGGAGGTAGACCGATGAAAAAAGAAAATCGAAAGGACCGGGGATTAACACTCGTTTATACAGGGGATGGAAAAGGAAAAACAACAGCTGCGTTAGGTCTTGCTTTACGAGCGGTCGGTAGAGGCTTGAACGTGAAAATGTATCAATTTATTAAATCACCGCAACGCTCATACGGAGAACAAATCGCCCTGCAAAAATTAGGAGTTGAAATGGTCCAGCTTGGCATTGGTTTTACATGGACGAAAACAGCTGAAAAGCATCGACAAGCGTTAAAGAAAGCATGGCCAATAGCGCGAGATGCTGTTATGAGTGGTGCATATGATGTAGTCATTTTGGATGAATTAAATAATGCATTATCGATTGATCGGTTTCCGATTGATGATGTGCTTCCACGCGAAGAAGTTTTTGACATGATTAAAAATAAACCAAAACATGTGCACCTCGTCATTACAGGGAGAAACGCGTTGTCTGAAATAAAAGAGTTAGCTGATCTTGTCTCCGTCGTGCAACCAGAAAAGCATTATTATAATGATGGTGTGAAAGCGGTCAAAGGGATTGAATTTTAATGATTCCACACAAGGAGTCTTCCTTCCAAGTATGGGAATATATAGTATAATGAGAGGGTGAAGGAGGATATACAGATGAATAATCAAGCAAAAATAATCTTTGCAAATGATGCTCGCATACAAGCGAATAAGCAGTGGACACAATATATAGAACACCATACCAATGACTTTTGCACGTTGTTTACGTATGGTCAATTGTTCGTTGCGGTTAAAGAAATAAAGGAACAAAGTCAATCAAATGACAAGGTACGAATGATTGCTGGGTCGATTGCTCGTGAATTAAGTAAGCATAAGGTGGAGAAAGCTAGTGTTGTCGGAGAAGAGCTGGAGAAAGCTTTTTCTACATTAACAAAAGAACAGGTTATTACAGCTTTTGTTGAAGGATGGAATTTAGGTACATACAATTATGTGACATATCGAAGCGACCAATCACCTGTTTCAACCGAGTTAACGATTGAAGGAAATCAAGACTATGATTCCTTTATAAAAGCAGGCAAAAACCGTGCCGAAGCAGTTGCTTTTTCCCGTGATTTAATGAATGACATTCCGAGTGCCTTACATCCACAAACCTTTCCCGAACGACTCGAGGAAGAATTTAACGGAACTGATGTAGACGTGAAGACATTTACGAAAGAAGACTTGGAAAAAATGGAAATGAACGGTGTGTTAACGGTCGGACAAGGTAGTGAACATGAACCGACGTTTGTCGAAATGACTTATCAAGGGAACCCTGACAAACCGCTCGTCGCTCTCGTCGGAAAAGGAGTCACCTTTGATACGGGTGGCATCAGTTTGAAAAGGGGACGTCATTTAAGTGATATGCGGATGGACATGGGTGGTGCTGCGGCAGTAGCAGGTGCGATGAAATTGTTAGCAGCCTCTCAAGCAGACGTCAATGTCGTTGGTTTGATTCCTATGGTCGAAAACATGCCTGACAGTACAGCTGTTCTCCCGGGTGATGTCATTCGCTATAAGAATGGACACACGGTCCAAATTGGAAACACCGATGCAGAAGGTCGGCTTATTTTGGCAGATGGAATCATCCGCGCTGGTGAGTTAGAAGCCAATTACATCGTTGATATTGCCACATTGACTGGCGCCATTGTCGCTGCTCTCGGATCAAAAATGGCCGGAGTGTTTGGCGATGAACAATTGTCACTGGCGATGAAGAAACTCGGTGATGAAAACGGTGACTTCAACTGGCCGATGCCACTCGTCGATGCCTATGAAAGCTACTTGAAGAGCGATTATGCTGACGTGAACAACGTAAGCTCAAAAAGTGAAGCAGGCTCTATTACTGCAGGCCTCTTTTTACGTCGCTTTGTACCTGAAGGGAGTAAATGGATCCATGTCGACATGGCCGGCGTGATGGAAAGTAACGAAGAAGGCTACTATGCAAAATCAGCAACCGGTTACGGTGCAAGATTATTAGCGGATTTCGCACACTATGTTGCGAATGAGCGGTGAGGATTGAAAGAGATGCTGATTGAATGGCTCCATCGTATGACTGCTTTAACTTTGCAAGACAGAGTCAATGGATATACCGATTTGCATATTGAGTTGAACGGAATACCTTTATAATCAAGCACAACGGGAATTTGAAAATGAAGTGATTCATTAAAAGAAACACTTCTAACCATCATTGGAAACCGTCTGTTTACACCTCTCAGATTAGAGTATAAGCAGACGGTTTTTTGAATTGGAATTTACAGCGGATTATTAGACCATTTTTAAAATATGGTAAGCGAAATTCCATTCTTCCGTATTGAAGATGTTTAAAACAAAACACTGATTATTTTATAACTTGTAAAATAATCAATTGTTATGATATTACCGTGGCAGTATATAACCGACTTCATTTAAATAGTCACGCATATTAAATGTATTTATTATTGGTTTATTCAGAATAATATTGACAATCTGTTTTGATTTGCTAAAATATGTATAAAATTGTTAAATAGAGGTTATAAAATGAGGAAAATGATTGCTTCTATGCTTACAGTTTTCATGATTTCTAGCTCGATTGGAATTACCAGTGTAGGAGCAAGTGTATCTGATTCAAAACTAGATAACTTAAATAAGAATGTAGAGAAAATAGTTGATTTACAGCCAGGAGTTTCTTTTAAAGAAATGAAAGAAACTGTTTCCATTTATGCAGAAGAAATAAATAAAACGGAATTAGAAGCTTCAAAAGAAATATTAGAAGAAATCAATTATCAAATAGAACAAGATGAAGAAAAAATGGCTCAATTAGCTGGGGGAAGCTCGGGAAAATATAAACTAAAGCCTGCAAAAAGAAAAGGAGATATTTTTTATACTCCATCTTCTACTTTAGGCATTAAACATGGTCATAATGGAATCTATTATACAAAAACAAAGATTGTTCAATCCATCCCGAAAACTGGTGTTCGTACTTTGGGATACAACAAAAGGAATGTAGAGAAGTATGCAGTAATGCAATATGTTAAAACAAGTCAAACTAAAAGGGCAGCTAATTGGGCCCATAGTAGATCTAATAAAGATAAGTACTCCTATAATTTTGCAACAAATCGTAAAACGAGTCACTATGGAAAGAAAAACTGTTCAAAATTATTATGGAGTGCTTATACGTTAAAGGCAAAAATAGATATAGATAAAAATAAAGGTTCTGGGGTTTATCCAAAGGATATTCGGAATTCCCCTAAAGTAGTAACATATAAGACAATTAAGTGATTACTATGCGGGGTATTTAAAAGGGGTTTTATATGAATAAAAGATACTTTATGATCATTGCCATAACTATCGTTATAAGTAGTGTTATAGCGTATTATTACTTGTTTCATACGGAGTCGATTCGTGAGAAAGAAATGGATGAAACAGATTTTTTAAAAGATAAAGTGGCAGTTGTTTATTATTCTACAACAATCGATACAAGACCAGGAAAGGGCTTTGCTGTATTTATTGATCAAAAAGGAGAGGCATATCCATTTGAGACGAAGGGGCTTGAATTAGGTAGCTCTGCATTTAATGGAAAAACAGTGTTTTTTCAAGATGAAACAAATGATTATACTTTATCTACTGAATTAAAGAAGGAAAAAAGAGATAAGCCTCAATTTACGGGAGATTATATTGGTGAGAATCCAAAAGATAACTCTTTTTTCTCTATTTTTAATACCGGGTTTGCAGAAAATGGTGAGGGATATGAGTCGGATATCTATTGGAAACATAATCAACAGCATAAGAAAGATACGCTCCCCTTTTTTATTGAAACACGTGGACAGCATAAAAACAATATTTATACGATTTCTGGAGACGTTACAATGGACGAAAAAGATGGTCATGAATCATACATATTTGCATTGCATAAAACCACACTTTCAGCTGAGGCAAATACAGTAGAAATCATGTCTTGGAATGATTCAGATGAGCCGTTACCATTGAGTCATATGCATTATTTCAATAAACATCTTTATTATTTGGACACAGTATCACGCAAAGAAAAATCAGAGTTTAGAATGGTTGATTTAGATTTGAAAAATAAACAAGTCGATGATCAGATAATTTTCGAGACTGCTTTGGAAGAAACAGATGACTTTTTACCACATAGTGTTCATAAGAATGCTCATATAGACAAAGATAAATTTTATATGATTGATGGCAAAGGAAATGTATATTCCACGGACCTTCGAACTGGTTCATCCAAAAAGGAGTTCCACATAAAAACGGAATTCCACCCACATGATTTTGTAGAAGTAGATTGGAAAGATCATTATTTATATCTTTATTTTAATACTACGGATAAATCTGCATTAGAAACATATGATTTAACATCAGGCGAACGGGTCGATCGATTGGAAATTAAAGGCGTTGAAGCAATTCTAAAGAAAAACAAAATATATTCTTACGATTTGTTAATTTTAAAATAGGATAATGATGGTTAGTGTTCATTCACGCCATAAAACGATTGTTCGTTTGTTACGTAGTAAAAGAAACTCAGCTTTTGACAGGGCTTATTTGCAATTGAATACACCTATCCATATGATAAAAGGGAATCAAATAGATAACATAAGGAAATAGGATCAAAACCCTATACTCACCCCTATTTACAAAAATGAGAATATTTGTTAAAGTATAAATAATTGAATATCTCTCTAGAGAATGAAGAGAAGAGAACTTAACTTTAATCGCATGCCTTACTGTGGAGTGTGTGTACGGGTTGATGTTCCTTCTCTTTTTTAGTTAGTGAGAATTCAATCACGAATAAGAGGAGGAATAAATATGAAATTTCGCTTCATTACTTTCTCAATTTTTAGTTTATTTTTTATTCTTCTCATGAATGCTTGTGCTGAGAGTGATTCTACAAACGTTTCGGGAAAAGGTGATTCTGACCAAGGCATAACGTTATATTCACCTGAAACACCAGATTTAAGTAAAGAGTTAGCACAAAAATATGAGGAACTTCATGGTGAACAAGTGAATGTTCATTATGCGGGGACAAATGTCCTGGTGAATCAAATGATGGCAGAAAAAGAAAACCCTCAAGCAGACGTATGGTATGGCGGGGGAGGAATTCTCCCATTTGAAGCTGCTGTTGATAAAGACATTATTGCACAATATGTACCGGAAAGTGCTGAGGACTGGGAAGTTGTAGAAGATGGGATTAAAACAAAACATGAAGATGATTATTATACAGGTGTCGAAGTTTTTGTACTCGGATTTTCTTATAATACAGAGCTCGTATCCGAAGATGAAGCCCCAAAATCGTGGGAAGACTTATTAGATCCTAAATGGGAGGGAAAAATTCAATTTCCGAATCCGGCAGCGTCTGGAACATCTACATTGATGGTATTGAGCTATATGATGGAACATGGTGAAGATGAAGGTTGGGCGTATTTTCAAAAATTGACAGATCAAGCAAACTCGATTCCTGATTCGGGTTCAGCTCCGACAAAAGCTGTGGCGATGGGAGAAGCTCATATTGGCGTTGGATTTGACTTTATGGCTTATGAACATCAAAACAATGGGGAAACAGTAGATTTTATCGTTCCAGATAAAACCCCAATTTTAGTTAATCCGATGACATTAGTAAAAGATGGCCCAAATCCAGACGGTGGAAAGAAGTTTATGGAGTTTATGTTAAGTGAAGAAGCACAAGAAATTTTATCTAGTTGGGCTCATATTCCAATAAATCCTGCAGTAGAATCTACAACACCATTATCTATAGAAAATATTAGAGATCATGCAGTCGATTTAGATATCGATTGGGTAAATGAGAACTATGATCGCATTCGCAATGAATGGGGAAACAAAATTAAGTAAAGGAAGATGATATTATGGGATCTGTTGTAGTAGAAGGTCTGACAAAGGATTTTTCAGGAGTCACTGTACTTAACAATATAAATTTGCACATAGAAGAGGGCGAGTTTTTTGCCCTCTTAGGACCTTCAGGATGCGGAAAGACAACGACGATGAGATGTATCGCTGGTTTTGAAGAACCGACGAGGGGAATGATAAAAATCGGTGATCAGATTGTAAATGACTTGTCTCCAAATGAAAGAAATTGTGGGATGGTGTTCCAAAGTTACGCATTGTTCCCTCATATGAATGTGTTCGACAACGTGGCCTATAGTTTAAATATCAAAGACCTTAAAAAAAGTAATTTCTTTAAAAAAATGGGTGTATACACAAGGATGCTGAACAGTAGCTTTGTAAAGTATCCCAAACAAACCGAGCAATTAGTTATGGATGTATTAGATTATGTTGAGTTGACGGATCAAGCTAAAAAAATGACGAATGAACTTTCAGGAGGCCAACAACAAAGAGTAGCTTTAGCTAGGGCTCTCATCATGGAACCTCAGATTCTCTTAATGGATGAACCTTTGTCAAACCTTGATAAAAAGCTTAGATATTCGATGAGAAACACAATCAGAAACATTCAACAAGATCTTAAAATTACGACAATCTTTGTTACTCATGATCAAGAAGAAGCCATGAGTATAGCCGACAGAGTGGCTGTGATGAAAGAGGGAGAAATTTTACAAGTTGGAACACCAACTGATTTATACAGTCATCCGAAGACATCTTTTATTGCCGATTTTGTCGGTACGTCAAACATTTTAAAAGGGAAGATTGTCCATAAAGACAATGGGATTACCTCTATTCAAATCGGAGAACAATTAATCATCAAATCAACAACAGATCTAAATAAAGACGAGGTTCAAGTCATTATCAGGCCAGAAAACATTCAT
>DATGTE010000033.1:0-38514 GCA_035301985.1 Bacillota bacterium
TCTTCAAGTGGTTGCTTTAATACCGAGCTTACGGTTATCCAAGTCCATGCTCGACGGCAGCGAGCATAGACAAGTTTTAATGAAACGATCCATCTAAGGAGTCCATTTAATCCTCGATTTAAATACGTCCCACTGACGAACGTACAGTCCCTTTTACCCTACCTATTTTCCGACTATTGTGATAAAATGAAACGAGCAACTACAAATGTATAGTGGGCGGTTGGCCATCTTCCTTTATGAAGGGAGGTGGTAAGATGACGACATTCGAGGCGCTAAGTTTAGTCGCACAATTTAGTTTAGCTATTGTAGCGACGCTTACGTTCATTGTCACCATTGTCGTTTTCTTAAATAAAAAGAAGTAACCGCCCCCAGACCAATGTGCGCAGTTACTGCTCAAGCAATTAACAACTGTTGGTCAACCGCTCTTTATGCGGCCTGTAGTTGTCGGTATCGGGTTGCTACAACAATCCGATACCTTATTCTTATTATAGTATAAACTTTACAAAATATACAGTCAATGCTTATCCCCATCTAAAACAGGACGGAGTATGCGTGTTGAAAGTATCAAACTTCAATAACTTATTGTAATATTGACATTTTTATTGATCGCGGTGATAGCTTCGCTCGCACGATCCCGAATACTTATGACTTATGTGTATAAATGTTGCTCGGGGTATAAGAAACAAATTTCTTCTATTCTAAAAAGCGAAGGCGCTCTATTGTAAATTCCCCCTTCAAAGAGGCAAATACATGTTGATTTGTATCCTTTTCAGCTTTTTAGTCTTTAATTCATATTCCAAAATTGACTATTAAGCAGATGTCAAAGGCTTCTTTCACCATATTCACACACAAAATTAATCATACAAGGGAACGGGTAGATTCATAAAAAAAGTGCTGAACCCACACGTTTCAACTTTAACCCATTATATTTCGAACAAATAAATGTTTATTCTTGTAGACGATCAAAGTAACGATGGCAAGCATCAACCCCGAAATAAGAAAAACACTTCTGACCCCGAGCAAGTCTGCCAATACTCCCATAACAAGAGATATTTCCTCATTTAAATTTAGTTGCCTATTTTAATACGGGTGCTGGAACAGTCGGAGCCGATATGGGGATTATATTCTCTATAACGGTGTTGGCGGTTATTACATGATTTTTTTACTTACTTCTTTTGTCGTATTTCATAAAAAGATATCGTTGTATAAAAAGTTATCCAACAGCCAATCATCAAACCGTCCATTTACTTAATAAAGATGGATTATGGCAAACTTTTAAAAGTCTGCTCTTCCAATGGGTAAACTACGATTTGGAGCACATGCGATAACCGCCATCATAAACATATAAAGAGGAAAGTCGGGCTGACCTTCCTCTTTATCGCGTTACTGCATTTTGTTTTGCTGATTTTGCAATTGTTGCAATTGCTGTTGGGCTTGTTGTAATTGCTGTTGAGCCTCTTGCATTTGCTGCTGTTGTTGCATATCAGCTTGTCCCTGTTGTTGCGCTTGTTGCACTTGTTGCTGTGCTTGTTGCAGTTGCTGTTGAGCTTGTTGCAATTGCTGCGGATTCGCATTTGCTTGAGCCTGCTGCACGGCTTGTTGTGCTGCCTGGACGGCTTGTTGGAGTTGTTGTTGGTTTTGTTGTGTCATGAACCATTTCCTCCTCTGTCGTATTTTGAGATGTGTAACACCTCAATCACAGATTAGTTTCTGTCAATAGAGGAAAATTATACATATTCGTTTCACAAATCAAGATGACAGAAATATGAAATATTGATCGAGACATTGTTTTATTCGGATGGTTTTTACGCCCATTCCATGCTATATTCAATCACCATGTCCCCATACAAAAAGAGATGCCAATGAAAAGCGTAAAAGTTGGCATCTCATCCATGCATCATCCTCTTAATGTGAAGAATAAAATAAAAACTGTTATTTTTTACAATTTTCTTAAGGTAAATTCATTTTTCCTTAACTGTTAGATGTAACGAATGATTACTGGAAAGATTCAGAATCCGTAAGCAAACGAGGTAACTATTAATCTTGATTTCCTTTAATATGCACATTGATACAAAAGGGATTTTGTCTATTTACAGTTTTTAATATAAAGCCATTGATCACTTGGGACTAATTATACTACAGGGGGAGCATTTGTTTGTAATTGCTAACGTAAAGAAAAAACAGAATATTTTCCTTAAAAGTCGTTAACCCCTTATGATTAAATTATATACTCATAATACCGCCTTTTGAAGCGTTTGTTACTAGTTTTGAATATCTTGCTAACCAACCTTTTTTAATCTTAGGTTCAAATGGTTTTAATTTCTTACGACGTTCTTCGAAAACTTCCTCCGACACATCGACATGAATAGTACGATTCGGTAAATCAATTTTAATAGTGTCGCCATTTTCAATTAATGCGATTGGTCCACCTTCAGCAGCTTCCGGTGAAATATGGCCAATGGAAATGCCTCGTGATGCACCGCTAAAACGGCCATCTGTAATGAGCGCTACTTTCGTTCCTAAACCACGTCCCATAATTGCCGATGTTGGAGCGAGCATCTCTGGCATACCTGGTCCACCTTTTGGCCCTTCATAGCGAATAACAACGACATGCCCTTCTTTTACTCTTCCATTATCAATCGCTTCTTGTGCTTCATCTTGTGAGTCAAAAACAATTGCCTCACCCGTGAATGTTTTAATCGATGGATCCACGGCTCCAACTTTAATAACAGAACCTTCTGGAGCTAGATTTCCATATAATACAGACAATCCACCAACAGGGCTATACGGATTATCTTTAGTACGGATCACTTGATCATTCGTAATTTCATGACCCCTCACCAATTCGCCCATCGTTTTTCCTGTTACAGTAATTCGTTCGGGATGAATCGCACCCGGAATTTTTGTTAATTCATTAATAATGGCCTCTACTCCACCTGCACGATTCACATCATCCATAGAAATATTAGATGCGGGCATAATTTTTGCTAAATAAGGAACTCGAGAAGCAACTTTATTAATTTCTTCTAAATTATATTCGATTCCCGCTTCGTGAGCAATGGCTAACGTGTGTAAAACTGTATTGGTTGAACCACCCATGGCCATATCAAGAGCAAATGCATCATCAATAGCTTCTTTCGTAACAATATCACGAGGTTTGACATCTTCTTTAATCATGCGAACTAAATGTTTTGCCGATTCACGAACGAGCTTATGACGTTTTTCACTCGTCGCAACAATCGTCCCGTTACCCGGAAGTGTTACACCTAACATCTCCATTAAACAGTTCATAGAGTTAGCCGTAAACATACCAGAACAGGAACCACACGTTGGGCAAGCATTTTGTTCTATGTCTAATAGTTCTTCTTCTGACATTTGCCCTGATTTATATGATCCAACTCCTTCAAATACAGATGTTAAAGAAATTTGTTCACCTGTCGAGCTTACTCCAGCTTCCATCGGTCCACCTGAAACGAAGATTGACGGAACATTTGTCCGAACAGAAGCCATTAACATACCTGGCGTAATTTTGTCACAATTCGGTATATAAAATACCCCATCAAACCAATGGGCATTCACTACTGTTTCGATCGAGTCTGCAATTAATTCACGACTTGGTAGTGAATAACGCATACCGATATGCCCCATGGCAATGCCATCATCAACTCCAATCGTATTAAATTCAAATGGAATTCCACCAGCTTCAATGATGGCTTCTTTTACAACGTCTGCAAACTCACGTAAATGAACATGTCCGGGAATTATGTCGATGTAAGAGTTACATACTCCAATAAATGGTTTTCCTAAATCTTTAGCTTTTACTTTTCCCGTTGCATATAAAAGACTCCGATGTGGGGCACGATCAACCCCTACTTTAATCATATTACTTCTCATATCTGAAAACACCTCTAATATAAGTTGTTCTATTCATTCTAAGTCCTACATTGCCAGCCGTCAATACAGTTATGATAACTGTTGAACGTTTTTAAGATTGTATCGATTGGATATGTCAACACTCAATTAAATTTTTATCAATTTCAATTTTTTAAAAACGGGCGTCTTTTTATATTGGACTGGACTTTAGTCCTTTAAAGATCCGTGATTACATATGTTGTTATAGTCAAAAAGTTTAAGATCAAGTGCTTGTCAGCAAGAAATCAGCGATATAAGAATTCTATTCACTTTAAAAGGTGCCTCGACCGTCATAAAGAGATCCTTCCTCACTTAATGATCGCTTCATTCAAAACCCTATAAGCACTCGTCAATTACACGTTTTCAACCCTTTCACACGATTTCACACGATCAGTATGAAATATTTCCCATTCATGAGGATTGTACTGTACAGTTGACAACCACGATGTACATGTACGGTTTCTTTGTTTAGTTCAGAACAATGTTCACATCTGTTCTTTAAATTCAGGTGAAAAAATCCGACATTTTCGTCTTGTCACGATTACAATTATTTTAAAATTAAAAAACAACCACAACTTTTAATCATCATGTTGTGGTGGAAATCAATTATTTATTGTCTGTATAATGGACCATGTCATAAGGATAATACGGCGTATCTTTTAGAATAGTATCATCAAGTTCAAGTATTTTCGCAATCGCACCACTTTCGAAACTCCAGTAGCCACTGTAAATAAGCTCATCTTCCCTTTTGTGCGTATCATACCACCCCATATCATCGTGTCCATCGTACCATTCTTTTTCTAAATACTGTTTTAATAGATGGATCGATTCATTTTTATCCTTCGCGTGAATCACATTATAGAGTGATTTGTAAGGTCGATCATATTTAAATGAAGTTGTTCGTACCTTCCAGCTTTCATCGTAGGAATGAAGTAAAAAGTCGATTAAATAGTCTTCTACACCATCTCTGATAATAAGCTTTTTTAGTCGTTTCATTTCGTTTGCATCTATATTTAACATGTAGCCAACAGAGATCAACCAGATTATCTCTACATACTTACTATTTGAATTCCAAATTTTTTCTGCAATATCAATAATATCGGGAATAAAATCTTTAATTTCTTCAAGTGGTGCACCTGAAGAGTATAATGCTTCTAGTTTATTGAAATAAATTCCAAATAAATAATCATAAGTACTTTTTACACCGTAATCAAAATTCCCTCTTTTTTTAATTACTTCCTCAATTGCATGTTCAAATTTTTTAATACGTCTAGTTTCATTTAAAATACATGTTTCAAAATAACTTTTATCTCTTAATTTATCCCTCGCCATAGTATCCAATACTCCTTTTATTTCATTCTATATCCATGCGTACTCAACTTTGATTTTACTATATTCCCATTACCTTCCACTTTAATCAAGTGTTTTTCCACATTATTTGGATTCAATAAAATCTCCATTTGAATCTCGTCTGCCTTCGTCTGACCCACTGCATTTTCCAGCCTTCTTCGTGTTTTTAACCATTCATCACTCATCTGTCTTCCAGATTTAGTATTCCCCAACTGCGAAGCTCCATATTTCGCTTCAGCAATCACATACTTTGGTGGGGGATTTGCATTTTCATACACACCATCGATTCCTTTCATAATTTTATCATCTAGGCTCGTGACCCGGTCACGACTGATTCGTGTATATCCTTGACTTTCAAAGTAATCATCCATCTTCATTTCGCCGTAGTTTCCTTTTTGCTTGTTCGTTTTAAGTTGTACTTTGCCACTCTCAACGGAATCAATTACAGAACGTTGCTTTGCTCTTGCCGCCGCGGGATCAAGTTTTCCTCGACCTTTCCCACCCTTGGCCACTCCTGTTTTACTTCCATCACTAATTGGATAAATTTGCTCGCTTTTATTTGCTAAACGCGGACTTCGGGCACTAATACCTAGACCTGCACCAGCAAATGCTACTTTCGGTTGATAGCCAAAGTAGTCGATATAGTGCACCAACTGCTGTTGAATGCGAGAGAGCTCTCGTTCGGTTAATTGCTTTCCTTTCCCTCTCGCTGTGCGTGCGGAAACTTTGGAAAGTTCTCCGAGCTGGGTGAGTTGTTCTTTTGGATTGGCTCGCTTTACTCCTTTGATAGCAAAAGCGCCTTTAGCTGCTTTTCCTGTTTTTCCAGCCCCTTTTACAACTGCAGCGGGAGGAACGACTGTTAAAATACTCCACCCAACGGACTCTAACCACTCGGTAAAATTCAATTCCTCTCCTGTAACTGGATCTTTCCCGCCAAAAGCTCGATAAAGATCATGTGCGCCAGTAATTTCTCCAGCTTCTTGAATAACATCTTCAATTGTCACTCCATCGACCGTTTTTGTCGTTCGGTTGACAGGCTTAATTTCTCGAACCATGCGATTGATTTCTGAAATGTTATGATCCTTCATAAATTGTCGAATATGTGACATAGCTTCTTCATACGGCTTGATGGGTTTCACTGGTGATAGTATATCATGAAGAAAAGCCATTTTTTTATTAACATAGTCATTCGCTTTTTCCTTGACATCTTCTAATTCATTGCTAATCGCATTTAAATCTTGGGGAGCTAGAAGTTCATATATTTCATCAAAAATTGTGATGTGATCCTTGATTGTATCTTCTTGTCCTTCATAATGCTCATGCATCGACTGTAAATATGCAGCAATTTCATCCGTATGAACGGTTAACTTTCCCATCACATCACCCTCCTTCATTAATCAATTCTTCCATATTCATCCATCAAACGATTCATTTCATATGATCGATAATTTTGTACTGTTCCATTACTTTGGATCTCGTACATCGTAGATAAGTCCCGATCGGTCTCACTAAATTGTTTCGCTATTTCTGAAGCATTGTCTTGTAGTGTGAAAATATTCGCTGATAATATTTCCATAAGACGAATCAAGGAATCAACATAGTCGTAAATTTCTCTTAAACTCGTGTTGTTAAACCCTTGTTCTTCTATATTTTGTTTAAATTGAACGAGCATTGTTACCATTCTTTCAGCACGAGTTCCTTCTTCGAATAGCGTTTCGTATAAATCGTTAATTAAATTGGAATCAATTTTAATCTCACTCATTCGATTATCCTCCTCCGTTGATTAATCGATAAACATTTGCTCACTTTCTTGTTCTGCCTCAGAAATTTCTGAATCAGCTAACTGCACCCATTCGATCAATTGTTCAATATATTCTTCAGCTAACTCGGCTTTTTCAATATATTCACAAACAATAGCTTCATAACTTTCGATTGACTGCCCGGATAGTTCAGAAAAAAGACTATTAAATGCAGTCGCAATTCGGTTTGTCGAATTTACAAATGCCTCGAGCTCGGTTTCTACTTGTGAAAGTCCCTCAAGCGTTTTTTCAGAATCATATTCGATGATTGTATTTCCTTTCCCGCCACCACCTCCTGCTATATTCATGCTTGTCCACTCCTTTCTAACATCGCTTTGACACTTGCATCGATCGTTGTTTCATTAAAAAAAGTGGAGCGTTCTTCTGGAGTCATTCTTGTTAAACGCCTACTATAAGCAGAAAATAATTCTAATTTTGTTTGTACTAATACCTGTTTTCGTGCTTCTAAAGCTTCTAGTAAATCATCATAAGCATCGCTATACTGTCGAAGATGTTTATCCATGCTTACAAACTGTTCCACCGCTGCTTCTCTCGATTTACTTTGATCCCAGTAAGTAGATGAAATAGAGACAGGGCACGTTTGATTTATGGTCGTCGCACTTGAAAGTTGCTCAATAATCGTCTCTAAATATCCAATGCGCGTATCATAATCCATATCAATCAACCTCTTTCCTCAATAAACTTCACAATCACTCAACCAAAAAGTCATCATTCACACGTCCTTTACTCAGTAAAGTTAATTGTTCCCACCCTTCTATAAAGCTTAATATCTCTTCTTCATCTTCTCCGCGATAACCTTCAAAAAGGACGTCATCAATGTCGTCATGATTAAAAAAATATACTTCTCCATCCACCATTCCTACTGGAAAAACACACCCAATATAATCCATATAAACATTTTCTTTATGGATATTTTTAACAATAGGTTTTCGGCCGACAATCATTAACTTTTGTTCCCCATTCTCTAAAATAACAACACTTCCCATTGGTAACATGTCACTCACCTCAACAACATTTATTTTCAATAGGCAAAAAGACTCGCGACAATAAGTGTAATTGTGCGAGTCTTAGCTGACCGATAAAAATGATATATTTTCACTTTCTTCTCATTTTAATCAAACATTCCGACACTTTGAAGTAATCCTGAAGACATTTTCGCAAAATAGGAGGAATGAATGATACCTTTGCGAGCTGAAGAGAGGCTTTATACCTATCTTAACGTCTTATTTCCTACATATCAGACAGATTTCCTTATCACTTATGATCAAAAATGTTTAACAATAAAGGTAAATGGGAATAGACAGTATATAACGATAATTCAATACGAAGGAGGATGTTTATTGGCACATGAAATTTATGGACCATATCGATCGATGAACAAGGCCGTTCGGAAGGCAAATGTGTTAGGTTTAAAAGGGTACAAAGCAGATTGCATCAAAGTTTTTGCTGAAGAAAAGAAAGCGGAGAACCTTAACAAGTGGATAGACGCTACAATTATTCCTGTTCCTGATGAGCAAAAGCCATTAAATCGTGATGCACTAGACGCCGATGATCATCTCTACAAAAAACTTCGACAACTCGATTTTTCAAAAGGACAAGCGATCAAACATAACAACCTGATTATCTCAGGGGCTATTTTAATAGTGACCGAAGACGACTTACGGATGGGAAATGACCCAACAGGCGATACGGTTCAACTGAAAGAGCATATCGTATCCTAAATGGATATAGCATAATGGCGAATCATCGACATCGTTCCATGATTCGCCTTTTTATGATTTCAATTTGCGTTTGGTTCACTCATGGACACGATCTCTGTTCTCAAAAACAACGCAAGAACACAATCGTTCACCCCGCTGCGTCAACGATCTATCAATGATCTCTATTCAATATCCGAAAATTACGCCATTTTCAAACAGGTGGTGGCGGCGTCAACGATCTATCAATGATCTCTATTCAATATCCTTATTTAACGAGTGGTTTAGATGGTTGTTTCGGAATGCCAAAACGTAACACTAAATCGAGATCGGACGGTTTGCAAGACTGACATACTTCGATATCTCCTTGAATCGACATATAAATCCCCGCATCCGTTGCATCCCAATTGTACGCTTTCATAATGAATTGTTGCATGTCCGTTGTCGCAAGTTTTAATGCTTCATTATATTCATCTGCTGTAGCGATGGTGTACCATTTATCTTTCGTTTCCATAATCGGACGTTCACTAGGAAATTGCTTGACTACATCTACTTTCACTTGCACAGAGCCTGCGATTTCCAAACCTGCTCCGATAATTTCTCCGTCCCCCATCGAGGCATGCAAATCCCCACATTGAAATAAGGCACCTGGGACATGGACAGGAAAATAGAGCCTGCTTCCAGCAACAATTTTGTTATTATCTAAGTTTCCACCATGGGCTCCAGGAAATCCACATGGTATGTCCTCGTCTTTAGGAGCAACTCCAATCACCCCAATCATCGGTTCAATCGGAAATTCAATGTCATTAAATACGGCTTTTTCATCGTGAATTGGAATGATTTTTGTACGTGTATCGACTTGATCTGCCAAAGGACCGACGCCTGGTGCTGTAACTCCTATGCCTTTGTCGGCTACATCAATCGATATGATATCGACGACTAATAAATCACCTGGTTCAGCCCCATTCACATAAACAGGTCCCGTTGCTGGATTAACTTTTGTAAAGTCAACTGCTGTAACGAGGTCATCCGCATTCGAGATTTGACCTGAAAAACAATCAAGCGTTTTTAGCGTAACGATTTCTCCTGGATTGACTGTCTGGGCAGGTTTGTTCGCTGCCGAAAAACTGTAAACATAATGTGTAACGACTTTTTCATTCATCTTCTCATCCCCTTTTTGTATAATTATACTCATTTATATATAATCATACTATACGGTTAGAAAAACACCATTAAAACACAATGACATACAAGAGGAAGGGAATCGTTACTAGTGCAATCACAGTTGATGTAACCGTCGTGACGGTCGCCATATCCCCATCTTTAGCGTACTTTGCAAATAAAATCGGTGCAATCATCACAGATGGCATCATCGATTGAATGAGCACGGTTTGCCGGACAACTGACACAAGGTCAATCCACTGTAGGAGCGAAACAACAAAAAGTGGCAATACGATGAGTTTCACGATTATCGGTAACCAAACGTGAGAACGTATGGCACTCATTTTTGAACGGTCAAATGTCATGATCATGATACCGATATAAAACATCGCTAATGGTACAGCAAGAGAAGCGAAGTGATCTGTCAGTTGAACGAAAATACCTGGTGGTTTGATATTCAAAACAGCAGCCAGTAAACCAACAACGATAGCAATGAGCGGCGCATTCAACAACGATGTCATCGCCTGAAGGGTCAATCGTCTTTTGTTTTGCAAGATGAGAACACCGACTGTCCATATCGTAAAATCAACCCCAGCATCAAAGATTGCAGCATAGAGCGCACCTTCTGGACCAAATAATGTGGCACACAGAGGAATACCGATAAAACCCGTATTTCCTAACCCCGATAAAAAGCCAATTTCTCCCCGTTTCGTTGCGTGAGTAGAAGATAAGGTCGCAAAGAACCACCCGAGACCTATTCCCGTAAGATTAATAATGATGGATAACATAAAAACAATCGCGATGTTTTGTAAACGATTCGCATCGACATCGATATTAAAAATACTCGATAATATAATCGAAGGCATCGCTATGTAGATGATTAAACTCGTCAACATTTGTCGTGTATCATCATTAAACGAAAAAGTCCTCGACAATAATGCACCGATGGCAATCATCAGTGCAATCAACAAAACAGATTGAAAAACAGCAACCATTTCAATTATATATCCTCCAGTAAATCGTCGAAATATTTTTTGTATCCTTAATATCACTGAAACATAACACAGTTATTATCGAATTAATCGATTTCATATCGGAATGAAGTTACGAACATTTCACGGCCATATTTTCCCCGGATTAAATAATCCTTCTGGATCGAAGACATGTTTTACCGCTTGCATCCACTGAAGGGCTTGACCGTGTTCTGCTTTTTGAAACTTCATTTTTCCTAGCCCGACCCCGTGTTCTCCTGTACACGTTCCACCGACTTCAATCGCCTTCTTCGTCAGTACATCATGAATCTGTTCTGCCGTTTCTTTTTCACCGATTATGCGAGGTTCGTAAACGATGAGCGTATGGAAATTGCCATCACCGATATGACCTAAAATGCCTCCATGTAAGCCACTTTGTTCTAGGAGTTCATGCGCATACGTGATCATTTTCGGTAGCTCAGATATCGGAACACACACATCTCCACCAATGACGGACATCCCTTTTTGATGACGAAAAGCGTAAGATATTTCATGACGGGCTTTCCACAATTGCTTTCGTTCGACGGATTCTGCACTTGCTTGCCACGAATCACAGCCTCCCTCCCGCATCAATTGTTCGGCGAAATACGCTCCTTCTTCGGCTGCTGTTTTTGTTCCCGCAAATTCAAAAAACAGTGAATGGCGAGCAGGATAGTCATAATCGCCATAGGCATTGACTTGTGCTAAGCTGTTGGCATCAATGATTTCCATTCGCATGATGGGGACCCCACTCCATAAAATCGTTTGCGCTGCTTCACTACACGCTTCTAATGTCGGAAACGTGCAGCGAGCTGCGATGACGTGTTCAGGAATGCCGTGAAGTTTTAACGTAATTTTTGTAATGAGACCGAGTGTCCCCTCTGAACCAGCAAAAAGACCGGTTAAATGATACCCCGACGATGACTTTTTTGCTCGTGTTCCTGTGTGGATAACTGCTCCATCACTTGTAACAACTTCAAGATCTAATAGTTGGTCGCGCATCGATCCATAGCGAACAGCCGTTGTTCCACTCGCATTCGTTGCCACCATTCCACCGATTGATGCATCCGCTCCGGGATCAATCGGAAACATTAACCCGTGCCGATTGATGTATTCGTTCAATTGTTTACGGGTCACACCAGCTTCAACTGTCATCGTTAAATCATCAAATCGAAAATCAACCATCCGATTCATTCGCTCAAAACTAACTGAAATTCCTTTTTTTACAGGAATGGCTTGACCTTCGAGCCCAGAACCCGCCCCATAAGGTGTGACAGGTACGCGATATGCACGAGCAATATTAACAATCGTAACGACATCTTCTGTCGACTCCGGAAAGCAGACAACCTCAGGCTCAACACGTTGCTGACTTGATTCATCTTGGCTATGACGAAATAAGTCACTCTCACGGTCACTTACTTGATCATGACTAAGTTCGGCTTGTAATGTTTTTATCAACATGGCTCACTTCCCCTTTGAATATACTGTTCGACTCATGTGACGGGATGGATCGCTGTTCGCTTCCGCTGAACGAACTGTGCGATCAATAAAATCAACAATAAACTAAACCCAATCGCATCGGTTAGCAAACTAGGAACGACGAGCGTCACTGCACCCGCCAAAGCTACTACGCGTAATAACGGATGAAGCGATGTCAATAAATAGCCTTCTAAAGCAATTCCTAGAGCGATGACACCAATCGTTGCTGTAAGGGCCGCCCACACGATTTCTCCAGCAGTGGCATTTTGCATCAACAATTCCGGAGAATAAGCAAACACATAAGGGACTAAAATACCAGCCGCTGCCAGTTTTAGTGATATAAAGCCTGTACGATTCGGATCTCCTCCCGAAATACCTGCCCCCGCAAATGCAGCGAGAGCAATTGGAGGGGTTAAATTTGCCAAGATTCCGAAATAAAATACGAACATATGTGAAACAAACGGTTCAATCCCGAATTGCATTAAAGCTGGCGCTGCCATCGATGATGTAATAATATACGTCGGAATCGACGGTAACCCCATTCCAAGAATGAGTGACGCAACCATCGTAAAAAATAATGTTAAAAACAACATATCATTTCCTAAAATGAGAATCGCTGACGTCATTTTTAAACCAAAACCGGTCAAAGAAGCTACTCCGACAATAATACCGACCATTGCACAGGCCATTGCTACTCCAAGTGCACTTCGTGTTCCTTCTTCAAGCGCTTGAAAAATTCCCTTTATCGTCATTCTCGTTGTTGCTCGCACCATCGAGACGACAACTGTTGCAATGATCGCCCACACCGCAGCATAGATCGGTGTAAAACCGGCGAATAACATATAAATTAATATAAGTAGCGGAATGAGCAAATGTCCTCTCTCTTTCATCACAATTTTTATGCTTGGAAGCTCCGCCCGAGACATTCCACGCAATCCTCGTTTTTTGGCACGCAGATGAACGACAGTGATGACCCCTAAATAATAAAGAAAGCCTGGAATAATCGCAGCGATGGCAATGTCGATGTACGGCATCCCTAGCGTCTCAGCCATAATAAAGGCTGTTGCTCCCATAACAGGAGGAAGAATTTGCCCGCCTACCGATGCTGATGCTTCAACCGCACCAGAAAAGTTTCTCGAATAACCTGTCCGCCGCATCAAGGGGATCGTAAAGGCACCAGTCGTAACGACGTTAGCAATCGCTGAACCGTTAATCGATCCGAGAAGCCCACTCGAGATGACGGACACTTTGGCCGGTCCACCGGATGTGTGCCCCGCAATCGCAAGGGCTGCATCGTTAAATAGTTGTCCCATCCCTGTCCGACTTAAAAATGCACCAAATAAAATAAACAAGAAAATATACGTTGCCGATACACCGATCGCCGTTCCATAAATCCCTTCCGTCGTTAAGTACATGTACGTTAAAATATCATCAATCGAGTACCCACGATGAGCAATAACAGTTGGCAAATACGGACCAAAATAAGCGTACAATAAAAAGAGTGCACTCAAAACTGTAAGTCCAACACCAACGACACGACGGCCCCCTTCCAGCACTAACATCACCATTAAAAAGCTGAAAATGATATCTGCCTGATTCGGTAACCCTGCTCGTTGGACAATACCTGCATAGTCAACAAAAATATAGACAATTGTAGCAATGGATAAAATCGCTAATAAAAAGTCGATCACCGTTGCCCGGTCTCGCGGGGCATTTTTTCGTGATGGATATAAAAGAAACACTAGGGCCATGATTACACCTGTATGCAACGCTCGGTGTTGCAATGTAATCAGCGGACCTGTATACGATGTAATCAAATGGAAAAGGGCTAAGCCAACGGCCAAAAAAGAAATAATTCGTACCATCCACGGAACATGAATCACTCTATAACGTGATTCAGTATCGTATTTTTCTAAGCTTTTTTGTACATTCGGCTCTGTTTGCGGTTCGATGTTCTCTACGAATGATTGTTTAGACATTCCGTTTTCCCTCCTAATAACTAGCCTTTATATAAGAACACATCCATTCAACAATCGAACGATTTGTGTAATGAATTTCTACTGTTGTGTCGTCAGAGACATATTCGCTTAATGAATACGTATTGTTATTCAATTCAATGTAATAGTGTGAGTGCGGCACGTAATAAAGTGAGTAGTAAGGAATTACTCGCTCAATTCCCGTCACCCGCACGAAACCGTTATAAAGTACATCTACAATCCCTTCGACGTCCGGTGTTCCTGCTCCATATGCTTGATAAATCGTTGACTGTAGGGATAAATTCCCTCGTTTATCCACGTAGTACGTTTCTTTCCACGGTGTTTGTTCGACGGAGTGACGCCAGCCAATCGTAATCTGCCGTGAATCATCTGGAAAAAAATAATCTCTTTTCCCTACTTGATCGGTTAATACAAATCCAGATTGCACGGGGACGATATATGCTCCAATTCCGATGATCAGTAATAGAAAAATGAGCCACCTTTTTCGCATCTCTAACAGCTCGCTTTACTCTTCTTCAACTCCTTCTTCCTTGTAAAATTTTTCAGCACCTGGATGGAGCGGGGTCGGCAAATTATCAACTGCATCTTCAATATCAATGTCCTTTGCCGCATGATGACTGTCTTGCATTTGTGAGATGTTTTCAAATAAGCCTTTCGTCATTTCATAGACGACCTCATCCGGAACATCGTTATGTGTAATGAGAACGTTATTTACACCGATGGTTTCCACATCTTCCTCCATTCCGTCATACGTATCACTGGGGACGGTCGTTGGAAAATAGGCAGGGTAATCTTCGGCCATTTTTAAAATCTTTTCTTCCTCAATTTCTACGATGGTAATATCTTCTGTTGTCGCCAATTCTAAAATCCCTGCGTTAGGCAGTCCTGATGAAATGACCACTGCATCGACATTTTTATTTTTAATTCCCTCGACGCCTTCAGAAAACGATAGATGATCCGCTGTCACGTCATCATACGTCATATCATAAGCAGCTAGTATACGTTGAGCACTGATTTCCGTACCTGAACCTGGAGCACCGACTGCTAGCGTCTTTCCTTTTAAGTCAGCAACGGTCTCAATCCCTGCATCTTTACGGGCAACGATTTGTAAATAGTTTGTATAGAGTGACGCGATTGTTCGAAGGTTCTCCTGCGGACCCTGTTCTTCAAAACTGTCAACCCCTTCATATGCATCTGAAATCGTATCCCCCATCGCAAAGGCAACTTCAGCTTTCCCTTGGTTAAGCGTTGTCGCATTTGTTGCTGAGGCAGCCGTCGACTGACTATTCGCCGTCGCTCCCATATTCGTATAAATTTTCGCTAACGTGCCACCGAGAGGAAAATAAACTCCCGATGAACCCCCTGTTAAAATGGTAATAAACTCCCCTTGAAGTGGCTCATCTCCCCCTTTTTTTCCACCCGTTTTTTCACCACAAGCAGATAATACAAGAACCAATACTGTGAGCAAACTAAAAAAAGATATGATTTTTCTCATGTTATGACCTCCTATAAGTTGGTAAAACATATTTTTAAGGTTGCAATCACTACGTGTGAAATAATTGCCCATTCCACTGTTCGAATCCGTCGTCTTCACCTCATCACCGACTTCGAATTCAACGGATGAATCATTATTTTAATTTTTAATGATTACTCCATCCGTACATTATTTTTTCTATATGTATTCGTCGCTTTATATTTATATGTCCTTGTACACCTTATCAACAACATTCATGCGAATAATCGACCTAGATAGAATAGTTGGAAAATTTATAATCCAACTATCCCTTATTATAAATAAGATTGTGTGCCTCAATATAGCGGGGCATTTAAAATGCAAAAAAGACCCAGTTATATTGAGACAAGACGACAAGGTAAACGACCTCTCAATAACTGGATCTCATCTAAGCATTGCTTTATTTGTCCAATAAAGTCTATTAGATTCGACAGTTTTCTATTTTATAATTCATAATATAGCAATATGTGAACGAATTGTCAATTATTTTTGAAAGTTTATGAAAATATTTTTTGCGTGATGTAAGTGATATTGATCATACGTTTGCGGTACTAATCTTTACGTTCTGTGATGACTATGAACCGTGTATTGATGCGGTAACTCATGACGCATATCTTCCTAAACGTTTTATATGTTAACCTATTTAATTAATAGTTGACATATGACTTTCCATTCATTACGATAGTTTACAAGCCGTTACATTTTTACAAAGAGGAGGTGTGGTATGCAGTATCCGCAGCAAAAAATCTCGGCTGTCGTATTAGCATACATTTCCTTGTTCGCTGCTTTGACAGCGCTTGGAGCATTTATGCGCATCCCGATTCCTTACGTCCCGTTTACGCTACAAATTTTATTCGTTTATTTAGCGGGGTCGTTAATGGGAAGTCGATTAGGTGGTTTAAGTCAGCTCGTCTATTTAGCCATGGGACTTGTCGGTGTACCGATTTTTACAGAAGGCGGTGGCCCGATGTACATCTTTAAACCGACGTTCGGATATTTAATTGGATTTATGATTGCGGCTTACGTCATCGGAAAAATCATTGAAAAGCAATCGAATCCGCAACGACGTCATTTTTATATCGCGCATTTTATCGGGCTATTCATCGTTTATCTGTTCGGAGTCACCTACCTCTATGTTTCACTCAATCTATGGCTCGGCATCCCGACATCGGCTAGTCACGTCTTCTTATACGGATTTATATTAGCTATTCCAGGGGATATTGTTCTTTGTATCGTTGCCTCGATCCTTGCTTCACGTTTACATCAACGTTTCCCCTTAACGAAAAGATTACGAAAGGATGTACAAGCTGCATGAATCATTCATTTTTCATTACCGGTACCGATACAGGAATTGGAAAAACATTCGTAACGAGTTATTTAACGGCCTGGTTACGAAAAAAAGGTGTACAAGCTGTCCCGTATAAACCGATTCAAAGCGGAGGAATGATGAAAGACGGTCAACTTCAATCGGAAGATGTCGCCTTTTACAAAGCATTATCCGCACTGCCTTATTCAGATGAGACGCTATGCACGTATTGTTTTGAGGATCCTGTTTCACCGCATTTAGCAATGAAACGATCTAACGAAACGATTCATATCCCAACAATTATGAGCCAACTTAAAAAATTGCAAGCCGAAAATGAATTTGTTTTTGTCGAAGGTGCTGGTGGACTAGCCGTTCCTCTCGTCGATCAAGACGAGGAAACGTATATGATGACTGACTTTATTAAAGATATACAAGTACCACTGCTTATCGTTACACAACCGAACCTCGGAAGCATTAATCATACATTAATGACGATTTCGTATGCTCAATCCGAGAACATTTCGGTCGCTGGAATCATCGTCAACCAGATGCCACAAACGCCAAATGTGATGCAGCAAGATAATGTCGATATGATTGAAAAGATAGGCAAAATTCCGATTGTCGGCATGATTCCACCCATCGAGGAACCGCTTATTCAAAACAGTAATGACTATATGGAATCACACTTACACGACGTTCATTTATCGGCATTTTTTGAAAAATTAAACAAGTAATGAGTAGGAGGATGAACGGAAATGGATATTCAACAATTAGAAAAATGGGATAAAGAATATGTATGGCACCCTTTCACACAAATGAAACAATATCGAAGGGAAAAGCCGCTCATCATCGAACGAGGAGAAGGGCACTATTTAATCGACGTGGAAGGAAATAAATATTTAGACGGGTACTCATCATTATGGGTAAACATCCATGGCCATGCCCACCCGAAGTTAAACGAAGCGATTAAACAGCAAATTGATAAAATTTCTCACTCGACGTTGTTAGGAGCTGCAAACGTCCCTTCCATATTATTAGCGAAAAAGCTCGTCGACATTACCCCTGAAGGTTTGACGAAAGTTTTTTATTCTGATTCTGGTTCAACATCCGTTGAAATCGCCTTAAAAATGGCTTATTTATATTGGAAATTAACCGACCCGATTCAATATGAGCATAAAAATAAATACATTTCTTTACAAAAAGCCTACCACGGGGACACCATCGGTTCGGTCAGTGTTGGTGGTGTTGAAACGTTTCATAAAATATTTGAACCAATTTTAATTGACCGGATTGAGACACCGACACCATATACATATCGCATGCCTGGCGTGAATAGTGAAGAAGAAGCAAAAGAACAATGTTTACAAGCATTGGAAAATGTATTACAACAACGACATGATGAAGTAGCAGCCCTCATTATCGAACCGCTCATGCAAGGAGCAGCAGGCATGATTTCTCATCCGGACGGATTTTTAAAAGGGGTACGCGAACTATGCACGAAGTACAACGTCCTCATGATCGCCGATGAAGTCGCGGTCGGATTTGGCCGAACGGGAACGATGTTTGCTTGTGAGCGAGAAAATGTTTCACCAGACTTTTTATGTATGGCAAAAGGAATTACCGGAGGATACGTTCCTCTAGCAGCGACGATGACGACTGAAAAAGTGTTCGAAGCATTTCTCGGCGAACCTGATGAAATGAAAACATTTTTCCATGGGCACTCGTATACCGGTAACCAAGTTGGCTGTGCAGTTGCTTTAGAGAACATTAAATTGTTTGAAAGCGAGCAAATTATTCCGAAGCTGCAAAATAAAATTAAACTCTTTGAACAACAATTAGAGAGATTTACTCAGTTACCAAACGTCGGCGATATCCGTCAACAAGGAATGATGATCGGGATTGAACTCGTCAAAGACCGAGAGACGAAAGAACCTTTCCCAGAAGAGTGGCAAGTTGAACACGAAATAATCCTAGAAGCGCGGAAAAATGGTGTCATCATCCGTCAAATTGGTGCGGTAATCATCCTACTCCCGCCCCTAACCATTCACGAAGATGAATTACGCACCTTACTAAACGTCACATACGAAGCGATTCAAACCGTCACAGAACGAATTACTCAAAAACAGTAAAACGAAAAATCCGAATGGGTGCCATAATGCGCCCATTCGTTTTTTATGTTCTCTTTAAAGCATAATATTTGCCTAGCCGTTACATACGAAATAACGGTATTTGTGAGAAGGAGTGACTCTGAATAATAGAAGAAAGACTACTTCATACAAATGACGAGTGCATTGGATCCGACCTTATATGATCAGATCATGCACATGATTGAACAAATTGCCAAACGACTGGTAAAGACAATGTAAATGAAGATTAGACCCTCCTGGCACCATACGCTTATCAATAATTTTTTCATTTGTGGCCACACTACAAATGATAGGAGGAATGATCGAATGGATCAGAACAATCGCAAACAACAATTACCTAAAAACGCTTCCGCTCCAGGAATTGATGAAGAAGACGCTTATGGTAAAAAAGCAACCCCAACTGATATTGAAAAGGATGAATCAACAACAGTTACAAGACTTGTTTATGATGAATATGATGCAAGTAAAAAGTAATCAGCGAAAGATTCATTCAAGGGAGTGAAGAGCTGAACTATACGAACGTCGTCTCTTCACGATCCGTACAGGAAAAGGTCTAAAGGTAGCAACACGCTCATTTCCTTTCTCACTCTCTACTCATACAGGCAATCGTTTATTGATCGATCGTATTTTGTATCCTATAAACTTCTCGCACGGATCTTCAGTTGTCTTTCACATTCGTCAGCTCGTTTGTTATAAAAGGCCTGTCTCTTTTTCCAAGACAAAAAAGACTGCCCATTCTTTCAGGCAGTCTTCATCAAATGAAAGGTTTATTTATTTTAAAGATTTTCTTGGGAAAAATCTTTAATGCACATTTTACACAGGCATTTCTTCGGGTGAATAATCAACTTCAAATCCTAAATCTTCAAGCATCTGATGGTCTTTTGTCCCTTCTCGACCAGCAGTTGTCAAATAGTCGCCGATGAAAATCGAGTTAGCGGCATATAGTCCTAGAGGTTGTAGTGTACGTAAATTAACTTCACGTCCTCCAGATATGCGAATTTCCTTCGTCGGGTTCATAAATCGAAATAAAGCAAGCACTTTCAAGCAGTACATCGGCGTCAGTTCATTCGTACCTTCTAGCTTTGTTCCCTCGATTGGATTTAAAAAGTTGACAGGAATCGAATCGGCATCTAATTCCTTCAACGATTGAGCCATGTGGACAACATCCATTTGCGTCTCTTTCATACCGACAATGACACCCGAGCATGGTGAAATACCCACTTCTTTTGCTTTATTGACCGTAGAAACGCGATCTTGATACGTATGGCTCGTCGTTATGTTATCATGGTGATTTTCTGATGTATTCAAGTTGTGGTTATAACGGTCAACACCCGCTTCTTTTAATTTTTCCGCTTGTCCTGGTTTCAAGATACCGAGACACGCACAAATCTTTAAGTCATACTTTTGTTTAATTTCTTTCACTGCAGAAGTGACCGTGTTTAACTCTCTGTCGGTTGGGCCACGTCCACTCGCTACAATACAATATGTACCTGAATTTAAGCGATGCGCGTTTTCAGCGCCTTTGACAATGGAGTCTTTATCCATCATTCGATATTTTTCAATCGGCGCTGTCGAGTCCCGTGATTGGGAACAATATCCACAGTTTTCTGAACAAGCGCCGGACTTCGTATTAATGATCATGTTCAGTTTTACTTTGTTCCCGTAATAATGCTTTCGTATCGTATAAGCACTATCCAATAACTGTAATATTTCCTCATCTGGGCAATTAAGAATGGCTAACGCTTCTTCTTCATTGAGTTCATATCCATCGAGAACTTGTTCGGCTAAATGATTCCAATGATTCATTCTATTCCTCCTAAAAAAAATATTCTTGATTTTTTTACTGCATCATTAAGCTACTTGTTGTTGGCTCGTTTTTGAAGGTAAAGGGATGATTCGTTTTAAGCGGAAGGCAAACATCCCAGCTAATACGGTGATCACGATATCCTTCGGCAGAGGTACCATCATCCACATCCAAGCGAGCTTATATGAAAACCCTTCTGGAGCATTAAACCAAAAGATATACGCCGCATACATCCAATGTGTACCAATGATGTAGTTTAGTGCCATTGCTACTAAAGCGGCTACGATGTACATCGAAAAGCTTTGTTTCCTTTCCACCAGTTTCCCAGCTACATAAGCAATTAAAATGAATGATACAATAAATCCAAATGTAGGTGATAGAAGCATGGATATGCCACCTTTAAATTGAGCAAACACAGGTACACCGGCTAGTCCCAACATCATGTACACAAACATCGTAAATGCCCCTAGTCGACTACCAAGGATTAAACCTGATAAGATCGCAAAAAATGTTTGCAACGTAATCGGTACACCACCGATGACCATAAATGGTAAAATAGACGTAATATTCGCCCCAATGGCTGTCAATGCAACAAATAGTCCTCCGAGAACCATATTTCGGGGTGTAAATGTTCGGTGTTTCATGTTGTAACCTCCCTATGTTAACCTTATAATTATTTGGTTAACGTATAGTAAAATTACCATAGGTTACAGGCAATTGTCAATATGTAATCGTGAGTATTTTCGATCTATGTATTTTCTAACTGTTTGCAAATAGCTTTATGACAGAGCTTGTTGCACATCTACATCGATGTATATTTCGCTTTACCAACGTCCAAAATAGGTTTACATATTCAGTGAAAAAATGGAAAATATAAAAAACTTCGCTCATTACTTCGTTACAAAAACACATTTCTTGACCATATGTATTGAAAAACAAGAGATTGACTGTGTAGACACTCGTCAATCCCTTGTAAACCTCTAATTCAAAGCAATCTATTACGTCTTCATGAGTTCAATAGATTGTCGTTTTATGATGTTTTAAGATGTTACATGTGCGCCTTCGTAGCACTTAAAGTGGTTGATGTGTTATCGTCCGACTCATCCCAATGTGCTGCAGATCTCTTTAACAGGGATTCGCGGAACTGTTCGGTTGATTTTTTCAACACTTTATTCGTCGCATCATCCATGATGACACCATATTGACGCAAGACGTCTAAACGATCAATCTTACCTTCGTCAAACAGCTGTTGAACTTCGTCGACATCGGTTTGTAGCCATTGTTTACGGTTTCTGCGGATATATTCGCGCGTTTCGATCGTTTTTTCTGCATCGATTTCGTAGTGGTCGATATCGGCATCGATTTCATTGATGACGACTCCGTAATCTTTCTTCGCCCGCTCGATTGAAACATATTCGTCAATGACATCTTCTAATACAGCTTCAGGTGAACGTTTCAACGGATCCCCTAAACCGCCACCACCTGCTGAAGGACGAGTAAAGGAATCCCCTTCTTTCACCTTTACATTGGAAAAGAACGCACCTAAAAACTGTTCATCTTCTGTCCCTGGGTTGAGCCAGTTGCCGTGAGGAATCGATGGAAGTCCACCATAAATTCCCCATGTTACAGAGCGGGAACGGTCACAACATACAGACATTACCGTATCACTAACATCCGTTAAGGTTCCGCCCTTTTCTACTCCACATCCACCGCGATACTCTCCTGGACCGCCTGAATCAGTGATAATTTCATGTTTAGACGTCACAACAGGAGTAAGTCTTTCTTGTCCTTCACACGGTTGTACACTTAACCCTGCCCCAAAAACGGGTGACATCGTGTTGGCACCATCGCGATCAACTCTACCTCCATGTCCGCCTGCCATCCAGTCATACCACATGAAAAAATCATCATAACGATTACGTTGGTCCCAACCTCCGATGAGCAAATACTCTAAGTTAAACGAACATGCTAAGGCTCGTTCAGGCATCACATACGACCACAATTCAAAGCAAGCGTTCATAATTTTTTCATAGGAACCCGAACAAAATCCAGCAACAGGAGCCGGCCATTTCGCATTGACGACTGTATCTTCGGGAAGATTCGCCTCAATGACACGATAAAAACCTGAATTTAATGGCGTATCCGGGAAAAATGTTTTCGTTCCGGCGTATAATCCCGAAAGTGACGCGCCATAGGAAGCGTTTAAAAAGCAACTAACTGTTGAATGTGTACCCTCTAAGTCATAATAGATTTGGTCATCATCGATGGTCATCTTCACTTTAATCGGAATGAGCCCATCCCCAAGCTCAGGGTCCATATCTAAGTAATCAACCGTCTCCCACGTTCCATTCGGAAGTTCTTTTAAACGAGCTCTCGCTAATCTTTCAACATAATCTTGAGATTCTTCAAAGGCAATTAAAACGGTATCAATTCCATATTTATCAACGAGCCTCATCAATTCCTCTTCCGCTACTTTTGTTGCTTCGGCTTGTGCGCGAAGGTCTCCTAACCGCTCTTCGGGTACGCGCATGTTCGATACGAGTAAATTAACCGTATCGGCTTGATATTCACCCTTACTCCACACCCGCACAGGCGGAATCCGCATTCCTTCTCCATATAGGTCTTTCGCTCCGACATCAAACGAGCCCGGAACCGATCCTCCCATATCGGACCAATGTCCATTCGATTGCATAAAAGCAATGAGACGATCTTCATAAAAAACCGGTCGGATGACGCGGACATCATTGAAATGTGTCCCGCCTCGATAAGGGTCATTCACAAGGAAGACATCTCCCGGATGGATATCGTCTTTAAAATCTTCGATCACTGCTTTTGCCGTTAAATGTAAAGTTCCGACATGAACCGCAATATCTTGGGTTCCTTGCATCACCGTATTCCCTTCGGCGTCACATAAAGCCGAGCTAAAGTCACGATTATAAATGACAAACGAATAACACGTACGTAAAATTTGTTCGGACATTTGATCGACAAGATTAATAAACCCATTTTTCAATACTTCAAATGTTACAGGGTCAAGTTTACTCTCAAACACTTTTTCCATCTGTATCGCCTCGATTCGTTAATGAAATGATAATATTTTTATATTCGTCAACTTTCGCAGTAAATTCAGGTGGAATCACAACGGTAGCATCCAGCTGCTCGACAATCGCTGGTCCACTCATTTCGGCATCAACTGGAAGATTGTCTCGATTGTATATAGGTGTACGCGTAAAGCCACCTGCTTCTTTAAAATACACTTCGCGGTAACCTTTCAACGCATCTTCTAACGTACCGCGCTTCTCTGCTTTCGAAAATTGCGGTTTCGGAACGACTCCAATCGCCTCTATACGCAAACCATAAATTTCAACATCCTTATTTGGATCAGAAAATGCATAAGCACGTTCATGTTCTTCATGAAACTTTTCAACCGCATGTTCTAGCGATTGCAATGGTTTATCAACGGTTATCGCCAATGATCTCCACTGACCACCATAGCGCATCTCCAAATGACGAATTAAAATCATATCTTCATGTGCGATTCCTTCTTTTTCGAGCAATTCAATTGCTTCTCGTTCCATTTCGACATATTTTTCTTCGACCTCTTTTTCATGGACATCGTTTACATTTGCGACAAATGTTTGTGTAATATCATGTCGGAAATCAACGAGCAAGCATCCTAAAGCCCCACCTACCCCAGGGTTTGCTGGAATAATCACATGAGGAATGTCCATTTCTTTAGCCAAATAAGCACTGTGCAGCGCACCCGCTCCACCAAAAGCCACGAGGGCAAAATCCCGTGGGTCGTAACCCCTGCGTACGGATATGAGTCGTAAAGCATCGGACATATTTGCGTTCGCCACTTGCAAAATCGCATGAGCCGCTTCATATTCATCGTAACCAAATTGTTCACAAATTGGCTGTAAAGATTGTAAGGCAGCTTCTTTATCGAGTTTCATTTGGCCGTCCAACAACGTATCATTGAGTCTTCCTAGGATAAAGTTCGCATCGGTATTCGTCGGGCCAACACCTCCCGCACCGTAACAAGCAGGGCCTGGTTCAGCTCCAGCACTTTGCGGACCATTTCTTAACGAACCTCCTTCATCGACCCATGATAAACTACCGCCACCTGCGCCAATGGTTAAGATTTCAATGCTCGGAAAACCGATTGGATAGCCGTATTCAATGTACCAATCCGTTGTAATGCGTAAGTCTCCTTCGTACATCAAAGAAATATCCGCACTCGTTCCACCCATATCCAAACCAATGGCATTTTTAAATCCACACAATTCGGCAATATGTTTACTAGCGATGGCTCCAGCCGCAATTCCTGAACTCGCTATTCTCGATGCATAGTGAGGTACGGTTTCGGATGTCATCACACCACCACCTGAATGAAGAACTAATAAATCACCGTCATACCCCATATCCTCTACTTTATCTTCCAAAAGTTGGATGTAATTTCCTACTGTTGGTCCAAGAACAGCGTTGATAATCGTTGTGCTCATCCGTTCATGTTCAAATATTTCTGGCAAAATCTCACTTGATGCACTGATATATACGTCAGGGAGCTCTTCGCGTAAAATTTGTTTGACAAGGCTTTCATTTTCGCCATTTACATATGCATTCAGAAAACAAATCGCAATCGATTCAACGCCCCGCCTTTTTAATTTTCGAGCCAACGTTCTTACTTCTTGTTCATCGACCGGCTTCAATACTTTTCCTGAATAATCGATTCGTTCATCGACCTCGAAGCGGTCACGACGTTTTATGTACGGGGGTGCCACATCTTTATAAGCATCCCATAGATCTAGTTTCGTTCCACGGCGAATTTCCGGAACGTCACGAAAGCCTTTTGTCGTAATCAAAGCTGTTTTCGGTAACTTTCTTTCGATTAACGCATTCGTTCCTACGGTTGTTCCGTGCGAAAGAATGGATATATCTTCACCACTAAGATGAGTCGTTTTCACACTGTTAATCACACCATTCTCGGGATTTGCGGGAGTTGATGATGTTTTCCCAACAAACGTTCCCTTCGTTTCTTCATTGAATACATACACATCTGTAAATGTACCTCCTACATCTACAGCTACTCGATGTTTACTCATGATTCTTCCTCCCCATATGCAAGTAAATTCAACTGCATAAATCTGATTTTTCGATAAATTCCGTCAATGACTCTTCCCATTTCAAAGCAAAAAACCAGCTATATAGACAGGGCTTGCCCGAGTGCCCCGATCCATATAACTGGTTTTAATCTAAACGCTGCTCTTCCTTCTTGATGAGAAGAGTCAATTAGACTTAGCAGTTATTTATTAAAGATATTTACAATTTAACAAAATATGTTCGTCTCGTCAACACCTTTTCTGAAAATTAAAATGTAACCGAATGTTTTGCTTTGTCGATCTGTTGCTTGTTTTTCAAAAACAGGTGACTGTTTTCGTGGTATGTTTATCTACCTAGAAAATAAAATCTTAATCGTGTATATTCCTGCTTCATTTAATCCACAATAATATGTAACGATGCAGTGGAGGGAACAATCGATGATTAAATTACATACGAACTTGGATGGAAAAACAGCTTATTTTGGCCCAATACGCGACAGCTTAAAACCACATCATTTTTGCTTAGGTGGAAATTGGGAGTATGACAAAGGCTACTTTGATTCTGTTTTGTGGCGGGAAAATGGAGAGACAATCTATTTACGAATGCCGTTTCACGTCCTAAATGGTGAATTAGATCACTACAATGCCTATATCCAATTTGACACACCGTATGTCATTAAGCATATTGTAAATTTTGGTTTAGATCGCGATGAAAACTCCTTACTGAGCGCCACTGGTTTTAATCAATTTCAGAAACCGATTGATAGAGACGCCCACATCCGTCAGAAAAATCATTGGGAAGAAGCCGGTGAACAAGTGATTGAAAAAGTAGTTCAGTTATTGGATCACACAAATGCCAGCTCATGAAAATGAATGTTTCCTAGCCATCCAATCAAGCATAGAAATAAGTGCTTGATTTTTTTACTTTTGAAGTCTATCATATAACCATTAGATGATATGATAATGACATAGTATTTATTTTAAAATCAATTGTTAACTATTATATCTTTGTATTATCTTCATACATATTCACTATTATTTATATAAGAGGAAGGTGTAACGATGTACTCCCACCGTGAAATCGAACATTTTTTAAAAGCGATTGGAGAGGAAACCCGATTAACGATTATTTCTTATTTAACAATCGATACGTTTTGTGTTTGTGAACTCGTCGAGCTATTACAGATGAGTCAGCCATCGATTAGTCAACATTTACGAAGATTGCGAGAAGCTGAACTGATCAAAGAAGAAAAAAGAGGTAAATGGGTGTTTTATTCATTGAATCAAAAACATTCTCTATACCCGCTCCTCCTTCATATCGTAAGTTTACTTCCGCCACTTGAAGAAAATGTTCAATCATTCATTGTCGATGGAAAACGCATTCTTTGTGAATAACGCCCAATTTTGAGAGGGGATATTTCGTGGTTTATGTAGCTGTTTTCATATTTATTACGACATTACTATTCGTCATCTGGCAACCGAAGGGGCTGTCGATTGGTTGGTCCGCCTGTGTAGGGGCACTCGTTGCTCTCATCGCTGGTGTTGTAAATATTCAAGATGTGTTAGATGTTACAAGTATTGTCTGGAATGCAACACTTACCTTCGTTGCCATTATCATCATTTCGCTGATCCTGGATGAAATCGGTTTTTTTGAATGGTCAGCTTTACATATGGCTCGTTTAGCGAATGGCAATGGTTTGAACATGTTCATCCTCGTTACGATTCTCGGATCGATTGTCGCTGCTTTATTTGCAAATGACGGCGCAGCACTCATCTTAACGCCAATTGTTTTGGCGATGGTTCAGTCCCTGAACTTTAAAGAAAAAATGATTTTGCCGTTTATTATGGCGTCAGGATTCATTGCCGATACAACTTCGCTCCCACTCGTCGTGAGCAACTTAGTCAATATCGTTTCCGCTGATTTCTTTGGAATTGGCTTTTCAGAGTATGCATCACGCATGATCGTTCCAAACTTGTTCAGCATCGTAGCGAGCATCGTTGTCCTTTATATCGTGTTCCGAAAAGAGATTCCGCCTTCTTACGATATAACACAATTAAAACATCCGAACGAGGCCATTAAAGACCCCTTTATGTTTCGTTTGTCATGGGGCATTCTGATCATTTTATTAATCGGCTATTTTGTGAGTGAATGGGTGAATATTCCCGTTTCTCTCATCGCAGGAGTAGTCGCGATAATTTTCCTTTTATTTGCGAAAAGAAGCCCTGCAGTTGAAACGATGACCGTTTTAAAAGGAGCTCCTTGGGATATTGTTTTTTTCTCAATCGGGATGTATGTCGTTGTCTATGGATTACGAAATGCTGGCTTAACGGATGTATTAGCGAACGTCATCCAAACCGTCGCCGACCAAGGTATGTTTATCGCAACGATAGGCATGGGCTTTATCGCAGCAATTTTATCATCGATGATGAACAATATGCCGACGGTGATGATCGATGCATTAGCCATTTCGGAAACAAATACGACTGAAATGGTGCGAGAAGCTCTCATTTATGCAAATGTGATCGGTTCCGACTTAGGACCAAAAATTACACCCATCGGTTCACTCGCTACACTTCTCTGGTTACACGTCTTACGAACGAAAGGCGTTAACATCTCGTGGGGGTATTATTTTAAAGTCGGAATTGTCTTAACGATTCCAACCCTTTTCATCACCTTAGTCGGATTATTCGTCTGGCTCCAATTCATTCATTAAAAGGATGTGAAATCGTGTCCAAACCGATCATTTACTTTTTATGTACAGGCAACTCATGCCGCAGTCAAATGGCTGAAGGTTTCGGAAAAAAATATTTACATCAAAAATACGACGTCTATTCAGCCGGGATTGAAGCACACGGAGTGAATCCAAAAGCCGTAAAGGCGATGCAAGAAAAAGGCGTTGATATCTCTCGGCAAACGTCAGAAGTGATTGATCGAGATATTTTACAGCGTGCGGATTACGTCATTACGCTTTGTGGAGATGCCAATGAAAAATGTCCCATCACACCTCCTCATGTTCGAAAGGATCACTGGGGATTCACTGATCCTGCCAAAGCACGTGGGACCGAAGAGGAACAGTGGGCTGTTTTTCAACGGGTACGTGATCAAATTGAACAGCGGGTGATTGAATTTAAAGAGACTGGAAAATGATGTGACCTCAAATCGCACATGTTTAGACAACGTAAGGGAACAAGCTACTTTCAACAAAAGAACTTGTTCCCGATTTTTAATGTCCGTCTATGCATTTGTGTTTACGGATCGTTATTGAATTGCTCTTTGTATTTGTTTCGTATAAAAATGCCGAACGATGAAGAAATAGACGATTTGAATCAAGGTAAAACTACCGAGAACGAGGAGCGATTCTTTGAATAAATTGTGATGGAAGAAGTTTGATAATGCGGTAAGAGCGACTGCCCCATGAGTCAATGCAACGATCATTGGTGTGAAAAATAAAATCGCTGTTTGACGAGTGATTATTTTTTTCAATTCCATCTCGGATAAACCCATTTTAGCAATCGCTGTGAACTTCTTCTTATCATCATCCAGGTCGGTATATAAACGAAAATATAAAAAACTTCCCGCAGAAACGAAAAACACAATCCCGATGAACAAACCAATAAACAAAATCGGTCCATAAAATTTTAAAATTTCATAAAGAGTATAGTCGATCGCCATCACTTTGCCATAACCGATCTCATCATAGATCCTTTTTCCAGCTTGGATAACCGTATCTTGATCATTTTCCTTTTCTTGCCAAGCGACATGTAGCTGCGTTGAGTTAGCTTGAGGTAGCTCGCTATACGCTTGATCGCTTACAATATAATACGGATACATCTCCGGAAAAATATTCGACAACATTTGTTTGTGTGGCTGAATCCTGTTTCCATCAGCGAGTTCGGGCGGTCTGTTCATTAATGCCTCGTCCAGATTCGTATTCATGATGTTTTTATCATCCGTTTTCACGACAATCGCTTCATCATCCCGAAGAGTCACCTGCTTTTCATCGCGTAATGCAGCGAAACGATTGTAATCCGATGCTTGAACGATCATAATTTCATCAACATCATCATGCGGATAATCGTAATATTGCATCTCGATTAGTTCCATCTCAGCTTGGACATGCTCTTCTTGTAATATCTTTCCAATCTGTTGGAGGTCTTTTTTAATCGTCGCTTCATCCTCCTCTACATCCGCTGTATACACATACGAAAACGGATTAAATTCTTTCAGCCCGTCGGTAAGATACGTTTGCAGTCCAAATAAGGTGCCAATTGCACTAAAGGAAACGGTTGATATAATCGCCACCATAAAAAATGTCCGTGCATTATCTTTCATACGAAAGGACAAATCCGAGAGTAAAATCATGTTCGTCTTCCGCCAAAAAATATGTGGCTTACTTTTGAACCAGCGAATGACGAAGACACTTAACTGCGTAAAGAAAAAATACGTCCCGATGATAACGATGATGATTACTGGAACCATCGCATAAAATACTTCGATTCCTTCTACATATAAAGCTGTTCCATATCCAGCGACTAACAAAACAACAGCAAGAATAGCCAATACCGTGGAAGCTTTCGGTTCACCTTTTGATTGTTTGTCACTTTTAATTAAATCGATTAACTTACGTGTTCGTAAAACGGAGGCGATGAACAGAGAAATGATGAAAAATAAAATGATAAACGTCACAAACGTTATGCCAATCGCTAACAGCGGAAAATAAAAATGCAGTGACTCATCGATGATTAACACATTTTCAGCAATTAATAAAATGACTTTAGCAAAAATGAGCCCTAAGCCAATCCCACCGACCGTTGCGAAAAAGCCGATCAACATATTTTCCAAAAACACCATGAACCGAACTTGACGCGCAGACATTCCTTGGACCATTAGTACACCGAATTCTTTCTTCCGTGACTGTAAAAACGAACTCATCGAATACAAAATGAAAAAGAAGGAGAATATGACAATTATTCCGCCCGCAACGGCCATGCCATATAACGCTTTATCTTTCATCGTTTCTTCATAAAGAGCTGGATGAAAGGCGAACATCGCAAATGTAAAAAAGACCATCACTGTAAACATACTGCTCAAAAAATAAGCTGCATAGACGCGCTTGTTGCGGATGACATTATTAAACGCGAACTGACGAAAAGTCACCATCATCGCCTCCCATCAATGAAAGGGTGTCGATGATTTTTTGAAAAAACGATTGCCGACTATTTCCTCGATGAATTTCAGAATAAAGCTTTCCATCGCGGATGAAAACAACACGATCACAATAACTCGCTGCTTGAGGGTCATGTGTCACGAGCATCATCGTCGTTTTATCCTCCTTACTAATCGCCTCAAGCATTTCCATGACATCTTTTGATGCTTTCGAATCAAGGTTTCCCGTCGGTTCATCTGCCAATAGCAATTTCGGTTCGTGAATCATTGCCCGGGCAATAGCCACACGTTGAGCCTGGCCACCGGATATTTCATATACGCGTTTACCCATGATTTCGAATATACCAAGTTTTTCAGCAATGGATTGTGCTTTATCTTTCATGTCTTTCACACGTGCCCCGTCTAGTGTCAATGGTAAGACGATATTTTCTTCGACGGTTAATGTGTGTAATAAATTAAAATCTTGAAACACGAAACCAAGATGTCGACGCCGAAATTTTGCGATTTGATTTTTATTCAGTTGATGTGGATTGTCACCTTCAATCAACACTTCACCTGTGGTTGGTTCATCAATCGTCGCAATGATATTGAGCAACGTCGTTTTCCCACTTCCTGACGGCCCCATGATGCCAACGAATTCACCCTTGTCAATTTCCAAATCGATCTGTGACAAAGCGCGATAAGCCACTTTACCCTCATACACTTTACTTAAACGCCTCACTTGTAACATGTCACTTACTCCCTTCCAAAAAAATTTCATAACAACCAGGCACTACATGTAGTGTATCTTGCTTCGCTTTGACAAACGATCGAATCACCTTTCATAAACCTTACATTCATGTAAGATTTTGTGTCGGTGGAAAAACAATTCGGAAGGTCGTCCCCTTTCCAAGCTCGCTTTCCATCTCGATGGTGTGCCCTAAATACTCAACCGCTTCTTTCACAAGATAGAGTCCCATCCCCGTCGACTCTCTTACACGCCGACCATTTTCTCCCGTGTAAAATGCATCGAAAATACGCCGCTCATCTTCTTCAGGGATACCTATTCCGAAATCTTGTACAGACAGAACGGCTGAACCTGCTCGTTCGTGAACAGAACATATGATTTGCCTACTGTGACCCAGCGTATATTTCACAGCATTATGAATGAGTTGGGTAACGATAAAAAAGAGCCACTTTTCATCGCTTTCTACGATGATTTCATCTGCTTTGGGGTCTACCTCCAAAGTTGGATACACGTTATTGCGAATATAAAAACGCTTTTGGTCCCTATTTACTTCATGAATCAACTGTTCAAGATGGATCGGTTTAATGTGAAAGTCCTTTTCAATCGTTCGTAGACGCGCCATATAGAGAACTGTGTTCAGTCCTGTCTGGATTCGATTCGTTTCTTCACGTATACTTGAAGATTCTGGTTCATCAAGGTTTTGCGCAGTTAATTCAATGACAGATAATGGTGTTTTCATTTGATGAACCCACCGGTCCATAAACCGCAAATGCTCTTCTTTTTTATCTTCGATTGTAAAAATGCGCTCTTGATACAACTGATATTGTACCTTTAACAATTGATCGAAGGCTTTCGCAATGGGAACAAAGTCGGTCCGCTCTAATGATTCATCAAGTGATTGGAGTGGTGTCTGTAGTTTTTGATAAAAATGGCGACGGGTTATATATGTATAGGTGAGATAACAACCGAGGAAAAAGAACCCGATAAAAAGGGCATACATCATGATTCGGACATTGTGGTATCCGCTCAACCAAAAAATGAGCAACACCATCAAAAACTGCAAACATTGCACGATGATTAAAGGGATCTGTTCTTTCATAAATAGTTTCATTTGCCATCCGTCCCAGTCCATGTGACGCGCAGGCGATATCCTGCACCTCGTACCGTTTCGACCGCATCATTCATTCCAATCTCTCGGAATTTGTTGCGTACGCGGGTAATATTTACATTCAATGTGTTCTCATCAACATAAGTTTGATCGTCCCACAACTTTTCAAGCAAATCTTCCCGACCGGCAATCCGAGGGTACCGATTCATTAGAATTTCGATAATATCGGTTTCTTTTTTCGTTAACGGAACGACTTTTTCTTGAAACGTTAGCTCAAGTCTTTCTGGGAAAAGGCGAAGACCATCTTGATGCAAAACGCGCTCTTCATGTTTTATAGCATATTCCCCATAAGCCCTACGAAGTTGACTGCGAATTTTTGCCATCACAATATCTGGATGAAATGGTTTCGTAATGTAGTCATCTCCCCCATTTTCCAAAGCCATCACTTGATCCATTTCTCCGGTTCGAGCAGAAATAAAAATAACCGGACAAAGTGATTCTAAACGAATTTGCCGACACCAATAAAATCCGTCAAAGTAAGGCAAATGAATATCCAATAAGACGAGATGGGGGCAGAAGGAGCGAAAACAATCCATTACATGTTCAAAATCGTCGACTACAAAACATTCGTACCCATATTTAGCAATATAAGAACGTAGATATGCGGCGATTTTCGGATCATCTTCCACAATCATAATTTTTTCCATTGAGAGAACCTCCTTGATTTATTATTTAGGAAAGGCGTATACAGTATAATGAATCCCTGGTCGATGATCCAACTATGTTGAGTATACAACCTCTATTAACTTTCTCATCATAGACTAAACCCGTTCTTCTTTTCAAGTATCAGATGTAACTTTTATATGAAGATCAAGATAGATTGAAACGAACATCTCGCTTTGAATTTATGATGGAGCGTGTTATACTGCAGTTGATTATTTAATAGAAATAGATCACTAGGGGTGCCGCGTGTGCTGAGAGGATTTCATCCAACCCTTTGAACCTGATCTAGCTTGGACTAGCGAAGGAAAGTGATCGGAGAACAGATAGATGTTGTTTCCTCTCGATCACTTTAATAGTGGTCTTTTTTATTTACATAGGAGGATAACGAACATGAAATTGACCGAACAAGTCGTTTTAATCACGGGAGCAAGTCGTGGATTAGGTCGTGAAATTGCCAACGCCTTTCACCGAGAAGGAGCCAACGTCGTCATCAACTATTTTCAAAGTAAAGACAAAGCCGAGGCACTTGTCAACGAACTCGGGCAAACCCGAGCCATCGCTATTCAAGCCGATGTACGAGAGCAAACTGAAGTTGAAGAGATGTTTAAACGGGCGCGAGATCATTTTAAGCAACCGATAGCAACGGTCGTAAATAATGCCCTTATGGATTTTAAGTTTGATCCCGTCAAGCAAAAAGATGCCGAAGCGATCGGCTGGGATGAATATGCGAAGCAATTTGCAGGCAGTATTAAAGCCCCTCTATATACGATTCAAGCTGCGTTGCCTGCGATGAAAGATAACAAGTTTGGACGAATTATTAACATCGGTACAAACTTGTTTCAAAATCCAGTCGTTCCATACCATGAATATACGACAGCTAAAGCAGCTCTTTTAGGATTTACACGCAATATGGCACGCGATTTAGGACCTCATAACATCACCGTCAACATGGTATCAGGCGGTTTATTACAAAAGACGGATGCGAGTAGTGCAACAACCGACGAAGTGTTTGAATTAATCCGCGAAAGCACACCGATGCAACAGGTGACCACACCTGAAGATTTAGCACAGGCCGTCTTATTTTTCGCTTCCCCGTGGGCACGCGCGGTCACTGGGCAAAACTTAGTCGTCGACCGCGGACTCGTGATGGACTAGTAAAACCCATTTCTGCAAAGCGCTTGAAGAAACGGGGACAAAACACTTTTAAAATGAATACATCGCATGAAATCTAGTTTAAAAACCTGGATTTCATGCGATTCTATTTTTATGATGGAAGCGAAATCAATGAATGATTCACTTATGTCCTCGTCCCTTTCTTGCATGTATGAGCAATCATCACACCACGTAAGACCAACGTCCATTACGCCATTCTCGTCTACATTCACCGGCATATCGTAAATAATCCAAGTGGGCGAGCGTTTCTCCGATGGCAAAACGTTGCTCATGAATGGTTAATGATTTTGGAAACAGATGCTTGCACGCTTCATATACAGTCACATCTTGCTTTTGAATGATTTCCAGTGTTTCATGAAGGCGCTCTTCATGGTGATCGACAATTTCCTCAATTCGTTCATTCGCTCCGTAAAAGGGTTTCCCATGTGATGGGATGACATAGTGAGCATCCAATCGTTTCACTTTTTCTAGCGATTGCAAATACGTTTGTAACGGATTTGGATCGCCGTGAAACCAATACGAAATATTTGGAGTGATTTTGGGTAAGATGTGATCCGTTGAAAAAAGGACGCCTTGATCCTTATTATATAAACATATGAGACCATCCGAATGACCCGGCGTAAAGATAATTTCATACGTATACTTCCCAAATTGAACGCATTCACCTTCTGAAAAATGATGATCCACACGCGGATGCGGCGTCACGCGCTCCACAAATTCACGTGTGTTTTCGACCATTTGATGAGCCATCGCTGTAGGAATCCCATGTTTCGCATAGTGCGTACGAACATGATTGATAAATTCTTTTTGCCATGCCTGTCTCCCCATCTGGGCATCACGTTTTGGCATCGATACACGTGCTTTTGTCTTTTCTTGTAACCGTCCAGCATATCCATAATGATCAGGATGGTAGTGTGTAAGCCAGATGTCTGTAATCGGTTTCGTTTCGATATGTTGCTCCCACATTTTCTGCGTCGTTTCATGATGTAAGCCGGTGTCCATGATGACCCACCCCTCTTCTCCCTCACCGATGAAACAGTTGACGTGATTGAGTCGGAATGGTAACGGCAACGTAATCATTTTTATTCCAAGGTTGTCCATCATTTTCTAATCTCTCCTTTTTGAACTTCATAGCGCTCTGTAAAGCGAATTTTCATGCTATAATGATTTTATATTTTATATTATAGTATAAGAAGTCCTGTTGACACGGGAGAAAAGGTTTAAATCACACGGGGGTGTTTTTTTGTTTTGTAAGAATTGTGGAGCAAAGCAGGGTGATGATGCTGGGTTTTGTCACTCATGTGGGGAAAAGTTAACACACGAGAATAGTAGGCAGCAAGAAAATGTACATCATGATGTTTCAACTGGAGAAGCGGCTGGAAATGAATCGTCACCAACGCCGGACCAGCAATCGAATGAAGAACAAATCTTTCATGATTTAGTTAATTTATACGTTGGGGATCAGATTGGTTACTACCAGACGAAATGGAAAAAAGGAAAAATCAGTTGGAACTGGCCTGGATTTTTTGTATCACTCTTTTGGTTAGGTTATCGCCGGATGTATGGTGTTGTTTTCGCGATTATTGGTTTTTATTTATTGCTAGACATTGTCGATTTCGTGTTTGAGATTGATTTAAGCAATTCAACGCAAATAGGGATGGTTGTTGCGGTAGTTATCGGTATGAATGGAAACCAGCTTTATCAAGAACATGTGAAACGCCAAGTGAAAAAGATACAGCAACAATATGGTGATCAGGCGCCAGAAGTTATCCAAGAAAAGGGTGGTCCAAGTTGGGGAGGTTTTTGGATCAGTGTGTTGGCGTTCGTAGGCTATGCCCTTATCGCTGCATTTCTACTTTATCCTTAAGAAACAGAAGCAAAAAAAACACAGTAACAGTTGATGTAATGGAAGAAGAGGAAATAACGGAGGAAGAAACTAAACAAGACATTACGACGCTCATCGAGGATAACGTGACAGCTATGGAAAATAAAGATGTCGATGAATACATGGCGATGATGGATAGAGATGACAATACCGCAGATATGTATCAAGAAACAGAGAGGACAATGAAAGAAACATTTGACTTGTATGAGTTAGCATAGGAGATTGATGATATTGAATTTTTATCCGTGGAGCCGGATGAAGTCGTTGTCCGTTACACGCAAACAACATTGATAAGTGGTGACCCGTTTGAGGACAATCGTACGACTGCAACTCATACGATTAGAAAACAGGATGACGATTGGAAATTTTACGACACAGAGATAAAAGATGTTGCGTATTTGGCGGAGAGTGAAGATGTGGAAGATGATTTCAGTTCCGATGACCCTGCATCAGGGAGAAACAACAATGAGGAAGAAAGGAACACAGTGCTCGCTGATGAAGCTCAAAAAGTTTATCAGACCCATTGTGCTGCCTGCCATGGTGGTGGTTTGAGCGGTGGTGCAGGTCCTGATTTGAAAAACGTTAACGAAAATTATTCACAAGAAGAATTAGAAGACATTATCCGAAATGGTATGGGGAGCATGCCACCTATCGGAGACCATCTAAGCCAAGAAGAAATAGATACATTGACAGAGTGGTTGATCAATAAAGATTTAAATATTTGATTTGATAGTCCGTCAAACTCTAGGATCATTGTTTTTTACAAAAAAATATTAAACAGCTCAACCCACGTATAAGCTGAATATTTGTACGTGGGTTGTATTAATTTTACTTCGACTTTACTTCTGGAACAAAGTATATTTCTCTTAGTCAAGTCCTTAATCTTGTGTAAAATCCAATACAATGTTTTGCCCCTTGATCTTATTGTTGTTTGGGGTGCACCCTCCAAACTAAAATTTAATATATTTTCTAGATGATCCTACCCACTCTTCGTGGATATCCATCAAAACTGCTCCTATTAGCTGCCCAATTTTATTGTTGGAATCGTATTTTAAATAAAAAAGTTGTGTAGATAATAGTCAAAATATCTGGCATCTCATTAAAAGTAGATCGAGATCCTCCAACAGCAACGAGAACTATGGTAATGGAATCCCTTTAGAGATAGATATTTAGGATGTGCTATAATTTTGGTTAGAGGGTAGATGGAGGGGTTTTACTTGAAAACTAAAATTAACGATGCCATTAAAGACGTATTAATGCAGTTCGGTGAAAAATATTTCATTGATGGAATTGTACATAAAAGTAAAGTGATACAAGATTTAGATGAATATGATGAGACTTTAATCGAAGCATTTATAGGAAATGAAACGATAAAGAGTAACTTTACGATTAACATCGCAGGAAATATTGTCATCCAGACAAATAAATTACTC
>DATGTE010000034.1:0-5472 GCA_035301985.1 Bacillota bacterium
GCATGGGCTGAAATCGCCTGTGCTTTTTTTGTTTATTTTTAATACGCGTAGAAATAAATCAAGCACAACGGAATGATGGTTTGGAATAGCGATATTTTTATCAGTAGAAACGTTTCATAAGTCGTATTTTTGTTGCTTTAAATAATTAAATGTATAATAGTAATAGGTATACATGAAAAGGGTGTATCCAAAGGTCGTTGTACGTCATTCACTTCTGTGAGAATGGTTTTGGAGGGAATTCACTATGCAACGCGTAACAAATAGCATACTTATAAAAGATAAACATATTTTGTTATTGAAAAAGCCACGTCGTGGTTGGTATGCCATCCCAGGTGGAAAAATGGAACAAGGTGAAACCGTGAGAGAATCCGTCATGCGCGAATATCGTGAAGAAACGGGCTTACAACTTCTAAATCCGAAGCTGCGAGGAATATTCACGTTTATGATGTACGTCAACGAAACATTAACACAAGAGTGGATGATGTTTACGTTTGTATGTACTTCTTTTCAAGGAAAACTGACGGATGAGTGCGATGAAGGGGAATTAGCTTGGCTTCCTATTGACAAACTCGATACGATCCCGATGGCTGAGGGGGATCGAGATATTTTTAAACAGGTTCTAACATCTGAAGAAGTGACATATGGTTCCTTTTCTTACACAGAAGATTTTGATCTAATTGATTCTCGCTTCAATTCTCCAGCTCGTTGAACATGTCGAGCTGTTTTACATGTTGATTATTTAAAAAAAGGGGGCGACATAGCATGGATAACGATCGGCAAGAAACAAAACTAGTCATCATAACGGGGATGTCGGGTGCGGGAAAAACAGTTGCCATTCAAAGTTTTGAAGATTTAGGCTATTATTGTGTGGACAATTTGCCACCTACTTTACTCCCGAAGTTTTTAGAATTGATGAAAGATGCATCCAATAACATTCACAAAGTAGCTCTTGTAATCGATTTGCGAGGGCGTGAATTTTTTGACTCTTTATTTGAAGCTTTGGACGTTTTAGAGAATGAAGTTTGGTTAGATGAACATATACTATTTTTAGATGCAAAAGATGAACAGCTTGTTAGTCGATATAAGGAAACACGTCGTTCCCATCCATTAGCTGTCGGCGACTTGCCTTTAAAAGGAATTCAACAGGAACGAGAAATACTTGACGAGTTTAGAGGAAGAGCGCAGCGAATTATCGATACGACAGACTTGCGACCAAAAGACTTACGTAGAAAAATTTTAAAAGCATATTCCGAAGAAGACCAAGACATTTTTAGTGTCCACCTCGTATCGTTTGGATTTAAATATGGGATTCCGATTGATGCCGATTTATTATTCGATGTTCGTTTTTTACCAAACCCACATTATATTGCACATCTGCAACCATTGACCGGGTTAAATCCAGACGTTTCTTCCTATGTCTTCAAGTGGTCGGCTACACAAAAATTTACAGAAAAAGTACTCGATTTATTGCAATTCATGCTTCCGCAGTATAAAAAGGAAGGGAAATCACAGCTTGTAGTTGCGATTGGATGTACAGGAGGACAGCACCGTTCGGTCGCATTAGCCGAATACTTTGCTAAAGAACTTCAACCGTCCAATATCACTCATGTCACACATCGGGACCTTGATAAAAGAAAGGGGCATTAAAAGCATATGGGAGATCGCAAAGAGCCACGTCTTGTCATCATTGGTGGTGGCACGGGAATGCCTGTGCTTTTGCGTGGCTTAAAAAATTTTCCGGTACAATTGGCGGCTCTCGTCACTGTGGCTGACGATGGTGGGAGTTCTGGAAAATTAAGAAATGAAATGTCTATTCCTGCTCCAGGTGATATTCGCAATGTCATCGCTGCCCTATCTGATGTTGAACCGATGCTTATTCAGCTATTTCAGCACCGATTTTCGATCGGCAATGGCTTGTCAGGTCATTCCCTAGGAAATATGTTGTTAGCTGCGATGACATCGGTCACTGGAGATTTTTATACAGGGATTAAAGAAATCTCTCGTGTGTTAAATGTAAAGGGGAACATTTATCCGATCTCCAATGAAAGCATCTCCCTACATGCAGAAATGGATGATGGGGAAATCATCGTGGGCGAATCGAATATTCCACGTGCCAAAAAAAAGATCAAACGTGTATTTTTAAAGCCGGATGATATTCGTCCGCTGCCGAATGCTGTAGAAGCGATTGCGAATGCTGATGTCGTGATTATTTCTCCAGGAAGTTTGTATACAAGTATTTTGCCTAATATAATCATTCCTGGAATCATAGATGTGATGAAGGATACGAAAGCGAAAATTGTCTATGTATGCAATGTGATGACACAAGAAGGTGAAACTACAGGATACACGGCGAGTGACCACGTCCAAGCCATTGATGAGCATTTAGGTCAACGGATTGTCGATTCCATTGTCGTACACAATGAACCGATCAGAAAAAAGGTTCGGGATCGGTACGCTAAAGAAAATGCTCAGCCTGTTGAATATGATATGGAGCGTTTGCTCGATATGGGCTTACAAATTATTGAAGGCGATATCATTGATGATACGTCTGCTGTATTACGTCATGATACCGAGAAGATTTCACGGCTACTGTATTCAATTGCCCAACAAACGCTTTAAGTGATGAAGAGCTTAAAAAGGGGGGAAATTCATGTCATTTGCATCCGAAATAAAGAAAGAGTTGACAGCGATGGATATAGACCGTCCATGTTGTTTACAGGCAGAACTTGCTGCTTTAGTTCGCATGAACGGTACATTATCTGTTAATCAACACCGTTATTCGCTTGATGTACAAACAGAGAACGCAGCGATTGCCCGACGTATTTACACGTTGATTAAGGCAAATTTCAACGTTCCCATCGAATTGCTCGTGCGGAAAAAAATGAAGTTGAAAAAGAATAATGTATATATCGTTCGGTTAAAAAAAGATGTAAAAGAGATTTTATCTAAACTGGATATATTAAAACATTCCTATACATTTGTCCGAACCATATCTTCCACATATTTAACAAAGACATGCTGTAAAAAGGCCTATTTACGTGGTGCTTTTTTAGCAGGTGGCTCGATTAACAATCCCGAAACATCATCCTATCATTTGGAGATTTTTAACAATCATGAAGAACATAATCATTCACTATGCAATCTATTGAATGAGTTTGATTTACGAGCCCGTGAGCTCAAACGGAAAAACGGGTATATTGTGTATATTAAAGAAGCCGAGAGAATTACGCAATTTTTAAATATCGTCGGTGCACACAACGCCTTATTTAAATTTGAAGATGTGCGCATTTTGAGAGATATGCGCAATTCGGTCAATCGGCTCGTCAACTGTGAAACAGCAAATTTAAATAAAACAATCGGTGCTGCTTTTAGGCAAATTGAAAATATAAAGTACATCGAAAATACTGTTGGTTTAGATGCTTTACCTGAAAAACTGCAAGAAGTGGCTATCGCAAGAAAAAAACATCCTGAAGTTTCTTTGAAAGAATTAGGAGAACTGATCGGTAGTGGTAAAATTTCAAAATCAGGCGTCAACCACCGGTTAAAAAGAATTGATGAATTTGCCAATGACATACGTGAAGGGAAATCAACTGCCGGAAAGTGACGGATTGACTCGATGTCATGCCGTTCAGAAATAGTTGCATTTGTCCACGGTAATTTATGTTGCGAAACGGTTTTAGCTGAACGGTAATAGTTAATAATTAAATCGCTTTCAATGGAGTCACACCGTAGCGAGCTTATTGGAAGTCTATGAATCATACAAAGAAGAGGTGAGAATTTTGGTCGAAAAATCGGTTACGATTGAGTTAGAAACAGGTTTACAAGCTCGTCCTGCAGCCCAATTTGTCCAAGAAGCCAATCGGTTTTCATCTGATTTATTTATTGAAAAAGATGGAAAAAAGGTAAACGCTAAAAGTATCATGGGATTGATGAGCTTGGCGATCACCCGTGGAGAAACGATTCAACTCATTGCGGATGGACCGGATGAAGAGGAAGCCGTTGAACATTTGACTCAATTTGTTTCTGCTCATTCATGTTAGGCAAATTTGTGAAGTTTGTAACAAGGGACATTCATGTATTTTATCGTGAGCGAAAAAAGATGAACTTGTGAACGATTCATAAATCATTCAACAAGTTCATCTTTTATTTTTAGTGAAGTATAGAGGTATCGTATTTTGTTACTATTCTTTTCGTTCGAGTACTTTATCGATTAAACCGTAGTCCACTGCTTGGGAGGCGGTCATGAAGTTATCACGGTCTGTATCGCGCTCAATCACTTCAATCGGTTGACCCGTACGTTCGGCAAGGATTTCATTCATTCGTTCTTTCATTTTAATAATTCGTTTTGCATGAATTTCAATATCTGTTGCTTGCCCTTGTGTGCCACCTAATGGCTGATGAATCATCACTTCACTATTCGGTAAGCTGTATCGTTTTCCTTTTTTACCTGCAGCGAGTAGAAAGGCTCCCATTGAAGCAGCCATTCCCGTACAGATTGTCGATACGTCTGGCTTGATAAATTGCATCGTATCATAGATGGCCATACCAGCTGTAATGGATCCGCCTGGTGAGTTAATGTATATTGAAATATCTTTCTCCGGATCTTCGGCTTCCAAGAAGAGTAATTGTGCTACAATGGAGTTAGCTACATTGTCATTGATTGGACTACCTAACATAATAATTCGGTCTTTTAACAAACGTGAATAAATATCATAGGCTCGTTCTCCACGATTGGTTTGTTCGATTACCGTAGGAATTAATTGCATGTGTTTTTCCTCCTTATTCTTCATTACTATCATATCATTCTTATTGTATTTATTTCCATCATAACCTAAAGGTCAATGAAGGTCAAACAATAGCGTTTAACGATTTATAATCGATACAAAACACGGAAGTTAGGGCTCAATCTAGTTCGAAATAAAAATATACTTCTTATCTTTCCCTTTATTGTATAAATTAAACGCTTTACGTTAGAAAAACACTTGTCTATGTATGGAATTTACGGTATAATATCCAATGTGTTTTGCGAATTTTATATGTGCGCTCGTAGCTCAGCTGGATAGAGCAATGGTTTCCGGTACCATGCGTCGGGGGTTCAAGTCCTCTCGGGCGCGTTTACAAATGAAAGTTAGGTTCGTTACCAGATCCATTTAATTAGTCTTTTATATCACAAATCATGCCATATGAATATATTTATTTCTTACCGCTAAAACAAGAAGCTATCTTTTTAAAGCTTCTTGTTTTTTTATTTTATATGAATTCGCTGTTTATTTTTAAAGGTAGTTAGGCTATACTTTTAATAGAAGCTTCTAATCTGAGACAAACAATAAGTATTAAAGAATAAACCTATTGTTTGACCTTTATTGACCAAAGGTATATGATAGAATCATAAATTAAATATGTAAAAGTTTGAAGGAGGATATTTATATGGTTTTTGTACCGACAGTTATTGAACAAACAAACCGCGGTGAA
>DATGTE010000035.1:0-12132 GCA_035301985.1 Bacillota bacterium
GTCTTTCCTTAATTCATTCAATGTCTGGTAGCGATTGCGAAGAGGTCACACCTGTTCCCATACCGAACACAGCAGTTAAGCTCTTCAGCGCCGATGGTAGTTGGGGCGTTGCCCCTGCAAGAGTAGGACGCCGCCAGGCAATCTCTTCACAAATTAATATGAATAAGGAATGAAACACTTTACATCACATCGCGGGGTGGAGCAGTCTGGTAGCTCGTCGGGCTCATAACCCGGAGGTCGTAGGTTCAAATCCTTCCCCCGCAACCAAAAATCTCTATATAGTCACTAGTTAATATCATAATGGTCTGGTAGTTCAGTTGGTTAGAATGCCTGCCTGTCACGCAGGAGGTCGCGGGTTCGAGTCCCGTCCAGACCGCCATTTAAATGATTACATAGTCATTCTAGTTGCATGGTTTCATTAGAAATCATGTTTTTTTAATGTCTATTTTGATTTACCTTATAGGTGTATGTGTTTCGTTCTATTACAATCCTTTAATGGTTATTTACGCGTAATTTACGAATTTTTATCTGTCGCTATTTAAGATAAAGTATACTTCTTCTAATAGTTCCCATCTCAAAAATATATTGTATGAAATTAATAATCAATAAAGATTCCTTCTTACGATACCATTGGTCACTTTTTCTTTTCCCTCTACTTTTTGCTATTATAAACGTAGTACCTGATGAAGGGTTGTGAAATTACATATGGATGAATTTTCTTTTATACGATCTATTCGACAAAAAACATATCGACAACCATCTCTAATAAAAGGGATCGGTGATGATGCTGCCGTCTTTCGTCACCCGACAGCAGACATCGTAACTGCTGTAGATACATTTGTCGAGAACGTACACTTTTCACGCGATACGATGAATCCCGAACATATTGGTTACCGTTCATTGGCTGCAAATTTGAGTGATTTAGCAGCAATGGGAGCTACGCCACTATACTATTTAGTGTCGATTGTTATTCCAAAAACATGGACAGCACAAGAATTGGAAGAAATATTTTATGGGATGAAAGCGATCGCAAAATTGTACAAGATGGACTTAATAGGTGGAGATACTGTCGGTGGAAATGAATTAGCTTTATCAATCACTGTGTTCGGTCATGTGGAAAAAGGAAAAGCACGTTATCGAAGTAAGGCTGAACAGGGTGATGTCGTTTTTATTACAGGTACACTAGGTGATGCTCAGGCTGGCTTATATATATTAAATCACTTGGATGAAGATTTCCAAGGGAAACAATACTTTATTAATCGCCATCGAAGGCCATTTCCGCGAATTACATTTTCAAATAAATTGAATGAAATTCACCGTCTAGCCCTTAATGATATTAGTGACGGGATTGCTAATGAAACAGCAGAAATTGCCGAGGCGTCACAAGTGACGATTCATTTATATGACGAATACATACCGATTCATCCTTTTTTCAACCAATTTTCATTAAAACACCAACGGAAATGGAAATACTTCGGCGGCGAAGACTTTGAGTTAGTAGGAACCGTTCCGAAAATCGATTGGCCCATCGTTGAAACAGTTGCAGTTCAAACTGATACAAAGATAACAAAAGTAGGTTATGTTAGTATAAATGACGATTCCATTGGTCAAGTCATTCTACATGGTAAAGACGGACAACAAGAACGGTTGGAAAAGGACGGATATATTCATTTGAAGTAGGTGATATGATGAGTAATTTGACAATTAAAACGCATTCAGAGCAAGAAACCCGAGAAGTAGCTAAACAGTTAGCTACTTTGTTGAAACCAGGAGATGTAATTACGTTGGAAGGAGATCTCGGTGCAGGAAAAACAACATTTACAAAAGGATTGGCAGAAGGGCTTGGGGTGAAACGGACGGTGACAAGCCCAACATTTACAATTGTTAAGGAATATGAAGGGGAACTACCGTTATTCCATATGGATGTATATCGGCTCAAAGACTCGGAAGAAGATATAGGATTTGAGGAATACTTTTCAGGGGAAGGCATCTGTGTCGTCGAATGGGCGTCGTATATTACTGATTTTTTACCTGAACAATTATTAAATATAAACATCACTTATGTGGATGAGCAAAGCCGACTGCTATCATTCACACCAAAAGGACCACATTTTGAGGACATTACAAAAGCGTTAATCAAAGCGAATACGTAAGGGGATGAAGTGACAATGTACATACTTGCAATTGATACGTCTACTCACACTTTAGGTGTAGCTATTATGAAAGATTCTCGTGTGATTGGAGAAATTGTTACTCATTTGAAGAAAAATCACTCAGTACGGCTTATGCCAGCAATTGACCAACTTATGAAAGAGGTTAAGGTTATACCTGAGGATTTAACGAAAATTGTCGTTGCGAAAGGTCCTGGTTCTTATACGGGTGTACGGATAGGGTTAACGACAGCAAAAACGATGGCATGGGCGCTGGATATTCCAATTATTGGTGTATCTAGTTTAGAAGTGCTGGCATACCAAGGTCGATTTTATAATTCATTGATTTGCCCATTTTTTGATGCACGACGAGGTATGGTCTTTACAGGATTATACCAGTGGGATGATCAGCAAATGATTCCCGTTGTGGATGAACAAAACTTGCTCATGAATGATTGGTTACAATTTTTAGCTAAAAAGAACCAGGAAATCCTATTTTTGAGTCCTCATATGGAGCCATATTACGAGATGATTAAAGAATATTTAGGGAATGATTGTTTGATTCCCGAAGAAACATATCATATCTCCAAACCAAGCCATTTGGCGTTAGCTGGAAAGAAGAAAGAGGCTGATCATCCATACACTTTAACTCCGAATTATTTACGTTTAGCTGAAGCCGAAGCAAATTGGCTTAAATTACAAAAGGAACAACGAAATGGCTCATTTAAACATTAGAAAAATGGAGATCACGGATTTAGAAGAAGTTCAAGAAGTAGAGGTCTTATCATTTACGAACCCTTGGCCAAAGGAAATTTTGCATCAGGAACTTGTCGATAATCAATATGCACATTATTTTGTTATAGAATTAGCGGGACAGATTATTGGCTACGTTGGGCTGTGGATTGTTTTAGATGACGCTCAAATTACAAATATAGCTATTTCACCGGCATATCGGGGTAATCGCTATGGTGAAAAGCTCTTTGCATATGCCTGTCAACAAGCTCAGTGGCAAGGAGTGAAACGGCTGTCATTAGAAGTTCGCGCTTCTAATACTGTTGCTCAACGGATGTACCGTAAATTTGGTCTTGTTCCTGGTGGGGTTCGTAAAAATTATTATACGGACAATCATGAAGATGCGATTGTGATGTGGGTGAATTTACAATGAAAAAAGATACGTATGTGTTAGGAATTGAAACAAGTTGCGATGAAACTGCTGCAGCCATTGTAAAAAACGGACGAGAAATCATTTCAAATGTTGTCGCTTCACAAATTGAAAGCCATAAACGCTTTGGCGGTGTTGTTCCGGAGATTGCTTCACGACATCATGTTGAACAAATTACAGTGGTGTTGGAAGAAACGTTTAAACAAGCTCAATTAAGTTGGGACAAAATCGATGCCATTGCAGTTACTGAGGGTCCAGGATTGGTCGGTGCGCTACTGATTGGTGTCAATGCAGCGAAAGCGTTGGCATTTGCTAAACATAAACCACTGGTCGGTGTACACCATATTGCTGGTCATATTTATGCGAATCGATTAGAACATGAATTTCAATTTCCGTTGTTGGCGCTTATTGTCTCTGGTGGACATACAGAACTTGTATTGATGAAGGATCATGGGGCGTACGAAGTGATTGGTGAAACGCTTGACGATGCTGCAGGTGAAGCATTTGATAAAGTAGCACGAATGCTTGACTTACCTTATCCAGGTGGTCCTCATATTGATCGGTTAGCAGCTAAAGGAGAAGAAACAATTGATTTTCCACGCGCCTGGTTAGAAAAAGATCGTTATGATTTTAGTTTTAGTGGACTGAAATCAGCGGTCATCAATAAAATTCATAATACGAAACAACGGGGAGATACAATACGTAAAGAAGACGTTGCAGCTAGTTTTCAAGCGAGTGTCGTTGATGTGTTAACAACGAAAACGGTACGGGCAGCTAAACAATACGGGGTCAAACAGGTGATTGTTGCTGGAGGAGTAGCGGCGAATAATGGATTACGTGCGGCTTTAAAAGATGCATTTTCTACAAGTGACATCCCCTTACTTATCCCGCCATTACATTTGTGTACAGATAATGCTGCGATGATTGCCGCCGCTGGAACAGTTGCTTATGAACAAGGAAAACGATCGGGACTTGATTTGAATGCGAATCCATCATTAGTATTAAAATAACTGGATTAAATCGTTAATAGATGAATATGATTTCTTGCTATTTGAAGTCGGCTTCTCGCTGACTTCTTTTTTATTGGAAAGGAAATAAGTAGGAGTTCGATTTATGAATATGACGTGTGAGAAAAGCTTGTAACAACTTCAATGCTTCAGTCATCTAGGCATCGATTTGAATAATTAAAGGATTATCATGGCAATGCATACCATTAAAATATCGTTTTTAACATTATAATTGGTTTTCATTTAGGTGGAAAATAATCAACACTTATCCACAACCATCCACAATAAAAGAGTGAATAGTTGATAAATCAACCCTCTATATGTGGATATAAATTGTTGATAACTTCGAAAGTGCATGTGGATAATGTGCATAACGCTGTTAATAACCGATGAATTAGCGTTTTGCTTGTTGATATAGTTGTGGATAGATGAATTTATAGATTGACTAATTAGGATGTGGCATTTCGCTAGGATACCATCCATCATAAAAGTGAGTCGCTTCCTTCACAAAACCACTTTTATCATCATCTTGATTATAAAAAGAACCACACGGTTAGTGGATTCAGTCTTCATCCTCTTGGAGTGTGGTCCATTCATTCATGTATTGTTCAATTTCTTCTTTAAGTGATTCAGTTTTGTTCATATATTTTAGAGCCATTTCATGGTCTTCATAAACGTCAGGTTTTGTCATCTCCATTTCCAAGTTAGCAAGCTCCATTTCGAGTGAATCAATAGTTTCTTCAAGTTGTTGGATATGTCGACGTTTCTTCCGCTGTTCGCGTTGTAATTTTTTTTCTTGTTGATAATTCAATTTGCCTTGTTGAATGGATGGTGAAGTTGAATCAGGTTGTTCTAATTGATTGAGTTCAAGCTCCTCTTGTTTCTTTTCTACGTAATAATCGTAATTTCCTAAATAAACAGTGATCCCATCAGAACGCATTTCCAAAACTTGATCAGCGATTTTATTCATAAAGTATCGGTCGTGTGATACGAAGATAATCGTTCCAGGATAGTCGATCAAGGCTGCTTCAAGCACTTCTTTGCTATCGATGTCCAAATGGTTTGTCGGCTCGTCCAAAATAAGGACATTTGCTTGTTTCATTTTTAACTTGGCAAGAGCGAGACGTGCTTTTTCGCCCCCACTAAGCGAGTGAATGTCTTTTAACACATCATCGCCGGAAAATAAAAAATTTCCCAAAATGGTACGAATATCTTTTTCGTTGACGTGTGGATATTCGCCCCAGAGCTCTTGTAAGACTGTATTCGACGTGTTAAGATTAGCTTGCTCCTGATCATAATAGCCGATTTGTACGTTTGTACCGAATTGAATCGTACCACGAGTAGGTGTCAGTTGCCCCGTAATCATTTTTAAAAGCGTTGATTTTCCAACGCCGTTCGGTCCGATAATCGCGATTCGCTCTCCTCGATTGACATGAAACTGAACATTTGTAAATAATGGTTGGTCTGTTCCTGAATATTGGAAAGAAAGGTCGTTAATCTTAAGCACATCATTCCCACTCCGCCTGTTGATTTGAAAGGAAAATGTAGCACGAGCTTCGTCGGTAAGTGGTTTATCTACTTTCACCATCTTTTCGAGCTGTTTTCTTCGGCTTTGAGCTCGTTTCGTAGTAGATGCTCGGGCAATATTTCGCTGGATAAACTGTTCCATGTCTTTAATCGTCGCTTGTTGTTTATCGTATTCTTTTTGTTGCATCTCGAAGGCTAGTGCTTTTTGCTTTAGAAATTCGGAATATGTCCCGTGATACTTTTTCATATGATGACGCGATAAATCATAAACGATCGAAACGGTTTTATCTAAAAAATAACGATCATGACTGACGATGACGATTGCACCTGGATAGCTTCCTAAGTATCCTTCGAGCCAAGTTAATGTTTCCATATCTAAATGATTTGTCGGTTCGTCTAATATAAGTAAATCTGGCTTTTGCAGTAGTAGTTTTCCGAGAGCTAAGCGGGTTTTTTGTCCTCCGCTTAGTGTATGGATCGGTGTATCGTCGTCATATTGTAAAAAGTTTAGACCTGAAAGAACAGTTCTAATGTCCGCTTCATAGCGGTAACCGCCATTCGTTTCAAAGGATTGTTGTAATCGATCATAGTCCTGCAACAGTTTTTGATAATCAGCCTCTGTAAACGCATGAATGTCTGCCATTTTTTGTTCGATGCGACGCAATTCTTTTTCTTGATCGAGAAGAGGTTGAAAAACGTCTAACATTTCATTCCAAATCGTCCGCTGTGATTCGAGTCCATTATGTTGGGACAAATATCCGATTGTCAATCCTTTACGCTGAATGATTTCACCGGCATCATAAGATAATTCGCCAGCTAAAATTTTCAGTAATGTTGATTTTCCGGCACCATTTCGCCCGACGATTGCAATGCGATCGTTATGTTTAATTTGCATTTTAATATTTGATAAAATTTCCTCAGCACCAAATGATTTTGTGAGCCCATTCACTTGCATAATAATCATTTCGGTTTCACCTCACGTTAACTAGTGTACCGTATATGTAAACAGTCAAGCAATCTAAAGAGGGAATCTATTCACCACTTTCAGTACGTTTTCTGCTAAGATAGAAGATAAACCATCATCAATGGGAATAAACGCGATCATCAGTATCGTTCGTTTTACCGGATTTATATTAGGAGTTGAATATATGTCAGATTTTACACACTTTAATGAACAAGGCAGAGCACGTATGGTGGATATTAGTGATAAAAAAGCAACAGAACGAACGGCTACGGCAACTTCCAGCGTACGTGTGACACGAGAGATTTATGAAAAAATTGTCACTCAATCGATGGCCAAAGGCGATGTATTAGCTGTAGCACAAGTTGCGGGAATTATGGCTGCAAAAAAAACATCCGAATGGATTCCGATGTGTCATCCATTATCATTAAAAGGAATTGACATTACGTTTGATTGGCACATTAAAAATGACACATACACCATTGTGATTCAGGCTTTTGTCAAGACGAAAGGTAGTACAGGCGTCGAAATGGAAGCGCTAACGGCCGCTTCGGCAACTGCCCTTACGATTTATGACATGTGTAAAGCCTTAGATAAAGGAATGATTATTGGTGAAACCTATTTACTGGAGAAAAAAGGCGGTAAATCTGGTGATTATAATCGAGAGATGAGGAGGGATGTCTAATGGAAAAACATAAAATCCCCCAAGCGACTGCCAAACGTTTACCCTTATATTATCGATTTTTAAATAACTTACAACATCAAGGAAAAAAACGGGTATCATCAAAAGAGTTGAGTGAAGCGGTTAAAGTGGATTCAGCTACGATTCGAAGAGATTTTTCCTACTTTGGAGCTTTAGGTAAGAAAGGTTACGGCTATAACGTTGAGTATTTACTCAATTTCTTCCGTAAAACGTTGGATCAAGATGAATTGACGGAAGTTGTATTAATCGGTGTTGGTAATTTGGGGACAGCATTTTTGAACTATAACTTTTTAAAAAATAACAATACGAAAATTATGATGGCCTTTGATCGCGATCGAAAGAAGGCAGGTACAAAAATCGGTGGGGTACCGATCTATCACATTGATGATTTGGAGGAAAAAATCGGTGACATTCAAGTTGCCATCCTTACTATCCCAGCAAGTGAAGCAGATCGAATGACGAAGCGTTTAGTCAAACAAGGGATCACGGGTATTCTCAATTTTACACCCGCACGGATTACTGTTCCTAATCATGTTCGTGTTCATCATATAGACTTGGCTGTAGAACTACAAGCACTCGTTTACTTTTTAAAGCATTATCCGTTAGATTCAACCGATGAGTCTGGGTAAACGACGCAGATCGATCATAATCGAGTCGCACCTACAACATGAGGAATGCGACTCTTTATTCGTTAATTTGCAACGTACCGTCCATCAGTTGACTGAAAACTGAAAGTCATGTCTATGTAAGTTTTAGCGATTTCTTTTGGAACGGATATGGGCGATGAGGATGCGGATGCCTGTCCCAATTGCTAATGTGGAAAAAAGCGCTAATATAATCGTTGTCGCATTCCAAAGGGTATGGGTAGTTTGGGTCGCTACACCTATTAAAAAAAGACCGACGATCAAATAGATGACGGCCTTCGTAACGGGTTGTAAATGCATTAAAAAATCAGCCTCCAATCAATACAATTAATATGGTCTGGATGTTTTCCCACTGTTGTCTCATCCGTTCAAAATCCTCGGGATCCAACGAGTATTGCATAATAATAGAAAAGGAATTTAATCCGATATGAACGATAATCGGTGTAAGGATGCTTTTTGTTTTCACATATAAAAAGGCAAAGACAAAGCCCATCGATGTATAAATTAAAATATGTTCAAATTCTTGATGGATGAGACCGAATATGAAGGAAGATAGTATAGCTGCTATCCAAAAGTTTGAACGCGTATACAATGTTCCGAAAATAATCTTTCGAAAAATGACTTCTTCTAAAATAGGTGCTACAATTGCGGGAATAATCATAAATATAGGCATTGTACGGGTGATTTCCATTATAAATTGTGTGTTTTCCGAACCAGGAGCAATTCCAAAAAGGGATGATTCAATGACTACGGAAATTAATTGTGCAAAATAGGCTAAGAAAAACCCGATAATCGACCAAGTCACAATTTGTTTTGAGCGTTGGCTAGAACGGACGTGATGTACTTTCATGTCTGGTTTCATGAGCCATAACACGATGATTAAACCGAGAATAAAACTGAGAACAGATAAATAGATGATGGTCGGCTCATGGGTAATTCCTAGGGTTAACACGAGAATAGGGACTGAAAATTGCATGATGATGTAAGTGAGAATGACCCACCAGTATCGTTTTTTCAAAATCGAACGACTCCTTTGTCACAAATAAATATGTATACAGTATATGTAATGGATTGATTAATTTTCATATTCTAAAAAAGTATTCCAATGTATTTTAACATAACATAGATAACCTATATATGATAAGCTATGGAACCTAAATATTTTTTAATCATAAGTATAAGGCTTGCATTTTTTAAAAATATTATTTATTATATTAATGGATGTTAGCACTCTCACTTACTGAGTGCTAAAAATATACGATAAGGGAATTAAGGAGGTTATTTACATGATTAAACCACTAGGAGATCGTGTTGTAATCGAACTTGTTGAACAAGAAGAAAAAACAGCAAGCGGCATCGTGCTTCCAGACTCTGCAAAAGAGAAACCGCAGGAAGGGAAAGTCGTTGCAGTAGGTACTGGCCGTGTGACGGACAGTGGAGAAAAGGTGGCGCTCGAAGTAAGCGAGGGCGACCGCGTCATTTATTCCAAATTTGCTGGTACAGAAGTGGAGTACGATGGCACAGAATACTTAATTCTACGAGAAGATGACATTTTAGCAGTAATTAGCTAAGTATAACGATAACATAATGAATATATTTACACATATATTTAAGGAGGGCATTTAACGATGGCTAAAGAGTTGAAATTTAGTGAAGACGGACGTCGTGCTATGCTACGTGGTGTTGAGCAATTAGCAGACGCAGTAAAAGTAACATTAGGACCAAAGGGTCGTAATGTCGTTTTAGATAAGAAGTTTGGCTCACCACTCATTACAAATGATGGGGTGACAATTGCCAAAGAAATCGAGCTTGAAGATCGTTTTGAAAACATGGGAGCACAGCTCGTATCCGAAGTTGCATCTAAAACAAACGATGTAGCGGGTGACGGAACAACAACTGCAACTGTTCTTGCCCAAGCGATGATTAGTGAAGGTTTGAAAAACGTGACATCTGGTGCAAACCCAGTAGGTATTCGTCGAGGAATTGAACAAGCAGTTGCTACGGGAGTAGAAGAATTAAAAGGCATTTCCAAATCAATCGAAGGTAAAGAATCGATTGCCCAAGTTGCTTCCATTTCTTCTGGAGATGAAGAAGTAGGTAACCTCATTGCAGAAGCGATGGAACGCGTAGGCAATGATGGTGTAATTACGGTTGAAGAATCAAAAGGTTTTGCAACTGAACTCGAAGTGGTCGAAGGAATGCAGTTTGACCGCGGATATGCTTCCCCATACATGGTGACAGACCAAGATAAGATGGAAGCAGTTTTAGAGGATCCATACATTTTAATTACTGACAAGAAAATTGCGAATATCCAAGAAGTATTGCCAGTTCTTGAAGAAGTTGTCCAACAAGGTAAACCTCTTCTTATCATTGCAGAAGATGTAGAAGGAGAAGCACTTGCTACATTAGTTGTGAACAAACTGCGCGGTACATTTAATGCTGTAGCGGTGAAAGCACCGGGATTCGGTGACCGTCGTAAAGCAATGCTTGAAGATATTGCTATTTTAACAGGCGGAGAAGTCATTACAGAAGACCTCGGCTTAGAGTTGAAAAACGCAACTATTGAACAGCTCGGTCGTGCTTCAAAGGTCGTTGTTACAAAAGATGATACAACGATTGTCGAAGGAGCTGGAAATCCGGAAGCCATTTCTTCACGTGTGACACAAATCCGTTCACAAGTAGAAGAGTCAACTTCTGAATTCGATACTGAAAAACTCCAAGAACGTTTGGCTAAACTTTCAGGTGGTGTTGCTGTGATTAAGGTTGGTGCAGCAACAGAAACTGAACTGAAAGAACGTAAACTACGTATTGAAGACGCCTTAAACTCTACACGTGCAGCAGTCGAAGAAGGGATTGTTGCCGGTGGTGGAACTGCGTTAATGAGCGTGTATAATAAAGTAGCCTCCTTAGAATTAGAAGGTGACGAGGAAACAGGAGCGAACATTGTCCTCCGTGCCCTCGAAGAACCCGTTCGTCAGATTGCCGAAAATGCAGGACTTGAAGGTTCCGTTATTGTCGAACGCTTAAAAGATGAAAAAGATGGCATCGGCTTCGACGCAGCAGCAGGCGAATGGGTCGATATGGATGTTGCTGGAATCATTGACCCTACAAAAGTAACTCGTTCTGCATTACAAAACGCAGCCTCTGTAGCGGCGATGTTTTTGACAACAGAAGCCGTTGTAGCAGATCTTCCAGAAGAAGAACCGGCAGCAATGCCTGACATGGGTGGCGGCGGCATGCCGGGCATGATGTAATTAAATAAGATAAAACCTTGATATAACGGGGTTTGCCAGAGGGCAGACCTCGTTTTTTAATGGAAATATCACGAAAAGGTAACATTTATTTTAATAGGATATTATCAACTAGCAGAAACACCAATCCTAAGATATGGGTAGCTGGATAAGGCACAGACTACGAATGATACGACGGAAAGAATCGAAGAATATTAAGATAAGGCAGACAAATCTAGTCAAGCTAAGTATAAAAAGAGGGAAAGTGTGGGAATGGGACTACTGGCGAATTGCCAGTAGTCCCATCTTGCATAGAGCCTTTTGCAATAAATACTGGCAAGTCTTAGGTTTGAAAAGTCTTTTAAACAGATAGCAAACAATGCGTTGGACTTAAGTGAAACCGCCGGAAACCGAACGGTATGTACTGGTAATGTGAGAGGACGGGAGCTAACCGCTCCCGATTACTCGATTTATTAGTAGGCAACATTTATTTTAGAAGTTATTTTTTCATAAGTGATTTTTTTGAAAAAGTATTTTTATTGTATTCAATCTCTTCTTAAGAGTTATTGTTTGTAAATATTAATCAGTTCAGCTGCTTTATGAAGATAGTTAGACTTAAGCTTGTTTTAAACATCTTGCTTGTCTCAAGTCTACTCAGATAATTCTAAACAGAATTGGCATCAACAGGATGTTGTGTGTATCTATAATTGATGATGGAATAAACAATTTTTTTAGTAAGACTTCTTGT
>DATGTE010000036.1:0-47518 GCA_035301985.1 Bacillota bacterium
CCTCATTGTATAACTTCGTTTTTCTATTTCTATTTGGTGGCGTCAATCCACCAGCTTGCGGGTTATGAACTCTATACTTTATCTCTCTCGATTTTGTCTCATAACGAATCCCTTATCGGTCATATGCTTTGTATTACAAACATGCGACATCAATACCTCTCTCATAAATCTCTCCAGGAGAGTTTACAGGTGCCAATGGATTAATGGATACTAGAGGCTCTTCAGCGGAGGTGGCAACTTTCCCTGCTTTATTAACAGTCTCCTTAACCTTATCCGAACGTTTGTGATTTTTGATGAATTGGATGTAATGGATGGTATACTGGCCTTGACATTTTTCGCATCACCACCAACTGTTCTTACATTTTTCTTCACAGTCACTGTTGCTTTTTCCACATTTTTAGCCTGTGAACCTTTATTAAAAACCCGATCTGTCACTGCTTTATATACTTCTTTATTCTTGACGTCTTTTCACACTAAAGTTGGGAATCGATACAGCTCCATTCTTAAACGTTGCATCCATATAATCTATATAGCTTTCCATCGTTGCTATATTTTCCGATATCGGATCTAATGCACTCGTTTGATTTGCATCGAGATGATGTAATTGTTCCACAACTTCGCGAATATTGTTTTTTGCAGCATAAATAGAGTGATCAAATTCACTTATATTGAGAGGTGGTAGAGAAACAAGATCTGAAACCTTCGTCATAGCTTGATTGGCTTGATGTACGACATCTGTGGTCCATTCAAGCGATTGATTAAGGCCTCGACTGACCTCATGTTCGATAAAGCCTTGGTGGATAAAGCCGTCTGGACTTGGTTCATATGCTTTAATATCACTTTTAATCTTTGTTAATAAAGATGTGTAATCCGTTAATGATTGATGTAAAAAAATTAAAAATGGTTGATGGACTTTATCAAAAAATGAACGAATGGACTCCCCCGCTTTTCCTTTTAATGCTTCTTCTTGATTGACAAGATCCCGTACACCTCTTTGCATAGCGGATATTTTTGCTTGTGTTTCTGTTATTTCTTGAAGAATAGTTTGAATGCCATCAAATATACTTTTAACATCTAATACTTTCACGTTTATCCCCTTTCAACGTAGACTCATTGAAACGGTATCCTTCTCTCATAGATGTTAATCTTGCTGTGAGTGTATTTGTGATGATAACGCTTCGTCTGTTTCTATCATTGTATTAATCGATTGATTCACCATATGAATATGTTGTGAAAGTTGCGATTGATACTGCGATATCAATTCCTTGTAGGCCGTATTCACCTCATTCAATACCTCAATGAATTGCAATTGATTGTTGCCTGTTAAACCTTCGAATTGCGGAGGCTCAAAATCGTGAACCGTTTCCTTTAACGTTCCAAGCGATTCTTTAGCTTGTGACGGGTCAATTTTAATTTCTCCAGACATTTAACGTGACACTTCCCTTCGTTGCTCACTTATAAGATCATTTTAAGTGATATAATCTATTTCTCTGCGCATATAAAGAACTTTCAGCATTTGAAATGGCTAATCTTGTTGCATTGATTTGTTGTTTAATTGTTATAATCGATTCACTCAGTCGCCTCTGTAATGAAATGTAGCTTTGTTTGATTTCATTATTCCTAAAGCAGTCAAAGTGTTGGGATAAATGCCCATGCCACGTATCCGGTGTTAAGAGTGGATCGCATATCATATGCTGTGATTGGAATAGTCCATTTTCATATTCGACTCATTCACGGTATACTTGCTCCAATCGCTGAAGATCTTCATCATATTGAACGAATTGTCTTGATAACATTTGGATCGATGATTCAACGGATGACTTTGCACGTAATGACTGAGATAAATCGTCTAATAAAGACATCGTACCATACCTCTTTTCGCCTTTTATCACGCAATGATTTGTTCTCTTTTTACTAAATTATCATCATTGGTCCATATTTTGAACCCCGTACGACAAAGGACCACTACAAATAAAAAACGCCCTTTCCTTTTTACAAGAAAGAGCGGGAACGTATGATGATTAGCCATTCATCGTTACCAATGAAGTACAGAAACGTCTGTACAACAAAAAATAGACCGAAATATTAGAAAATATGACGCTTTATAACGCGTTGCACTCCTCTCTCTCGATCTTCTCAAAAATCTCCTTCTGTTGGTATTCTTGGCCGTTTCGAGCATACGTTTCAATTGTTTCTTCAATCATTTGTAGATCTCGATCGGTTAACGTACGAACGACTTTTCCAGGAGAACCAAGAACGAGTGAACGTGGTGGGATCACTTTGCCTGATGGCACGAGCGTATTTGCGCCAATAATGGAATACTCTCCGATCTCTGCACCGTCTAACACCGTTGCCCCCATCCCGACGAGAACACCTTTTTTCAACGTACACCCATGCACAATCGCATGATGCCCGATGGATACTTCGTCCTCGAGAGTGAGAGGAAAACCTTCGTATAAATGACACATCGTATTTTCTTGAATATTGCAACGCTGACCAATGCGAATCGGTCCCTCATCTCCCCGTAAGACAACATTGAACCAAATGCTCGAATACGCACCGATTTCCACATTGCCAATCACACGAGCCCCATCTGCTATAAAAGCCGTTTCATGAATCGTCGGTGAATGATCTTTATAGCGATAAATCATACCATCTCTCCTTCAGCAAATTTTGGTTCATATTATCAAATAAGACTGATTTTTTCAACAATTTCATCTGTAAAGCCATTGATTGCCCTACCGTACAATGCGAATCCATCTCAATAATCGGACATCGTAGGCCTCATTTTTACCATAGTAATCTATTAGACGCTTTCCCATCGAAACATCACGAAAACTGTTGGAATAGCATTGTCAACATTCAATTCCCATGATATGATAGGTGTGGAATTATTGTGAAAATTTAATTATCAAAGCGTATATAACTTATGAAAATGTGGCGTTTTTTTATACAGGTAAAGAATGAACAAGGAGGATACATATGCAAAAGGGGAAAAACCGTTGGCTCATCGCTGCATCTGCAGTCGGTATCCATATTTCAATCGGATCTGCCTATGCGTGGAGTGTTTTTACCAATCCACTAGCTGACCAATATGGGTGGGATACGACGCAAATTTCGCTTGCTTTTAGCCTGGCTATCTTTTTTTTAGGGACATCTGCGGCTTTTATGGGGCGATTCGTTGAGCGAAAAGGTCCAAAAACATCTGGCATGATTGCTGCTCTATTTTTTGGCGTCGGCGTAGCGGGATCAGGCTTAGCAACAAGCTTGCAATCATTATCTTTACTATATTTATTTTACGGTGTCATCGGTGGAATTGGATTAGGCATCGGTTATATCGCACCGGTATCCACACTTGTTAAATGGTTCCCCGATCGTCGTGGACTTGCAACGGGACTTGCGATTATGGGTTTTGGATTCGCTGCACTTTTAAGTGGCCCAGCTGCTGCTCACCTCATTCAAATAGTCGGTATATCGCCTACATTTTATATATTAGGTGCTGTTTATTTTACCGTCATGATCCTCTCTTCTCAATATTTAGAGCCACCTCCTGAAGGTTGGGTGCCAAAAGGGTTTATCGAAAAGCAACAAAATGGACAAGTCAAAGTAAAACAAGACCTTTCCCAACTTACAGCAAATGAAGCGATTAAAACACGACGGTTCTGGATGCTATGGATCATGCTATTCATAAATATTACGTGTGGGATTGCGATTCTCGCAGTGGCTTCACCGATGGCACAAGAGGTTACTGGGATGACAGCACTCGCTGCGGCGACGATGGTCGGTCTTTTAGGCTTATTTAATGGAGGAGGGAGACTCGGTTGGGCGTCATTATCTGACTATATCGGTCGTCCTAATGTGTATACAGCGTTTTTTGTCATTCAAATCATCGCATTTTTTATGTTGCCATTTGCGACAAACCCAATCTTTTTTCAAATATTGCTATTTGCCATCATGACTTGTTACGGCGGAGGATTTGCGACGATTCCAGCTTATATTGGTGACATATTCGGAACAAAACAACTCGGAGCCATTCACGGTTATATTTTAACAGCGTGGGCAATGGCAGGTATAGCTGGACCGATTCTCCTATCATTCATTTACGATACGACGAATAGTTATAATCGTACAATGATGATTTTTGGAGGTTTGTTTATCATAGCGTTCGGCGTCTCCTTATGGATTCGACGAGACATTAAACAGTTACAGGAAAAACAACAAAAGCAACCCGTGGCCAATTGATCTCCCGTTACACCGAAGTCGCAAACGTAAAGCCGATAACCTCCTTGAAGAAGTGACCGTTCGCTTTCTCTGTAAATACAAGCTCTTTATACGTTGATTACACATAGCACGCTTCAATTGATTCTATCTAATGGAGGGATGATAATGGGAAACACAAAGCATACAGGGCCGATTCAATTACCAAAAAGGCCCGAACCAAGTCTGTGGGCGAGTAAAGTGCCATTTGGGTTAGGTAAAGTAAAACCTCACCATATTCGCGATATGCTAAAAGTCGTTTGGGAGAACAAAGACAATCTCCCCTATGCAACGCGGATTTTGACACAAGGGGTTTGTGATGGATGTGCCCTTGGAGTACAAGGATTAAAAGACCAAACCTTAAAAGGACCTCACTTATGTATGACCCGACTAAACGTACTTCGTTTAAGTACAATGAAAGCGATGAAACAAGAGAACGTCCATGCTGACATCGATAAGCTTCGTAAACTGAGCAGTACCGAACTTCGTCAACTTGGACGAATCCCTTACCCATTGATCCGACGGCCCGGTGAGCAATCATTTAGCCGGATTACATGGGACGAAGCACTGGATACAATTGCTAACAAAATGAAAGCGCTTACCCCTAAGCAATATGCTTTCTATTTAACCTCACGAGGGATTACAAATGAATCGTACTACGTAGCGGGAAAAGTGGCTCGATTCCTCGGTACGAATCATATCGATAATTCTTCGCGAATTTGTCACTCTCCGTCCAAAACAGCACTCACCCGTTCGGTTGGGATCGGTGCATCTAGCTGTAATTATAAAGACTGGATCGGTACAGATGTTCTCGTCTTCTGGGGATCCGTTGCAGCGAATAATCAACCTGTCTCCACGAAATATATGTATGCAGCAAAACGAAAAGGAACAAAAATTATCATCATCAATCCCTATCACGAACCTTCAATGGATCATTACTGGATCCCTTCGATTCCCGAATCCGCACTCTTTGGAACAAAAATAGCCGATGATGTCTATCAAGTGAACATAGGTGGCGATATCGCCTTCATGCACGGAATGATGAAGCATTGGTTTCATATGGAAAAACAGGAATATGGCTCCGCGATCAACCATGAGTTTGTCGAAAAGCATGTAAACGGCTTTGACGCGTTGAAAGAACAAGTTTCAATGTACAACTGGGAGCAACTCGAAAAGTCATCCGGCTTGAAAAGAGAACGCATGATTGAGCTAGCGGAACTACTCGCTGAGGCTAAGTCAGCTGTCTTCGTCTGGTCCATGGGATTGACGATGCATCGTTTTGCTACTGACAATATTTCACAAGTCGCGAATCTCGCTTTATTACGTGGCTTTCTTGGACGAAAACATTGTGGACTCATGCCGATTCGTGGCCATTCCGGTGTTCAAGGTTCAGGTGAAATGGGTGCGGACCCCTTTTCTCTTCCCGGTGGCCCAATGGATGAAGAAAATCGCCAGCGCGTTGAAGAAGTATGGAAGTTCGATATCCCTACGTGGCAAGGTGACATTGTCGGAGTGACGCTGGAAAACTCCTTACTTCCAGAAGATCACGATCGTAAATTAAAACTATATTATATGTCAGGGGGAAATTTCCTCGAAACGATGCCAAACCCTGACTTTGTAAAGAAATGCTTAGAAAACGTTGATATTCGCATCCATCAAGATATTATTTTCAATACGTCTACATTCGTTGATGCAAAAGAGGCGGTCATCATCCTACCAGCGATGACACGATACGAGCAACCCGGTGGCGGCACATCCACTTCAACCGAAAGGATGGTTTATTTTTCACCAGAGATCAAAGGACCACGCATTAAAGAAGCCCGCTCTGAATGGGAAATTTACGTAGACTTAGCTAAGCGAGTTAGGCCCGAACAAAGCCACTTAATCGATTTTCAAGATGCAGACGAGATTCGCAAAGAGATTGCCTTAGCTGCACCAAATTATGACGGCATTCAGCACGTAAAGAAACGGGGTGATTTCTTTCAATGGGGAGGCGCTTGGTTATGTGAAGGCGGCATTTGTCCGACACCTGATGGGAAAGGCAACCTTATTCCCGTCGAGTTACCAGAACTGCGCAAACCAGAAGGCCATTTTTACGTATCCACACGACGTGGCAATCAGTTCAACTCGATGATTTATGATGAGAAAGATTCATTCAACGATGCGGACCGCTATGACGTATTAATAAACGAATGTGATGGGAAAAAACATGGCATTCAAAATAGAGATGCCGTCGTCGTCTACAATAAATACGGAACTTTTACCGGCCGAGCACTCTTCGCTCCTGTCAAAAAAGGAAACATCTCCGTACACTGGCCGGAAGGAAATGCGATCATCCCGCAAGGCGTTTATGAAGCACATGCAGGGATCCCGGAGTACAATGCCGCCGTCATCGTCGAAAAGGCAGAAACGTTTTATGCGCAAAAAGATAAGCGGTATGTTGAAAAAAGGGTCCAAGAACTCGAAACTGAAATGAGTTAAGAAATGGGGGAGCACATATGGATGAAATGATTGAAAATGGTTGGAGAGTAATCCGATTCCAAGGAGATTCGTTTGCCCCAGACGATGAATGCATTGTCATCGAATCTCCCCTTACAATCATGTTAAACGGAGAAGAATTCGCTACGATCGTGTGCACACCGACGAACATTCATGAACTGTTGGTCGGTTTCCTCGCCTCTGAAGGCATCATTCGCTTCTACGACGATATTAAAGATGTAACTATCGATCAACAGAAAGGCTTTGCCTATGTTGAATTACACAGAACTTTATCAGATATTCACAAACATCATTCGAAACGCTTTATCGGTTCATGCTGTGGGAAAAGTCGACAGCTTTACTTTACTAGTGATGTCAAAACGGCTAAGACGATTACGAATCAGCTAACCATTACAGCACATCAATGTTATCATTTAATGACCACATTACAACAGCAATCAATTTCTTTCCAAAAAACAGGTGGTATTCACAATGCAGCCCTATGTACAGTAGATCACATCATCCTGACTCATACAGATATTGGTAGACATAATACACTGGATAAAATTTACGGTGACATTTTAATGAAACGAATCCCTTTAGCTGATAAGTTGATTGTCTTTAGTGGACGCGTATCCTCCGAAGTGTTGTTGAAGCTATCCAAAATTGGCATCGGGCTTTTGCTATCCAAATCAGCGCCAACTGATTTAGCATTACAATTAGCACAAGACCTCGGCATTACCGTCATTGGTTTTCTTCGCAATCAGCAAATGAACGTGTACACACATCCGCAACGCATCCTTGAAGCCAATCAACTTTTATCATAAATAACCAACGTCTAAACTATCTCTCCTTCATACTAAATGGATCCTCATTTGTAAGACTTTTTTCTTATAAACCTTTAATCCCATGCTCCTTTTTACTTATATATGGGGGTTTCCCCCTATATATATTCTCTTCAACCATCGTTAAAATAGTACTTAGGAATGATACTATTTGGAAATGCTTACAAAGGGAGGAGCATGAAAATGACTCAAACATTACATTCAAAAATTGTGGTTGTTGGCGCGGGAACCGGTGGCCTAACTGTTGCAGCACAACTGCTTAGACAGGCCCCCTACTTACATGGTGACCTTACCATCATTGATCCGAAAGAAGACCATTACTACCAACCATTTTTCACATTAGTTGGTGCAGGCGATGCAACCTTGGAAGAAAGCGTTCGTAAACAAGAAACTCTCATTCCAGAAGGAGCGACATGGCTCCAAGAAGCTGTTACAGAGTTTATTCCAGATGAAAATGCCATACAAACCGATCACGATACACGTCTCACATATGATTATCTCGTCGTCGGTGCAGGATTTCAAATCAACTGGGATGGAGTGAAAGGATTAAAAGAAACAATCGGCAAAAATGGCGTATGCAGTAATTACTCAGAGGATTACGTGGAAAGCACATGGGAAAACATTCGTACCTTTAATGGTGGAAAAGCTATTTTTACCCAACCGAGTTCACCTATAAAATGCGCGGGAGCCCCACAGAAAATCATGTATTTGGCTGACGAATACTTTCGAAAATCAGGTGTACGTCACAAATCCAACATTGAGTTCGTCTCAGGAATGGATGACTTATTCCCTGTTAAGCACTATTATCCAGCATTAAAAGAATTAGTTAAGGAAAAAGACATCGATGAGACGTATTTTATGGACTTAGTTGAAATCGATGGTCCAAACCAAAAAGCGACCTTTAAACACGTCGATCATGAAGAAACGATTACGAGGGACTTCGACATGATTCACGTCACCCCGCCGATGGGCCCCCCTTCCTTTATCGCGAACAGTCCCATTGCTGATGAAGTAGGTTGGGTTGATCTTGACATGTATACATTGCGACATACAACATATACAAATATTTTTGGTGTTGGTGATTGTACAAGCTTACCAACCTCACGAACAGGAGCCGCAATTCGAAAGCAAGCCCCTGTCGTTGTCGAGAACTTACTCGCATTACTACATGATAAAGAAATGACAGCAACGTATGACGGTTACTCCTCTTGCCCAGTCGTAACCGGATACGATACCGTCATGTTAGCTGAATTCGTATACGGTTATGAAGCGGAAGAATCATTCCCATTCGACCAACGCAAAATGAGAAAAAGCATGTTCTTAATGAAAAAGTATGCTCTTCCGATGATGTATTGGAACGGAATGTTAAAAGGCACGATGTAAGTGATGAAAATGATCGAAAGTGAGGCGAAATAAATATGGCAACAGTCGGTCCCGATGTTTCTGATGTATTAATGAAGTTAGAAAAAGAGGAACACGTGAAGTCTCTACACTATTTAGTTGATAAACTTCCCGAATTTGTATCTGCTGTCAAGGTAATGGAGAAAAACGTAAACTTTTTAGTCGAAGCGTTAAGTGACCAAAAATCATTAAGCATGCTTGTAAATGATATGGAAGAAAAGATCGGCCAGCTTCATATTCACGAAGAACATTTTGAAGCCATAACAGAGATGATGCAAATGCTACCACGGCTTGTACCTATGATGAAAAAGGTAGAGGATCTTGCGTTGTTTGCTCAAGATGTACTCGGTGATGAGCGAACATTCGATTCCATTATTGAAGGTGTAAATGAAGTCGTCCCCTTGAAAAAAGGTGCGGAAATCATTAAGGAAACAAATACACATTTTAAAGAAAATAAAGATATGTCACCTGTATCATTGTTCGGGTTACTTCGTTTATTAAAAGATCCAGCCGTGCAACATGGCTTAAAATATATCCAATCGCTTTTATATGTGATCAATAACAGAAGCAACAAAATATGATCTCGTAGAACGGGAGTGGTATCTAGATCACACTTGCTACTCCCGTCTTTTTAGTGGCATAGTAGTAATAGTTGTTATAAAAATGGAGTGTTGCTTATGAATCATGAATTGGACCAGCTCTTTTCAGAAAAGCTATTCCATTATATTCAGGACGGGATTATCGTCATGAATGAATCAAGAGAAATTGTGAAAGCAAATCAACCAGCCGAACGCCTCTTAGGATGGAAAGTAGGCGAATGTGTACCGTATTGCTCTTACTGTCAAAAGCGCGAAATCAAAGAAGGAGACGAACGTTGTTATTTAATCGAAAACAAAGGTAAAATTCCTTATTTTTCATCAGAAATGCCTACTTTTGGTGACTACTTATTAGACGTTGAAATGAGCAATGTGTTGATTTATCATGATCAACAAACGAACGAGAAGTATTACTTACTCGTCCTACGGGATCAAACCTTAAAGAAAAAAGAAGAAGAAGCACGAATTTCAAAATACATGATTCAAAAGTTAACCGAAGCAAAAGAAGACGAACATAAAAGACTATCCCAAGAATTACACGATGGTGTGGGCCAATCGCTCTACAGCATTTCAATCGCTATGGACAATATTATGAAAAGACTTCAAGATGATCAACTCCACGACTATATTGAAGCAGTACGCCTAGAGTTAGGAAAAGTCATGGATGATGTAAAATATTATTCACAAGCGTTACGCCCTAAAAGTTTAGACCAGCTCGGTTTAGTCGCAACCATTGATTCGTTAATCGATTCAACAAAAAATAAACTACCGAATACTGTTTTCCATTTTCACTATAACTTTAATGACCGATTAGCGCCCATCATTGAAATCAATGTATACCGGGCGATTCAAGAGGCTCTCCATAATATTATGAAATATGCCCAAGCGAAAAATGTTTCGATCCATCTCAATAAACAAAATGAGATTCTTTATGTCGATATTTCGGATGATGGCATTGGTTTTCATGTCGACAAAAAGCAGACAGGATTAGGACTTTTGCATATTAAAGAACGCATTTCCCAATTAGCAGGTTCCACAGAAGTTAAATCCGCGCCGGGAAAAGGGACGAGCATTCGCTTCACAATACCTCTTAAGGAGAATGAGTCAGATGAAGGTCTTAATCGTCGATGATCACGTATTAATCCGCAAAGGAATCATCATGTTGTTAGAGGGGCTTGATTATATCGATGAAATAATTGAAACAGATAATGGTTCTGATGCCATCACTTTAGCGATCAAACATCAGCCCAAAATCATCTTGATGGATTTATCGATGCCCGATGGTTTAGATGGCTTTACAGCAGCTAAAAACATTCTTTCATCTACAGAACAAACAAAAATCATCGTTCTCACGATGCATGATGAAGAGATTTATGTCAAAAAGGCGATTGAATACAACATCTCTGGATATTTATTAAAAAATAGCGAATCAAATGAAATTGAAGAGGCTATTCAAGCTGTTTTGCGCGGTGAATACTACTACAAAACCAACATTCCTGAGAACCAGTTAAAATATTTAATGAAAAAAGAACGAACATCTGTCTTGACATCCAGGGAGCAGGAAGTCATTCGTCTCGCATCACTTGGCTACACCAATAAACAAATTGCCAAACAGTTAAAAATTAGTCCAAAGACCGTCGAAAGACACAAAGAAAACATGATGAACAAGCTTCACTTAGAGGAACAACATGAACTCATTCAGTTTGCACTAAAAAATAATTACGTCGATTTAATCTAACTTCATGAACGCATAACGTTGCTTTCCTACGCTTAATGTTAACAAGTAGATTCCTCTTTTCCTTCTCCATTGGTTAAGCAAACCGACAGACCGCTACGTTATTCACTTGTTATTCTTCTAAAAAGCCCTCCACCTATAATGAGGTGAAGGGCCACCGACGATAAAATGACTGCCTAAATGAAGTGGTTATCTTGTACATGGAGATTGATGCACTACGCGGTTCGGATTTTTCTTTTTAATCTGTTTACTACGCAATTGTCCACATGCCGCATCAATATCCGCTCCATTTTCCCAACGAATACCACAGTTAATTCCGTTCTGTTGTAACGTTTCATAAAAAGATTGGATGACGTTTGACTCACTACGCTCATACTGAATGTGTTCATCGACCGGATTGTATGGAATCAGATTGACGTACGATAGGCGACGTCTTGGCTGAAGGAGTTTAGCTAATTCAATTGCTTCCTTTTCGCCGTCGTTGACACCTTTTAGCATAATGTATTCAAATGTAATGCGCCGATTCATGTTTTCAATATAATAATCGACGGCTTCCATCAACTGCTCGATTGAAAACGCACGATTAATTTTCATAATTTTCGTTCGTAATTCGTTGTTCGGTGCATGCAAAGAAATCGCTAAATTAACTTGCAAGCCGGTATCTGCAAAGTCATAAATTTTATGGACGAGACCACTCGTCGAAACCGTAATATGACGGGCCCCGATGGATAATCCTTGTTGGTCATTGACAACGTTAATAAAATCAAGGAGATTCTCATAATTATCGAACGGCTCACCAATCCCCATGACAACGATATGACTGACGCGCTCGCCATTTCCTTGTTCGTCCAAATGCGCTTGTACGCGCATAATCTGCTCAACGATTTCACCACTCGTTAAATCACGGCTTTTTTTCAAGAGACCGCTCGCGCAAAATGTACAGCCTATATTACAGCCGACTTGTGTCGTTACACAAACGGATAGTCCATAGTTAAATCGCATCAACACAGTTTCAATTAAATTTCCATCTGCTAATCGAAATAAAAATTTAATCGTCCCATCTTGTGACTCCTGTTTCATTTCCTCTTCCAACGTATCCAAAGAAAAGTTTTCTTTTAATAATGCGATACAATCCTGGTTCAAATTTCTCATCTGTGCAAAGTTTTTCACACGTTTTTTATACAACCAGTCCCATATTTGTTGGGCACGAAAACGCTTCTGGCCATGACGTATGAGCCAATCTGTCAATTGATCGTATGTTAATCCATAAATGGATGTTTTTTTCATAATAACCCTCATTTCAATTCATGCACTATCTTACTATGATACTGAATATGCGCTATGAGGGCAAGGATGACGTGATCTTATGATGGTTCATTTGATGGACGACAAAAGATATGAGGGAGATTTACCGTGAGCGAAATAGTGGACGATTGCTTATCTAAACCTTATCATTCTTTACAAAGGAATGATATTGGAGTGAACACATTTTGATTACGAACGAAGCGAAACGTTTTCAACATATACCGTTGTCTGTATTGGATCTTGCCCCTGTCAATGAAGGGAGTACACCTGTTCAATCATTCATAAACAGCGTCGACTTAGCACAACATACAGAAAAGTGGGGGTTTAACCGTTATTGGCTAGCAGAACATCATAATATGCCAGGGATTGCGAGTTCTGCAACATCCGTCATCATCGGCCATATCGCCGAAAAAACGAATCATATGCGCATCGGTGCTGGTGGTGTGATGCTTCCAAATCACGCACCACTCGTCATTGCGGAACAATTTGGAACGCTTGAATCGCTCTATCCCGGCCGGATTGACCTTGGTCTAGGGCGAGCACCAGGGACAGACCAAGCAACAGCCTTTGCTCTCCGACGGACTTTGAATTCAAGTGGTGAAGATTTCCCTGTACAGGTCACGGAACTACAAGATTACTTTTCCGATGAACCGATTTCACGTGTGAAGGCAGTTCCCGGACAAGGTTTACATGTACCGATTTGGTTGCTCGGTTCAAGTGGATTTAGCGCCCAGCTTGCTGCGCATAAAGGTCTACCATTCTCCTTTGCCAGCCACTTTGCACCTGCCTATTTGGACACAGCCTTGAAATTATACCGTGACATTTTCAAACCGTCAGACGTATTACAAGAACCATACGTCATGCTAGGCGTAAATGTCATTGCAGCGGATACAGATGAGCGCGCCCAATGGTTAGCTACTTCACAACATCAACAACTCATCAGTTTACGGCGCAATGAACCTGCTAAATTGCAACCACCCATGGAGCAAAAACAACTCGAAGAATCATTGACAAATGCAGAGAAGGTTGCGATCCAAAAATCACGGAGCTCTTCAGCAAACATCATCGGTGATCCGCAAACGGTGAAAGCAGGGCTTGAACGCTTTATCGCAGACACAAATGCCGATGAGTTGATTATACATTCGCAAATCTTCGACCATGAGGCTCGATTGCGTTCATATGAAATCATCGCAGAAATGATGAAATAACGAAACAAGAGGTTGGGACAAAATCTCTTTAAAATGAATAAACCGCATGAAATCCAATGGTGGTTATCCCCGAAAGTTAATTTTTTCACTCTAACTTTCAAGGGTCGGTACCCATATTAAAACCTTGATTTCATGCGGTTCTATTTTTATGATTTCATCTAAAATCAATTTATTTTCAATTTATGTCCCAGTTTCAATTTTTATCTTTCCAACGAACGTGTTGCATGATTACCCTGCTTTTCGGGACAGAAGGGATTCTCCGTAAGCTGTAGCTTAAATCTTGTTTCGGAATGTCGTATTCAATCTGCTGTGTCAAAAATTCTAAGGTTTTCTGCATCATATCGATCGTCACCCATTCCCCTGCGCAGCGATGGTTCTTGTCGTAATCGCCCCCACCTTGCGGGATGAAGTTATACGGATGGCCGTCCCAGTTTTCAAAGCGCTCTGGCTGAAATGCATACGGTTTTTCCCATACGTTCGGATCACGATTCGTTCCGTAAATATCAAGCAATACGAGGGTATCTTTTTCAAACACACAGTTGTTCCATATAAAGGGTTGACGCACCTTCGCACCAAGAAAAGGACCAAAAGGGTAAAATCGACGAACTTCTTGCACAAACCATTGACTATACCGATGTTTGCCTGCATCGGCTTCCATTTTTTCATAGGTTTCTGGATATTGATGCAGCGCTACAACCCCGAAGGTAATATACCTGCCAATTGCCACAATCGGACGTAAAATATTCAGCACTTCTACCGCTGCGATTTGCACGGGCAACAGCTTTCCATTCAAATCACGATGAAAAGCAATCGTATGTAAAGGCGCATTTTCGGCGACAGTTTGTTTCCCCACTCGTAGGTCTCGAATCAGCAGGCGGATCCATCTTTCCGATCGCTTACGAGCCATGCGACCTTGCCAATGTCTCGGTCCTACTGCGCCAAACGCATCGATCATCGCACTTAAATCACGCGTACGCATAGGTAATTCATGTGCTTTAATCGGTACACCGGCCCATATACAAGCAATTTGACACATCACTTGCTCGACTTCAGCAAAAAAACTCAATTGATCAAAATTCATCCATTGTTGTACAGTGATATGCCATTGTTTCTCAGTAATTTGACGGAGTTTGTCAAGTTGATCTGGGGTCATTAAGGACATGAACATTTCCTTCCGATGGTCGTGTTGAACACCGTCCATTCCTTGTACCCCGCCTTTTCCAAACAACGACTGTAAAATTCGATTGGGAGCAACCTTTTTTCGTTTAAAGTGTAACGGATCATAAAAAATTGCTGCGGCTTCGTGGCCACTCATGCAAATAACCGTTTTTCCGAGCAAACGAATTTGAAACAATGGAGAATTGTACTTGTAGCATCGATTCGGGATAAAACGATATCCTTCCAGGAACATGGAAAGCGTCTGGTCCCAACCTTCTTCTACGGGAACGTAAGGGTTTTGGGGCATACATATGAACTCCTTTGGCCATATTTCACATAAACATCAATGACTCTAACCCGTAGTATTCCCAAAAGTCCCCTGTGCATGCACGCACTCGGAAATTCGATAAATAACAAAGAGCCGACCATCTGATCGGCTCATCATGATATCATTAACTAACCGTCAAGCAGACTTATTCACCAGCTTTAACACGGTTAGCAATGTCTAATGTTCGTTTCGCTTGATGTTTAACAGCATCTTCGATGTCCTCTACCATATTCCCGTCTTGATCGACAGTTACACTGACACCATATGGGTTTCCTCCAGAGACATACATTGAATCATCTGTATATCCTGGTGGGACAATAATCGCACCCCAATGCATCATCGATGTATAAAGGGATAAAATCGTTGCTTCGTGACCACCGTGGGCATTTCCAGCGGATGACATCGCACTGACTACCTTATTAACCGTGGCACCACTCATCCACGTTCCTCCCTGGACATCGAGGAATTGTTTCATCTGTGAAGGAAGATTTCCGAATCGAGTGGGTACACTGAAAATAATCGCATCTGCCCATTTAATATCTTCTGAAGTTGCTTCTGGGACATCTTTTGTTTCTTCAGCATGCTTCTCCCATGCAGGGTTCGTAGCAATCGCTTCTTTAGGTGCAAGTTCAGGGACCTTTAAAACTTTTACATTCGCACCTGCTTCTTTCGCACTTTCTTCAGCCCATTTCGCCATCTGATAGTTTGTTCCTGTAGAACTGTAATAAATAATTGCCAAGTTTGTTTTTGACATATGATGGATCTCCTTTTCTATGAAAGATTTAGTCAAATATCCTAAGTCATTCCGTTGATTACCGTTTTAAGTAGTATGAGTCATAAATAACATTTTATGTCAGTCCGTTTATGTACTCTCAAAAGATTGAGTGTACTATTCGTTCGCTAACTGAAGGGTAATCAAGTATTCCTTAGGAAGTAGATTACTTTACGTAACAATTATAATATATATAATAAACTTTGTGCCGTCAAGTAAGTTGATTATTAAAAGTAAGTATTAGAGAAAAAGAAAACAAAGTAGCAAAATCCTCATTCTAGCATGTACTTTGTTTTTCTTTCTACACGAGTATCCATATTTACTTCAACAGCGTTCCCCATTTTCTCTGTCATTGATTTTCTACTATGATGTTTGAAAGTGTAATCGGATCGAGGGATTGCCCATCTTTATAAGCGCGCATATTTCCCCCTGAAATCTCATCAATCAACATCACTTTACCGTGTTGATCTTTTCCAAATTCAAACTTAATATCATACAACTCGATATCTTTTTTTGCTAATTCGTCTTTCACAATTTGAGCCGTTTTCTTTGTTAACTGATACAGTTGATCATATTCTTCCTCTGTTAAAATCCCCAACATGAGAAGTGCATCTTTATTAATCGGCGGGTCTTGTCGTTGGTCATCCTTTAAAGTCACTTCTACAAATCCATCCAAGGCTTGACCTTCTTCAGCATACTTCCCATACCGACGCAAAAAGCTACCGACAGCCCGATACCGACAAATGACTTCTAAACCATCTCCAAAAACTGTAGCTGGAATAACCGTCATCATAGCTTCGTCGATATTCGCATCTACATAGTGCGTTGGAATATTTTCCTCATCAAGTTTCTCAAAAAAGAATGTTGTCAATTGTAAACCGGCTTTTCCGGCTCCTTCCACTGTCAGTCCAACACGATTGGCACCGGGATCGAATACCCCATCCTCACCAGTGACATCATCTTTAAACTTTAATACATAATTTCCATCTTCTCGTACATATACATCTTTCGTTTTTCCAGTAATAATACGTTTCATTTGACGACTCCTCTCTTATTGATGTTTGAATAACCCTTTTCAACAGCCAAGCTCTTTTACGGCCAGATTATGAAAAAGGCGGTAATGTAACAATCACCATCATAATAAATAACACCGATAAATAAATTAGTGAAGAAATAAAGATACGATGTGCCCATTTCCAATCGTCTTTCGTATAAAATCCTCGCACTGCCAAGATCAACCAAGCGATATTAAGCAGAGTCGCAACGATGATAAAAGGAATTCCGAGCGAGATTAGAAAAAGGGGCAACGGAAAAAGACAAGCGATATACACTATAATTTGACGTTTCGTCACATCAAATCCGTATACAACGGGGAGCATCGGAACCCCGGCAGCTTTGTATTCTTTATATCTTTTAATGGCAATGGAGAACGTATGGGGGATTTGCCAAATAAACAAAATCGCAAACAGTGTGATCGGCACGATATGAATAGCCGAATCGACGACTGCCCAACCGATTAACGGAGTGACCGCACCCGACAAACTTCCAAGAATCGTGTTTAGCGTGTATTTGCGTTTCGACCAAAACGTATAAAGCACGACATAGCTAAACCAGCCAATCCATGCGTAAAAGACGGCTTCCATCGTTGTAAATAATAAAATGATCATACCGATTAAAGAGAAGAAATTCGCCATGATAAAGACCGTTTTTAATGAAATATTACCGGTTACCGTTGGTCGAGTTTGTGTTCGCGACATTTCGCGGTCTAAATCCACTTCATACCAATTATTAAACAATAATGCCCCCGCAATCACAAACGTACTTCCAATCATCGCTAGCAAAAATTGATCCCAATAATCATAAAATGATGCATTTGTAAAATGAAGTGCCAACCAAAATCCAGCAAAGACTGGCAACACATTAGCAATGAGGACAATACCTTTGAAAAGCGACTTCAAATCAGAAAGTAATGTCGACTTCTCCACTTTCCTCCCCGATTGTGATGAAGATTTATTCACTTTGTTCACCTCATCTGTTGTCTTCACACAGAAAAATATTCATCCAAGTATTTTATTTAATGATTATAATTGTATCACGGACTTGAATTTGACCCAAGCGAATATTATACATTCGAGTGCTATGATTGTATTGGAAATATTCATGAATATTTGGCACTTTCGTCCATTCTGGGAAACGAGAATAGCGACTGCTTATAGGAGATGAACAAACGCAAATTAATAATCATTTATTTGATGAAATTGAAAAGGGGGAGAGTGAAAAAGAAAAGTCATTCAGCCTAAACCGAATTACTTTTTTTATTATTTATGAACAATATTTTAAGTTAAGATCATCTATCCTATTAAAGCTAGAACAGCGGTCAAAGTAGTTAGCAACATTTTGGGACAATAGGGCATGAAAATCAATCCAGTGTAACAGACCATAGACGAAGAAAGATCGTTTACCATTAGAAAAACAAGCATATACGTTAACAGATTCATCACTTCCGTACATGCTTGTTCTTTTATAAAAATCTATGGACCTTCTTGTACTTCTGAGGTCGCTGTGCGTGGATGATCTTCCAAATGTGGATCTAAATACACCTCTCGTAATTCATGTCGCATCCACCCCATGATGCCTAATACGAGTACAAAGGATGCCAGTGACATGATAAAATATTTCCTTTTATCATGTTTCATGAGTAATACGAGGAAAAAGATCATCAACAACGTGACTAAAATAGACGCGATCAATAAACTTGTCAACAACACATCGTCACCCATATAGAGTAGACGAATATCTCGCTCAAAACTCATCAACAACCATGTACCTGATAGAAGTTGGAGAGCGGTTGTACCAATCATCACCTGCAACCCGAGTCGCTTTCCTTGTTTATGGACCTTTGCTTCAGTCGGATCTTTGTCACCTTTTTCCTTCGCCTTTTTTTGTAAGCGATTATTCCAAAAGTATAAATAAAATCCAGCTAGAGCAAAACTAGCTAAAATAAAATGTACGTACCGCTGCCAAATTTGTGGATAATACACTAACCCATGGAAGAAACCTTTTGAACCTTCCCACATTTCTGGATAAAGCATCGATACAACATTTACAATAAAAATGAGTGGAACAAACAATAACATGAGACTACCTATTGCCCCGATGACGACGTGAAATATTTTCTTGCCACCTGTTTTCATATTGTGCCACTGAAACTTATACACATACAAAATGAGAAAAGCGACAATGAGCAAAACGATTAATGATAACCACGCTTTGCCGATTAAAATCGTTGACGGATAAAAGTACTGTGTGTAAATCACACTAATAATGAGCAATGGAGCTACACCGAGAACTACGGCAATACTTTTTAAAATCGACGTATGATCAGCTAATTGAGCAGCCAATAAATCGTGTTCAGATTTTTTTGTACGGATCCCTTTAATTTCTTGCCAAACAGCCATCGCCGAGGAGCCGACGACAATATTTACGAACAAAATATGCAATAAAAAGCTAATGACAATCAATACTTCAAAAAAACCGATATTGCCTGGAATAACTAATTCAATATCGTTAGGTATGTTTGAGGCTGTCAATAACATTATTGCTCACCTTCCTTTGCTTGTGCACGCTCATCTGCCTTCTTTTCTTCAACAACAGTGGCTAAATAGTGCGACAAAGCTTCTCTTTCTTCATCCGTACCTACAAAGGGAGGCATAAATGGTCGCGTTTCATGCAACGATTCAATATACATATCGATCCCATCTTCATCCCATCCATCAATTCGGTTAGCAAATGCTCTTTTCTCACGCCAACCATCGACCGTGTGGCACGCTAGACATTGGCCCTTGTAAATTTCTTCTCCCGCTTCATACTTATTCTCTTCTGTTACTTCTTTAACAGATGAAAACGTTGAGTTTGCTAAGTATCCCTCTTTATTGTACTGTTCAACGTCTTTTTCTAAAATACCGTTGGCGAACATGTAATCATAAATAATGTACGGTTTCCGAACGGATTCACGTACCCCTTCAAATTCACCAATAAAACCGATTGACGTTCCAAATACAGCTAAAGACAAAATAATGGGAACTTTTTTCGGGCTTTTCAACATCCAAATTCCGAAGATGACGAAGACCGCTAAGCCAATAATATTAATCCATGTGAACATTCCTTCACTCATCCCCGTTGACCAAACAATCAACTCACGAGCTTCGCCAGGTACTTTATATAAATACCAAATTCCTGTTATTAAAATGCCTGGAAGTGCAATAGCATTCCAAAAACCGAACACTTTAAAAACACTTTCTTGTATATGTTTATCTTTTACAAATAACTTGATCGGCAATGCAACGAGTGCAATCGCTAAAACGATCGCTATGAACGTTCGAAAAGCTAGCGATGGCAAATATGTTGGATTAAAGAACGCATTCCAAAACGATAACGTTTCCGTCCATTTTCCGGGAGTCAACTTCGCTGAAAGAATACCCGTAATAATCGCTGCTGTTAACCATGAAAAAATCGCTAAACCAATTCCGATGCGATTATGAATAACTCGCTTCGCACCTTGCCATTTATCCCATGTATAGTAATAAACAATTAAAAGAACAACTTCAGTTACGAAGACAATCCATTCAGCGAACCATGCCCAAAAGAAAATGCGCAATAACGAACCAATCGAATCCGGTTGAATCACCGTTGTTGAAAACCAAATTCCAACTCCTGTCAGAGCTCCGACGGTCGTCGTTAAAATAAGAATCCATTTACTGAACTTTCGGGCCACTGATAAGAGTCCTTCATCATTCTTTTTAATTCCGACATACTCCATCGAAACCATTAAAGTGATTGCACCAATAGCGACACCATGACTAATAATAACGTGAATAATTGCAATAATCGCAATCACTGTTCCATTTCCAAGCCATGGAAATTCAACAACTGGAAAATCCATTCAAATCTCTCCTCTCAATTAAAGTTGCACTTATTCACTATGTAGAATAGGTTTCCATTTATTTCTTACGCTTCATGATATAGCCTCCTTTCCATTGACTGTTATATTGTGTTTTATTCTGTTATATTCAAACATTATCATATCATGTTATAACACTTATACATCTTTTATATCTGAATAAACATTGACATTTTATTGACAGAATGTTTAAATTTGATAACTATTATCATTTCATAACAAAAGATTGATCGTACAAAAAAACACACGAGCTTCGACATCATTCGTGTGTTCCCCATTTAATTTTATTTATCACAAACTTTCACATCATCTTTAAAACACAAAAAAGTAATATGCGGGCCTATTCATCCCGCATATTACTTTTTAAACACTTTTATTTATTTCATCCCTTAGTCCATTTTAACAACTTCACGCATTGTACCGTGCTTCATGAAGTTTGTATGCCATGAGAACGCTTTTTCAAGTACGTGTGGGGTTTGTCCACCGCGTTCGAGTGCTTCATTATAATAATCCCATAACTGTTGTTTGTACGATGGATGTGCACAGTTTTCAATAATCAATGGCACACGTTCTTTTGGTGCTAATCCACGAAGGTCAGCATACCCTTGTTCGGTGACAACTACATCCACATCGTGTTCCGTATGGTCTACATGAGATACAAATGGAACGATACTTGAAATATCTCCATCTTTAGCAACGGATTTTGTAACGAAGATTGCCAAGCGTGCATTACGGGCAAAATCACCTGAGCCACCAATTCCATTCATCATATTCGTTCCGGTTACATGTGTGGAGTTCACATTTCCATAAATATCAAATTCTAAAGCGGTATTAATCGCCACTAAACCGAGACGTCGAATTACTTCTGGATGGTTGGAAATCTCCTGTGGACGCATAATCATTTTATCCCGATAACGATCAAAGTTTTCAAAAACGTCGTTCATTTTTTCTTCAGATAATGCGACAGAAGTACTTGAAGCAACGGAAATTTTTCCAGCATCCATTAAATCAAAGACAGCATCTTGGAGCACCTCTGAATACACTTCTAAGTTTTCGAATTCTGATTCAAGCAATCCATGTAAAACTGCATTGGCTATGGACCCGACACCGGATTGAATCGGAGGCAAACCATTTGGTAGGCGACCTGATTCAAGCTCTTTTTCTAAAAATGCGAGTAAGTGCTTCGCCATCGTTTGCGTCTCTTCATCCGGTTTAGCAATTGCAGATGGGGAATCCATATGATCAGAGAAGACAATTCCTTTAATCTTCTCAACATCGACAGGAATGCCTTTCGTACCGATTCGTTGCCCCGCCTTCGTCAATGGAATCGGATTTCGCTCTCCTTGTGGTTCAGGGCTGTATAAATCATGGATTCCCGCTAATTTTTCAGAATGTACGGTACTGATTTCAACGATGATATTTTCTGCATGTTTCGCAAATGACAATGAATTACCCACAGATGTTGTCGGGATAATCATACCGTCCTCTGTAATGGAAATGGCTTCAATAATCGCGTAATCAATTTTAGGAAGCACACCGGATCGAATATACTCTGCTGTATGAGACAAATGTTGGTCATAATATAAATGACTTCCTTCATTGATTTTTTTCCGCATAGCTCGATCTGATTGGAAAGGAAGTCGTTTATTAACAATTTCTGATTCAGCAAACATTTTATCAAGATCGGAACCGAGAGAAGCTCCTGTAAATACATTCACTTTGAACCGTTCTTCTTTAGCACGATCGAACAAAGCAAATGGTACCGCTTTTGCATCGCCCGATTGCGTGAAACCACTGAGCCCCAAGGTCATACCGTCTTGAATCCAACTTGCAGCTTCTTCCGCTGATACAACACGATCATGTAAACTAGGGACTTTAATTCGATCTAAATGTTTCCCCATTGTTTCATCCCTCTTTTTGTAAATATATTTCATTTCTTTTTTGCAAATTAATAGACAATTGTAATAATAATTTTATCTTAAAAATGGACAGTTTTGTAGAATTTTGTCGGAAGAACGAAATGAACGTATGAAACACAAAAATACATGACTAAAGCACTATTTTAAAAGCCGAGTAATTTTCGGAAATAACTGGCGTACGATTGACTTACTGGAATTCTTACCCCATTTCCCAACTCTAACACAAATGTTGAATGTGTATCGGGGAAAATATCTTTAATGTGATGGACGTTAACGATATAAGATCGATGGCAGCGGACAAATAAATTTCGTGGTAAAAAGTATTCAAACTCTTGGAGTGAATAATTGTGTGTGCCCGAAAACCCATTCGCATAAACATGTGTTTTCCGGTTTTTAACTTCCAAATATTTCACGTCTTGGAATGGGATCGGTCTCCAACCATCAGGAGTTCGAACGGTGACCACTGATTTCCCATCCGTGTACGTTGGATATACAGCAACAATGCAACCCAAAAGTTCTCCACGGTCATAAATAGGAACTGCCATTCCTTGATAGGGTACCCCAAATACGTCTCGATTATTAAATTCAGATACTTTTTGCTTTGCCTCTAATGCTCGATAAGCAATTGAATTCTTTTTAACGACATCCCCTGGTTTTATTTTCAAATCAATCCGTTTGCTCGGACGATAATAAATATATTCTTTTGTATTGGCGACAACAATTGAAATTTCATCAGAGAACAATTCACCAATCACGTTTAATAAAGAATCGACTGTCAAACTTTCCATTTTTAAACTCCTTCACCTACTTTGTACAACATTGTATCAATATGACATTGCATTCCAATTTGTACATGTGTATAACATAAAAAGTATAAAACGAACTATAAATTGGACATCCTTCATTATACAAAAAACAACCCGCCTATTTCATCTATATTTGTTCATGTATGACATAAACTTTCCGTCTTTAGTATATACAGGATTGACCTTTCTTTTCATATCTTCACATTCATCGGATATAGATGAGTCAACAAGAAATTTGATTATCAAATAAGCAATATCTAAATCAACCCTATATTCAACGTGGAAAAAGGTTTAATCATCCCACGCAGGACTTTATGCGTTTCACTTTTTTAATGATTCAGTCTTTATGAATTACGCTAGTCTTTCACGTATATATTTGATACTCTTAAGTATAGAGGTTATAAAGGAAACTGACTTTTCGTTCACACAATTTTCACACATTTTATTTCATAGGGATGGGATATGGTAATGAAAAATTTAGTCATATTAGGCGGAGGATATGGCGGGCTGACAATCGTTTTAGATTTACTTAAACAGGGAATCCCTGAAGACATTCAAATCACACTTGTGGACAAGAACCCGTATCATTCTTTAAAGACTGAGTTTTATACGATCGCGGCTGGAACCGCTGCTGATCGAGATGTTCGCATCGATTTCCCTGAAGATGAACGGATTCGTTATGTGTTTGGTGAAGTTGAGAAAATTGACGTCGAAAATGAAAACATCCTATTCAAAGACATCAGTACGATTGTATCGTATGATTATTTAGTCATTGCTCTCGGTTGCGAGGATAATTATCACGGTATTCGCGGAGCAGAAGAATTATCTGAAAGTGTCCAATCCTTTTCCAAAGCACGACGTACAGGACTTGCTGTCGGAAATTTAAAAGCTTATGGCGTCGTAACGATTGTTGGAGCAGGATTGAGCGGAATTGAAGTAGCTTCGGAAATAAGAGAAAGTCGCAAAGATTTAAACATTCGCTTACTTGACCGAGGAGCGTCGGTTCTCAAAGCATTTGACCCAAAAATTCAAGCACACGTTGCCGATTGGTTCGTAAACAATGATGTGGAAGTCATCCACCACGCAAATGTGGAATATGTTGAAAAAGATGGCGTATGCAGTAATGGGACCTGTTATGTGAATGATGTAACAATCTGGACAGCAGGCGTCCAGCCGAACAAACTCGTTCAAGAATTACCATTTAAAAAAGATAACCAAGGGAAGGTCATCCTGAACGACTACTACCAAGTTCCTGCACAGAAGAACGTATATGTTGTTGGCGACTGTGCATCCTCGACTTACTCACCGAGCGCTCAACTAGCAGGTCAACAAGGTGAACAAATTGCCCAAATTTTACAAGCAATCTTGAGAAATGAAGAGCCGAGAAAACCTAGACCGATTAAATTAAAAGGTACCCTTGGATCACTCGGCAGTTCGGATGGATTCGGAAACATGTTCCAGCAACCCGTTACTGGACTTTTACCACGTTTAGCCAAATCCGGCGTGCTTTGGTTAAGCAAGCGTCATTAATCCTCTCATGAACGTATAAACGACATAACAAATGACAAAGGTGTACATCATCGGAAGCCTAATCCCGTATTATGTACACCCTTTTTATTGCTTCGATAACGTACTCGTTCGTCTGTCGACATGAATAAAACCATACCACTTATCGGGTATGGTTCTTTTTAACGTACGTTTTCAATTTGGTTTATTCATACGTAATGATAAAACCTAAGATTTCCCTAGTACTTACTTCGCTCTTGTCTTGCTTTCAAAATCTACTTTTTTATGCGTGCCATCGCAAAATGGCTTATCTGCTGACTGTCCGCAACGGCACAGTGCTAAAGCTTTTTTCGATTCAAAAGCATTCCCCTCACCATCAACGAGTTCAACATCCCCGGTCACAAGTAATGGACCATGATCATTCACTTTAATGTTTGCACTCACTTTGATTCCTCCTTCCCTATTCATTCACGCTCTTTTCGTAAACTACCTTAAGTGACTAGCACGTTACATATAACCCTTCTCTACATCAAACACATTCACATAAACAATTCCTACATTGTAAAACAGTATATATTTTAAATAGATGATAGTCAATCAAAGGAAGATGCCACCTCAAGCACATTTCTTTCGATAATAGATATAAGAAGAATAAAGTTCTTACAGCACACCATTCGGGAAAGGGGAATAGACATGGTAATTACAGAGCAAGAAGGCATGACGTTTGAAGATGTTTTCAAACAAAATGAACGACGAATCCATTATCACATTCATCGTTTAAACCTTCGCGATCCCCATCAAGAATATTTCCAAGAAGGACTCGTTGCCTTATGGAAAGCATACGAAACTTATCAACCTGACCAAGGACCTATGTCTACGTACTTCAACTACCAAATCCGAAATCGCCTCATCGACCTCATCCGAAAACAATCACGTGCTGAAAAAATCAAAGCAAAGCTCATCACACATCACACACTCCACATGGAAAATGGAAATCGCAGACGACGCCAAGAAAATCATTACCCGATCATGAATCGTACTCATCCTGAGACAACTGACAAAGAATTGTGGCAGCATTTACAAATACACTTAACAGACAAGCAATGGAAATGGGTGAATTGGTTCATCATTCATGACATGTCCGTTAAAGCGATTGCCCATCAAGAAAACACAACGGAAGATGCCGTTAAAAGTTGGGGACGACAAGTAAGGAAAAAATTGCGGGACGAAACTTTTCGAAAAAAGATCCGTTGGGAAATCAATGATTCATTTTAGTCAATCGGAAACCACGTAATGACTTTACCGATTGCAAAGAATATATGATCGATTCACATCTGCTCATGAAAAAGACTGTTTCATCACTTTCATGAGCAGATTAACTGTGCGCATTATTCGATGGCAGTGATCTTTACATGAATCGAACCAGATGGCGTCCCTACAACAACTCGATCACCAACTCGATGACCGAGCAGGCTTTTAGCCATTGGCGAGTGATTCGAAATTTTTCCCGTTAATGCATCTGCCTCTGCAACTCCGACAATCGTAAACGTTTCTTCGTCACCGTCAGGAAGCTCCATAAACGTCACTGCACTTCCAAGTCGAACCGTATCCGAAGCCTCACCTGTATCTTGAATGATTGTTGCCTCTTGAATCATATGCTCAATAGTTGCTATTCGTTTTTTCAGAGATGCTAACTCAGCTAACGCCGCATCATACTCTGAATCCTCTGCAAAATCACAAAAGCTACGGGCATGTTTAATTCGTTGGTCGATTTCCGGCCGTTTAACCGTTTCTAAATACGATAACTCTTCTATTAATTGTTGTAAACCAGCTTCTGTCATCGGATATTTATTTTGAACGCTCACCATCATTCACTCCTCCACTAACGATCGACAATCCTAAAATACTTCCTTTATCATATTTGCACGGACCCGGGGATTTTTCAATCAAAGGACTTGTTGCCTATCAACAATATCCGTAAAAAATCGTCCGTGACCCACAAACCTCTTATTCATTATTCAATGACAGATACCTCATTATCACCATTTATAAACCGCTGTCTATTTATTCAGCAACCAATCATCAAAGCAAAAACAGAGCAAGTATCCTCTCAATTTTCATTCGGTGTACCTTCTTTTCCTACGAGCGCTTCATACGTTGTGCTATAAGCCTCTAGCAAATTAGCTAAATAATGCTCTTTTTCTTCTTGAGTTGCCGTGCGATTGTTAATTTCCGACTGTAGATGTTTAAAGTGCTCGTTCAGCGAAATCGATCGGTCGACTGCTAAATTATTCATCATTGTTCCTATAAATTGATTCGTAAAATAAGTGACCGTTCCATACATATTTTCATTCCTCCATGTCATGCTTACTGTCATATTTGTTAACGTGATCAAACTGGATGAATCTCAAATAAACTATACTCGTTGTGCATGTAAAATATTCGTCATACGAATTTCTATACAATAAAAAAACAACTCCCCCCGTGAGAAGTTGTTAACGTTAACGAGCATACTTAAAAACAGGCATACCTATTGCCCATTACATATATTCGCACGTCACACCTCCTATCCTCCGTAGGTTATGATGAAACTAGAAATAGGCAGGTCTCCTGGCTTATGGTCATCACTTTTCGAACCTTCCCATTTTCACACATCGTAAAAACAGTGGTATGACTCGAATCGTTCCCAATTACAGTTGCGGGACAGCGTCGGCATGTTACACCGAACTTCCCTTTTAAGCAATCGCACTCTCGGATTGCACCTATTCCTTAACTATTCAATTGTTGTTGAAAGTATATCATTCATTTTCCATCGTGACAATGACACGAATCGATTTCTTCCAGAAGAGAAACAAGGATATTTTGATACACGCTTTGAAGTTCCTGAAAAAGATTTTGTTCAATTTCTTTTAATATTGGCAGATTGTTGATATCATTACTCATGAGGACTCCTCCTTTTTTGTTTTCTCGTGAAAAACTATTCTATCAAAGGAGAGAGTCCTCTTCTTATTCCCTTGAAATTGAAGGAATATTCCAATTATGTCCCCGTAAATATTTTACTTATACAATCGATGCTCCCGATTACATCTTTCCGATCGCACCACCATGGACCACGCTCAGTCCCACGTATGAATCATTTGCCAAATGGCGAGAATCTTTTTACGAATTTTTGAAATAAATGTTACCTCATGCTGGGATAACTTCTGTTTATGCCATTCATTGACACTGGCGACGGCGATTAACGTCGCTCCCCCGATTAACAGATAGACCCACCACGGTAAATTTCCCCAAAAGGGTCGCGTCTGTAAAAAGATATTGAGTAACAATACTCCACCGCCAATAAAGAAAAATGACTTCGTTCGAAAGGCCATACCTACAAACATCGAAGCAATCGAGAGCACACCTAATTTGAGCGCATATACAACCGTTGATTGAACAAGAGCGTGCTGAATAAGTAGTAAAAAGGCAATAACGAGAACACCCCATTGCACATAGTTGGCAATTTGTTTCAATTGTTGCGACGCTCGTATCCTTTTCAAGAAAACCGTGAACACAATCCACGGAATGACATATAGTTCGACAACAAACAACGTTGGAATGAGTAGCCATCCTAATAAAACATAATAAGGTTGTATCAAATGAGCTCCAGCGCCAAGACGAATCCACTCAGGAAGGATGTTTGGAATGCGCCGTTGTTGCGTCCATGCAGACAATGACAAACCAACACCCGGTAGAAGCCTAGTCCAAAGTGCATCATCAACTAACACATACAAATAAACAACAGCTAAGAAGCTAATAACTGTATACCAATCGATTCGAACTGTAAATGATTGACCCTTCACAGTTTCATAAAGCATTGAATACATCATGCGACCGATGATGTTACAAATAACAGCTAAGATGACCATGACGATCGACCATGCATAAGGATGATACAAAGTTGAACCGTAGTCGATGGTTGCATAATAAATGATTAAAAGTGGAATGAGATTGAATAGGTCCCACTTTTCTTCATGTAAGACGAACAATACACCCGTAGCATACAAAAGTGTCACGATAAAATGGCCTGCACTCGGTTCCATAAAGGCAAATGTGACAATACCGAGAATCGAAAAGGGAGTGACATAATAAGCCAGCCTCTTTTTCCACGGTGTTTGAACGACATACCAAATGGTGCCGCTTAATAAGCTCGTTAGTAAAAAGGCATAAGGCACATACTTTTCCCAGCCGTATGCAAACATGAACAACGAAACCCCAGCCCAAAAGATTGAAATCGCTGCGTATAAAAACCCTCTGATGAGCCATTCTTGTTTTACATAAAGCATACTGATGCTATATAGAGCTGTGGCGATGAACAAAGCCCCATAAGCTAACTCCCCAGAAAATACGACCGTTATGAACAAAGCTATGGGCAAATAGAGATGACCTACTCGCCAAAAACTCATCGATAAACGCTGATCCGTCTTCCGAAAAAGCGAGCCAATGCCAAATAAAAGGAGCGCACCGACTACATATTTCAGAGCATGATACCCAGCAAATGTAATAGTGACGTGTAGCGACTGTGCATGCAAAAGGGTTCCATAGAACATAAGCGTAAGACTACTTACAACGTAAGGTAACATGTCCCAGTTTGTCTTCCGATACAAAAGATAAGCCATTCCTATTCCGCCGAAAACTATTAAGGAACGATTTAACTCATGGATCGGCGCAAAAAAGGCAAGCCACATACCGAACGCATAAAACATATTCGATATATAAAGCGCATGCTGTGAGAAGGTCTTTTTCTTTCTTGTGTTCCAAAAGTAACTCGCCCCTAATACAGCAAAGCTCGCCAAAATGACATTCATAATCCCCATCGAACCGAGCCAATCTGTTGTCCATCGACTCTGATCAAACGCTTCGTAAAAAACGGCGACAGCCGCCCCTAGAAACAATGCGTGTAACCAAGACGGAAGGTCGGATCTTGTAAAAACAGAACGCTTTTCAAACCGTTCCATGAGTAGCATGACAATACTCAACATCAATAGTAAGGCACCGGCACGCCACCAATGCTCAAAGAGAAACTCACCCGTTGCACATAGCAACATGACGACCATCGCAACATCCCGTGAACTTTCTTTAATCCGTTGTAAAAATTTCTGTTGTGTGAAACACCCAAACCATCCATATAGTAACACCCCAGTAAAAAAGAGCGGTACACGCAACGAATCGTATCCAAACCACATTTGCCCTAACAAAATAGCTTCATAAAATGCTGTCATCATAAATAGTGGACTTAAATAAGCGAACAGGGGATTCTTCTTTTCCAAATTCGTTAAATAAATGAAATTCACGGTAATGATTAAATAAGCGATGAGTAAAATAAGCGAAGGCTCACCCATCCGTAACATCATACCTTCAAAGCTAATGTATAAAAAGGCACACCCTGAAACGAATGCACTCGTATATCGAAAAGCCTTTTGTAACTGCTTTTCACCCGACACCCATTTCGGAATGAACAAAAAGATAAACCCTAACAAGGCATAAGGAAGGGCTTTTATTTCATACAACATTGAAAATTCAATGATTTGATAAGCCCCGTAGACCAACATCGCACTAAACACAAAATGATATTCCGCATGCTTCGTCACAAATATCATCGCAAAATATAAAACGCCCGCCAATATTAAGTTGAATCCATGCGTCAGTTCATAATCATAAAACAAAATCATAAACGCTGTCGAAAGGATCAAATTTACTTGGATATACGCGCTCGCTTCCTGACGAAACAGAGGAAAACGCCCCCAGCGGAGGAAGGTGTATCCGATGATCAGCACCGTATTAAACAACATCATTCCTAAATAAAAACCATCGATCGATAAGGGCAAGGAAGCGAGTGAAAAACTGGCCCATACCGTTAACGTCACATAAGAAAACCAGACAAACAATCGTGAGGACAAACGAATGGCCAACATTGCATAAATAGGTAAAACGAGCATACTCCCGATTGTACCGACCAGATAACGTCCTTCACCACTCAATGAAAAATAAGTTCCAAATAATTCATAATAGGCACTGGACAAAATGACAATCGGTAAAAATAACGCACTGAGCACATAAAATGCGAACGCAGTCTTTTCAAGCTTCACCACCCGAATCATGAATTGAGCTAAACCGAAAAACAGTACAGAGCTCAAAAAAAGAAAACCCGTTTTCATCCACCCCGGCATCGAACTCCACGTACTCGTTGCTAATACGAGACCACCGATCAAAAGCATTAAGACTCCTAAGTTTAACAACCATTTGATATTACGCTCACGAATTTGTTGCGGGGTTAACTTTTGCTTCTGAATCCCCTCTTCACTTGAGGAAGAAGGGTGAGAGTGGATAATTTCCTCTTTTCCTGCTGCAACAGCACGGGTATTCGTAACAGCAGACAACTGTTGTTCTTTTTTCCATGCCGCTTCTCGTCTTTTCTCGATATCGTCATAAAACTGTTGATGTGCGTCCACAACGGCCGTGTACATTTCTGGTGTGATGTACTTCTCCTTCGTTATTTTTTCTAATTCTTGACGAACGATTCTTTGTCGATCTTCAGACGATTGCATAAGCTCCCCCCTAACGCTTAATTCGCTGGTTTAATACTTCCCTACTCTTCTAAAGATGGAATACACGATGTGTGACTTGCGAACGGTTTACGTATAAAAAAAGCATTAAAATAACAGTGTGTAAAAAAGACACATACACACACTCTTATTTCAATCCTCATAAGTCTCTCTTATGTAAGTCGGTGAATTCGCTCATCCATGTCATGGTGGGTCGAAAATAACATGGATATTTTCTTTTGGCCATTGATTTTCATCGTCGCAACAGCTGGTTGGTCCTCCCCGGTACGCGCATAACCCGAATGCGCTTTAGGCCTTTCTAACGCATGTTTCATCTTGTCTTTTCCAGCTAAATCTGCACCGCCCTGGTCTGCGTGATACTCGCGGTGTCTTGAGTACGCAAAAACAACGAGGCTTCCCAACAGAGAAAACAATAGTTGAAACACAATAATTTCGAAAAAATGAACAATGGGAGCCAATTCCGACCGGACAAAGCGCGATAAAACAAATGCTACGACACGTGCAAAAAAGACAACAAAAGTGTTCACAACCCCTTGTAGAAACATGTAAATCGATATCATTAGTATAGACGGTTTACTCAAGAACGACAAGTATTTTTCTGAATAAAACCAATATACAGATATTAGTAGGTATACATATTCTTTTTTCTTTCAATCCATTGTTCACTCGATCTATGTTCGCTCAGCCTTGCAACATTCTTCTCATGAAAAAGCAGTAAATCCTCCCTCACATTTGGAACATTTACTGCCTTTTCATTGATATGCCTTCACTCATTTGCCGATTTATGATCATTGAATCGTCATCATATCACGCTAGTCTAGATCCGATTGATCATCTTTTTCAATCGATTACCGGCCATTTCAACGGTAAAGACCATGACAAAAATGACTAAAATAATAAACATCGCCTCTTCTAAACGATACATGCGCATCGCCGACGTTAACTCCCAACCGATGCCTCCTGCACCCACCATACCTAAAATCGTCGCATAGCGAAAATTAATTTCCAAGCGAAAAACGGACCACGACATAAACGCCGTCAATACAGACGGGACGACTCCTTGGCAAACAACATGGAGCCAGTTTGCTCCTGTTGAGCGTAACCCTTCAAAAATTCCTTCATCCAGTTCTTCAATCGATTGAGAAAATACTTTAATCAACATGCCTAAGCTATTAAACGCTAAGGCAAGAATGCCAGGAAAAGGACCCATTCCTACGGCGACAATGAAAATCAACACCCAGATGAGTGCTGGAATCGCCCGAATTAAAGCAGCAAGTCCTTTAATCACATACGATACGAATGGATGAGGAGTCAAATTTTCCGCTGCCAAAAAAGAAAAACATAACGCCATCCCAATCCCTAAAGAAGTACCGACAAAAGCAATTTGTAATGATTCCACACCGGCGACTACAACTGTTTTCCACGTCGACACATCTGGTGGAAGCATATGACCTACAAACTCTATCAGTTGAGCGGTACCTGTAATCAAGCTACGATAATCAATCGATAATTGCCATAAACTAAACAGAAAAAATAAACCAAAAACAATCAACGTATGGATGAATAACCGATCTCGCTTCGGACGCACGGCCCGCTTAGCTTGCTTGGAAACAGATGATTGAACGCTAGCTGTCATACTTTCCTTCATAATAAACGCATCCTCACTTTATTCGTAAAATATTCAATACACATAATTAAAACGAAAATGATAACAATCGCCATACAAGCCTCTTTATATTGAAAAAGTTTCAACGACTTTTGCATCGCAAAACCAATTCCTCCGCCACCGACCATGCCGATCACCGCTGCCTCACGAATATTTAAGTCAAATTTGTAAAGGCTCCATCCGATCATACCTGGAAGTACTTGGGGAACGACAGCTTGACCCATGACTTGAACCCAATTTCCACCTGTTGACCGAATGGCTTCTACAGGACCCATATCAATTTCTTCTAACATTTCCGCAAACGACCGCGTTAAAAGACCTGTACCACTCAAGACGAGTGCTATCGTTCCGGCAATGGATCCGAGACCATACGCTGCTACAAATACGAGCACCCACACAAGTGCTGGAATCGACTGTAAAAATGAGGCCAGCCCGCGAACTGCGTACTGCAATAATGGATGGGGTGTTACATTGTATGCGGCGAGAAAAGATAGAAAAAAAGCAAGCATCGCCGATAAAATCATCGCCACAAAACTCATATAAATCGTATCTAGCGCAGGTTGGATAAGCGAAGTAAAACGACTCACATCTGGTGGTAGTAAATCGAAGACAACAAACCGAAATGTTTCACTTAATCCGGTAAATAAAAGCGGAATATTAAACCCAGTACCTTTGACAGACCATATGAAAATAAAGCCCATCATGACGATGAAGAGGATGAGCTGCATCCTCTTCTGGTGCTTTATCACTTTTACTTGTTCCATGTTGCAAACTCCTTCACTAGGCAGTTACCTTTTTCTGATTATAAATCGCCTGGATGCTTTCATCGGTTAAAATATGAGGCGTACCATCAAACGTTTTGTGACCATTTTGGATCCCGATAATCCTTGAACTATATACTTTAGCCACATCCACTTGATGTAGATTAACTAAACACGTAATGCCATCTTCGTGACAAATTTTGTATAAATAATTCATAATGGTTTCTGACGTCGCTGGGTCGAGACTGGCAATCGGCTCATCAGCCAAGAGGAGCGATGGATGTTGGGCCAATGCTCGAGCAATCGCGACACGTTGCTGCTGTCCTCCACTCAATTCTCCCGCACGTTTATAAGCATGATCCGTTAAACCGAGACGTTCTAATAAATACCACGCTTCTTCAATATCACGTTTGGAAAATAGCCCCAATGCACCTCGCAGGTTACCCATCGATCCTAAACGTCCATGCAACACGTTTTGCAATACACTCATCCGTTTCACGAGATGAAACCCTTGGAAGATCATCGCGATCTCACGTCTCGCTTGACGTAATTCGCGATGACGCGCTTGTGTAAGGTTCTTCCCTTTGAACAGCACCGTTCCCCTAGAAGGTTCCACTAATCGATTGATTGAACGAAGAATTGTACTCTTACCGGCACCACTCGGACCAATAATGACAGCAAATTCGCCTTGTTTCACATCAAAACTGATATCGTGTAACGCTTGTGTCCCATCCGGATAAACCTTTTGTAAATGTTTCACTTGCAAAAACGGCTCCACCACAATCCCTCCGTCATGTGATCTATTTCTAGAGCGAGCCTTTTTCGTCTGATCCATATCTAACTTGCCACAGATCCAGATCAGACGGACATCGCTCCACCTCCTAGTAACGTTACTCCAACAATTCTTCCGGACTCATTCCTAACGCATCAGCTGCATCACGAACGACATCGTAAGCCTCATCTTCAATCGGATAAAAACCATTGATGCCTCGTTCTTCAAAAAACTTCTCATCCTCATAGTCATAGTAAAATTCACGAATTTCCTCTTTTAAATCGTCTGGTAAATTACTCCGATACGCGTCTGGGCCACGAGGAATAGGATCTGACTCCGAAATAATTTTAAAATCATCTTCCTTCACAACTCCTTGATCAAGCATGGCATCCATCACATCTGTTGCCACCGCTGCACCGTCCGCATCCCCATTAGCAATCGCTAAAATAGATGCATCATGTGATCCAGAGAACGTGACGTTATTAAAGACCGATTCGACCTCATCATTCGTTACATCAAGCTCCTCCATAATTTTCACGCGTGGGAAAATGTGTCCAGAAGTAGAGGCGGGATCAACAAACAAAAAATCTTTCCCTTTTAAATCTTCCACCGACTCCGCTTCAGAATCTTTCGGCACAATCACCACACTCGTATACGTCACGTCCTCTTCATTCTCTGCACCGACCGAAAACACCTCTGCTCCGCTTCGTTCATTCGCTAGTACGTAAGCAAATGGTCCAAAAAAAGCAATATCAATATTTTCTGTCCGCATCGCTTCGACAACCGCATTATAATCTGTCCCTAAAAAAACTTCGACATCCATATCTAAATGCTCGGAAAGTTCATCTGCAAAATTTTGGACACGGTCAGAGACTGTCGTTTGATCTTCTGAAGGAACAACACCGATTGTCAGTTGCTCTGGCCACTCTTCCGTTCCCTCTTGAGATTGTTCGGCGTCAACTTCTTCCGCATTACTTGATTGCGACTCTCCTCCACATGCAGTTAATACAAGCATCACCATCGTAAAGACAATCAAAAGAAAGACACGATCTCTTTTCAGTACCATTCATCTGCCTCCCATTTCGTCATTCTTTAAAATCTGTTCTCCCTATGATTTAATTGAACAAACTTAAATGATTCCGTCTACATCAAAGCTTACTAGATGGATATTAATGCTGTGTGAATATACTGTAAATTCGACGTAAAAAAAAGAGCCATCCCCTTCGTTAGGATAGCTCTCGAGCACCGTACCGTGATTACGACGTCATCACCTTACACATATCATTTGTAAATGCAACGGGATCTTCAACTGGCAAACCTTCGATAAGGCGTGCTTGGTTGTATAAAATGTTCGTAAACAGCTTGAACTGCTCATCATCTTTTTCATACGCTTCTTGTAGCGCTTGGAACATATCATGATCCACATTCAACTCCAACACTTTATCCGCTTCAATATGCTGGTTATTCGGCATGGATTGGAGAATTTTTTCCATTTCTAGCGACACTTCTCCAGCGGCGGATAAACAAACGGGATGGCTCTTTAACCGTTTAGATGCTTGAACATCTTTTACTTTACCTGATAAGATGTCTTTCATTTTTGTAAACAACTCTTTATTTTCTTCGGCTACTTGCTTCGTTTGCTCTTCCTCTTCTTTAGATTCGAGCCCTAAGTCACCACTTGAGACCGATTTAAACTCTTTCTCTTTGTAATTTCGTAGCATTTGAATCGCAAACTCGTCAATTTCATCGGTGAAATACAAGATTTCATAGCCATGGTCAGCGACCAGTTCTGTTTGTGGAAGTTTATCAATTCGGTCAATCGACTCACCCGATGCAAAATAAATGTATTTTTGCTCCTCAGGCATCCGCGACACATACTCGTCCAACGTTACTAATTTCTTCTCCGTCGACGAATAAAACATTAATAAATCTTGCAGCTCTTCTTTATGTGCCCCAAAGTCACTGTACACACCGAACTTCAACTGTCTACCAAATGCTTCATAAAACTTCTCGTATTTGGCACGGTCATTTTTTAACATACTTTGTAATTCTTTTTTAATTTTACGCTTTAAGTTATTGGCAATCCGTTGCAATTGGCGATCATGTTGCAACATCTCACGCGATATGTTGAGTGACAAGTCATCTGAATCGACCATTCCTTTTACAAAACTAAAGTAATCTGGCAACAATTCAGGACTTTTTTCGGTAATTAACACACCGTTGGCATAAAGCTCCAGCCCTTTTTCATACTCCTGCGTATAATAATCGTAAGGAGCTGTCTCAGGAATATATAAAATCGCATGATAACGAATCATCCCATCGACATTCGTATGAATATATGTCAACGGCTTGTCAAACCCATAGCGCTTTTCTTGATAAAAATTGATGTAATCCTCTTCCGTTAAATCATTTTTACTTTTTCTCCAAATCGGAATCATACTGTTGATTGTCTCTTCTTCGACATAATCAACGTATTCTTCCTCATCATCTTCTTTTGGTTTGCTTTTCGTGACGTCCATCTTAATCGGATAACGAATAAAGTCGGAGTGCTTCTTCACAATTTGTTGCAAGCGATGTTCGTCTAAAAATTCATCGTAGTTTTCTTCATCCGTATTCTCTTTAATCTGCAAAATAATTTCCGTACCGACGTCGTCTTTTTCATATGGGGCAATCGTATATCCATCTGCACCCTCAGATTGCCACTTATACGCCTCATCACTCCCCAATGCTTTCGTAATGACCGTTACGACATCGGCGACCATGAATGCAGCATAAAAACCGACACCAAACTGACCGATGATGTCGTAACCATCCTCGACTTCATGTTCATCTTTAAAGGCGAGCGAACCACTTTTAGCAATCGTTCCTAAGTTCTTTTCTAACTCTTCTTTTGTCATCCCGATTCCAGTATCGATCACTTTTAAAATGCGCTGTTCGGGATCTGTTTCAATTTTTATATAGTAGTCATCTTTTTGAAATGTTAATGAATCATCTGTCAAAGTTTTATAGTAGATTTTATCGATCGCATCACTCGCATTAGAAATTAACTCTCGAAGAAAGACTTCTTTTTGCGAGTAAATCGAATTGATCATGAGCTCCAATAATCGCTTCGATTCTGCTTGAAACTGTTTCTTCTCCATAGAATCTCTCCTTTACTAACATCACGTACGCTGTGATTGAATGGAATCTGTAGAAGCTTATTGTAATTAGCACTCTCCATACGTGAGTGATAATCGCTATGTATTAAATATCATATCTTTTGTGACGTGTCAACGGAATCAGCTTAAAAACAATGCTCCATAAATGAGTGCACCGAGAACAACATATACAGGGCTGATGCGCCTTTTCTCAAGCAAAATATAACTTGCCACGATGAGAATCAACGTGTGGCCCCAACCAATTTCTACATAGGAATCGCGAACAAAATTGTACGTCATCACCCCTAATAAAACGGCAATCGTTGGACGAATAATCCGCGTTAACTTTTTCACTTGGGGAGATTGTTTATATTTCATCAACAGACCAAGAAGGGCGATCATCATCACTAAAGACGGGGCGACGGAAGCAAACACACCAATCGAAGCACCGAGAATGCCCCCTTGACTGTAACCTACATACGCAGCTAATTTCGTAGCGATTGGACCCGGAAGGCCATTTCCTAAAGCGACCATTTCACTAAATTCCGCTGTCGTAAACCATTCGTATCGATGGACCACTTCATATTCCAACAATGGAATCGTCGCGGGTCCACCGCCATATCCTAACAAATTCGCTGTAAAATTCGCCAAAAAGATTTGCCAATAAATCATGCGTCCCCCGCCTTATTCTCTGATTGATTTCGTGTTTGCTTATCCCCACGTGACAATAACGCATATACAATCAGCACAATGATAAGAAGAGCCGGATGAATCCCAAGCGCTTGCATGACAACCATGCTAATGACCGTCAATAGCACTGTCGTCATCCATCCTAAAAGCGTTTTTGCTTTTTGAAAAAAATCCCACGCTAACACGCCGATCATTACGCCGGCAACTGGAATGACACCTTTAGCCATCCCTTGGACCCATGGCTTATCTTTATAAGCATTCAAAATCGTTAAAAAAAGAATCATTAACAAAGCTGTCGGAATAATCGTCGCTACTAAACAATTGACCATCCCCCAAAACCCTCGCAAACGCCATCCAATATAACCAGACAACTTTGTATTAATCGGACCGGGCAACGTATTCGCAAGAGCAAGGATATCCGAAAATTCCTCATCATCCATCCATTCATATCGCTCAACAACTTCTCGATACATCAAGGGGATCGCTGATAATCCACCACCATATCCGAGCATCCCGGCACGAAAAAACGCGATAAATAGATCTTTATGCACCGACCATCACAATCCTTTATGAGTTAACTCACATGACCGATTACGACAAATCCTACCTACTCTTCATGTGAATCATCTGATTGATTATTCATTGAAAACTACTTTTTAATACACCTGTGATTAGAAAGTATATAGTTCATCCATAGGAGAATCAAGGACATCTGAGAAATATAGGCTACAAAAAGGGCCCGATTCCGATGAACATTTTTTAAAAAGACGGAATAATCAATTTTGGGTTGTCATTTTCAAAGACATATGAGAAAATGCGAATAGCTAAACTTTTATAAAAAATGATAGACTAAGCCTTTAAAAATAGATAGGAAGGAAGGTGTTTTATGAGGCGTTGGATCAGTAGGATTTTGATGATTGTCGGACTCGCCCTTATCTCGATTTCGGGGTATCAATTTTACCAGACGAAACAGTCGACAAACAATGCTTTAGCAGAAGCTGAACAACTCGTAAAGCAAAACAATCAAAATGAGTCCGAAGACGAGAGCCAAACAGAACCTTCACCTGAAGATTTTGTACCCAAAGATGATGACGTCATCGGCATTGTTCGCATCCCGAGCATCGAGGCCAAACTACCGATTGTTGAAGGAACGGATGAGGAAATGCTCAAAAAAGGCGTCGGACATTACTCAAGTACCGCACTTCCTGCTGAAAATGAACAAATTTTACTCTCAGGACATCGCGATACCGTCTTTAGACGATTCGGTGAACTCGAAATTGGCGATCGTTTTATTGTCGAAATGCCGTATGGAACATATGAATATGAAATGAGAGAATCGGAAATTGTCGGTGCTGATGATACATCCGTGATTCGCCCGATGGGTGAAGAAGTTTTAACCGTATCTACTTGCTATCCATTTAGTTATATCGGCAATGCACCCGACCGCTTCGTTCTCTATGCCTATCCGGTAGGTGAAACGGAGGACAAGGATCAAGAAGAACAATAATCTTTCATCTATCCTCCCCCTTCCCCTTCCTCAAGCGTAACGATTAACGAGCCACCCGCTTGTTCCCCACCTTTACGCTCCGTAACGAAAGCTATTCATTTCAATGTGAACACATCCATACCATCATCTTACATGATGAATTCCAGCCATATCATACCAAATATGTAACTTTTGAAATGATGTTTTTTATCGTCGAAGTCAATGATTCATAGCTTATAACGACCTGTTTCATGATGGCATAAACAGCGATGCCATTTATGCTCAAATCATGTAAAATGTTCACTTTTTTTAATGATTTTTTAATGATATAGTGAGTGGGGATGCTTTTTCATTGTAAAAAATAAAGAATGCGTTTCCAACTATCTTAGAGTCGATCAAAAAAGGGGTGTTTCATCTGGCAATGCTAGTATCTATTCTAAAAATGTTACCGTTAATCATGTTTTATGGCTTGATCATTCTCTTAGTCTATCTATTTTTGAAGGACAAATACCAAAATCAACATTCCGTATTAAAAACGCATCCAGTCTTAGGACGCATCCGTTATCTATTAGAGATGATCGGACCAGAATTTCGACAGTACTGGTTTTTAAATGATAAAGAAGCGAAACCAGTCGATCGCGATACACAAGAGACGATTGCAAAAGCAGGAAAATATGCCAATACCGTCACCGGATTCGGTTCGAAAAAAGACTTTCAACAAACAGACTTTTATTTAACAAACTCAATGTTTCCGATGAATGTTGATGAATTAGAAGTGGATCAATCGCCCATCATCAAAACATTCACATATACGATTTTGAACGAATCCATCACAAGCCGGAAGGAAAAACGAGACCAAGTGAATCTTAAACCTTGGTATTTAACCGATGCAAACCGCATCACCATTGGCAAACACCGTAAACATCCATTCCATATCAAAGGCTTAATCGGTATATCAGCCATGAGCTATGGTGCGTTATCGAAGCGAGCTGTCCAAGCACTCGCCCAGGGGGTAGCCATCAGTGGGGGAAGCTTCATGAATACAGGTGAAGGAGGCATTTCACCTTACCACCTCTCAAGAGTATATGAAGTGATCGACTCTACCAAAGCACCTCAAGACCGATTCAGTCAACGCATCATTAAATATATTCAAGAAAGGGCTCACGCCTCGAACTTCGAATTAGAGGAGCGTTTTGGCAAAAGCGCGCTGAATGTCGTTTCCCCGTTAGTCGAAAAAGGCGTTTTAAAAGAAAAAAGAGCTGACTTAATTTTCCAAGTCGGATCCGGATTATTTGGGGCTCGTAAAAACGGACAATACTGTGAAGAAACATTCTTAAAAAATGCATTGAAACCAGAAGTAAAAGCAATCGAAATCAAATTAGGACAAGGTGCGAAAGTACGGGGTGGAAAATTACCAAAAGAAAAAATCACTCAAGAAATCGCTGAAATTAGAGGGATTGAGATGGGGAAAGATGTCGAAAGCCCGAACCGTTTCCCGCTTTTTTCAGACATGGATGGCTTATTCAAGCTGATCACCCATTGGCAAACGATTACCGGAAAACCCGTCGGCATTAAAGTCGTCGCTGGTGACAACCATTCATTTGATGAATTAGCGAAACATATGAAAGAAACCGATGAAAAACCGGACTTCATCTCTATTGATGGAGCAGAAGGGGGAACTGGAGCTACTTATCAAGAGATGGCCGACAGCCTCGGTTTACCGATTTATTCTGGCATCTTAATTCTCGATCAAGCACTACGCAAGTACGACGTCCGCGATGATGTCAAAATCATCGCCTCTGGAATGCTTGCGACCGCGAATAAGATGGCCATCGCCTTATCGCTCGGTGCTGATTTAATTTACGTCGCCCGTGCAGCGATGAATACCATCGGCTGCATCAATGCTGCTAAATGTCATACGAACCTTTGTCCAGTTGGTGTCACATCTCACTTGCCACATCTAGAAGCAGGTGTCGTCGTCGAAGAGAAAAGATTTCGTACAGCCAACTATTTACGCACAATGCGAGAAGGACTATTCATGCTAGGGGCATCTTGTGGAATCGGCTCACCTTCTAAATTTAATAAAGAACACATCGCCCTCCGCAAATCTGATAACGAAGTGAAAAAGATTGAAAACATCGTAAGCATGGAAAATAAACTCATCAGACAAGTGGAGACGAACGAACAGAACGAACAGAATGAAAAAAGAAAGTTAGTCGGAAGTTAACCAACGTTTCTGACCAACACCCTGATTGTAAACGAGCACCCTTTACAATCAGGGTTTTTTTACGTAGTTTGTGAAACGGTCCAAAAGATCATACATACCAGCACGTACACGCGATCACATATGTCATTTAGTTGTCGCATATGACTATACAGTTGCATACATGCTAGCACGTACACGAAAGCACATATCCCAATCCTCTATGCATCAACATACCGGATCGAACGGATACATGAAATTTGCAACGATACGCAGATCACAATTCGGCCTCATTCATCCTCATCAAGTGAGCCCAACCATTTATGGAAAGAATGATGAAGATAGGCGAAATTATATTATTGATGAAGAGGACGAATGACTGCTCGTACGGGACTTCCATCTGCCCCGTGAATGGCTAATGGTAGGGCGATGAGTTCATAATCCCCGGGCTCGACATGATGAAGCACGACATTTTCTAAAATGCTTACGTTATTTTGAGAAAGCGCATGGTGAGCACGTAGCGTTTTACTGTTGACCGCATCGACAGACGGGGCATCCGTTCCTAGCAAGCATACCCCTTTTTCCTTGAGAAACGGACCGACATTTGGATCGAACACGGTAAACGAATGAGGGAACATTTCGGGGTCGATTTCATTTCTCGTGCGCACAAGTAACCGCTTTACCCCGTCAAGGTCTTCGTTGATGAACTCCTGTTTACCGATGATGTCATGACCTGTCATGTCAAGCAATCTCGCCCGCCCCATATACACATCTAAGTCAAGCTCATCTACTTTCTGTCCGCGTTGATTAAAATGAAACGGTGCATCAATGTGTGTACCGGTATGAACACCCATTGTCAACTTCCCAATATTGACCGAAGATGTCTCTTCTTTCGTCAATGCGAGATGAAAAGAATACGGTGTATCCCCTGGCCAAACGGCGATTTTATTCGTAAGAGGCTGTGAAATATCAATCCACTGCTTGCCGTTCATCTCGTTTCACCCCCCCTTTTTCAAAAAATAAAGTCGATCATTCGCTTTCCATTTCAACGACACACTCCCCATTCTCCGAATACCTCTCTAAATCAATCCGATCATGTTGAATAGCACAATGACAATCGTAAGTGGCACAACCCACGTCATTAATCCACGCCAGACCGTGTACATAACAGATGGAGCCGAACTGCTTAAGAAAAATTGTTCTTTGACGAGGTTTCGATCCATTTTATGAATGATAAATAAAGCAATGAGCAAACTACCGATGGGCAACATGAGATTACTAACGAGATAATCGGTCGCGTCAAACACATTTTTACCGGCAATTACCCATCCCCCGAGGATACTCGACGACAAAGCCGCTGGAATCGCCGCGATCAAGACAATGCATCCCGTAATCCAAGCAACCGGCTTGCGTTTCCTCCGTTTATTCGCCGTAAATGCAGCTACAATCACTTCGTGTAGACTGAAGGCTGACGTTAACGTTGCGAATAAAAATAACAATAAAAACAAACTTAAAAACAATTGACCAAAAGGCAGTTCTGAAAATACAGAAGGGAGCACGACAAATAATAGCCCTGGACCTTCTGCAGGCTCATAACCAAAAGCAAACACAACGGGGAAAATAGCTAGACCCGCTAATAACGATACAAAAATATTCATCCCAACGACCGAACCCGCCGAATAAGATAAACTCACATCTTTTTGTACATATGAACTATACGTCACCATACACGAAAACCCGACGGCTAACGAAAAAAAGGACTGTCCGAGAGCGTATACTAACGATTCACCGGTAATCTTTGAAAAATCTGGGGCCAAGAAAAACTTCACCCCTTCCATCGCTCCTTCTAATGTTAATGCACGAATCACAAGGATGATGAAGAAAATAAATAACAGTGGCATCATATATTTATTCGCTCGCTCAATCCCGCTTTGAACGCCTGATGAAATGACAACAACATTGATCAATGTAAATAGAAATAAACCAAGTAACGTCATCGACGGGGAACCTGTAATCGAGGTAAATAGTTGTGAATAATCTTTGCCCGAACCGATGACTTGCCCGGTAAGTGACAAACCACTATAAATCAGGACCCAACCCCCGACAACACTGTAAAAAGACAATAGCAAAAAACAACCGAGTACGCCGAGACGACCGACCCACACCCAAAAGCTATTCGGTGCAAGCTTCTCATACGCACTGACTGCTTCAACTCCAGCACCGCGGCCGATGATATATTCGGAAATCAGCATCGGTAAACCGATCAACAAGGTAAACATGACAAAAATAAGAAAAAAGGCCCCGCCACCGCTCATTCCTGTGACATAAGGTAATTTCCAAATCGCCCCGAGTCCAACAGCCGCCCCTGCCGATGCTAAAATAAAGCCAAAACGAGATGTCCATTGATTCGTCCGTTCATTCATATGCCCATTCATCCCTTCGTATTCATACAACTGATGTTTCTTCATTGTAACGCATTCTCGGTCATTTGTTCATCCTTTTTTTCATCGTAATCCAGGACGTCTACAACTCCGTCCGTACATCCCACAATTCAGGGAAAAAGCGATGATCCAATACATTTCGTAAATAACCGACACCAGAAGAACCACCCGTTCCTTTTTTCATGCCGATAATTCGCTCGACGGTTTGCGCATGACAAAAACGCCACTGTTGCAGCCCATCTTCGATATCGATGAGCTTTTCCGCCAACTGATATAGTTCCCAATAGTGATCAACATTTGTATACACTTCTTTCCACGCGTCTCGTACTGTCTCATCCCCATCATATGGGATGGAATCATCACGCTTTATGAAATCCGGATGAATGGAAAAACCTGCTCGAGCTAAGGCCTGAATGGACACATCATAAAGACTTGGTGCATGATAAGCTTCGTACAACATTGCGTAAATAGTTGCATCATGTTCATAAATCTCCAAAATATGACGCGTTTTATAACCGAGGGCATATTCAAATAAACGATATTGATAAGACTGAAAACCCGATGCCTTCCCGAGTTGATCTCGAAATTTAAGATATTCAGCAGGCGTTAATGTCGCCAACACGTCCCACACTTGAATCATTTGCGATTGGATTTTCGTCACTCGGGCCAATATTTTAAACGCCTGCCCCATCTGTTCCTTTTGAATCGCTTGAATGGCAGCATTCACTTCATGGACGATGAGCTTCAACCACAATTCACTTACTTGATGGATGATGATAAACAGTACTTCGTCATGGTGATTCGACAATCGCTTTTGGCTCGCTAACAACGTATCCAATTGTAAATAGTCACTATATACCATTTCATCTAAAAAGTCCGTGTGCACCTCATTCTCCCCGTTTTCTTGCTGAAAAAATCCTTCCCTACGTGTAGACATCGCTCTACCTCCCTTGGTTGAAAGCGCATTCATTTACCCGCAATGAAACATGCGTTAACTTACGACATCACGCCGATTCTCAAACCGTTTATAGTGCTCTTCAGCCATAATCGTCTTTAACATATCGATGCATTTCCACACTTCGGAAAACGTATTATACAATGCAACAGGAGCAAAGCGAATGCCCGACGGCGCACGAAAATCGGGGATCACACCCTTTTCCTTCAACGCCTTACAAATACGAGCTGCTTCCTTATGCTCAACATACACATGCCCGCCACGTGCATGGTCTTCTATAGGATTCGCAGTGACAAACCCATACCCAGATAATCTTGTCTCGATCAACATCATCAAATAGTTCGTTAAATCAAGCGACTTCTTGCGAATGGAATCGATTCCTGCTTCCGCAAATAACTCCAGCGAACCAAATAGCGGCGCCACACTCAATAGATGTGGCGTTCCCATTTGATAGGCCCCCGCATGACGAGCTGGCGTCATCGTCTGTTCCAAGTCGAATTGCTTCTCTTTATCCGAACCGAACCACCCCGCCAAGCCCGGACATGTACCGAAATGCTTCTCATTCACATACAACCCGCCAACAGCCCCCGGTCCTGCATTCAAATGTTTGTACGTACACCAAAATGCAACATCCACTCCCCACTTCGATAACTCATGAGGAATCGCTCCGATAGAGTGACATAAATCAAACGCAATCCTCATACCACGCTCATGTGCTGCATGCGTCAAACGCTCCATATCTAAAATCTGTCCACTGCGATAGAGCACACTCGGAAGCACAACGAACGCCACCTCATCCGTCATCTCCGCAATGATATCGTCTTCTTGAATCGTCTCTCCATCCCGACTTTTCACCCGGACGAGATGTTCTTCCGGATCAAGCCCGCGGATTCGCAACTGACTCTCAATGGCATATAAATCCGTTGGAAAATTCAACTCATCCGCTACAATCTTCGTCCGCTTCCCAATTGGTGTATAAAAGCTCGCTAATAACTGATGCAAATTCACCGTTGTCGACCCCGTAATCATCACTTCTTCCGCTTTCGCCCCAATCAAAGGCGCACTTCGCTTCCCCAACTCCTCCGAAACATAAAACCACGGATTCACCCCTTTCGTCCATCCGTCAATCCCATGCACCTTCCACGCTTCAAGCATCTTCAACAACGCCTGTTCCGCACGCTTAGACAACAGCCCAAGCGAATTCCCATCAAAATAAATAACATCCGGCTGCACATAAAACTCCTTCCGAAACCGCGCCAAGTCATCCTGCTCATCTAATTCTTTCGCATAATCAAGCGAAACATCTGACTTAATTTCCATCACCACCCATCCTTTTCGAATCTTTTCGGGCTAAAGTTGATTGAATTTTCTATAATTAAAGTATAAAGCGATGGCGAGGGAAGGTCAATGCTATGATGCTGAAGTATAGAAGGATGAAAAAAATACATGATTGCGGTTGTCTTATGATATGTATACAGAATGCAATGGTGCCTACATCCATAAATCGTAAACATCATTCACAGCCTAT
>DATGTE010000037.1:0-36099 GCA_035301985.1 Bacillota bacterium
CAAACGTTTGATTAAAAAATGTTTTTTAAAAAGGGACAACGACAGCTAATATTCCATCATCATACTCAACTAAAATAAAATCATCGTGACTTGTTTTTGACAATCGACCCCATTTTTGATAAACTGAATGATAGTCAGTCATTTTTTCGGGAAGGAAAATGCCGATGAAAAAGGAAAAAATTGTTCGGGCAGCTATTCAAGTATTTAAAGAAAAAGGGATTGAAAAAACAAAAATATCCGATATTGTTCAAGTGGCTGGCGTCGCTCAAGGAACGTTCTATTTATACTTTCCTTCCAAGTTATCAGTGATGCCGTCGATCGCCGAAGTCATGGTTGAAAAAATCATCGAAGAAGTCGACCAGACCGTCCAAGAAGATGCCCCTTTTTCTAAGAAACTCGAACAAATGGTAGATGCGATTTTCAAAATTAACCACGATTATCATGAAGTTCAAGCTTTAATTTATGCGGGCCTTGCCTCGACAGAACATATAAAAAAGTGGGAAACGGTATATGAACCTTTCTACCATTGGGTTAGTGAACTGTTAAATGATGCAAAGGAGAAAGGCACAATCCGTGAAACAATTAATGTTAAGCCGACATCTAAATTACTGATCGGATTAATTGAATCTGCAGCTGAACAAGTGTATTTATACGATACGAATAAAGAAGATCAAGCAAAAATGCAAAAATCAGAAGTGAATGCATTTCTTAAAAACGCTCTTGGTGTTCAAGATTAATATCACGAACACCAACATTTTTTTGAAATAAAATGAATGATTATCAGTCATAAGGTGGGAATGATATGAACAAAGCGTGGCTTTATGTAGCTTTAACGAGCTTTTTTGAATTAGTATGGATCTATGGCTTTAACGTCGCCAGTGCATGGTGGCATTGGATTTTTATCGTCTTTTTTATTTTTGTTGATTTTCACTTTCTAACAAAAGCTGCTGAAAGACTCCCAACGGGAACGGTATATGCCATCTTTGCAGCAGTTGGAACAGTCGGAACAGCTTTAATGGACGTTCTCTTTTTCGGAGAAACGTTAAGTGCTGGAAAAATCTTCTTTATTACGATTCTTGTCATCGGTGTCATCAGCTTGAAGTTAGCTGATGATAAAGTTGAAGAAAATGAATCGGTTAAGGAGGCGATGTAACGATGGGTTGGCTCTATGTTATTTTAGCTGCTATATTTGAGTTTATCGGTGTCATCGGCCTCAAATTACACAGTCAAAAGAAAACACTCAAAAGTATCTCACTTTATTTAGGCGGATTCGGTGGTGCCTTTGCTTTTTTATATTTTTCCTTTAAATTTTTGCAAGTCAGTACGGCATATGCGGTCTGGATCGGGATTGGTACAGCCGGTGCGGTCTTGATTAATATGTTCTTTTTTGGCGAGGCCAAAAGCACCGGACGATTTATCAGTGTTGGCCTCATTGTCGTCGGCGTGGTCGGACTAAAAGCTCTATCTTGAATATCGTAAATTTAAAACAATTAACAAAGACTACCTCATCATGCAAATCACATGCTAGGTAGTCTTTTATGATGTTATGAATCATTCCATACTTTAATCTAGGTTGTACCGTTTGCACTCCTGAGAAAATTTGGTATGATGGAAATTCGGGATTGAACATCGTAAAGCACGAAGAAAGAAGGTATTCCATGAGAACGAGAAATTTGCAGACAAAACCTTTTTTCACAGTAGGGATCATATTGCTTGTATTATTCATAACACTCGGTGTAAGTGTACATATAAATAGTGATTGGGTTTCTTCGCTTGACACTGTACTCATTGAAAAAATCCAAGCTTTCATTACTCCGGGTCGAACGGCCGTCATCATGATTGTATCCGAATTAGGAAACGTTAAATTGCTTGCTTTATTGACAGTCATTGTTTCCTGCTGGCTCTTTTTCGAGCGTAAGATTGCCGAAGGACTGTGGTTTGGCGGAACCATTTTGTTTTGTGCCATCCTATCTACACAACTGTTAAAATCATTGTTTGCTAGAGAGCGTCCCGACGGGTTACAGCTCATCACAAAAACAACGTGGAGCTTCCCGAGTGGACACGCGACAGGGGCAACAATATTTTATGGATTTATCGGTCTCATCCTCATTCTTCTGACCATAAAGGTATGGAAAAAGATCCTCATCGGATTTGTGACATTCATGTGGATTAGCTTTTTATTAGCTACACGGATCTATTTAGGGGTTCATTTTCCAAGTGATGTTATCGGGGGCTTTTTATTTGGACTTGCGTCTATATTCATTTCCGCTGGTGTCTATTTACACGTTCGTGAGCCGTTACGAAACATACTCTTTCGCATGAGACTACCTGAACAAAGCAATACGTTTAAAAGAACGATAGACAACAGTTGAGGCATTTTGTCTGTGTGCAAAATGCCTCTTTTTTTAGTCATATATAACTTGTAACAACTAAAAGGTTTTAATTCCATTATGTCTTCTGCGAAAATTTTCTCATCCACAATAAGTTTGCTTATTCTAACCCAATCTCATCCGCGTCAATTGCAGAATCGATTACATCCTGCGGGACTTCGATCTTATCGATTTCATCAACCTTTGAATACTCAGCTGTCGTATTCTGGCCGATATTCATCTTTTCACCATCATTTTCTATAACCATATCCATCTCCATGTTGAATCCTAGCATATCGAAGCTTTCTTTATCGACAATAATCTCTTGGTACATATCATTTATTTCTATGATATCTTCTAAGTTTTCTGGAGACTCTTCAAGACCTTCTGGTAAAAATCCCTCAATATAATCAGCAACTAAACTCGTAAGCTCTACGCCATCAGCCTTTAATTGTAAAATGTATTCATCATCTGTCTCTTCAAAGTCGAGTTCATCTACAAATTGTTCCATTATTTCTAACTGGTCGGTAGGATCTACTTCCAACCCTTCCATAAGATTCAATTCAGAAAACATCGAATCATCCATTTTGACCCACGTATCCTCTTCCTCGACATAGAAAAAAATTCCTTCGTCAGCCATGTACATCTCCTGCATCATTTCTTCTGTTTCGCCATCGGCTGCAGCTGTTGTCGTTCCATTTTGATAGAAAGCTAATGGATCCATCGTCATTTCCATTGTAAAGTCACTGTCGGTCTCCATTGTAAAGTCTTCGCTCGGAACCTCGATATTTTGTTCCATGACTAAAGATATTTCAGCACTTTCTATCTCAGCAGAAGTTTCAACGACTTTTTTGTAGATTTCCTCAGCCGTCAAATCGTCTTGATCTTCTTTGGCCTGGTCGTCTTCTGAACCTTCTTCATCTGACACTTCATTTGCCTCGTCATTTTGTGCTTCATGATCTGTTTCTGCATTTTCCTGTTCATTCTGACCATCTGTAGGTTGTGCTTTATCTGTACAAGCAACCATCCCGATTGTTAACATCATTGTCATTAAAACAGTGAGCCATTTCTTCATTTCATTTCCACCTTTCGTGTTATCTAAAAAGTCATTATACTATGATTAGAAGCCAATTACAAAAATATTTCGATTATAAGTTCCTTCTGATAATTCAGAATACATACTTGTAGCGATATTTTTTCACGACATAAACCTTGTCGACATCTTATTGTTGATTATGCGTTCTGAGAAAGCGTGTGTACGAAAGACTTATATTTGTCTAACAGCACAATTTATTGGATCAACGTACGTTAGAAAGTTACCCCACTTTTTATATAATCCACCGCTGAAAATATTGAACACCATTTGCTAGCCGTCAGTTCCCGTCATGCCAATCTATAATCCATAAAGAAGAACGAGCTAGCGTTAAAATTTCTGCTAGATTGCTTCGATTTACTTACTGTTGGTGTTTCTCTAAAAAATCCAACACACGCATATATACGTTTATTTCATTTTCCTTTTTCGAAAATCCATGTCCTTCATCTTCTAATAATAAATATTCAACATCTCGGCCTTTTTCTTTTAATTTTGCAACAATTTGATCTGATTCTTCTTTAACGACACGCGGGTCCTTTGCTCCTTGAATGACGAGCATAGGCTTTGACATCGCCTCTAAATACGTAATCGGTGAATCATTAATAAAACGTTGTCGATCCCGTTGAGGATCTCCTACCCAACGTTTCATAAGTGGTTTCCAATGATCAGGAACGGAATTGACGAATGTAAATAAGTTAGAAGGTCCAAAAATATCAACGACAGCACGAAAATATTCGGGATGGCGCCCATGGAGTAAAAGAGCCATATAGCCACCGTAACTACCTCCGACCAGAAACAAGTTGTCACGCTCCGTAATGCCATTATTAAACAACCATTCAACCCCAGCTACGCAATCAAGTCTTGGACCGTATCCCCAGTCTTGCTCGACTAATTTGATGAACGATGTACCGTAACCAGAACTCCCCCGAAAATTAGGAGCAAAAATCGTATATCCACGATTCAAAAACGCTTGAAACATCGAGCGAAAACTTTTTCGTTCCGCGGCTTGCGGACCACCGTGTGGCCAAAAGATTGTATATCCATTGTCATATTCAGGATGTGCTTGAAAGAGGAGCGCTTCAATTTCCATTCCGTCAAAGGATGTATAAAAAACGGTCTCAGGCTCAACAAGCTCCTCTCTACGCAATCCGAGAACACGATTGTTTGTCAATTGCTTCCACTTATGACCATCTTCCGATTGAAATAAATTATGGGGCACGGTTGCACTTCTTCCTAACAGATACAAGTTCCCTGTTTTAGCTACATCAACTTGCTCGATGCAATCGACTGGTGCTGTACATTTATGTAAACTACGAGTGTCCATATCATAACGATACAGTACATCGATCACACCTTTTCCTGTCACAAAATAAAAAACTTTGTTTTCTTTGTTCCACTTCAGTGTGTGCATACTTTCTCCTTTGATTTCAATAACCTTAGAAAATTCACCTGTATCAAGATGGAAAGAAGCAAGATAACTATGATCACTATGATAATTTGTAAGAAAGTGGATCGTTCGGTCATCCGTAAAAATCGGATCACTGACGATATGAATGTGTTCATCATCCGGTGTTAAGTCATACGTTTCATCTCCTGCTTTCGCAAACCCCGTTATATATGTATTAGAAAACATACGAAGATAAACAAATGCTTGCTCATCTGCCGAAACTGCTCCTAGCCCAGTAGGAGACACTTCACCCTTATGTAAAAGGACATCCGAGTTATCTTCGACATCACGAACACGTACATTCAAATAAGAAGGATTTTCTTCTGATGTCATATAATACAAACGCATTCCATCCTCACTCAAATGACTAAGAAAATATTTCTCCTTTGCCTCACCGCTCACGAACGGACGTGGAACTCCGCCGTCAATAGGAATTGCATAGATGTGATAATTTTCGTCGCCATCCCGATCAAACCCGGCCAATACGTGACGATTTTCAGGATCAAATTTGATAAAATTACACGACTCATCTTGTTGTGCAAATAAATATGGGAATGAATTAGGCAAATCCATCGCCCATAAATTCATCGTGCCATTTAAGTTCGTGCTAAATACAAGCCGGTCCTCTGCATCGTTCACAGTGAAATTTGTGATGGTATACGTCCGAAAGAATTGTTCGACGGTCGGTTTTGGAAATTGAATCATGCACTCTCCTCCTAAACGGTAGTGTATTTTCGTTTTTTATTGCATTCCATAGAGTTCACCACTCCACTGGTTGGATGAACTATATTTAGTATAGCGTATGATGCATTTTTACGATAGGATAATTTTGATATTTTAGAATTCTCTTTATATAAAGCGTCGGAAATATTTTCCTCATATTGGTCTTTGTTCCCAAGGTTCGAGCATCCCGATTACTGTTTTTTTCGATCGTTTTGAATCGCATCGATGACACCTGTAGAAATTTCGTCATGCGTTAACCACCTCGACCTACCCCCTTCACGCTTAAAGCCGAGATGAACTTCACGATATAAACAATCATCGGAAAGACAAGGGAGTGATTGCTTTCTGTCAAGATGTTGGCTACTCCCTTTTATATGAAAAAAACGCCATTTTTTTCGTTGCAAATGACATATTTCATGAATTATTGTGGAAATAGCATATGGTGCGTCACTATGAATCCAAGCAACGACTAAATCAATCGCACCATGTTGTACAATCGCTGTCTGAATCATCTGCCGTAACGCATGAGTATCTTTATAATCCAATTGCTTTACATGGACACTCCCATAATCCGACTGTAGACGTCGTAATCGTTGTTCATTTCTGCCAATGATTACCGTATAAGTTGCTTGTTGCATCACCCATTTGGACATCTCTGAAAGCATACCTGTTCCACCGATCATAATCGCATGTTTAAAAAAGGCCATCTACCTCTCTTTCCTTTTATAAAAACCCTTCAATTTAAACGTATGTCTTTCGAATTGGTAAATATACATGAAAGGTCGATCCTTGATTGAGCTCACTTTCGACCATGATGATACCATCGTGTAGTTCAACAATTTTTTTCGTGATGGCTAAGCCAAGTCCTGTACTATTCTCAGTACGTGTACGCGCTTTATCTACTTTATAAAAGCGCTCAAATATGTGTGCAAGATCTGCTTCGGAAATCCCAATCCCATTGTCCGTAATGGAAATTTGCACATGATCTTGAGATCTATTTGTGCGTACGGTGATCGTCCCTTCACTTTCAGTATAGCGAATCGCATTCGTAATGAGATTCATCCACACCTGTTGCAATAGCTTCGGTTCACCAATGATTTGCAATGGCATCACATCCATCTCGATGGTGAGGTTCTTTTTTCGCCACTGCCATTCCGTCGTAGCGATTACCTCTTTGAGTTGATGACTTATATCAAAAGCTATGAAATCCTCCTCGTTCAACTCACCTTCTAACATAGACAACGTCAACAACTGTTTGCTCAACATCGACAATCGTTTACTTTCCTGTTCAATAATTGATAAATAGCGTTGTTGCATACGGGCCGGCAAGTCTTCCTCCTGTAACGCTTGAGAAAACCCTTGTATAGAAGTTAATGGAGATTGAATTTCATGAGACACATTTGAAACGAACTCTTGCCTTTTTTCCTCCGTTTGTGCTAAACGAGTGCTCATTTTTGTAAAGTCTTGTGCCAGACGACCGATCTCATCACGCCGATTGACATGTAACTTAATATGGTAATTCCCTCCAGCAATCTTTTGCGTAGCCGTTGTTAATTGTTTAATTGGCTTAACAATGAAAGTCGTACTGATTAAGACAAACAAAAAACTGAATAACAAGGCGAGTCCGAGGAGCAATGCAAAGAAAAAGCGCATTTCGCCAAATTGTACGTTCGCATTAGGGCGGACAAACAATGCTTTCGTCTCCCCGTCCATATGAACAGGGACTCCAATTGTATTTCTCAATTCGTTATTAAAAAATCCCGTTATAAAAGGACTCCACGGAAAGTTGGTAATTCCATGGTATTCTTCGCCATCTAACACGCGTTGAATTTGTTCCCGAGGCAGTTCGTATGATTTAAAAGCCTCGCCATAGTGCTGTTCATTTCCGTCACGGTCGATCAAGTAAAATTGATAACCTAATGCTGTTAACGCTAAAAAATAGTCATCTCGTTCTTCATATTTGTTATCTTCTATAATATGGACTGTGTTTGTTGCTATTTCTGTAATCTTTTCATCATTGATTGGCTTTAAAAAATAGTGATAATACATATTTGACGCAATAAAAGCAATGACAGCACTCGCAATCATAATTCCCATCGTCGTTATAATAATTCGTACGTATAGTGTCCGCATGAAGCGTTCCTCCACCTAGGATCATTTGTAGCATACTTTACATCGTTTTTATGAACAGAGGATGAACAAAGGTTAGCAACGCTTTAGTTGCTAATTATGAGAAGAATTCCTTGTTTCTTCTAACTTATATCCGAGCCCTCGAACAGTTTGGATGCGAAAATCATGCGTCTCAGCTGGAAATCGCTCTCGTAGTCGCTTAATATGCACATCAACTGTCCGATCATTACCAGTAAAATCACTTCCCCATACGAAATCAATGAGTTGCTCACGAGTAAATGTTCGACCCGGATAACTAGCTAATTGCGCTAAGAGCTCAAATTCCTTCAAAGGTAGAATGACGGTTTGCCCATTTGTCTGTACTTCATAGCTTTTCCGGTTAATGATGGTTTGTCCGACTTGAATCATTTCCTCACTCATCATTTGGAATCTTCTTAATAGTGCTTTGATTCGAAACAAAATTTCCTTTGGATCAAATGGTTTCACTACATAGTCATCTGTACCGGACAAATAAGCCTTTTCCTTATCTGTAATTTCACCTTTCGCAGTAAGCATCAAGACGGGAATATCATAATAAAAACGAATGTGTCCACACAATTGAAAACCATCAATATGGGGCATCATAATATCGACAATCGCCAACTGAATCGGAGTGCTTTCCATGCGATCCATCGCTTCTTGTCCATCAGCTGCTTCTACAGTTTGATAACCTTCCCGTTGCAAATAAAAACGCAGGAGTTCCCGAATATGGGGATCATCGTCGACAATTAATATCGTAATCATATCCTTACCTCCAGTTGATTCGTAAAATGTAAATGTATCGTAACATAAACAATGTTTCGAAGGGGAATTTACTGCTCTTTCATTCGGAAACTCTTATTCATGAGGTTCATCTGATTTAATAGCTGCTCACTCGCTTTCACAGGGGGATGGAGAAATGGAGCGCATGAACGAAAGAAGCATTACAGTCCGATACAAAACGATAAAAAAACTGCCTCACAGGGCAGTTTTTTCAAACGTGATCTATTTGTTCTCTCCAGATACCTTTTCAACTACCTGGACGACTTCGTTTACATATTGTTCGCATTCCTCTTCGGATGGTGCTTCAACCATGACTCGAATTAAAGGCTCTGTTCCTGAAGGGCGAACGAGAATACGGCCTTCATTTCCAAGCTGTTGTTCAACCTTTTCAATTGTATTAGCAATCTGTGGGTGTTTTAAAACGTCCTCTTTATTCGTCACTTCGACATTTTTTAGAACTTGAGGATAAAGCGTCATTTCTTCAGCTAACTCTGACAACGGTTTGTCCGTTTCTTTCATAACATTAATCAGCTGAAGAGCCGATAGTAAACCGTCACCTGTCGTATTGTAATCAAGGAATATAATATGACCGGATTGCTCTCCACCCAAATTATATCCTCCTTGGCGCATTTTTTCCATCACGTAACGATCGCCAACGTTTGTCTTCTCACTTTTTAACCCATGCTCTTCTAGTGCTTTATAGAAGCCTATATTACTCATTACAGTAGAAACGACTGTATGATGATTGAGAAACCCTTTTTCATTCATATACTTCGCACAAATAAACATAATTTGATCGCCATCAACAACCTTTCCTTTCTCATCAACCGCGATCAAACGGTCGCCATCCCCATCAAATGCTAGACCGATATCTGCTTCTTCCTCCAAAACAAGCTCCTGAAGTTTTTCGGGATGCGTTGATCCAACACCATCGTTAATATTTAAGCCGTTTGGTGATGAACCAATCGAAGTAATATCAGCTTCTAAATCAGCAAACAAATGCGTTGCTAAACTCGATGTCGATCCGTGTGCACAATCAAGAGCGATGTGATACCCGGCGAAATCGTTGTCAATCGATTCTTTTAAGTAGGAGAGGTATTTTTGCCCACCTTCAAAATAGTTATTAACGACACCGATATCAGCTCCTACAGGACGGGGTAAATCATCTTCTCCCTCCATTAATTCTTCAATCTCTTTCTCTTGCTCATCCGATAGTTTAAATCCTTCCGGTCCAAAAAACTTTATACCATTATCCTCTACCGGATTATGTGATGCAGAAACCATAATACCCGCCTGTGAGCTCGTTGCTTTCGTTAAATATGCAACTCCTGGTGTTGAAATCACACCTAAGCGCATCACTTCGGCTCCTATCGATAACAGTCCAGCTACTAAAGCTCCTTCAAGCATATGTCCAGAGATACGTGTATCACGACCAATTAAAACCTTTGGTTGCTCCGTATCTTTCGTTAACACGTATCCGACGAAGCGCCCTAGTTTAAATGCTAATTCCGGTGTTAATTCTTTATTTGCAATTCCTCGTACACCGTCTGTACCAAAATACTTACTCATATGGTACCTCTCCTTTCCATCCTTTTAACCTGAACACATCCTACATTCATCTAGATATCACAGTAGAAACTAAGACTAAATTTCAATCACAACCTCATTGACTTCTCCATCGACTGTCACTTCTTCCGGATGCTCAATGAATACAGGTAACCGATGTTCTCCCTTATCCAACCCTTCTACATCGATGGACAATTTAAAATCGTCTACATTTAATCCATTAATATCTTTCTCATCACCGGTCACCGTTAAACTCATGACTGGCTGACTAGGACGTACAAAAGAAATATTCTGTTCTCCTTCATCATTTTCAACATGGATTGGGATGTTGTCAATTGTCTTTTTTTGCGTTCGCTCTTCTTCATTTTCCGTTAACTCAGATGTTGAAGAGTCCTCATCATCAGGATCAGATGTTTCTGTATCGGTTGTCTTTTCAGCTTTTTCCCGTTGATCTGAGTCGTCTTCATTTTTTTTGCCTTTCTGTTCATCTTTTTCTTTTTTCGTTTCCTTCGGCTCTTCTTCGCCCGCTATTTCGATATTCACTTCTACATGTTCGACTTCAGGAACTGCGACACCTTCAGGCAATTCGAGATTGACCTTTTGTTTGCTTGACTTCGTCATCCCTGACAAATCAATTTCTTCGGTACGAATTTCGCTTACTTCTTCAAGAAGGTCACTCGTTGCGTAAACCTCAACCTCGTCTAGATTAGCATCCAATGATGTTAATGAATATCCTTTAGGTAGATTTCCTGTTGTCGGTACTTTAACGGGAACTTTCTTACTTGATTTTTGGACATCGACCGACACGACAACATTTTCAGGCTCTACATTGACGCGTAGTTCATTCCCTTGACTATCATACACATTGACGGGAACTTCACGTTTGTTAATCGGTTCTGTTACACCGGCTACGTCGACGAATACTTTCACAACAGCTACTTGATCAATGACACTTTGTGAACTCGTGATGACTACTGTACCAGGTTCTACTTTCGGATCGCCTAGTTCAAAGCCTTCTGGAAGTTGATCTGTATTAATTAAGTCCGTACTGACTGGAAATTCTTTTGTCGCTCGTTCCTCAATCGTAATATCAACTGATTTCGGTTCAATATAAATCGACAGTTCATTCGGTACATTTTCATGCTCAATATCTACCGTATGTTCGCCTTCACCAAGTTTTTCTAAATCGACATATAAGTTAAAATTTTTCTGCCTCGCCGTTGGAGTTAGGATGCTGGCTTTTCCTTCCAGTGTTACGGAAACATACTCTGGAACTCCACTGACGACATACTTTTCACTATCGATACGTATTTCAACCGGAACTTCTTCAACGGTTTGTACTTCGTCATTTTCATTGGGAAAAAATATAGATGCTTCATTTTGTGAATTACCAGCTTCTATGTTCACAAAAATATACAGGAGAACGGCAAAGGCTAAGGATATTGCACGTACGAACCATTTACTATTGAACCAATTCTTAGTCATCCTTTTTTCTCCTCCGCTTCTTAGACTTTTTATCGGGGGACTTCATTAGGGATGCTAAATTTGTATATAAATAGTCACGTAATTCCTCCGATGATAATTCTCTGCGTAGTTCGCCATTTTTTGTTCCGGATATTTGACCTGTTTCTTCGGACACAACAATGGTTACAGCATCCGTAACTTCACTAATTCCCATGGCCGCCCGGTGTCTCGTTCCTAAGTCTTTTGCAATAAACGGATTCTCTGATAACGGTAAATAACACGCAGCCGCCACAATCTGGTCACGTTTAATAATCACTGCTCCATCGTGAAGTGGTGTATTCGGTGTAAAAATATTCGTAAGCAATTGATGACTTAATTTTCCGTTAATCGGTATACCCGTCTCAGCATATTCACCAATTCCAGTTTCTCTTTCAATTGTAATTAACGCACCCATCCGGCGTTTTGCCATATAATTACAAGACTCGACGATATCATCAATCATCTGTTCTAATATTTCTTCTTCGGATTTCGTGCTCCTAGTGAATAAATTACCTCTTCCTAACTGTTCAAGAGCTCTGCGTAATTCAGGTTGGAATAAGATAATAATCACTAAAAAACCCCAATAAATAGCTTGTCTCGTAATCCACTCAACGGTCTGCAAATCGAAGAGGATACTAATCATTCTGACCGCTAAAACAACGACAATACCTTTTAACAGCTGGATTGCCTTTGTACCTCTGATCAGCATAATTAATTTATATAAGACATACCAGACGAGAGCTATATCTACACCTATTTTAAGTAGATTTAAAAAATTAATTCCCCCATCAAGCATGGTGACACGTCCTTTATAACTGTTTTAAGCCTTTCATCATATAATCATGTATCTACTATTTATTAGTATATCATAATCCATTTTAACATAACGCGTTGGACGAGAAAGAAATCCATCGTTATTGGAAGTTGTAATCAAGCTTTTCCTAGTCAAAGGAAAATATGCTTTTAAATACATGTTTTATATTAAACCAAATCCACTCAAAAACTTGATCAACTACCTTAAATTCACCGTTCACCTCACCAACAGAGGCCATCAGCTCTTCCCTATCCATTTCATCATCAACAAGTTTTCCATTAATCAACGTCACATTTCCATCAACTGTACCTTCAATTTTTAAATTTCCATTTTTAACAACTAAATCACCATCAACCGTAATCCCTTCAGGAACAATGACTGTGTCACCTTCGATGATGAGGTCTTCCTGTTTCGATACAGTTAATTTACCATCTTGATTCCACACCGAAAAAATACCGCCGAGCATAAATATAAAAAAGAGGGCAGCTGCTGTCAAGACAGGATGCATTTTAAACCAGCGTATATATTTAACATGTCGTTTTTCGCTTGGGAGTTTTTGCATAACCTTTTGTGTAAAGTCGGATGGGGCTGAAGTTTGTTCCACACTTTTGATCAACGAGACCGTTCGGTTTAATTCTCGAAAATGGTTTTGGCAGCCTTTGCATGCTTCCAAGTGTTTTCTAAGTTGTACTTCTTGATCTGGCGTGATATCTTCATCCAAAAAGTCATGCATTAATTTTATTGCTTCCGTTTTACAATCCAAGTCAACCACTCCTTTACACGTGGCGAAGCTTTTTTCGTAAAGCTTCTCGACCTCGGTGAATTCGGGTTTTAACCGTGCCCAAGGGAATATCTAGGATTTCGCTAATCTCTCGTAAGGAAAATTCTTCCAAATATCGCAGCATGATGACTGTCCGGTATTTTGGCGATAAAGCTGCAATTTCTTCTTGAATATAATTTTGCAACTCTAAATTCTGTACTTCCTCCTCCGGAAGTCGCTCGTCTGCTGCCAGTTGAGAATACATATTTAATCCATCTGTCCCCTTCAGCTCTGCATCAAGGAAATAATCCGGTTTACGCTTTCGGATTCGATCAATGGTCAAGTTCGTGGCAATCCGATATAACCACGTCGAAAACTTACGATTTTCATCATATGAATGAATATTGACATAGGCCCTAATAAATGCCTCTTGTGCCATATCCTCCGCCTCATGTGCATTACCTAACATCCGGAAACAATGCTGATAAATTTTATGCTGAAAAAATGATACGACATCTTCAAATGCAGATTGGTCTCCTCTTTTTACTTGTTTTATTTTCTCTCTGATCATCGAATTCATTATACTACCTCGCCAACTATGCGGTACTTGTATTACGGATACTCGCTTGAAAAGGTTTCATTTTGGTAAAGAAGTTCACCATTTTCAGCAAAATTTATAATTCTTTAACAAAATGAACCTTTCCTATTGCAAAATTCTGGATAATTACATAATATATTATAGTGGATAGGAGGCAATCGAAGTGGGTAATCCGTTGTTAAAAGAAATAGAAAATTGTCGTCAAGAAATGATTCAATTAAGTAATGTATACGGTTTAACATCACAAGTGGTCATCCAGTCCAGTAAACGACTTGATGAGCTTCTAAATAAATATCAAAGACAACGAGCCACATATTGAATCGTAATTACAGCATAGCACAACCATTTACTTTTAGGTAGTTGGGTAAAAAAGACATGACTTTCAAGTTTGAAAATGAATGTCTTTTTTCTTTTCTATTCCATTAAGAACATTTGGATGACCTGATCACATCCATCCTAATTGACGATATTCAAATGTAGCAAATCGCTTGTCGTTTACTTTAATTTCTCTCCAAATAATGAACCGATTAAACCGACCGCTAATTTGGCTGTTCTATTTTTCACATCTAAAATAGGATTAACTTCGACAAATTCGGCGGATACCAACATGTTGGCATCGGCTAATATTTCCATGGCTAAACGGCTTTCCCGATAGGTTAATCCTCCCATTACAGGCGTACCTACTCCTGGGGCTTCCGTTGGATCAAGTCCATCCAAATCTAGGCTAAGATGAACTCCGGCTGTTCGTTCCTTTAAGTCATTCACACTGTCTTCCATCACCTGCGACATCCCTAGGCGATCGATTTCATGCATCGTATAGACGGAAATTCCTTTTTTGCGAATCAACTGTTTTTCACCATCATCAAGTGAACGTGCTCCAATGATTATAATATTCTCCGGTTTTACTTTTGGTATATATCCAGAAATAGTTGTTAATTTTTCATTTCCAATTCCTAAACTCGCTGCCAGTGGCATCCCATGAATATTACCCGATGGTGATGTTTCATTCGTGTTTAAGTCACCGTGTGCATCATACCAAATGACACCCAAATTGTTATAGTGCTTGGCTATACCTGCTAAGCTTCCGATGGCAATACTATGATCACCGCCTAATATTAATGGAAAATAATCATTTTTTATTTGTTCACTAACGATTTCTGCCAACCGCTCATTCACTTGCACAACTTGCGTTACATTGTTTAAATTATTACTTTTATCAATGTTTTCTTGATTGGATTGCCGAACTGATATATTTCCCAAATCTTGAATCCGATAATTTAGCTGCTCTAATCGTTGGACAACCCCTGCATATCGAATAGCGTTCGGTCCCATATCTACACCACGATGACTTTGTCCCAAATCCATGGGGACTCCTATGATTGTGATGTTCTTTTTCATCATGATTGCCTCCTTACCGATACCAATAAAATCAATTCGATTTGCTTACTATGGTTTTATTGTACGAGTAAAGGAGGGATGACTCAACTCGACATGTTTTTGTATAAATATACATCGTTCCAGACTGTCATTCGGTTACGATGAATACAAATCAACAAGCCTGCCTAAAAGGAGAAAACTGAAGTTCAAAGCGAAAAATAAACGAGGCCGGGACATAAGTTGAAAAAAATTGATTATAGAAGAAATCATAAAAATAGAACCGCATGAAACCAAGTTTTTAAATTGGATTTCATGCGGTTCATTTATTTTAAAAAGGTTATGTCCCAGCCTCGTTTAAAATAGATGATTTCAAAATGAGTTGTATTCGACAACCCTATTTTTCATCGTCCTATTTCTATTCAATTAATACGGTTCCATCTTCACTCACTTTTAAGTCAAGAGGTTGAATTCCAGCATGGATCCAAGCTTGTTTTAACTGCTCGACTGATTCTTCGCTCGGCATGAAGGCAATCCCACAATCGCCACCACCGGCCCCCGATTGTTTTCCGGCGCCTCCATATTGAACCGCTAAATCACACAGCTTCCGTAACAGTGGTGTTTCTAAGTCTGCTTGGGCATGTTTACCAACGGTCGCTAAAGCCTGTCTATTTTGTTTTACACCTTTAAAAAGCAAAGGCAAGTTTTCTTCTTTCATACCTTTGAAGAAGTTTGTAACTCCTTCTTTACTTGCTGAAAGGAAAGAGTCAAACGTCGCTGGTTCTTGTTGTTTGAGCGTTAATACTTTGTCAACTAATTGAGATGTAGATGCAGGTTTTCCTGTCCACCCGATGCATATGTGAACATTTTGCGGTAATTTAAGCGGACGAGCCATAAAATAAGTCCATTCCTTTTCCACTACATCTGACAATGACTTTGCTTCATGATATTGTTTTTGTAACCAGTCTGCTTGGAAAGAAGCATATTGTAATACACCGCCATGAGCAGATGCTGCTACATCGGCTCCTGAACCATTCCCTTGTACATTCACATGAGCAATCGATGCAAGTTTAAATAATAAAGTTGTGGACGGTTGTGTGGTCATATATTTTTTTAAAATGGCATAGATGACAGAGGTTACAACTGCTGCACTTGACCCCAGTCCATATTTCTTTCCTGATTCATCATCCAATTCGCTTCTTACAGTTAACGAAAACGAATCGAGTGAAATCTTAGACTCCTTTAAATATGTCAGTGCGATCGTCATCGCCTCTTCAACGAAACGAACACGAACATCATTTGTATGTACGTTTACACGGCCGTTTTCAAATGACCATGCTACGTGATTTAAGTTGAAATTTTCCAATGTTAATCGATTGTCATGATGATCTTCCAATGTTGTATATACGAACCGATCAACAGCCATTACAGCTAACTGATGGTGCGGCTCGAGTACCGCAAACTCACCAGCAATCATTAATTTCCCAGGTGTTTTTATCGTCAAAGGTTTGTTTGACAAAATAGCTCAACCCCTATAGATAGGATATTCCTTGACCTGCTCGACTTAAAATAACATCCGTTACGCCAGGTATTTCCCGCAGTTTCTTTTCAATCGTTTCCTCATTTTCGGGTAAATAGAGAACTTTAACATTCGGACCTGCATCAATCGTGAAGTATGCTGGAATCCCTTGTTGTCGCATTTGCTGAACCGCATACATAACCGTTAAAGTCGAGTCCTGCCAATATGTAAAGGGTGGATTCGCACCTAATGTGGTTGCATGCATCTTTAAACAATTGGCTTCGGCGATGTGACCTACTCGTTCAAAATCATGTGTCTTAATCCCTGTTTTCATTTGCTCTAAGTCAGATGGAATGCTGTTGACCCAGCTTGAGAAGAAAGGTGACGTGTCTACTGTTCGTTTCATCCCTTCACGACTCGATACTTTTTTCATCGTAGCTGTTAAAACAACAGCAGCCACTCGAACATCCCAATGACTTTGGGGAGCAATCGGAACAGCATAGGAGTCGGAACCGTCTTCTTTTGATCCTTTTTGCCATTCAGCAAACCCACCGTAGATTGAACGACAAGCAGAACCAGACCCCCGACGTGTAAGGCGGGACAGCTCTTCTTCCGTCAAATTTAGACCAATCGCCTTTGACGCAGCTGCACTCAAAGCAGCAAACCCCGATGCTGACGATGCAAATCCGGCAGCTGTCGGAACCTTATTTACCGAGTGAACCTCTGCAAACAACTCTTCTTTCCCCGCAAGACCTCTAACCACGTCAAGGAATCTTGTCACGCGATGAAATGGTTCACCACTCATTTTTTGTTCATCTAGAAAGAAAACATCTTCTGATAAGTGTTCCTGAAAATGAACGGTTGTTTGCGTATAAAATCCATCTAAGGTGAGGGAAAGACTATTATTCGTCGGTAAGATTAATGACTCATCGCGCTTTCCCCAATATTTAATTAAAGCTATATTCGTATGTGCTTTAGCTGTTGCCTTCATTGTTTCTCTCCTTTAATTTACCTGTTGCGTACGTTATGAAGTCAACGATGAACACGGCTAATCAAAAAACTACTCTTTTTTCCCTAATACAAAAGGCCACACAGCTTGCGCACCGAATTGTTTTAGCTTTTCAGCAAGCTGTCTAGAATGCATTTCATTACGAGCTAATGCCACGATACAACCACCGTTACCGCCGCCAGTTAATTTAGCTCCAAGAGCCCCTTCTTGACGGGCAAAATGAATCAAGCGGTTTAAAGCAGCATCACTCACTCCAAGTGATTCTAGTTCTTTTTGAGCTTCATTCAAAAGTTGACCCAAAATTTGTTTGCCAGCTTTTTCTAAAGCATCTTTTGCTTGATGCGTTAATTCCCCAATGCGATCGAGCTTCGATTGGATAATTTTCGGTGCCGATTTAAACAGATTTGCAACGGATTCAACAGCAGACCTCGTATCTCCTACTCTTCCTGAGTCCGCTACAATAAAGTGAAAGTTGTCCTTTGGCTCGATAAAGAGCGTCGGATTTTCCTGTTCATACCAAACCGGTGACTGCGATGTAATCGTTAATGTGTCGATCCCACTCGGTGCACCGTGCGCGTATGTTTCGGCGATATTTGCAAAGTGCAATAGATCTTCTTCCGTATAAGCCGTATCTGCATATGCAAATAAAGACTTCACAACAGCGATGGCAACCGAAGCACTAGAACCTAAGCCTTTGCCAGGTGGAATCGATGATTGAATTTGAATCAACAAATCTCGCTTTGGCAATTCCAGATACTCTAGCGTCGCATTAATGCTATTAGCAATCCCTTTAAGTGAAGTTGGGACAGACTCTAATGGACCATGAAAAAATGAACTATCCAATTTAATCGATCCTGGAACATACTCAACAACGGATTCGACTCCAATAAGTGGAAACGGTATAGCGATAGCAGGTTGTCCGTGTACAACTGCATGCTCACCGATTAGAATCAGTTTACTATGTGCTACTCCTACAGCTGTTTTTTCTGTTGTTGTTACGTTTTCTGCGCTCATTTTGTATACTCATCCACCAATTCTTTTGCTTTTCCAACACGGATTTCATTTGATTTAACTAATTGTTCAGCAACCATATCAATCATCTCCCCAGTTGCTCCTGCTGCTATGGCAACAGAACGCGAATGCAATTCCATATGACCTCTTTGAATTCCTTCTGTCGCTAAAGCCTTCATTGCCCCAAGATTTTGCGCTAAACCAACTGCCACAATCACCTGGGCTAACTCTTTTGCTGATTCGACTTGTAATATAGTATACGACAACTTAGACATCGGATGTACTCGAGTAGCCCCGCCAACTGTTCCTACAGACATAGGTAACTCCAGTTCTCCGACTAAATTCCCATCTTGGTCAATAGACCATGTAGACATCGATCCATATGTTCCAAATCGAGAAGCGTATGCATGTGCACCTGCTTCAACAGCCCGCCAATCATTTCCCGTAGCAATAACAACTGGATCAATCCCATTCATAATCCCTTTGTTATGTGTTACAGCACGGTATGGGTCAGAGGCTGCGAACTCATAGGCGTGTATAACTCCATCACGAACTTCCTCTCCCGTAAACCCGTTACTTTCTAGAAGTTTAGGAGGAATAACACATTTTGCACGCGCAAGTGATCGATCTGCATAATTTGACAAAATTCGTAGATACACTTTACCTTTTGTCAGTTTTTCAATCGTTGGCGCAAGAGCTTCAACCATCGTGTTGATCATATTTGCCCCCATTGCATCACACGTATTTACATAGAGGTGAGCAACGAGCATCTTTCCATATTTGGAATCTGCATCTTCATTAAGAATCCTCACGTCTAAATCCTCAGCACCGCCACCTCGTGCTACCATGCTCGGAAATGCAGCATTCGCCTCTGCGACTAATTGTTCTTTCTCTCGTAGCAGAGAGGCTTTAGCCGCTCCGAAATCAGGACAGCCTACAACTTGGATTTGACCAATCATCAATCGGTCTGTAGCTTCCGTCGTAAACCCGCCGGACTCACGAACAATTTTTGCAATATAACTCGCTGAAGCAATAATAGAAGGCTCCTCGACCGCCATTGGAATAATATATTCCTTACCATTGATTAGAAAATTCAAGGCCAAACCGAGTGGAAGTGGAAATGTTCCTACTACATTTTCTATCATTTTATCAGCCGTTTCGATTGACAATGGTTCATTTGAATATAAACTTTTTACATCATCTTCAGAAAGTGTATACAATTTTGCCAACAATTCTCTGCGCTCTTCAACGGTCATATTATAAAAACCGGGGATTCTAGAAGATTTCATTGCGATATCATCCTTTTGCATAGCATAGTCATTTGAAGCAAAACAGGTAGCGCTTTTCTAACTTTGCTCAACAATGAATAGAAAGAAAGCAAAACTATTACATAAATTATAATATAAAGTTAAAATTATTTCTGGATTAAAGAACTATGTGACGTATCATATACAGTATAACAAATAAATACTTCATCTATTATGTTAAAAAAAGGAGAGAAATGCAAATAAACAAGGCTGTCCATGATCACGACCTTGTTTCATACACTTTACGATATACGCATTCCCTCACATTTTCATCTTTATTAATTAAGAATGAGCCATGGAGGACTCGAACCTCCGACCCTCTGATTAAAAGTCAGATGCTCTACCGCCTGAGCTAATGGCTCATGGGTTTATTAACTCCTCTATCTTGAAGAGCGTTCATCTTGGACCCCTGCATCTGATAGACAATTCACAGATGATCGATGCTTCGGGGTTACTCGAAGCGATTTCGGTGGATGTGTCGCTCGTTGCTCTACCGCCTGAGCTAATGGCTCATGGGTTTATTAACTCCTCTATCCTTGAAGAGCGTTCATCTTGGTGTTTTTGTCTTTTCTCTTCATTGACATAAGAGCATAAAAAAAGCTGGGCTACTAGGATTCGAACCTAGGCTCACGGGACCAAAACCCGTTGCCTTACCGCTTGGCTATAGCCCAATTAAATAAACAGATGGTGGAGGGGGGCAGATTCGAACTGCCGAACCCGATGGGAGCGGATTTACAGTCCGCCGCGTTTAGCCACTTCGCTACCCCTCCATAAATAATGTACACTTTATTTCATTTTTTATACATAAAAAAGATGCCGGCCAGAGGACTTGAACCCCCAACCTACTGATTACAAGTCAGTTGCTCTGCCAATTGAGCTAGACCGGCGTATTTAAGCAGTGAAAAATACGTTTAGCTTAACACTCATCCAAACGTTACATGCATTCATGTTAAATAGATAATGGTGACCCGTAGGGGAATCGAACCCCTGATACCACCGTGAAAGGGTGGTGTCTTAACCGCTTGACCAACGGGCCATCTTCATCATGAAAATTCGAGAAAATCACTTCTCAAAATCCAACGACTTTTATTATACACTTATTTTTCATGTTTGTAAAGGGAAAAATGCTATTTTTTTAAAAAGTATTAAATTGTTACATTTAAGTCACTTTCTAGACCTCAATCGTTGATTTCGGATGAACATCTAATATAATAGCCGAATTTGAATACGAAAGCAAATAAAAGCATTTTTCTCAAGAAAAACAGTAAATAAAGAATAAAAAAGAAATATCCACTTCAAAAAAAGACAATGCTCATACATACAACCTACGTATGTTTATTTGCACACAACGAAAACTTCCACAACAACGAAGAAGATACGATACGATTGATTATCATGACCCCGCCCATCTTATTGCTTCATTTTCGGATCAAGCACATCCCTTAAACCATCTCCGATTAAGTTAAATCCTAATACAACGAGCATGATGGACACACCTGGGACAATCATCGTCCACGGAGCTAATTGGATAAAGTCTCGGGAATCGGCAAGCATTTTCCCCCACTCTGGTAAAGGAGGTTGTGCACCAAGGCCAAGAAACCCTAATGCTGCCGCTTCCAATATAGCAGTTCCAAAGCCTAGTGTCGCTTGAACGATAATTGGAGCTACACTATTTGGAAAAATATGATGAAAAATAATTCGTCCATTCTTCATCCCTTGCGCTTTAGCTGCCATGATATATTCTTCTTCGCGTAGACTGATCACCTTTGAACGAACAAGTCTCCCAAATATCGGCACATTGATAATGGCAATGGCTATGAGAGCGTTTTGTAAAGAGGCGCCGATGATTGCAACAATGGCAATCGCCAATAAAATACTTGGAAATGCCAATAGGATATCGAAAACTCTAGAAATTATCATATCAAGCCAACCACCAAAGTATCCTGACAAAAGCCCTAAAAATGTGCCAACTATAAAAGCTCCTGCAACCGCAAAAAAACCAACTTGCAAGGATATTCTCGCACCATAAGCAATCCGCGTCAAAATGTCTCTCCCAAGGTCATCCGTGCCAAACCAATGCTCATTTGAAGGCGGTTGTAGGCGCTTTGCGAGATTTTGCTCATCAAACCCATACGGTGTTAGCATAGGAGCAATGAAGCCAATGATAATAAACATTGTGATAATGAAGAACCCGACTGTAGCTAATTTACTTTTTCGTAGCTGCTTGAACGCATCCCTCATGGGAGAAGATTTTCGCCCCTCCATGTCACTCAACGAATCACCATCGATTTCAGAATTCGTCTCCGTAAGAAGCGAGTGCTTATCCGTTGTCTTCATGTCTACTACCCCCTAATATTTAATTCGCGGATCAATATAGGCGTATAAAAGATCAACGAGTAAATTAATGATGACAAAAATAAACGCAATGACTAAAATACCAGACTGGATTACAGGATAATCTCGATAATTAATTGCATCGAAAATATACCGACCCACGCCTGGCCAACTGAAAATCGTTTCCGTCAAAATAGCCCCACCTAATAAAACACCAGCTTGCAAACCGATCACTGTTAAAACAGGAATCGTCGCATTTTTCAATGCATGTTTGTAAATAACGATAAACTGTCCGCCACCCTTAGCACGAATCGTCCGGATATAATCTGAATTCATAACCTCAAGCATACTCGACCGTGTCATCCGAGCAATAATCGCCATGGGTATTGTCCCTAATGCGATGCTCGGCAAAATCAGATATTTCAAAACGGCACCTGCCTGAGCAAAGTCCAAATGCAAAAGCGAATCAAGTACATAAAAATGAGTAATCGCCTCTAATGGATTTCGGGGATCGTACCTCCCATGAGCTGGCAACCAGCTGAGTTCTTGAGCAAAAATCCATTGTTCCATTAAAGCGAACCAAAAAACAGGCATCGAAACCCCGAGCAAAGCAACCAACATTGCTAACAAATCGAACAGCGAATTTTGCTTCCACGCGCTTATAATCCCCGTATTTACACCGACTACAACAGCAAATAGCATCGCAAAAAAAGTCAACTCAAAAGTTGCCGCTATGTACGGCCAAATTTCAGTGGCAATATCAGCTTTTGAACGTAGAGATGTTCCTAAATCTCCTTGAAGCAAATCCATGATATACATTCCATATTGAGTGATATATGGCTTGTTGAGCCCCATACTTTCTTCCAAACTTTCAATTGCCGTCTGTGAAGCTGTTTCTCCTAAAATGACCTGAGCTGGATTTCCCGGTATGAGATGGACAATGGAAAACGTAATCATGGTCATGCCGATTAGTACGGGAATAAGCATGAGTATCCGCCGCATTGTATAGGCAAACAAATCACTCACCCCTTTTTACCCAACTAAGGCGTGAAAAGTTGGGATTTTTCAACTTATGGGTAGTAGCATGTAGTCGAGCTTGGGCTCCGATTGGACAGCTACTGTAATTCTCACATACGACTACCCATTCCGATCATTTATTCGATTTCTACTTCTTCTAAAGATTCGCTTGTCGATGGATGGGGTACGTAATTTTTAACATGCATCGTCGATGCTAAAACAGGAGTGGAGTGTACAAGTGGTACCATCGGTGAATCTTCAACAATTAATTCCTGCGCCTGCTTATAAAAGTCTGCACGTTCATCTTGATCAATAGATACCTTTGCTTGCTCCAACAACTTATCAACTTCCGAATTCTCATAAAACTCTCGATTACTCGTTCCGATATTACTTCCATGCAATAAGCTACTTAAAAAATAATCCGGATCCCCATTCGTACCTGACCAACCGAGCATATATAATTGATGTTCACCTTCAGCTGTTTTCTCTAAATACGGGGCCCATTCTTCGCGAACAATTTTTACATCGATGCCAATTTCAGCTAAGTTATTTTGCACGATTTCAGAAACCGTCTCAGGATCAGGCATATACGGCCGCGCAACAGGCATCGTCCACAATTCAATTTCTAAACCATCGGCATAACCCGCCTCACGTAATAACTCCTTAGCTAGATCCACGTCATAGTCATAAGGTTCAACTTCATCGTTGTAGCCGAGATATCCCGGTGGAAGCGGATTGACAGCAGGTTTCGCATACCCAGCATAAAGCGCTTCCGATATCGCTTCCCGATCAATCGCATGATTGATCGCATGGCGAAGTTCCTTGTTATCTAACGGTTCTTTTTGCACATTAAAGCCTAAATAACCGATGTTATTTTCCGCACGTGTATACAGTGATAATTGTTCATCCTCCTCCACGCTCACTGCGTCGTCTGGATTTAATCCATCCATAATATCAATCTCTCCTGAACGCAGGGCAATTAAGCGAGCAGCGTTATCAGGAATAACTTCAAAAATCACTTCATCTAATTTTGGCAAACCTTCTTTACGATAATCAGTAAATTTTTCTAATACAATTTTGTCGTCCTTACTCCAACTAACGAACTTAAATGGGCCTGTACCGACCGGATGTTCATTAATTTCTGCTCCGTATTCCTCTAAAGCGGCCGGAGAAGTGATCGCAAAATACGTCATCCCTAAGTTTTGCAAAAAGAATCCTAATGGGCGCTTTAAAACAAACTCAATTTCATAGTCATTGATCACATTTATTTCTTTGATAACATGACTGTCATCATCTACAAAACCTCCAAACATCGTTCCATACATAGAATATACATATCCATCATCGGTAAATGCATATTCATGATCCGGATCGGCCCAACGCTCAAAATTTACCTTAACTGCGTCAGCATTAAATTCTGTCCCGTCATGGAATGTAACCCCTTCTTCAAGGTAAAATGTATACGTTAATCCATCATCAGAAACATCCCAATCGTGTGCCAACCCCGGTTGGATATCAAATGTTTCCGGTTCAAAGTCGAGCAACCCTTCTAAAACCTGTCGCGTGACCCGTGACGACTCGCCGTCTGTTGTACTTCCTGGGTCTAAACTCTCCGAATCACCGCCACGCGCATACACTAATACTTGACCGTCACGATTCCCTTCATCATTTGTAGCATCTCCATCAGCCTCTTTGTCACCACCACAAGCGACAAGTGCCCCAATCATCAAGATTAAAAAACTATAATAAAGCGAAAACGTAAGCCTCATTGAATGAACCTCCCTATTTTTTAACATCATATTTCAGTTAAGGGGAAATATTCTGTCATATTCAGGTTTAATCGTGTAAGTGACAAGCCACAAAATGACCCTCTTCCCTTTCTTTAAATTCCGGTCTTACTTCTTGGCAAATGTTCATTGCTGTTGGACATCGCGTATGAAATGCACAACCACGAGGAGGAGTGGCTGGGCTTGGCAAATCGCCTTCTAGAATGATTGTTTCCCGTTCAACATCAGGATCCGGTATCGGTACAGATGACAAAAGGGCTTCCGTATAGGGATGTTTCGGCTGTTCATAAAGTTGATCTTTATGAGCTAGTTCAACGATTTTGCCGAGGTACATCACACCTACCCGATCACTAATATGTTTCACAACACTAAGATCATGGGCAATAAAAATATACGTGAGTTGAAATTCATCTCGAAGATCTTCTAGCAAATTTAAAATTTGTGACTGAACAGAAACGTCTAGAGCGGATACAGGTTCATCACAGATGATTAGTTTCGGGTGATTAGCGAGGGCCCTGGCAATGCCAATTCGCTGTCGTTGGCCTCCACTGAATTGATGAGGATATCGAGAAGCATGATGAGGGCTTAGGCCAACGATTTCTAACAATTCTTTGATGCGTTCCTTCCGTTGATCATCATGATCCATACCGTGAACGAGCAATGGCTCACGAATTATTTTTTCAATTGTATGTCGTGGATTTAACGAAGCATATGGATCTTGAAAGATGATTTGCATGTTACGTCTTAATGTGCGCATCTCTTCCTCGTTGAGTTGAAATATGTCTTGGCCTTGAAACTTGACAACACCTGCTGTTGGTTCAATCAATCGTAAGAGCACTTTTCCCATTGTTGATTTCCCACAGCCGGACTCACCGACGATACCTAGGATTTCACCTTCCTTTACGGTAAAAGAGATGTCATCAACGGCTTTGATTTCACCGACTTTGCGATGCAAAATACCCCCCTTCACATCAAAGTATTTTTTTAACTGCTGAACTTTTAACAGCGGCTTGGCCATCTCCAACCTCTCCTCCCTTTATATCGTGTAAAAAGCACCGGCTCAGTCGCCCACCTTCTATTGTAAAGAGTGGAGGATCTGCTTGAGTGCAACGGTCAAAAGCTAACTCACATCTCGGTGCAAAACGACACCCAACCATCCCTGTCGTTATTTTTGGGACAGTACCAGGAATCGAATATAGCTTTTGCTTGTTTCCCGTTAGCTTCGGTAAAGAACGAATTAATCCACGTGTATACGGATGTTGAGGGTCTTTTAAAATTTCTCGTGTCGTTCCTTGTTCCACAACTTGGCCAGCATACATAACGACGACTCGGTCACATAATTCACTAACGACGCCTAAATCATGCGTGATGAGCAAAAGAGATGTATTTTCTTCAGTGTGCAACTTTTTCATAAGCTGTAATACTTGGGCCTGAATCGTCACATCGAGGGCTGTCGTCGGCTCATCAGCGATTAATAAATCGGGCTGAGAAGACATCGCCATCGCAATCATAACCCGCTGCCGCATCCCACCTGACAATTGATGTGGATACGCATTAAATAAATCAGCGGCTCTTGGAAGGCCGACGAGCTCCAGCATCTCAATCGCTTCATGTCTCGCTTGTTGTCTTTTCTTTTTTCGTTCATGCATTCGAATCGCTTCTACCATCTGATTCCCAATTGTAAACAGAGGGTTAAGCGAAGTCATTGGCTCTTGGAAAATCATCGCAATGTCATTGCCGCGAATTCTTCTCATTTGTTTATCGGAGTATGAAACGAGATCTTTCCCTTTGAAATAAATATTCCCATGAACAATTTTACCTGGAGGACTCGGTACAAGTTGCATAATCGATAATGATGTAACACTTTTTCCACAACCTGATTCGCCAACAACTCCTACGGCTTCTCCTTTATGTACCGTAAAACTTACTCGGTCGACCGCCGGAATTTCACCACCATCTGTGAAAAAATGGGTGCACAACTCCTTCAACTCTAAAAGAGCCTCAGACATGATTCAACCGCCCCCTTCACTTTTAATTTATTATTGTCCAAACATCATATGACTCTTAAAATCATGGATTGGTCTGAGAAGCACGTTACTATTAAAAATGGATTCCGAAAAGACAAACAATTTTAAATATTTAAAAGAAATATAGCACAATTTGAACAATAATACAAAGTAAATATATTTTCAATGATTCGACATGTGAAGATCGTTAACATCCTATCGTAAAAAAGCTATTTACAACGTTATTTCTTTAATGAGAGAAATTAGGTTATAATGGGTATGAATGATTCTTTTGGAGGTGCACAGATGGCAAATTTATTAACCGATAAAAACATTGTCATTATGGGAGTGGCAAATGAACGCAGCATCGCATGGGGGATTACGAAATCATTACATAAAGCTGGGGCGAATTTAATTTTTACAAATCGCCAGGAACGTTCACATAAAAAACTGATGAAGCTTCTCGATCAATATAATATGGAAGCAACCTTAACCGTATCATGCGATGTTGCAAGTGATGAAAGCATTGAAAAAGCTTTTGATGAAATTAAAGAAAAAGTCGGAGTCATTCACGGCGTCGTCCACTCCGTTGCTTTTGCCAATCGGGACGAGCTTAAAGGAGAATATGCCGACACATCGAGAGAAGGGTTTTTACTCGCTCACGAAATCAGTGCCTATTCACTCGTCGCCGTAACGAGAGCCGCTAAACCATTGATGACAGAGGGTGGATCGATCATTACCCAAACCTATCTCGGCTCCGAGCGAGTCGTCAAAAATTATAACATCATGGGAGTCGCTAAATCTTCCCTAGAAGCTAGCGTCCGTTATTTAGCTGAAGATGTAGGCAAGTACGGAATTCGCGTCAATGCCATATCCGCTGGGCCGATTCGTACGCTTTCTGCAAAAGGCGTCTCCGGCTTTAATGACATTAATAAGACGATTGAAGAAAAAGCGCCCCTACGACGAAACGTTGATCAAGATCAAGTCGGAGATGCGACGTTATTTTTTATGAGTGATCTATCTCGAGGAGTTACAGGCGAAGTATTACACGTCGATTCTGGTTATCATATTATGGGTGTCTAATCACCTCGCACAAAGCTTATCATTTGCACGACGTCTAGTTAGAAGACGTTTACTCACATTTCAGTAGTAAACGTCTTTTTCTTATGAACGGGAATCAATCTCCCTGGTCTACATCCACTTCAATGAGCAACTGTTGTGTAGCAAACTCACGATACAATGGATGTTGTTCGAATAGCTGTTCATGTGTTCCTTTACCGGTCACTTCGCCTCGTTCAATAAAAATAATTTGATCCGCTTCGACAACCGTTGATAAGCGATGCGCGATAACGAGTGTCGTTCGGCCACGCATCAAATTTTTTAGCGCTTTCTGCACCATCATTTCTGATTTTGTATCGAGACTCGATGTCGCTTCATCGAGCATCAATATGTTCGGGTCTCTTAATAACGCTCGAGCAATACCAATCCGCTGCCGTTGTCCGCCGGATAATTTGATCCCTCGTTCGCCGACTTCTGTGTCATACGCTTCTGGAAATTCATGAATAAATTGATCGGCAAAAGCCATTTTGGCAACGTGATGTAATTCTTTTTCACTAACCTTTCGATCTAATCCATAGATGATATTTTCGCGAATCGTTCCAGCAATCATGGGACTATCTTGAGGCACATAGCCAATCTGTTGCCGCCAAGAATGTAATGAAAACGATTCAATATCATCAGAACCGAGCATAATCTTTCCTTCCGTAGGCGTATAATACCGTTCCAGTAAGGAGAATAAGGTCGTTTTCCCACCACCACTTGGACCGACAATCGCTGTTATTTCCCCAGGAGGAGCAGTAAAAGTGACCCCATGTAACACAGGCCAACCCGCTTTATAAGCAAACGACACGTTTTGAAAAGAAATGTCTTGAAACGGTTGTTTGAGTTCGTTACCGACATGGAGATCCTCTTCTTCCTCACTTAGCGTGACAATTATTCGTTCCGTCGCCCCTTTTGCCTTTTGCAACTGCGTAAAAAAGGTTGTAAATTGAATCATCGGCATCATAATTTGAAATAAATATAAAATAAACGCAACCAGCTCTCCTGCCGACAAACTTCCAGAAGAAACACGCATCCCACCGTAACCGATGATGACAACGAGAACGAGCATGAGAACAAGAGAGACGAGCGGACTAATTAACGCACGCACTTTACCTTCACGAACACCGTACGTAAATAAAGACGATATTCCTTTTCTTCCGCGTTCGTATTCCAATGACTCTGCATTTGACGCTTTTACGAGACGGATTTCCGCAAGCACTTGATTAATCACCGCCGTAAAGGAAGCTGTTTCATCTTGTAATCCTTTTGATATACGATGCATCTGACGTCCTAACGGAAACAAAAGAGCAAGCATCAATGGGACAGCAATTAGCATCATCACGGTCATCTGCCAATCGAGAATGACTAATATAATGACCGAGCCAACAATCGAAATGATCCCGGTAAACAAACTCGTTAAATGATCGGTAATTAAATTTTTCACAATAGCGGTGTCATTCGTCATGCGACTGATCATTTCCCCTGTCCGATTTCGATCATAAAAGGGAATCGGTAACTGCAAAAACTTCTTCCACAATCTTTCCCGTAAACTCGCAACAACCCGTTGTCCGACATGATTTAATAAATAAATCGACACACCACTTGAAACGGCTTGAACAATAAATGCCGCAAGCAATAACATCACTGTAGATGTTTCAATCATTTCGACTGAAAAGTGATCGACTAAATTTTTCGTAACGAGCGGAATGATCAACCCGACGACCGTTGTCGCAACGCTTAACAAAAGAGCAATCGCCATCATCCACTTCGATGGTTTCGTTTCTTTAATTAAATGTAAAAAATCCCGCCACTGCACTGACTTTTTCGTATCCATCACTTGGTTCCTTTCTTACAGAAGCATGTATGCACAATATTTCCCATAATCATTCATCATACATCATTCTTGAAGTGTATTCTACAAATATAACGTACTAATCTAATGGAAGCTTGTCGATTGCTTTTTATGTATACTACACTTCAAAAGGCTGGAGTACAAATTGAAAATGAATTGTTTTCGACTACATCATAAAAATAGAACTGCATGAAATCTAGGTTTTAAATTAGCTTGCAGGCCAGTTTGTTCATTTTAAAAGAATGTTGTCTTCGTTCGTTTATTTATAACCTTTTATCCTCCTCTACCATTCAAAACGATTTTTCCCTACTATCTTTATACACCCCTCCACTTTTCTTAAGGTCTCCAGTAACACATTTTTTGACTGTTCGCCAATTCATTCCTAAGGCATTCGCTATATTATTAATGAACATTAATTTTTAAATCCATATATATTTGATACAATGAATATAAGACATTGCAAGCAATTTCTTTCAACCTCCACTGTCTTCCATCTAAAACAGTAAAGAGATTTTGGAAGGCTGAAAATTTACTTTCTATTTCTTATCGCTCTACATTGGTTTTTTACTAAACAACGGGATAACAAATATAAGCCTGCAACCATTATATTCAACAATCAACCATATTATTGAACAGTTGTTGCTCAAAATAGAGATTTCAATCAAATCAATGATAAAATCTAGACAAAATCTTACAAGAAGGAGAAGATATAATGTTTGATTTAACAGGAAAAGTTGCCTTAGTCACTGGTGGAGCAAATGGGATTGGACAAGGAATCGTAAAAACTTTAGCAAAAGCGGGAGCTAAAGTTATGGTCTGTGATGTCGATAAAGAAGCGGGTGAAGAAACTGCTAAAGAAGTCGGTGGTGAGTTTCATAAGTTGGACGTCACCGATAAAGATAATGCTGAACAAGTTGTTCAAGATATTTTAGCTAAACATGACAGAATTGATATTTTAGCTGCCAATGCAGGAATTTATCCAGAAGTGTTCATTGAAGACATGACAGAAGACGATTGGGATAAGATTCAAAACATTAACTTAAAAGGGGTATTCTTCGTTGTAAAACCAGTATTAACAGCTATGAAAAAACAAAATTACGGCCGTGTTATCCTTACATCATCGATCACAGGTGATATCACTGGATATCCTGGAGGTTCGATTTATGGTGCGACAAAAGCTGGCATTCTTGGTTTTATGAGAAGTGCAGCCTTAGAATATGCTAAATATGGGGTAACGGTTAATTCGATTCAACCAGGAATGATTGCTACAGAAGGTTTGAAAAAACAATTAGGAGTTCTAAGTGAAAAAGGTGCCGAAGCTGTTCCAATGAAAAGATTAGGAGAACCAGAAGATATTGGTGTAGCAGTTTGCTTCTTTGCATCAGAAGAAGCTAAATATATTACTGGTCAATCCCTTGTAATAGATGGTGGGCAAATTATGCCTGAAACTCCTGATGTAATTTTATAAATAAAAGTAGTGCCAACGAAGGATGAATAGAATATAACTAGCCAAGAAAGATTTCCAAGAGACTAAGACATTTCCAATAATAGAAAGAGGATTGAGTTAACCATATTTGATGCCTCAATCCTCCTTTTGTTATTGGAATCTAGGTCTGTTCCAGTCTTATTTTATGCTTCGGTTTTTTTATCAAAAAACTGATTTAAATCAGTTTTATCAACATCTTCTGCCATTGCTTCCTCAATCGCGTTTTGTGCCTGAACTAATTTATTCTTTTCAAAAAAAGGAACTGAAATATAATAATCATTACCAGACCTCTGTATAATTAATGTTGTTAAAATACCACTGCAAAAGAGTACACCACCGATAAGGAAAAAGATCAATGACCCAAATGATCTTCCTAATGTGGGAAGAGTCGTCAACAGAATGATTAACCCAAGAAACATTGGCAATATCTTATATTTACTTGATAACTTTGTAGAACTAATGTTTTTCAAAGGTATTGTTTGTGAATCTTTACCGGCTGGAAAAAGGCCTAAAATAGTATTCGCTGTTGTCACTTTTACAAATCTGTTATCGACGGACAAGTGACCCTGAACCCAAAAAAATATAACAGACAATGCAAATTCAATTCGCTTATTCATGTATAATACCTCCTTAAAAAATTACCTACTGAGATTTACATATTAATCGATAGTTATTGCTCTTATGCCCCTTTTCAGTTTTTATTACCTCCGTTGTACTAACTAGTACAATGCGCCTTTTTCAATATTTTTCCAGTAAAGATTTCGGAATGTGCCAATGATATTTTTCTTCTTTACTTTGAGGTATCCGTCCTCAGTCCCTCTTTTGAAAAATAGCATCTTGAATTAATATTCGAATTTTTCTTAAATTAATTCTTTCTTTAATCCTATCACATAGAGACATACAAAACAAAGAAAATTTCGCCAATTTTATCAATAGAGTCTTCAAGCACTTACGAGAGCTTCTCTCCTTAGAACTTTTTCTTCGACATCAACATCTTTAGCTTCAGAATCAGAATCATACCCTGTCATAATTCCAAACAAGGTGAAATTGCAATACTTTTTATTTATCACTAAGAAGAATAGTTTCATTTTTCTTTCTTCTTCTGTTGCGGTTGTATTTTGCACTAAATAGCAGTAGATGAATCAATAAAAACTTATCCAAAATATTAGCGTAGATCTACTATTTCCTATCAATAATTTTTGTTCAAAATATGTGTGTACTTGTGGTGTTATGTACTCATTAGATAACAAATCACTTAGCACTTCACCCATGATGTTCGTCCATATTTATATTGTTTCCACTCATTACGTTAATCAACTGAATTCAATCCTTTTTCCTTCTTTTCTGAATCTGTCGGCAAAATAACTAAATAAAAAAATAGCGATTTCTATTAATTGTCTAGAAACCGCTATACATCAATGTTTTGAAGAAAGCTTCCAAGCGGATTTGAACCGCTGGCCTCTTCCTTACCATGGAGGAAAATTAAGAAACATCATGAGATGTTAGACTATCAAAACATTGATTTAACAACGTATTCAACCTATCAACGCATATCATGAAACAATAGGGAACAAAAAATGTGCCGGCAAAATGTCGGCACGAAAAATTAAATATTAGCTGTATATTTTAACCCTTATGTGCACATGCTAATAAAGTGTTAGTCCTCCCTACACCAAGATCTACATAGTCACCCCCTCGCAAGGAGGGGGATTTTTTATGTTAATATAAATAATGAAAAGAAGGAAAGACGCCTAATAAGCGATCACATCACACAGTGCTTTTACTCAACTTTAACGCGTCATTTCATAAATGTGCCATCATGAGACATATAACATTTCAACAACTCTTTACGCACATTCGTTCCCTCCTTGCTATTTTTATTGTTCGGAACGAATGTTACGTTTTCAAGTGGGAATGATTTCTAAAAACAAAAAAAGAGCACCTGCTAAGGTGCTTGAAGAGAAGTGATTGTATATATTATAAATTAATTCTCATATAGGTCCTACTATAATAGAGATTTTATGGATTTCTCTTGGATTCTCTTTTTTTATTTTCCTCTATTTTTTCCTTTAATTCAATTAGTTTATGAGTATTGTATTGGCTTTTATTATATAAATGCTTTTCTATGTCTTTAATGAGAATTAGAAATTCTTGATCTCTTTGCTGTTTTTCTTCCGAGTATTCTGCAGCTAACTCAATATTCTTTTGGAATATTTGCATTGTTATAATTGAAAACCTAACAGAGTTAGCTATTACTGCAATAAAAAAAGAAAAATGAAGCATTGGAAGGCCAAAATAATTTAAATTGTCATGAAAAATGGTCATTAATAAAAATACAAATGAATAAAAAAGAGAAAAAGAAACATATCGTATAAATTTTTTAGTTAAATTTTCTTTAGACAATTTAATTACAGATTTTGAATAGCTTGTACCTAGAACAGACATAACTGTAATATGAAAGCCAATCAAAACAACAGATATATTAATAAGTAGACTTGATTTATTTTGATTTAATAAGTTCCTTTGCAATACCTGTTCCACTATCTGAAAATAAAACAACTGATTTTCTATAGACAAAAATTGATTTATGATAAAAATAAGAAAACTAATTATAATAATAAATAATGAAGTTTGGGGTAGCCATTTTTCGAAAAATTTAATAAAGAACACAATTATCTTTTCAGTGAATTTATTAAACAATTCCATTGCTCCCCTTCTTTCTTCTTTACTGATTTAATTCAATTCAACCCGATGTTCGACTAGTGGAGTGATTACCAGTTGATCTTCGAATAATAAATTCGCTTCATATCTATTTATATGAATCATGTCTTGAGAAAATCTACGATAAGATTCACTAATTACACTATTGAATTGCAAATAACTTTTTAGGATCTCTGCACCAACATATTCCCAACCTGGATATGCTGTAGATTCATACTCTAAAATTGTATCAACTAAAGGCCCGCCATCATTTTTTAAATCGACAGTTTCTAATTTATCACTTTTAATATCTCTATACCTAACCTTTAGTTTTGAGATGTGTTCTTTATTTAATTTTAGCAGTTCCAATACATGAATAACAGTACCTAGTTCCATCGTTTTATTCTTGCCTTGTCCGGCGCCAAACTCTATTCGTAGCTTATTTGCATCTAAATAATCTTTAGACTTTTTTAAGCTTCTTAAAGTATCCATGATAAATATCTCAGGAGCATCTGTCTCGTCAGAAACACTTTTCTTAAATAATGATTGTGTATACTCATCTACTAATAAATCTAATTCAATCATTTTCACTTCTGAAGACATTTTTATATCTTTGATACCTTTAAACGACATTATTGGTTCCAATTTAATGCGATACCTAACTTCATCTGATTGTGGCAAAAAGGATTCTAAATATCTCTCCACCCCACGTACACGTAGGCCGTGCATAGTTGACTCCAATGCTATCGTATTTTTGTTGTCGTCATATAACATAGTGACCATTTCGACAATATCGTCTTTTATTTCTTCCAAATCTTGTGGACTTTCAATGTGGCCGATATATGGTTTGTAGTTCTGTCTATATTTAACAAAAGGAATAATTCTAAAGTTAGGAGTTTTATCATAGAAATCCATAGTATGTATTGCTGTTGGATGTTCATCTATTTTCCTTAGTCTCTCCTTCCAGCTTAGTGTCCCTACGATATTTAAAAATTTCAATAAGGACAAATCAGTTTTAATATCATTTTTGAATATGGCTATATTATAATATCTCACTGTTTTAGCCATTTTAATCCCCCTTTATTTTCTATTATCTTTTTCTACAAAAGGGGACTTTTTCCCTTTGCATTATTACAATTTTCGCAACCATTTCATAAATTTGTAACAATAAGAGGGCAACTCAGCCCTCTTTTTTACCACCCTACTTCACTCTGACCTTCTGTCCAATCTGCAGTCGATTCGGATCAATGCCAGGGTTTAACTGCTTTAATTTCGTTACAGTCGTATTGTACTTCTGAGCAATCCCCCACAATGTATCTCCTTTTTGTACTGTGTGATACTTTGTGGTGGATCCACTCACTACAATCTCTTGTCCAATTTGTAAACGATCAGGATCAATACCAGGATTCAACTCTTTAAGTTTAGAAACAGTCGTGCCGTACTGCTGAGCAATGCTCCAAAGAGTATCTCCTTTCTTCACTACGTGAACCTTCTTGGATCCTCCATTGGATCCGCCACCACTTTTCTTTTTCAAACCAAAGTATCGTGCGATTCCCTTCACATGGCCATCGGCAATTTTGTTGAGAAATGAGTTTGACTTGAGTTTATCGGCATCGCTCTTAGTATCAATAAAGCCATTTTCTGTTAAAACAGCTGGCATATTTGATTGTCGTAATACTGCAAAGTTCGCTTTCTTTTTACCGCGGTTTCTCCAACCTGTTTTACTAACAACCGCTTTATTAATTTCATTTTGAATTTTACCTGCTGTTGATGTGGAACCTAATGAACTGTG
>DATGTE010000038.1:0-8780 GCA_035301985.1 Bacillota bacterium
ACATAAAGAGCACCTCCGTAAGGTTATTGAGTCGTTACTTTAATTTTACCAAAAGGTGCTCTTTTTGTTTACTTAAAATAAAAAAATGAAGCTCAAATTCGAGCTTCATTTTTTTAATGGCTGAGTTTTGTCCCACCCTCATTATATCATCATCTAGTAAAGAAATTATCAACTTAATTTTGTGATATAATTTAAAATTAACAATAATAAAATGATATAAAGAAAGAGTCCATATAATTGTGTAAAAAGAATAGGCCATCTGATCGCCTTTACGGTACAATGTTTTTAACCCACTAAAAACTTTACCAGGAGGCAGATCAAGATGACCCACCTACATTTTACATTGAAAACATCAGAAATATAAAATCTAATTCATCAATCTGTGAAAGACGACATTTCTAAGAAAATGTCAACCATTATTTTTAATCAATTCATGGAAAATCAAAGAACACAACACATTCGAGCGAATGAATATGAACGTTTGGATAACCGTACAGGTCAAAGGAACAGCTACTATGAGAGAAAATGGACTAAACGCATTGAGACGTTAGAATTAAAAGTTCCTAGAACACGTGACGGTATCAGCGAAATGAAAAAGCTCTGTAAAGCTTTTCAACTCATTAGATACTTTTCGTGTGGATACACCTGATACGTACATTTCTAACATAGAAGCACATCTATTTCTAAGTCATTTGTTTCTCAATTAACTGCCGAACTTGATTCAATGGTAAGAGAATGGCGAAATCGTTCCCTTTCGGAAACGAAGTTTCCTTACATCGTGACAGATGTACTTTATATCAAAGTCAGAGAAGACCGTAGAGTCGTCTCTAAAAGATGCCATGTTGCCATCGGAATCAGCGAGAGTGGAAATCGAGAAATTATTTGTCTCATGATCCAAGATGGTGAAAGTGAGTCAACATGGGCTAACTTCTTTAAATATCTGAATAAGCGTGGACTCCATGGAACAAAGCTAGTTATTTCCGATTCGCATACAGGGCTAGTGTCTGCTATTCGTCAATCTTTCACGGGCGTTTCATGGCAAAGATGCCAAGTTCATTTTATGCGCAATGTACTTACTCACGTGCCCAAAAGAGATTCTAAGGCGTTTAGAGAAGCTATAAAGTCTATTTTTCCGCTTTACTGACATTGAACTAGCCCGTACAGCTAAAAATGAACTCATAGATCAATTCGCTTAGTCAAAAACGATATGAAAAATCCTGTCAAATTCTTGATGAAGGCTTCGAAGATGCCTTTCAATACGCTGTTGTAGCGAAAGGACATTCAAGGTTAAAAAGCACAAATGTCATCGAGCGTTTAAATCAAGAAATACGAAGACGTGAAAAAGTTGTTCGCATCTTTCCAAATACAGATTCAGCTACTCGATTAATAGGAGCTGTTTTGATGGATATCCATGAGGAATGGATTGGTTCAAGTAGAAGATATATTCAATTTTACACAGAATTGTGGACTTACTTAAAATGAAAAGGGAGTGAAAATAATGGAAACATTTAATTATTTAAGACCCATTTATTACTTAATAACTTTACTTTTAATATTTAATTTATTATACTTAATAATTCTAAATAAAAAATTAAAAATAAATATTTATGTTTTTTTAAATTCAATTATCCTTACTGTAATTGGTTTAGTTTTATTATTTCAACAAGGAATAATCATAGATGAATTCAATATGTCTGGTGACTCTATAATTTTCTATTTATCTATATTTTTTATAATTATAACTATAATAAGCGCCTTATTTACGTTTAAAAAAAGTAAAAATTGAAATAAAAAACTGTGTGAATTTATCCACGCAGTGATGCTACCCTAATTTCATGGACACATCTTAGTTAAGTCATTACAATCAAATTTAGGAGGATGTGTCCAATGAAAGATAAGAAAATGGTAAGCGGTATAATGATGACTTTCGTAAAATGGTTGTTGAATGATACCACTCTGGTCAATCAGTCAGAGATTTAAGTAGCGAATATGGCGTATCTGAAGTAACGATTTATAAATGGATTAAGGATTTCACCCCAGTTGATGAATCTGATGAGGAATCTCTTACATCTAAAGAAGTTGCTGAAATCCAAAAAGAAAATCTAAAACTAAAACAAGAGCTTGAAATCTTAAAAAAGGCTATGGCCATATTCGCAAAAAAAATAAATGCTACTGTAGTAACTAATTTTATTGATCAACAAAAAGATAACTATCCGATTCAAACAATGTGCGATGTGCTTGATATACTAAGAAGTACCTATTATCAGTTTTTATTTTAGTGTTATACATCGAAAAAAATTAAGAGCATAAGGGAAACGTGTCCCCAAAATACATGGGGAACTAGGCGGTGCCTAGTGTTTTGATGGGTACATAATTTCAGCCTACATCCCACTTTGAGCCCACGACTTTTGTCTCTTTTGTATGTGAACCCACGTTCAACCCACCAAAAACGGAGTGGATTATGAGCTTGATTTTATTTTTGTTTGATTAGCCCTCGCAGGTAGCCCTCGCAGGAAATTCATCTCTTTACGAAGTTATTTTATGAAGTAAAACCACTGCATATAGATGGGCACTCGTTTTTAACTCGTGATAATTCATGAAATTCGTTTCTAGGGGTGTATCAGTGCGCCCTTTGGTATTGAATTAATAATGTGTAATAAATAATGAATGGTGTTTGAATTTTGTTTTGGTCAAATGTGTGCAAGGAGTGAAGTAAAGTAGTTTAGAGGAAAATAAAAATACAATAAGATGACCTGACGTTATTTGGTCAATTGCCATCTTATCGTTAATCTTAAAATTACTTTGATCGGTAATTTAAGATTAACATAAAAGGAGCGTGAATATGTCAAAATGCGCTTCTTTTTTGTGATTTTGAACGTGTTTTTTCTTATCTTGATTATAGAAACAATAATTTTTTTATTTTTAAATAACAAATGTTTATTTGAAGGGGTTTGTTGTTATTCTCCCCTTTGGAAATGTTTGAAAACAAAAAGCCCCTCTGTTAGAGTTACCGCACAAAACTACAAACAGAGGGGAGCTTTTATATTATCATGTGCGCTAATAATATCATTTATTCAGAAGAAAAATCAAGTATACTAGTCGACCAGGCCAAGAATGGAAAGGTGAGACCATGGAGAGAAAAGAAGTTTGCAAATATAGGTTTATTGGGAATTATTACATGTATTAAGATTTAAAAAAGCTAATCGATGATGAAGCAATCTTTATTGATGGAACAAAAATTGAAGCAAACGCCAATAAGTTTTCTTTTGTTTGGAGAAAATCAATTGAAAATTATAGTGCTAAATTGATTGAAAAATCAAATCAAATGTATAATGAGCTTCTTGATTATGAAATTATTCCTGAAATCAAACAGGAAAGTTCGTCCAAACTTTCTGTCGAAGAACTAGAACAAATTGTGGAAAAGTTAAAGGAAGAAGTCAGCGAATACGATAGAGCAATCGAAAAGTGTGAAGTTGGAAGGAAGTGTAAAGTAATTCGTTCAAAGAGAAAATATCCAAAACAAGCATTAAAAAGATTTTTAGATTTTATGAGACGAAAACAGAAGCATCAAAGGGATATGGAAATATTTGGTGAGAGAAATAGCTATTCCAAAACAGCCCACGATGCGACTTTTATTCGAATGAAAGATTTATGAAAAGTTGTCAATTAAAAGCAGGTTACAATCTTCAAGTTGAGACTGAAGGTCAATATACGCTTGCTTATGATATTTTTTCAAACCCTTTTATGCTAAAGTCGTTTTATCTCGTGTAAAGGAAAAGCGTTGCTTTAATTAAGGGGGATATAAATGTTAAATGAGAAAAAATAACAAAAATTAGATTATTTATCGGCCGAAAACTTCAATTATAATAAGTATGTGTATATGAATTCGATAATGGTGTAACTGATAAACTAAAGTGTACAGTTTCCGCTAAATAAAAAGGAACATTTTTACTAAATAACCCTCAATCACTGTTAAAATATTAATTGATTAATATTTTAAGTTACGGGGGAAGAAAAGGTGGATAAGTGGAAGATGTACATGGAAATTCAACAATTATTAAATCGAAGTGGAGATTGTTAAGCGCCCTTTAGCCGAAGTAGCTAACTGAACAAATGAGCGATTTTTTTCGGGCATGCTAGATTGTGAAAAATAATTAATGTAAAGTTTCATTTACAATGATTTAAAAATTTTCCAATATTTTGTATACTGCGTGTACAGGGCATGGGAAAGGGAGCTGAGAGGATATGAAAGTAAAAACTTCAGTAACGGGTGTACTTGTCGTTGTAGGAGTAGCCATGGTTGTCATGCCGAGCTTTAAACGGAGACGATGGGTTGAAATTACTACGTAACGATCATCGACAACTCATCACCACCTTAATCGTCAACAAGTTGTTTTACTCACCGTGTTACACATTGATTCGAATCCATTTAACAACGACTACCATGTACGGAAGTGTTCGATTACGTATGTCACGATCCGTCGAACGTAATGATTGTGAAGGTTGTGTGCAAGCAGATGAGTAGTCGTTCATTTATGATTTAAGGAGTGTGAGATGTAATGAAAAAAAGGAAGTGGATTGTAAAAAGGATATCTCTGATTTTTTTCATCGTTGCGTCGATGATTTTTTCTACAGCGGTGATTAGTGTTGTACAAAGTGATGCACAGGCAGCACCAAAACTCGGACCCGGTCAATGGATTGGTGCCTGGACAGCGAGCCCGCAACAGCCTTATGAACAAGGACCGTCTCAGGAAGGATTTGCTGACGAAACGATTCGCCTCATTGTTCATCCGCATTTGCAGGGGAAGGCGGTCCGTTTAAAGTTTTCCAATCGATTCGGGACTGAACCACTGAAGATTGGGAAAGTAACGGTCGCCAAATCAACAACAGGGGCGGCGATTGAGGAGGACACATTACACGAAGTGCACTTCAATGGGAATGAAACTCATACGATTCCGCCTGGAGCCGAGGCCTTAAGTGATCCCGTTCATCTTCCTGTAGCTTATGGTGATGACTTAGCAGTGAGTGTCTATTTCCCCGAAAGAACGGGGCCCGCTACGTGGCATCGGCTGTCCCGCCAGACATCCTATGTATCGAATACCGGAGACTATACAAGTGAAACAGATGGTCATGCTTTTCCAACAGAGATGGATGCGTGGTTTTACATAAGTGCTGTCGATGTTTACGCTGAGCCATCTGCAAAAGGAGCCATTGCAATCCTCGGTGATTCGATTACCGACGGTCATAGTTCAACCGTCAACGCGAATCACCGCTGGCCAGACTTTTTAGCTGATCGCATTCAACAACAAGGAAAAGGCAATCGGTATTCTGTTTTAAATGCCGGTATTTCTGGTAATAAAATTTTGCGCGATTCTCCAGTATATGGTCCGAATGCACTCGCCAGATTGAATGCGGATGTGCTTCGTCAGTCGGGTATAACGCATGTCATTCTGTTGGAAGGATTGAACGATATTGGTCACGAGCCTCATACGTTGGATGCTGATGAAATCATCGCCGGAATGAAGCAAATTGCCGATCAAGTTCATGCACAAGACGTAACCATATTCGCTGGTACATTAACTCCTTTTAAAGGAGCGACGATTCGAAATTATTATACGGAAGAAGGAGAAAGAACGAGGCAACAAGTCAATGAATGGATTCGGACGAGCGGTTACTTTGACGGCGTCATCGATTTTGATGAAGTGTTACGCGACCCGAATCAACCGCTCTATTTACACGAAGACTATGACTCCGGAGATCATCTCCATCCGAATGATGCTGGATATAAAGCAATGGCCGAAGCTGTTGATTTATCGATGTTCAAAACAAATCGCAAGCGCTAAGAGAATATGCTGGTCCATTTCGAAGTCAAAAGAGCTGTATGCACATAAAATCGGCATACAGCTCTTTGATTTTCGAAAGCATCAACTAGGCGCTTTCGTATCGTGATATATAAATGTACGAATTCGATTGCCCTATGATTTACCTCATCATGTTATTTAATAAAAACGTTTATAGCCGTGGAAATGTTTTTTCCAATATGGGTTGCTCAAGCTTGTGATCGTAACCCCTGTCGATGTACCGGCATGAATAAACTGATTGTTCCCTAGGTAGATGCCAAGATGAGAAATTCCTGAGCGATACGTTCCTTCAAAGAAGACAAGGTCGCCGACTTTCGGATTATTCACGTAATAAGAACGGTTGAAGTAGCCATCACTCGATAAGCGACCGATATCTTTTCCAGCTTGATTGTATGCATAATAGATAAATCCACTGCAGTCGAATCCGCCTGGGGATGAGCCACCCCATACGTATTTCGTACCCATCTGACTTTTCGCCGAACTGATGAGTGAATCGACGTTGTAGCTACCGCTCCCTTTGTTCTTTGATTTGTTTGAGCTACCACTTGAACCAGAGCTTGTCTTTCCGCCACTTGATTTTCCTTTTACGCTTAACTTTTGTCCAACGTAAATCATATGTGAGTTCAAATTGTTCCACTTTTTCAAGTTGGAAACAGAGACATTATAGCGCGATGCAATACCGCTTAACGTGTCACCAGATTTAACTGTATAGGTCGATGATTTACCTGAGGATTGATTCGAGCTACTCGATGATGAACGGGAGGTGTTGCCTTTTTTCCCTTTCACATTTAGCTTCTGACCAATTACGATTAAATCTGAGTTTAAATGATTCCATTTCTTCAAATTTGCGACAGATACATTATGGCGTGATGCGATGTGTGACAATGTATCTCCAGACTTGACGACATAGACCTGACTTGATGATGAACCTCCAGACGAAGAACTAGACTTCGATCCTCCACTCGCGGATTTGCTGACAGCAAGCACATTGCCCGGATAAATGAGTGTCGAATTTAAATTGTTCCACTTCATTAAATTGGACAGTGAAATGTTATGTTTAAACGCAATACCACTTAATGTATCTCCAGCCTTGACGGTGTATGTATTTCCCGATGACTTGCTGGATTGATTGGATGAACTCGAGCTTTTCTTGCCATTTGTTTTCAACACTTGATTCGGATAAATCGTATCACTCGTTAACTTATTGACAGACTTCAAGTTAGCGACCGATGTATGATACTTTTTAGCAATCCCCCACAACGTATCCCCTTGTTTGACCTTGTAAGATGCGGCTTCAGCTTCCCCTCCTACAAGCAGTGATGAAGCAATCGCAGCACCTGCAGTTACTGACATAATTGTTTTCTTTTTTGCCAAATGAATAATCTCCTTTCCATATGATAATTCTTGCAATCTATTAGAAGAAGTTGCACAACCTCGTTATCAGAAATAGATAGGGCGCTTTTTTACTATAATCATCGTGTAAACGATGATGTGCACAGTCTGAACCTTTCTGTACATATAATAGGACTGATCAGAAAGAGACGGAATCAATTATTTGAAAATAATCTATTTTCCATATATTGTAGCATAACATACTATAAAACGACTATTCTATCAAGATATTTGTCATAAAAGATATAAATCGTGGGTTGAGAGTCCTTTATTAACGAGCTGACCATGTTTAGTTTTCAACATGGAGCATGTAAGCAAGGGTCCTTACAATCGTGTTAACAAACTGTATGGTCAAATCATCTCCGACCATTCGTCATGGAATAACCCGCATCATTTATCATCAAAATATTAAAAGACTGCTTCATGATCGATTGAACAATGGGGACGATTTTGTTAACCAATACATCTTGTGTTTTGATGACTTTCTTGTTGTTTCGTTCCCGCGTTTGAGAAGCCCCGACTGATACCTTAATAGTACAAAAGAACTATGTATGCTTGTTCACAATCTCTTTATTATGTTAAAGGGCTATAGAAGTGACTCTATACCTAGTAATTGAATAAAAAAGTAAATAAAACTAGTAATAAAGTCGTCTATTATACTAACAAAGATATGCAATATTTACCAATGTTTATAGGTTGTTCGGACTAAAAAAATGGTGAAATTGACCTTGTAAAGTGTTAAAAAGTTAAATAACAAAGAATCATATAGTTTAAAATAACTATTTAAAAGCAGATTAATTTTGATATAATCTAGGTCTTTTTTAATTCTTGTTTACAAGAGGTAATTCTTTTGTCATAATAATCACCATCACAACAAATCACGAATGTCCTTATTCTACGTATTACCCGTTTTGTCCCAAAGTTACACATAAGTCACTATTTATTTTGTTCGATTGGTGTTATAATTTCGATTGTATTGTCCCTGTTCATCGAGTTCGGATCGAGTTACGGATGAAACGATTCAATCTTTTTAGCGAGAAGCGGGTGAACAATCGGCACCGTTTCGGCAAAAGAAGACAATATACTAGTGAAGAAAAAAATGGAGGTACCCTCATGGAAGAAACAATCTCTCTGAAGGAAATCTTCGAGGTTATAAAAAAAAGATGGTTGCTCATTGTCGGGCTCATTGTTGGGGCTGCATTGTTAGCTGCCATCATAAGTTACTTCGTGTTAACACCTACGTACCAATCGAGTTCGCAATTTATTGTCAACCAAGAACAGAAAGACCCCGATGCGCAATACAATGAAATCCAAACCAATTTAGAACTAATCCATACATACAATGACATCATAAAAAGTCCAGCGATTTTAGAAGAAGTTGTGGACACGATGGATTTGCCGTACGGTGTAAACAGCTTAAGTGAGAAAATTGAAGTGACAAATGAAGAATCATCCCAAGTCGTCACCCTCACCGTCACAGATCCCGATCCAGAACAAGCGACACTCATCGCGAATGCAACGGTGAAA
>DATGTE010000039.1:0-15882 GCA_035301985.1 Bacillota bacterium
TTTCAGACAAACCTTTACGTTGTCACCGTCACTCAAAGTACTATATATAGTGTTTTTATATAAAACTATTACAATATGTTGTATTCAAATCGTATCATAGAAAATAAATGAATGCAATCTCCGACTGATCAAAATCCGTCGCTTAGTATACATGAAGCACCGAGAGCTATCGAGCGAATGAAATCGTCAACCACTCAATCATTCGTATACTGAAATCGTATTTATTGTCTACAAACTTTACAACTAACAAAATATAGTCAATCATAGATAATAGATTGAAGCAAATAAAAAGGTGGGATTTTACGTGAAAAAACAACCAAATGAACAGCCATTACCTAAAAAAACATGCACGATTGATCGTCTCGTGACGATTCCAAAGGATGTTGAAAAAGTCATAAACGGCGAAAAGACGGCGAGTCGACGAAATAGTCGTTATGCCGATCGAGGTGAAGTCATGATACTAGACGATCATCGATTTGTGGTGGACGATATTTATACACAAAAGTTGGGGGACATGACAGAGCAGGATGCCCAGGAAGAAGGATATGACAGTTTAGATGCCTATAAACAAGCTATTTTATCCATTCATCCGGATATGAAATGGATTCCGGAGATGACGGTATGTGTCCACAAATATTCACCGTTGAAAAATGTGAATTAAATAACTTGTTACCATTACAGACATATAACGCGCATATCATGTATCAAGCTATATTTTGTAAACAAATCAGCACATCATATAGTAGAAAATATTTGCTGTCTCAATGGGCAGTTTTCAACCCTCTAATCTGTTTTTCTTCTTTATAAGAGGCTACGACTGACTGCCCTTTGGACAGTAATTTACGAGAAAACGGGCTAGCTTTGAAACTGTTCTAACCGTTTGAAGAACTCCAACAAAAAATTATAAAACAACTTTTCGGTAGGTAATAATTCACGCTCTACAGGGGTGATGACACCGACTGTTCTCGTTACATCTGGTTGCGTAACCGAGACTTTGACGGTACCACGAGGTATGTTATCTACCAGTGTGCTTTCAGGGATTAACGAAACGCCTAGACCAGCTGAAACTAATCCCTTAATCGTATCTACATCTTCACCTTCAAAAGCTACTTTAGGAGTAAAACCCATTTGTTGACAAATCGTCATAATCATCTCTCTCAACACATAGCCCATTGGAAATAATACAAAAGGTTCATTTCGCAAATCTCTTAAGCGGATTGACTGAAATTCGCTCATCGGATGGTCCTTCGGTAATAAAGCAACAATATTTTCAGTAAAAAGAATGGAGCCTTTTAGTTTTTTCACTTCTGTCGGAACAGGGCCAACGAGAGCCATATTCATCGCTCCTTGAATCACTGCATCCTCCAACTCATTCGAAGACCCGTGGTGCAATTGAAATTTAACGTGAGGGTATTCAGCGCGAAACTGAGAAATGGCCGTCGGTAAAATATATGAGGCGAGACTACTCGTAAACCCGATGTGAATCATTCCTCGTTCTGGATCCGTATATTCCTCTAACACTCGAGTCGCATGATCAATCACATGAACTGCTTTTTCCATATGTTCTAAAAACACTTTGCCTATCGGGGTCAGTTTCACATTTCGGCCTTCCCGAATAAACAGGTCAACCCCAAGTTCCTTTTCTAAATTAAAAATTTGTCTACTCACTGCAGATTGCGCAACATGCAAGGCATTCGCAGCTTCTGTCATGTGTTCCCGCTTCGCTACTTCGATAAAGTATTTGATCTGACGTAGCTCCATTTTATCTCCCTCCTTCTCTAATCATCTCATATCGGCATTGATTAAATCTAATATTAATATTGCTTAGATGAATCAAACATTGTAAAATAAAATTAGTGTTAAATGAAATACTATACATGTGAAACGTTAAACGTATTCATTTAAAGGAGGTGAAATTGCGTATGCGTATCGTCAAAAAAGCAATTTCCCAACAAGAAAGAGAAGTTCAAATTTATTTGGACCAAGTACTTGCCAATATTCAGAACAGAGATCCTCATGAAGTAGAATTTCATCAAGCCGTCCAAGGCTTTTTCAACTCGATTAAACCTGTCCTTGTGAAAAATCCAACTTATCTTCAGCACAATATTCTTGAACGTATCGTCGAACCGGAACGAACTATAATATTTCGAGTCCCATGGGTAGATGACCAAGGAAAAATACAAGTGAATCGTGGATACCGTGTGCAATTTAATAGTGCGATTGGACCGTATAAAGGGGGCTTGCGTTTTCACCCATCTGTCAATCTAAGTATTATTAAATTTTTAGGGTTCCAACAAACGTTTAAAAACGCACTTACAGGGCAGCCTATTGGTGGTGGAAAAGGTGGCTCTGATTTCGATCCAAAAAATAAATCGGACGGAGAAATTATGCGCTTTTGCCAAAGCTTTATGACAGAACTTGCCAAACATATTGGACCTACTCTAGATGTACCTGCAGGTGATATCGGCGTCGGTGCAAGAGAAATTGGTTATTTGTTCGGTCAATACAAAAGAATCCGCGGTCAATTTGAAGCGGGAGTCATTACAGGAAAAGGTCTTAATTACGGTGGCAGTTTAGGACGTAAAGAGGCAACAGGATACGGTGCAATATACTTTTTGGAAGAAATGCTCAAAGACCACAGCTTTAATCTCGAAGATTGTTCGATCATTGTTTCCGGTTCAGGAAATGTTTCGATTTATGCTATGGAAAAAGCAATTGAACTAGGCGCTACGGTCATTGCATGCAGTGATTCAAATGGCTTTATTTATGATGAAAACGGCATTAACTTAGATACGGTTAAACAGCTGAAAGAAGTTGAACAAAGACGAATTCGCGATTACACATCCATCCATCCTGAAGCACAGTATGTTGAGGGTTGTTCAGAAATTTGGACAATTCCGTGCGATATTGCTATTCCATGTGCGACACAAAATGAAATTGATGGTACAAGTGCAAAGACACTTGTTAAAAATGGTGTGAAAGCAATTATCGAAGGAGCAAATATGCCTTCAACGACCGAAGCGATTTCAACATTTATGGAAAGTGACATTTTGTTTGCCCCAGGCAAAGCTGTAAATGCTGGTGGAGTCGCTGTATCATCTTTAGAGATGGGACAAAATAGTGCTCATATGTCATGGACCTTTGCAGAGGTAGATTCACAGTTGAAAAACATCATGGCGAATATTTATAACAATTGTATGCATGCCGCCGAAGAGTGTAATCAACCGGGAAACTTGATCGCCGGTGCAAATATTGCTGGATTTACTACAGTGGCAAATGCCATGATTGATCAAGGGATTGTGTAAAAAAATTATGTATGTCGCTCCTACATAGGAGTCATTTATTTCTAATATTGAAGATGGATACGACACAAGACATGATCATCCCCTTCTAAAAAGGGATGACCATGTCTTTGTTCTTTTTATCGAATCGGTTTATACCTCGAATATCTATGATACACTATGAATAATGTAGTCTATATGTTCAATATTCACCCATATACAAGATGATGCACCATCAATGGATATGAACCATGTTATACATCGAGACTTTCTCTTCGACAACTTACATTCATATAGGCTGTCGATGGATGAATTGATGATTGAGAAAGGGGATGCATAGATTGTTACAAAAACTTGCTGAGCTAATCACTTCATCGTCACATACCATTGTGTTTACCGGGGCAGGAATGTCTACAGAGAGTGGTTTGCCTGATTTCCGTTCTGCGGAAGGTGGATTATGGGCTAAGTTTAACCCCGATGAACTCGCTAATATTGAAGCATTGGAAACGAATACAGAGGAATTTGTTAACTTCTACCGACATCGTCTACGAGATATTGAAGCGTATCAACCACACAAAGGTCATTATATTTTAGGTGAATGGGAGCAGAACGGCTGGATCCATGGCATTATTACACAAAATGTCGATGGATTTCATCATGACGCTCATAGTAAAAATGTAATGGAACTACACGGGACGTTTCGTTCGTTATATTGTCATCAATGCGACAAACCGCAGAGCCGAGAAGCGTTTCTAAACGGTGACGTTTACTGTTCCTGCGGTGGACCGATCCGCCCAGGCGTTGTATTATTCGGAGAAGGATTACCGCAAGACGTATTCATGCAGGCAGAGAAAGAAACATCTGCAGCAGATTTGTTCATCGTTCTCGGCTCTTCCTTAACAGTCACCCCTGCCAACATGTTTCCCTTACAGGCGAAGCAAAATCGAGCACAACTTGTCATTGTTAACCGTGATGATACACCACTCGATGATTTCGCTGACTATATCATTCAAGACAAAAGCATTAAAGATGTTTTAACTGAAGTCAATCAACTATTACACACATAAACAACCATTATAAAAAAGTACAGGTATACAAATGTGCCTGTACTTTCTTTTATAGATGTGATTTCACCTCGTTATCCCCCATCATCACTTGCCCCTTTCCTCATGGACCATTAGCTCTCATACTCATTGGAGCGAGTTGTCGAGAACGGCAGTTGTAAAATCACGTTCTTTTAGACTTCCGCTAAAGGTCAACCTAAAATGGATCGGTCACTTTCAAATTGAGCACCACGAACGCGCTGAAATTCCGCTAACAAATCTTCAATCGTTAAGCGTTCTTTTTCTTCCCCACTCACATCAAAAATAATTTTCCCCGCATCCATCATGATTAATCTCGTACCTAAGTCCAAAGCTTGTTGCATATTATGAGTAACCATCAACGTTGTTAATTCAGACTCCCTAACTACTTTTTCAGTTAGGTTTGTAATCAACTCAGCTCGTGATGGATCCAGTGCGGCCGTATGTTCATCTAACAATAAAATGTTCGGTTGTGTGAAGGTCGCCATCAACAATGATAAAGCTTGACGCTCTCCGCCCGACAGTAAACCTACTTTAGCTGTTAGTCGATTTTCTAGTCCAAGGTTTAACGTTTCTAAATGATGTCTAAAAAGGGCTTTGCGAGCTTTCGTAACGCCTCGTCTTAACCGTCTTCTCTTATTACGGGAATAGGCGATTGCTAAATTTTCCTCAATCGTCATCGATGGTGCTGTACCTGCCATCGGATCTTGAAACACTCGACCGATTAAAGTTGCTCGTTTATATTCTGGCAAATGGACAACTTGCTTACCGTCGATTAAAACATCCCCGACATCTGGAAATAAAGATCCCGAAATGATGTTCATCAATGTTGATTTGCCTGCACCATTGCTACCGATGACCGTGACAAACTCCCCTCGCTCGAGCTCTAAATTGATTTGTTGCAAAGCTTTCTTTTCATCCGGAGTCCCTTCATTAAAAGTGATTGATAGATCACGTAAAGTTAGCATAGTTGTCTACCTCGCTTTTCTGAGCTGCAAGCTCGGCACGTTTGGCTAAGCGTCGCTTTTTTTCTCTACGTGCTTGCAGTACTTTTGGAGAAACTAACGCTGCAATTACGAGCAGTGCCGTAATAAACTTCATGTCACCTGCATCTAAAAAATCAACTCGAAGTGCCATCGTGACAACGATTCGATAAATAATTGCCCCACCGATTACTGCTCGTGTCGTCCTCCGAATTGTTTTTGTACCAAAAAGCGCCTCCCCGATAATGACCGAAGCAAGACCGATAATAATTAAACCAATTCCCATACCGACATCTGCAAACCCACCATGTTGTGCAATAAGTGCGCCTGATAAAGCAACTAATCCATTCGAAATTCCTACACCGATGATCATTAATGAATCCGTGTTTGCTGCGAAACTCTTGATCATTCGCTGATTATCTCCTGTCGCTCGCAACGCTAGACCGACCTCTGTTTGTAAATAGTAATCTGTCAACCATTTAATCAACATAGTGACGAGAATCATAACAAATAAAATCGACCATGTTCCTGGTACTTTATCAAGACCAATCGATGTCCACATCCCATTTAAAAATGAATCAATGCCCGTCCGGTCCCAAAAAGACCTCAACTGTGTAAAAACAGTTGATTCATTTAATAGTGACAACGTAGGCTGACCCATGATTCGTAAATTAATGGAGTATAAAGCAATCATCATCAATATTCCTGACAACAGAGGGTTAATTTTACCTTTCGTATGCAAGACGCCTGTCATACATCCTGCCAAAAAACCCGCGAGCGTTGCTAAAACAGTTGCCAACAATGGAGAGACTCCATTCATAATCAAAATAGCTGCAACCGCGGCTCCTGTTACAAAACTTCCATCCACTGTCAAATCAGGGAAATCCAACACTCGAAAGGTCAAATATACGCCTAAAGCCATGATGGCATAAATGACACCTAATTCCACCGCACCGAACATTGCTATGAGCACACAATCATCTCCTTTTCTTGCAGCTACCGATAGATTTATACATTAAAGATTTAACACATTAAATGGGTAAGGTGAAACAAGCATACCTTCACCCATTTTTCGATCAATCCAAAACCATCCAGCCGTTACAGCGACTGAAGTTGTCAAAAAATGATATCGCAAACCAAGAAAAAGCGAATGATTTGCCTCATACCTATTGGCGATGAACCTAAGTATTTATGACTTATGATTCACTTTCAATCCATTCTGCTTCATCATCCCAGTCATCATGCCACTCGACACCTTGTTCTTCAGCAGCTTCTTTATTAATAAACAATTGAATTTCTGGTGGATATTCAACGGGGATATCTTTCGTCGTCTTCTCTCCCGTTAAGATCTCAGCAGCCATTTCCCCTGTTCGGTAACCGATTGTGTAATAATCAATCCCGAATGTAGCAAAACCACCTTTTGCTAGTGAATCAGGCTCTCCGACAATCAGTGGAATATCTTGATCATTGGCTACGCCTACGACACTATCCAATGCAGACACAACTGTGTTATCTGTGACAACGTAGATGACATCTGCTTCTTCGACGATTGTCGATGCTGCTTGCTGGACTTCTGCAGAATTGGAGACGGTGCGCTCAACAAAGCCTAAGCTCGTCTCTTCAGCAGCTTTCTGTACCTCTTCAATTTGGGCGACAGAGTTTTGTTCACCCGCATTATAAATGAGACCGACCGTCGCATCTTGGAAATACGTATCAATAAATGTTACCGTTTCGGCAATTGCCTCTGGATGAAGGTCCACCACCCCAGTAATATTATCACCCGGATCATCCATTGATTCGACTAAATTAGCATCCACGGCATCTGTTACCGATGTAAAAACAATCGGAATATCATTTGTCGCTTGTAAAGCCCCTAATGCACTTGGAGTAGAGTTTGCGAAAATCAAATCTACACCGTCAGAAACGAAATTTTGACTAATTGTATTGACATTACTTTTATCATTTTGAGCATTTTGAAAATCATATTCTACGTCTAAACCCGCATCATCTAATGCCGCTTGAAAACCTTTATATGCTTCATCCAATGAAGGATGCTCGACAATTTGGGTTGCCCCTACTGTATACGTCTCGGAACCGTTCGATGACGCATCATCAGCTTCTCCACAAGCTGTTAAAAGTAACGTGCTTATACATGCTAAACCAATCCATTGAACCCATTTCTTCATATACGTATTTCCCCCTGAAACGATTTTATTTTCAAAAAATTTTTAAGATAAATTATATCATGAAGAGGGATTATGTCAAGTCAATTGTAAACATTGGAAATAAACGAGATGTCAAACCAAACTGAATGAAGTGTCAATCCGATAATCGTGTAGTCGTCACCAGCAAAACCTCATCAATGATACAGATATGACAGAATGACCCTATGCAGATCGGTAAACATCGAGTCGATGTGTCACCGTTGTATAAGCCACATATTTCCCCCTTGATTCGTCCTTATCAATGTTTAAATGAGCTGGATCATCATCACTCCGGGGTTTTCTAAAAGTCCTTTTAAACGATTCGTAAACATAACAGCCGTCGCCCCATCAACTACCCGATGGTCGAAAGACATCGACAAGGGCATCATTTGTCGGACAACAATTTCTTCTTGCTCATTCACAACAGGCATTTTTTTCGTTTGATGAAAAGCGATGAGTGCTGTTTCGGGATGGTTGATAATCGGCGTTGCACCCGTACTTCCAAGGGGACCGACATTGCTCACCGTAAACGTACTATGTTGCATGTCGCTATACTCGAGTTTTCCATCTTGTGCTTTTTTCGTGAGTCGCTTGACATCATCATGAAGTTGTACAATTGACTTTTGATCCACATGATGAACGACAGGGACCATTAATCCAGCTGTTGTATGCGTCGCTAGTCCAATATGATAGTTTTTCTTCAAAATGATTTGCTCGTTTTCCTCATCCAGCTCAGCATTGAATATCGGAAAATCTTTCAATGCGATGACGAGAGCCTTAAGCAAGAAAGCGGGGACAGTAATTGACATCCCATCCTTTTTTAATTGCTTGCGTAGTTTCATCACATCCGTCAAATCAATGTCATCAAAATGCGTCACATGTGGAATCGTAAATAGCGATTTGACCATGTTTTTAGCAATTTGCTTGCGTACGCCACGAAAAGGAAGGTGATCATCAGGACGGGCATCTTCACGGTTCATATTTTCTTGATGATTTACAGCTTCGTTTTCTATTACCATTTTCTCCGTTTGCTCGTCGTTTTTCAGTCGCGTTTGTTTAACATAATGATGAACATCGTCTTCAGTTACGCGACCAGATGGACCGGTTCCTTGCACCTTTTCAATATTGATTTTGTAGTCTCGGGCTAATTTACGCGTATAAGGTGCTGCCAATACACGATGGATAGTGTCAATCGGGCTGGTTGTTTGTTTCGATCGTGTTGAAATTGTTGTTGCAGATGTCGCTTGTCGGATATACGATTCGCCTCTCGTGTCTTCTCGTTTTTCCTCTCGTTCGATGTAAAGCAAAGTTGTTCCTACTTGTACGGTCTCTCCGACTCCCTTGACAATTTCTTTAACCGTCCCAGCAACAGGAGAGGGGAGTTCAGCAATCATTTTATCGGTTTGAACTTCTACAAGTGGTTCGTCAGCCGAAACGCGTTCGCCTTCCTCGACGAGATACGCGACTACCTCACCCTCGGTTATTCCTTCTCCTACGTCATGTAATTTCACTTCTACCAATTCACTCACCCCCATAAGGTGTATTCAATGTTTAATCTTGGAATCTCATAACGATGGAATAACGTTCATAAAGGAAAATGTTACAACGTTTAAAAAGAAACGACTTTTTCAATGCGATCCAACACACGTTTAGTCGTCGGCACGTAATGATTTTCTAATGCAAAGAATGGGACGGGCACATCGAATCCAGCTACGCGTTCAATCGGTGCCCGCAAATAAAGAAAAGACGTATCATTGATCAAGGAAACGAGGTCATTCCCAAGCCCTCCCGTCGCTTGTGCTTCATGGACAATCACAGCCCGACCTGTTTTTTGAACAGACTGCCGAATGAGATCGTGATCCAACGGATACAATGTTCGCAAATCGATAATTTCACAGTGAATGCCATTCTGTTTCGCTTGTGCAGCAGCTTTTTCTACAACCGGTATCATCGCTCCCCAAGCGATAATCGAAACGTCCGTCCCTTCCTGAAGGATACGGCCTTTACCGATTTCAACGGTATACTTGTCAATGGGGACTTCACTTCGAGTCGAACGGTAGCTTTTCATCGGCTCCAAAAATAAAATCGGATCCTCGCTTTGAATCGCCGCCACTAATAATCCCTTCGCATCAAATGGATTACTCGGACAGATGACCTTCAATCCAGGCATATGCGTAAACAACGCTTCCGCACTATCGGAATGAATCTCTGGTGCATGAATACCTGCCCCATATGGAGCTCGAATGACCATAGGGACTGAATAATATCCCATTGTTTTCGCGCGAATCCTGGAGACATGAGTCATAATTTGATCGTAGGCTGGATAAATAAACCCCATAAATTGAATTTCTGCTACAGGTTTAAAGCCATTCACAGCTAATCCGACAGACGTTCCTATAATGCCGGATTCGGATAAAGGCGTATCGATTACTCGCTCCTCGCCAAATTGCTCAAAAAGCCCTTCCGTCGCACGAAACACACCTCCGTTTTTTCCAATATCTTCTCCCAATAGAACCGTCGTTTCATCGGCTAGAAGCATCGTTCGCAGTCCATCATTGATCGCTTGAATCATCGTCATCACTTTCGTTTCTGTCTTCTCCTCTAACCTATCAACTTGAACATCCACGCGACTACCCCCTTAATGATGCAAGATATGCTTCCTTCTGTTCAATTACTTGCTTCGGAAGCTCAGCATACAAATGATCAAATAAATCATCTACTTTTGGCGGTGGAAACACTTCCATCTGTTCGACTGCTTCTTCCACTTCTGCATGGCACGCTTCGTGAATTTTTTGCATTGCTTCATCATCCCAGCAACCGTTTTTCTTCATAAAGCGTTCCAGCCTGATGAGTGGGTCCACGATATGTTTTCCTTGTTGTTCTTCACGGTATTTGCTCGGGTCATCGGCAGTCGTATGAGCTCCTTTCCTCCACGTTACCGCCTCAATTAACGTCGGACCACCACCATTTCGAGCTACATCAACAGCTTCTTTTGTTGCAAAATAAACCATTAAACAATCATTTCCGTCAACTCTCAAACTAGGCATACCATAAGCGATTCCTTTCTGTGCAATTGTTTTTGAATGCATCTGCCGCTCAATCGGTACGGAAATGGCATAGCCATTATTTTGATTTAAAAAAATAGTCGGCGTCTGAAACACACTCGCAAAATTCAAACCTTCGTGAAAATCGCCTTCTGACGTGGCTCCGTCTCCAAAATAAGCGATCGCTACGCGGTCTGTGCCTTTTCGCTTTTCCGCCCATGATGCCCCGACTGCATGTGGAATCTGAGTGGCAATTGGAACAGCCGCTGGAAATATACGTTTGTTTTCGGGTGGGACACAACCTTCAGCCCGACCATTCCAGTAGAGTAACGTGCGAACCATATCTGCCCCAAACGTTAATGTTGCACCATGGTCACGGTACGTAGGAAACATCCAATCTCCGTCTTCTAAAGCAAATGCACTACCGACTTGCGAAGCTTCTTGCCCTTCAAAGGGAGGATACGTTCCAATGCGCCCTTGACGTTGTAAACGGATTGCTTTTCTGTCAAAAGTGCGAATGCGCTGCATATGACGGTACATCCGTTTTAACAAATGGTCATCCAGTTGACTTTCATAAGAAGAATCGAGCAAATTTCCGTCGTGGTCCATCACCTGTTTCATTGGAAAATGTTCGTCCATGAAATCCCTCCATCCATTAAAACTGTTTTTTTAATATCGGTCACTACATAATATGAAAAGCGTTGACATCGTTAGGTTGTTAGATTTGCTTCGTATATTTAGACGGTTTTTAACGGATATTCCATTTCGGCCTCGTAGATCGACTGTAAAAATGATTGCGTTGTGCCCGGGTTGCAATTTTGTTTTCGCAAATGACATTCGCTGCTTCAATTGTGGTCATCTGTTGGGCCTCAGCTTTTTTGTATACTTCTAACAAAATATGATAAATTTCTTTCGTCTTCATCATGACGCGTTCTTGGTTGGCTCCATATAACTCATCAGCTACTTGAATGAGACCACCTGAATTAATGATATAATCGGGAGCGAATAAAATTCCTTTTTCCTGCAATCTTTCACCATGTTCATTGCTCAATAGTTGATTGTTAGCAGATCCAGCTACCGCTTTTACGTTGAGTTCGCGAATCGTTTCATCATTGATCACACCACCTAGCGCACATGGAACGAATAAGTCAGCCTCTTGTGAATAAATATCATCATGTCCAACGGCAACAACCGTACCAGGTGTTGTTTTAGCTTTTTGTTCAATCATATTTAAACGATCGTCATGAATATCTGTTACATATAAATCTGCACCCGCTTCGAGCAAGCCTACCGCTACTTTGTAACCGACTTTACCAAGTCCTTGGACAGCATACGTTGTCCCAGCTAGCTCATTCGTTCCAAAAAGTACTTGATTGGTCGCCTGCAACCCATATAAAACGCCCTTTGCTGTCGGAATCGATGAATCGCCTCCACCCCCATATGCTTCAGGCACACCAACAATGTTATTCGTCTCTCTGAGAGCATGTACGAAATCATCCATCGTTGTCCCCATATCGGTTCCTGTATAAAAGCGGCCCCCTAAAGATTCGACAAACTGACCAAACGAGCGAAATAATTCAGGTGTTTTATCTGTCCGTGGATCGCCAATAATAACCGCTTTTCCACCACCAAAGTCAACATCGGCAGCAGCACATTTATACGTCATCCCTTTGGACAGGCGGAGCACATCTGCCAATGCTTCGTCCACACTGTCATACGGATGCATTCTGCAACCACCTAGAGCAGGACCTAGTGTTGTATTATGTATAGCGATGATAGCCTCAAGTCCTGTTGATGGGTCATTACAGAACATCACTTGTTCATGATCATTCATCTGTTCAAACCACGACGAACAGTTCACCGAATCCCTTTGTCTCAGTACACGCATAGAAAACCCCTTTCGATCCCTTTTATTGGTTTAAACATTCATTGTTAAAGCGCTTACATTTTTAATTATGATTTCCATCGTGTTTGAAAACATCTCAACAGAAAAGACCTCATCATTCCGTCATCTCATCCGTTCATTCTCATCCCTAAATAGGAATGTCCATCTCTATGATTGAACAGCTGAAAGCGTTTGTAAAACACTTTTCATTTGTTTCGTCTGTTCATTCGCTTCATGAATCATTTGGGCAAATAGATCTTTGACAGTAGGAAGATCATCAATCAATCCTGCCACTTGTCCACCATTAAGAAAACCATTTTCAAAATCTCCTTCTAACGCACCTTTCATATGGATTTCTTCCGTTGTTAACGAGTGATATTGTTCAAGCGTCATACCATCTTTTTCAAGAGAGGCTAGTTTTTGCCCGTATGGGGTTGATAATATTCGTCTCGTTTGTCCAACACTTCTCCCAATCACAAGGGTTTCATACCCATTTGCCTGCAGTAAAAGATCCTTATAATGGGGGTGAAAAGGCGCTTCTTTCGTTGCGATTAAACGCGTACCTAATTGGACACCGGAAGCTCCAAGTGCTAATGCTGCAGCTAAGCCTCTTCCATCACCAATTCCCCCCGCAGCAAGCACAGGTTGATCAACAGCAGCTGTAATTTGCGGGATCAATGTAAAAGTCGTTAATTCATGTTCAGAACTGATCCCAGCTGCCTCAAATCCCTCGGCTACAATCACGTCTGCTCCAGATTTTTCAGCCTTTTGCGCATGTTTAACAGAAGCAACAACGCTTAATACGCGAATGTCATGTTCATGGAACACCGGAATCCATGGAGCTGGATTTCCTGCAGATAAAGATACAATTGGTACGTCATGTCGAATGACCATTTCAATGATTTCCTCAAGATCCGAGGTAACTTGAAGAGCAATATTTACTGCAAAGGGTTGGTCGGTCAATTCCTTTGTTTGCATAATTATATTTTCTACTTCATCAGGCGACATCGTTCCACAACCGATGGTTCCAAGACCCCCCGCTTCTGAAACAGCCGCTGCCAAAGTAGCGTTACTAATATTGCCCATTCCTCCTTGTACGATTGGATATTGAATATTTAGCAACCTACATAGATCATGCATACGTTAATCTCTCCTTATTAAAATGTATAATGAACTATCTATTTTTATTCATCACTTCCGAACTCAATGTAAACCACATCATCCATACTATCCATGTGCCTGTTTCTACAATCATAGCGCTTCGCTCAAGATCACCTATTTTATTTATTGCGTTTCTTTAACGTCATCTTATCAAACCGTCATATATATTTCAAGAAGAAAATTAATTTTCTGATTTTTAGTTGCTGAAACAATGTGACGTTTTACCCGGTGGCGTTTGATAAGTGGTGAATGTTTTTGAATTTTATAGTAAACTATGGGTCATACTCTATTTTTATGCGATTTAGAAAAAACAAACGAAGAGAAGGGAAAAACATGAACAAACAATTCAGTACACGATCGATGATTTTCACAATTTATGGAGACTATATTCGCCACTATGGAAATGTCATCTGGATTGGCAGTTTGATTAAATTACTAGAAGAATTTGGACATAATGAACAAGCAGTGCGTGCAGCCGTATCACGTATGCATAAACAAGGTTGGGTGCAATCGGAAAAGCGTGGTAACAAAAGCTATTATTCGTTAACAGAGCAAGGTAAAGCCCGTATGGAAGAAGCCTCCAAACGGATTTATAAAGTAGAAGCACCGACGTGGGACGGGAAGTGGCGAATGCTCATTTATACGATTCCTGAAGAGAAACGGCATATCCGTGATGAATTGCGACAAGAACTAGTGTGGAGTGGATTTGGCCTGCTATCAAACAGTTGTTGGATTACACCGAATCCATTAGAAGAAGAAATCCATCGACTCGTCGATAAATATGACATTAAAAACAATGTATCCTTTTTCCAAGCCACTTATGAAGGCATGGAGAGCCCACAAGCACTCGTTCAAAAATGTTGGGATCTCGATGAAATGAATGAAAAGTATTCCCAATTTATCCAAGAGTATAGCCAGAAGTATGTCATTGACAAAAATAGACTTGAACAAGGTGAGATGGACGATGGGAGTTGTTTTGTCGAATGCGCATGGCTCGTCCATCAATACCGCAAGTTTTTATTTATTGATCCAAGTCTACCGAAAGAACTTTTACCCGAAAAATGGCTCGGCGACTCCGCGGCCATGTTATTCAAAGACTACTATAAGATCCTCGCTCCACCCGCAAAACGCTTTTTTGAATCTGTCTTTAAACTAGGCGAACCACTCCCGAATAGTGACTAAAATGAAAAAATGTCTGCGATGTGTTTTCTCAATCGACAATTCGACTTATCGGCGCTTGTTGAGCATCGATAAGTCGAAATCTATTTTTTGGAGGATGACTTCTCACCACATCGAGCAACCTATCGATTTATCGATATCATAATCATTGTACAATCCCGAAATTCATTTAGATCATCATCTCCATTACCAATCAATAGATTCTTTGTAAAGGCGTGGTAGTAAACCCAAAAAAATCTATAAAAAGAACGGTGAAAACCACAAAACTAAATTTCATACTTTCTGACGGAAATGTATTCAGATGTTCTCTTACAGACGCATTTAGATGTTTCCACTTTATCCCATCGCTCATTTTGAACAATTGTATCATCCTTATCGATTATTTTTTAAACCAACCAGCGACGGCTTTAACACCTTTCTTTAAACCAGCTCTAGCTGAGTGTCCTTTTAGTTTTATTCCGTCAAGTGCATATGATGCTACTACTGACACACCAACTCCAGCCGCAGCTCCTACTAATACAGGTGCTCCAGCACCAACTGCAGCTGCCGTGGCGGCCCCCGCTGCTAACATGCTTACTACTCCTAGACTTGCATCGACAGCCACATCCTCAACGATGGTTGTGGTTGATTCACCAGATTGAATATTATTATACATATTCTCTCCAGTAGTAATTGCTACTCCCAACCAACCAGCTTTACTTTTTAAACTGTTCACGGCCGCAGTTCCGGGACGAACATATTGAGAGAACGCATGTGATGTTCCACCGTCTAGCCTATGAATCGAGATAAGCCTCATTGTATAACTTCGTTTTTCTATTTCTATTTGGTGGCGTCAATCCACCAGCTTGCGGGTTATGAACTCTATACTTTATCTCTCTCGATTTTGTCTCATAACGAATCCCTTATCGGTCATATGCTTTGTATTATAAACATGTGCGACATCAATACCTCTCTCATAAATCTCTCCAGGAGAGTTTACAGGTGCCAATGGATTAATGGATACTAGAGGCTCTTCAGCGGAGGTGGCAACTTTCCCTGCTTTATTAACAGTCTCCTTAACCTT
>DATGTE010000040.1:0-99658 GCA_035301985.1 Bacillota bacterium
TTTTTCTAGAATAACTCTTTCCCCAGTATCTTTTAACATATCATTTACTCCTTTTAGGATGGGTTCATTGGCTCCTATCGTAACACATCCATTTGCGATTCGTTAGCAAACGATGATTCGCATGAGTTAGTTACTTTTAGTTCAATGGGTTGACAATATACATACGGGGGTATATGATGGAAATAGACAAGTGTTCCATGAAGTTCTATACCACTTTATAATTAGCATGTCATTTTTCGCTTCCGATATACCTGTAGGGGTATGTTGAGGCGGAGGGCAACATTTTTAGTAATCGATGAGCGTATGGATGTTCGCCATTTCCGTATCGGATTACGCGAATTTGTGCGTGACGTCGTATAGGACCGATTATGATACGATCATTCTAGAATGTCATGGAAACGATTAGTAAATGTATTTATTTCTTAGATGCATTGGAGGTGAGGGAATGAATAACGTTACAGTTTACACAACTTCACAATGTCCATATTGTGTGATGATTAAAAACTTTTTAAATGATAAAGAGATTCCATTTAAAGAAGTGAATGTAGAAACGAAGCCAGAAATGATGCAACAACTCGTTCAAAAAACAGGTCAAATGGGCGTTCCACAAACAGAGATTAACGGAAAGTGGGTCGTTGGTTTTGATCCAAATCGTATTATGGCAGCATTAAATTAATGCAGTTAGAGGACGATGATGTAATCCTCCCTCTGCAAGCCGATTGAGAACGAATAAAAGAGAGATTGTCCTAAACCGTTGTGCGGACTACCACATAGATTAGCTTATCAGATGCATGATCGTTTATAAATAAACGGAACGTAATTGATTTGCTTATAACCACCATCTACGAAAATGCGACGTCAATAATAGACGTCGCATTTTTCATCCAGTAATAATCATATAGAGTAGTCGATAAGCCATATAATACCCGAATAAAAAGAGACTGGCGACTTTTAAATTTCGATGAGAGACAAATAAATAAGTGACCATGAAAATACCGACATATATAAAGGTATACGCCATACTAGAAAACCATGCATGTATGTAAGTACTTCTTTCGATGAGTTCTAGTACAATCGAGATTATTAAGAAAGCGATTGGAACCGTGAAAGTGGCTCCTAACTTTTCTATAAAATAGTTATGTGTTCGTTGTTTTCCTTCTTTTTCGGCTCGCCATTTATAAACAGCGATCAAAATGCCAAGTGGAACAGCATACGCTAACGGTCGATATAAGTGGTCAGAAAACGTACCGATTTGCCAATCAAACCCATCATACACTACTGCGGTGCTAACAATTGAGCTTAAAATCATCAGGACGATCAAGGCGCTCATACTGATGATACCGTACATGTGAAACCCTTTATATTTATGGTTTAACACACTGTCAGGCTCTTTGACAGTCTGCAGCAAAAATTGAAAATAATTTACTTGTTGTGTGCCGCCTACAGTAGAATCGTGATGGGGTTGTTGCTTTGTAACTGCGGACGTATGTTGTTTATCATTTCCTTGTTGATTCATTGATTGTCCCCTCCTTATGATTATTTTATCTCATATTTTATCGAAAGGGGAGAGTTTTGTAAATCATCAGAAAAATACATTTAACATAAATCAAAAGTTACATCGGGTTTAAGTGGCATATTTATCATTAAAAAAGCCAAAGGACGGATATAACATCCCTTTGGCTATTCAATAAGTGATTCAAATAGAAAAAAAGCTGATTCGATTTTATTCATGAGATGATTAGCATCCATGTGGAAGTAACAGTTTATTCGTTAGAGCTGATCAGTAGAAGTGGTTTCACATACTGTGTCAGTGATTTATTCAAACATGCGTTTTGTAACTTCTTCGTATTCCCGAAAAAATGTCGGAACTTCATCCGCATGTAATCCGCTGTACATATTATTAGCAATCGATGTATAATACCACTTTTGGCAGTCGTATCCGACAGCAAAATGCTCCCAAACAGCTTCACCTAGTTGATTATAGTGTGTTTCAATGCTGAGTAAATTATCAATTTTATCAGCGATGATTAAACATTTAACGTCCTTCTCAGCTGTTTTTACCGTATCAATGGTATGTTGCTTTCGTTCTTCCCATGACTGCGATTGATTTTCCGTGTTAGCTGCGACGAGAGTAGCAACTCGAGGTCCAAAATGTTTTTTTATATCTTCTAAATCATAAGGTGTATCTTCAACGACATCATGTAAATATCCGGCACAAACGACTTCTTCGGAGCAGCCCGCTCGCTCGAGAGTTTCGGCAACACGAATGGGATGCGTAATATACGGATTGTAGGACACTTTTCGTTGTTGCCCATGATGGGCCTCTTTAGCAAATTGTTTAGCTCGTTCTTTCAAAGAATATCCCTCCACTTAGTAACTGACGAAACGTGTAAGATGATGTTAGTGAAATTTTATATCGTTGATTTTAAATAAAATCTATTTATCTCCATTATATCGTATCAGATGAAAATGTTGCGATATAGTGAAAAGTGTAGGAAAATATTTTTGAAAAGGATTAGAAAGTAAAGCCTTGGATGGACGAGAATCATTTCCTACCTATTTATTAAAAAAACGATGCACGCTAGAAGACCATGACATATAACGGTTTTTTCATTACATTTAATCGAATAATTGGTATGATAAGAATAATTGATATAAAACGGAGACTACAAAACTTGCCAATCAATGAGCAAGTTATACACAATAGTTGATTAGGATGTGTTTTAGATGGTGGAAAAGGGAATCAACAAGCGAAAAACGGAACATATTCAGCTCTGTTTAACCGAGCAGGTCGAAGGTGTGAACAAATCAACCGGTTTAGAAGGGATTTCATTCATTCATAATGCGTTGCCCGAAATTAATTTTAATGAAATCGAATTAGCGACAAGCTTTTTGAATAAAGAGTTACAAGCCCCTCTTTTAGTGAGCTCGATGACAGGGGGATCGAAGCTAGCGACAAGAATCAATCAAAACTTAGCGAAAGCCGCGGAGAAAAAAGGGTGGGCGATTGCCCTTGGTTCTACGAGAGCATTGTTAGAAGGAGATACGCACCAAGACTCTTTTCTTATCCGTAAACAAGCTCCTACTGTTCCATTGATTGCCAATTTAGGGGCGGTGCAATTGAATTACGGATATGGAGTCGAAGAGGCGCAACGAATTGTTGACATGACCGAAGCAGATTCTCTCGTTCTCCACTTGAATAGCTTGCAAGAAGTATTTCAAGATGAAGGAGATTTGAACTTTAAAAACCTCCTCCCAACAATTGAAAAAGTATGTGAGGGGTTGGACGTGCCCGTAGGCGTGAAAGAGGTTGGATTCGGAATTGATGGGACGATTGCTAAAAAGTTGTACGATGCGGGTATTTCTTACATCGATGTAGCTGGAGCAGGTGGAACATCGTGGAGTCAAGTAGAAAAGTTGCGTTCCAATGAACCTTTGCGAAAGGCGGCAGCTGAGGCCTTTAACAATTGGGGCATTCCGACAAAAGATTGCATCGTTTCCGTTCGTAATGAATTGGAAGACGCTCCCATTGTTGCAAGTGGAGGAATGAAAACGGGACTCGATGCTGCAAAAGCGATTACGATTGGGGCGGATATCATCGGTTTTGCCAGACAGTTACTAAAAGCGGCTACACAGTCAGAAGAAGCAGTTTTGCAGCAAATGGAACAAATTGAACTAGAATTAAAAGTGACGATGTTCGGAATTGGCGCGAAAACGCTTGAGGACTTACAAAATACGAATCGTGTGTCCATTATGGGACGTTCATTATTAGAACAAGAAGGCTAAAGCGCTACTGTCTTCGCTTATTCTCTCCTTGTGAGAGTATGTATATGTATTATGCTATCTACATTTATAACGATTGCTTTTCTTGGAAAATAAACTGTAAATGATTGAGGCCATTTGTTGAATGGTCTCTTTTTTTATGGTTATGGGGGATGAATCTCTTTTCACGTTACATACTAAACAACAAGGAGGATGAATGCAGTGGATCAAGATATTCATGAAAGTAAAAATCAGACGTTTATCCCGATGACGTCCATTGCAAGTATGACGGGTCAAGAAGTGACAGAAGATGTGTATATGTATACCGATCAAATCGTCAATATTATATTTATAGGTAAACCGAAGGGCGATTGGGTGTTGGTTGATGCGGGGATGCCAAAGGCTTTTTCTGAAATCAAACGAGTCGCTGAGAAAAGGTTTGGAAACAATAATCGTCCGATGGCAGTTATCTTAACACATGGGCACTTTGACCATGTCGGTGGCTTAGTTGATTTACTACGAGAATGGAAAGTCCCCGTTTATGCACATGAATTGGAGTTCCCTTATTTAACAGGCTTAAAACAGTATCCCGAGCCAGATGTTACGGTTGAAGGTGGTCTATTAGCAAAAATGTCATCGATTTATCCGAATGAACCGATTAACATTGAGTCTTATTTACACTCATTATCGAATAATCAACGCATTCCAGGGCTCTCGGATTGGCAATGGATTCATACTCCTGGGCATTCTCCAGGGCACGTTTCATTATACCGAAAAAAGGATGGTCTGGTGATATCTGGCGATGCCTTTATTACGGTTAGGCAAGATTCGTTTTATAAAGTGCTCATGCAAGAAGCTGAGATTAACGGTCCCCCAAGGTATTTAACGACGGATTGGCAAGCTGCTTGGGAGTCTGTGCGAGCGTTAGCTGCTTTACATCCACAAATGGTCATCCCAGGACACGGTCCGATGATGCAAGGAACTGAGTTGAGTGAAGGGTTGGAGATACTTGTACAAACATTTGATCAAATCGCAATTCCAGATCAAGGCAAATACGTGACAAGAAATAAAGAAGACTTTCACTGACTCTGCTCAAACCGTTTATGGTCGTTTTCGACGGGTCAACTCCGTACGTATTTTGCATCATCTTCATGTTGATAACCCTCATCTTTCCTACACTTTGAACGTAGTAAGCACAAAAGTATTCAACCTTTTAGGACCTATGCTAAACTACTATCAAGAAATGAGGTGTAGGAAATGAGGATTGAAGTGTGGTCTGACTTTGTCTGTCCGTTTTGTTATATTGGAAAGCGAACATTGGAGCAGGCATTGGCAAGCTTTCCACATAAAAACTCGGTCATTGTTAGTTATAAAAGTTATGAACTCGAACCGAATGCAGAAATAAAGCCTCAGCAAAACATTCATGAAATCCTTGCTCATAAATATAAGACTACGGTAGAAAAAGTGAAAAAAGCAAATGATGATATCGCTAAACGAGCCGCGGCTTTGGGATTAACCTATCATTTTGATACGATGCAGCCGACCAATACATTTGATGCGCATCGTTTAGTGAAATATGCCGCTAAACATGGAAAAGGTAATGAAATGACAGAGCGCTTGTTTAAGGCATATTTTACAGAATCGAAGCTAATTAGTGATCATGCCATATTAATCGATCTTGCTCTGGAGCTAGGATTTGATCGACAAGAAATTGCTGCTCTGCTTGATTCATGCCGTAACACATCACTCGTCCGTGATGACGAGGACCAAGCTAGGGAAATGGGAGTTCAAGGCGTTCCTTTTTTTGTGTTTAATGATACGTATGCATTATCAGGAGCACAACCTGCTGAGGTTTTTACGGAAGTTATTGAACAAGTTTGGACAGAGGAAAAGCAACAGCCACAGGTGAAACGATTGGATCCGAAAACTTCGGGTACAACGTATTGTACAGATGATGGTTGTAAATGAATACGGAGGAGTAAAAGAGTTTGCTACGTTAGTGAGCAAACTCTTTTTTCATGTTTGCACATAAACGGCCTCCTAACTACTCTCTCATGTCAACGTACACTTCTTTATAAAAGAAACATCGTAATAATCATTCTTTTTATTCATATGTTATCCACATTTTCATTGCTCATTTTCATTCATTTATTGATTTTGTATTGACGAGTCATGCGAGTATGCTATACTGGATTTGAACTAATTGATAATGAATCTCATTATTGTTTGGTTTGTATGAGAAGCATCATCCAATCAATCGACTGCATGATGTTCAACCAACGGTGAAATGGGCGTGATACGAACATGAAAAGGAATATAGACTTATGAAAATACGCTATCTTGTCATTGCATTAATCATTTTTTCGTTTGCATCGATCTTTATTGGTGTAACTGACTTATCCCTATCTGAACTCTTTCAATTCGATGACGAACAGGTGCATATTCTGTTGGTTAGTCGATTGCCAAGGCTCATGGGTATATTGATTGCTGGGATGAGTATGGGTATTGCAGGACTAATCATGCAACAGTTAAGTAAAAATAAATTCGTATCCCCAACAACCGCAGGAACTTTGGACTCAGCGAGATTTGGAATTATTGTTTCAATGATGGTATTTACTTCCGCAAGCCCGTTTCAGAAAATGACAATTTCTTTTTTATTTGCACTGTTAGGTACATTCATATTTATGAAGGTTTTAGAAAAGATTCAATTTAAAAATGCGATTTTTATTCCCTTAGTTGGGCTCATGTTTGGAAGTATCATTGATTCAGCTTCGACTTTTTTTGCATATAAAAATGACCTCATACAAAATATGGCCTCCTGGATGCAAGGAGATTTTTCGATGATCATGAGTGGGAATTATGAATTGATGTATGTGACGATCCCGATTTTGGTCATTGCATATGTATATGCAAATCAGTTTACGATTGCCGGAATGGGTGAAGATTTTGCAAGCAATTTAGGCTTGAATTATCGGCAGGTTGTCAATATAGGATTGATTATCGTTGCTCTTGTGACCGCATCTGTCGTGTTATCTGTGGGGGTGATCCCTTTTTTAGGGTTGATTATTCCCAACATCGTAACGATTTATCAAGGGGATCATTTGAAGAAAAACTTGGTACATACCGCATTGCTCGGTGCGTTATTCGTCTTGGTATGTGATGTGATTGGCAGGATTATTATTTATCCGTATGAAATTCCCATCAGCTTAACCGTAGGTGTCATCGGAAGTGGTATTTTCATTTATTTACTCGTGAGGAGAAAGACGTATGGATTATAAGAAAAAGACAATCATCCTGCTGATCATCGCACTCCCTTTAATCGCTTTATATATATTTTATGATTTGAGTGGAAATATAGATTATATTTTGCCGAAGCGACTCATTAAAGTCATCGCAATTATTGTCACGGGTGGGGCAATTGCTTGTTCGACAACGATCTTTATGACGATTACGAACAACCGGATTCTCACACCGAGTGTACTCGGCTTAGATTCGTTATATTTATTAACGCAAACAATCATTATTTTTCTGTTTGGCTCTAAATCACTCGTCATGATGGATAGCTCTTTGAATTATACCGTTTCGATTGGTGTCATGGTCATCTTCTCTCTTATTTTATATCGTTTAATGTTTCGAGGCGAACAAAATAATATTTACTTTTTATTGTTAATCGGGATGATATTAGGGATATTTTTTAACAGTGTAACATCGTTTATGCAAGTGCTTATCGATCCGAATGAGTTTATGGTTGCCCAAGATAAGATGTTTGCGAGCATCAACAATGTCAATACGGATCTTGTTTATTTATCCATCGGTTTTATCATTTTAATCTTTCTTTATTTCCTACGTTATTATAAATACTTGGATGTATTGTCATTAGGAAAAGATCATGCGATTAATTTAGGAGTTCCTTATGATCATGTAGTCAAACGACTCTTAGTCATTGTAGCGGTTCTCATTTCAATTGCGACCGCATTAGTCGGGCCCATCACTTTTCTCGGGCTACTCGTCGTCAATATCGCCTATGAGTTTTTAAAAACATATCGACATGCCTATTTACTCATCGGCTCTACACTAATCAGCATCATCGCTTTAATCGGAGGGCAATTTATTGTCGAGAAAGTATTTTCATTTACAACAACGATCAGTGTCATCATTAATTTTGTCGGTGGAATCTACTTCATCTATCTTTTGTTAAAGGAGAATAAAGCATGGTAAATATAAAAAATTTGTTTAAATCGTATGACAAGAAAACAGTGATTGATGATGTTTCTTTAACAATTGAAAAGGGAACAATTACATCATTTATCGGTCCAAACGGAGCTGGAAAAAGTACATTGATTTCCATGATCAGTCGATTGATTACAAAAGATGCCGGCGAAATTACAATCGACGGTCGAGATGTGATGAAAGCGAAAAATAAGGATTTAGCTAAAAAGATATCCATATTGAAGCAATCCAATAATATTCATGTTAAATTGACGGTTCGCGAGCTAGTTTCTTTTGGGCGTTTTCCTTATTCACAAGGACGATTGACGAAAGAAGACTGGAAAAAAGTCGATGAAGCGATTGATTACATGGAATTAAGAGATATTCAAGATAAGTATTTGGATGAACTCAGTGGTGGTCAACGTCAACGAGCCCATATCGCGATGGTCATCGCTCAAGATACGGAATATATTTTGCTGGATGAACCCCTGAATAATTTAGATATGCGTCATTCTGTGCAAATTATGAAAATCTTACGTCGACTTGTCGATGAACTCGGCAAAACCATCGTCATTGTGATTCATGATATCAACTTTGCTTCTTGTTATTCTGATCAAATTGTCGCCTTAAAAGACGGAAAAATTGTTAAACAAGGACCTACGTGTGAAGTTATTGACGAGTGTGTTTTAAAAGAAATTTATGATATGGATATCGAGATTAAAAATATTGATAATCAACGAATTTGCGTTTATTTTTGATCACTAGTGCTGCATGTGTCTAGATCGGAGTTGTGTCATTTCATATAGATGAATTCAACATCGTGCACATCCATACAAAAAAAGCCCTGCAAGGTCAATAATCGTGGTAGCGATTGACCCTGCAAGGATATCCTAACCACTATCTTACCTAATTTTGAGGTGCACGTAAAATAATTAACATATTTGATTATACATGACCGAAAAATGTGAATGGAAAGGAGCGTGAGCATTCGAAATTAATGATTCATATACTTACTCATTAGACGAATTTGACACACTCACAAAATCTTTACTGCAGCACTAGTGACAGAAAATAAATCGTAACAGAGGAGTTTTGCATGATGAGAAAAATATGGATGTTGCTGGGTATCGTTCTTTTAGCAGTTGGTTTAGTAGCTTGTGGAAATTCCGATACAGAGGATACAAGTGAGGATAAAAACGAGGCGGATGATCAACAAGAAACGATTGAGGTCGAACATGAACTTGGTACTACCGAAGTCCAAAAAAAACCTGAAAACGTCGTCGTATTTGATTACGGAATTTTAGATACATTAGATAAATTAAATATTGATGTAACTGGGGTCCCTCAAGAAAACATCCCGACTTATTTGGAAAAATATGGCGGTAGTGATTATGAACATGTCGGTAGTTTAAAAGAGCCTGACTTTGAAAAGCTTGCCGAAATCAACCCAGATTTGATCATTATTTCAGCTCGACAGTCTGAAGTATATGATGAACTACAAGAAATTGCACCGACAATATATCTCGGATTAGATACAACACAGTATATGGATTCATTTAAAGAAAATATGGAAGTGGTAGGGAATATTTTTTCCAAAGAAGCGGAAATAGAAGAAGAATTTGCTAAGATTGAGGATTCAATCGCTTCGGTGAAAGAAAAAGCAGAGGCAAGTGGAGACGAAGCATTAATTGTTTTAGCTAATGACGATAAAATCAGTGCATTCGGTCCAAGCTCTAGGTTTGGTATCATACATGATGTGCTCGGTGTTCCCGCAGTGGATGAAAATATTGAAGTATCGAGACACGGAATGAATGTTTCGTTTGAGTATGTCGTAGAAAATGACCCTGACCTATTATATGTTGTTGATCGAGGAGCTGTTGTAGGTGGAGAATCTTCAGCTAAACAAGTTGTTGAAAATAAGCTCATGAAAAATACCGACGTCTACAAAAACGATCGCATTATTTACTTAGATCCAGAAGTTTGGTATCTATCAGGCGGTGGGCTCGTTTCCGTGCAGGAAATGATCCAAGCCATTGATGACAGTTTAGAATAATTATGTAAGGTAATCCATTCGCACGAGTGGATTACCTTTTGTTTGTGAGGGATTGATGTCGAAATATTTGGTCCTATAAAATAAACACCGTATTTCTTGCATCGGTTATAAAAAATATGATTGAATGGACGTACAATCAATAGAAATGAGGTTTTATGAATGAGAAAGTTTTTCGCGTTCATGGTGACGTTCATGATAGCAATGGTACTCGTAGCTTGTGGTGGTGATGACGAGGATAAGAAAAAAGAAGAAACAGCACAAGAGGCGAATCAAGAGGTTGAAATTAGCGAAGAAGAAAAGGTAGATCAGGATGAAGTCGTTGTTGAAATCAACGGTACAGAAGTAAAAGGGGAAAAATATAACGCTATCTACCCACAAACAAAAATGCAAATGCACCAATTTGGAGAAGACGCAGATGATCTTGACGCTGTGAAGGAAAATACGTTAGATGAACTTATCGCCCAAGAATTATTAATTCAAGAGGCAGATAAACACGGTGTGAAAGTTTCAAAAGATCGAGCTAAAGAAGAGATGGAAACAGCTAAATCTGAAAATGAAGAGCAGTTTAACGCTTATTTAGAAGAGTTCCAACTCACCGAAGAGATGTTTACAGACCAAATATGGCTTGGTCTACTTGTTGAAAAGTATATGGATGAAGAACTGCAAATCGATGAAGTAACAAACGATGAGATACAAGAAACATATGATGAGTTAAAAAAAGAAAGTGAAGAGCTTCCCGATTTTGACGAATTAAAAGAAGACTTGAAGAAACAGTTGGAAACTCAGAAAAAAGCAGAAAAGCTTGAAGCAAAATTAGAAAAGTTAAAGGAAGACGCTACAATTGAAAAGAAGATTTAAGAAAGGTGTCGCTCTGATCATAGGAGCGATTTTTTTTGGAAAAACATCGGTGTAGACAACAGAGAGGGGAGCAAAACATTTTATAGACCGAAATGTTTTAAAAACGTAAATGAAAAGTAAAGCAGTTCATGAACGAAAGTGTTATAATCGGATATGGAATTACCTTTACAGTCAATGTTTTATTGTTTGAATGAACAAGTGATCATCATACACCATTTCTTTAGTTAAGAATAAACTAATGATCAAGAACCCAATATGTGATTTTTCGTCTGATGAGTAAGCGGTAAGGAATATTGACATTCCATCGGCCTTAATAAAGGTAAGGGTCGCTTATTTTGGAAAACGATCCATAAAAATATAGAGGATCGGATCAGCCCTATGAATGGATGTTTGAATTGGGGAATATATCATATATAATAGTATCGTAAAAATTTTTAAAGGAATGATTTAGGTGATAAATCATCACATATATGAAAAGCTAGTTGAAATAACAACTGAAGAAAATGTCAAGGTTAATGAATACTTAAAAAAATATACGTATACACGATTAGGTGGTAAAGCAGACTTTTTCGTTACTCCAGAAACATACTCCCAAGTACAAAAAATTATTAAATTAGCGAATCAAGAAAAGGTTCCATTGACGTTACTCGCCAATGGTTCAAATTTGATCGTTAAAGATGGAGGGATTCGTGGAATCGTCATGAATCTCAGAAAAATCTCCGCTATTGAAACGAATGGGAATAAAATCATTGCCCAAAGTGGTGCGCGTATCATTGATGTTTCTCAGGAGGCTTTGCGACAAGAGCTTACAGGCTTAGAGTTTGCATGTGGAATTCCTGGTTCAGTAGGTGGAGCGTTATATATGAATGCTGGAGCATACGGTGGAGAAATAAAAGATGTCTTAGAAGAAGCTGTTGTTGTCGATCGTGAAGGGAATTTATTAACTCTTTCAGCAGATGAATTAGATTTAAGTTATCGCACAAGCAATATTCCTGATCGTGGTTACATTGTCTTGGAGGCGACTTTTTCCTTACGTGAAGGATCATATGACAAGATTAAAGCGATTATGGATGATTTAACATACAAGCGTGAATCAAAACAGCCATTAGAATATCCATCATGCGGTAGTGTATTTAAGCGACCGCCAGGCTACTTTGCCGGTAAATTAATCCAAGATAGCGGCTTGCAAGGTACACAGGTAGGTGGTGCGCAAGTGTCGTTAAAACATGCTGGGTTTATCGTAAATAAACAAGATGCAACCGCAGAAGAATATATTAAGCTCATTCATCATATACAAGATACCGTCAAAGGGAAATTCGGTGTAACGTTGGAACGAGAAGTGAAAATCATCGGTGAAGATTTGGAGTAACGATTTCGTCTATGAGGAACGCATGGTATGATGCCCCCTTTTCATTGGGAAGGCTTATGCATCTACAGGACGAATATGGATACGAATACCCGATTTGAATCAGATCGATATATGGAAAATACCCATATGCACCATTGAATCGAAAAAGAGGCCGATTAATTTTAGCGACATCATAAAAATAGAACCGCATGAAATCAAGGTTTTTACATTGGTGGTGACCTCCAAAAGTTAGATTTTTTCACTCTATAACTTTCGGAGGTCGGTACCATTCGATTTCATGCGGTTTATTTTTTTATTGTAGTTTTGTCACAGCTACGTCAATATGTTTAAGCGAAAAGTAATCAGTAGATGTTAACTTCTAAAGCGGTGTAAAAAGCTTTGTAAACGTTCATTTTTCGAATGTTCAAGCACTTGTTTAGGTGGTCCTTCTTCAGCGATCACTCCGTCATCTAGAAATACAATGCGATCGGCGATATCTTGGGCAAAATCCATTTCATGGGTGACAAGGACCATAGCCATTTCGCCATCATTAGCGATATCACGGATGACTTCAAGCACTTCACCAACGAGTTCTGGATCAAGCGCGGATGTGACTTCATCAAACAACATTATTTTCGGGCGCATGACGAGAGCACGTGCCATGGCGACTCGTTGCTTTTGACCACCAGAAAGTTGATTGGGATAATTATCGAGTTTATCTCCTAAGCCAACCTTTTCAAGCATTTCAATTGATATTTTCCGTGCTTCCTCTTTCGTTTTCTTTTGAACGTGAATCGGTGCGGTCATACAGTTTTCTAAAATGGTCATATGTGGGAAAAGATTGAAATGTTGGAACACCATTCCTATATCGCCACGTACATTTCGTAAATATTTTTCTGTAGCGGGGATAAGTTTCCCGTTTTTTTCCATATGCCATAAATGTTGTCCATCGACGAGAATATGTCCAGAGGTCGGCTTTTCCAACGTCATCAACATGCGGATGATCGTTGTTTTCCCTGACCCACTCGGTCCAATCAACGCGACTTTTTCAGCCGGTTTAATATCTAAATGAATTCCTTTTAAGACTTCTACATCACCAAATGATTTACACACATTTTGATAGCTGACAATCGGTTCGACATCATCAGCAGTTGTTTGTTCACTTTTTTCCTCTACTAGTGTCGGTTGTGACACGCGACATCTCTCCTTTATAAATGATTGAGTAGTTGTTAAATGAATCAGTCAAAAGAGTGCTCCGGGTCTCAAGTGTGGTACAGGACCTTCTGCACCAAAAAGACCCCGTTTTTTCGTATCATCAATTGCTCTCTATTTCGTCAACACAATCCTTAAAGTCTTACAACAATTTTTTATTACTCAGCCTTTTCTAAAAGTGCATCTTTGTCAAAACGTCGGTTTACTTTTTTCTCGAGCTTGCGAATGACAAGTGCTGCTGGATAACTAAGCACGAGGAATAATAGAGCAACAATTGTCAGAGGCTCCAAGTATGTCCAGTATTGTGCTCCGTATTCATTGGCCATGTGCAGTATGCCAGCGACCCCGATTGTAGATGCCAGGGGAACTTCTTTAAACATAATAATTAAATAGTTTCCAAGCATCGGAATGGTCGGTGGGATGGCTTGCGGTAAAATGATTTTCAGCCATTTTTGACGTGTAGTAAGGTTTAACGCTGTCGAAGCTTCCCACTGTCCTTTGTCAACCCCTTCAATACCAGAACGATAAACTTCCGCAATGTACGTGCTATAGTGAATGCCAAGCCCTAAAACAGCACTTGTAAACGGACTCAGTGTCATGCCGATTTTAGGCACCATTGGCCACGCATAAAACAGGAAAAATAATTGTACAAGTGGCGGCGTGGAACGAATGAACTCCATTACCCATGTAACAATCCAATGAATGAACTGATTTGGGATTCGTCTAAGAAATGTCCAAACAAACCCAAAAAGGAGGGCAAATAGATAACAGGCAATTGTCAATGTGATTGTAATACCGAGTCCTTCAAGAACAACTGGGAATGCATCAAAAAATACTTCCCAACTCCAATTATTATTGCTATTCATTGACTTGCCACCCCCTTCTTCGAGATTGCCTCTGCTTTACGTGTAAGCCATATCAGTGGCAAGGCGAGAATAAAGTAAAAGACGAGAACGAGTAAATAGACTGTCGGAGCAAGAGCTAAATTCGAACTTCGTAACATGTCGCCATGGTATAAAATATCTGTCATCCCAATCAGTGAGACGAGGGATGTTGCTTTTAAAATTTGGATGAGATAATTTCCAAACTCAGGAAGCATCATCCGTATGGCCTGAGGGAGAATGATGAGTCTCATTTGCTGAAATCGTGACATGTTCAAAGCGGTAGCAGCTTCCCGTTGTCCGTCATCAACAGCAAGAATGGATCCCCGAACAATTTCAGACATATAAGCTCCATAGTTTAATGAAATGGCTAGGACCCCTGCAAGAAGATTACTGTTGATTTCAATTCCAAACAACATCGGAATCGCATAATAAAACCAAAACAATTGAACGATTAAAGAAGTACCTCGGAAGATTTCTACATAAAAGCTTGTAAACTTACGAATGAAGATATTTTTGGAAAGACGGCATAGTCCAGCGATAAAAGCGAAGGAATATCCAAGAATAGCGGATAAGACAAGGACGATGACCGTTATTTTAACCCCTTTCATTAAAACAGGAAAAACTTCGGCTATTACACTAATTATGATCATTCCTTTATTTGTTTTATTGATAGATAATGACCGTCATTTATGTGGCGATCATTACCACATATAAGTGAATTAAAAAGATAGGGTCTGCTCCCCTAGGTGGGAGAGCCGGACCCTGGAGTTTTTTAATTTGATTTGAAAAATATATCCATATACTTGCATGTAAGGAGTGAGATTATTTAATTTCTCCACTACATATTTTTTCAGTTGTTACATCTTCTGGAACCATATTCATTTCTTCACTGAAACCATTTTTTTCGAGTAGCTCAGCGATTGTGCCATCTTCTTTGAGTTCGGCAAGCTTTTCATTGTATGCTTCGCGTAATTCATCACTATCTTTATGAAAAGCTGCTGCTCCGTAACTTGGGACACCTTCAATATCTGGCTGTTCAAAATTTTCTACGAACTCGAGTTCGTCCGTATCTGCTGACTCCAAGGCCATTTTGATTGTCATTTCGGTTCCTGTTGTCGCATGAGCGCGTCCAGATTCAACCGCTGCAAATGTTGCTGGGATGTCCGGTGCACTTTGAATTTGGTCGTCGGCGACACCTTCGCTTTTTAGAAATTCATTTTCCGTTGCACCTGACATGACTGAAACGGTAATATCTGGGTTGTCTGCAATATCTTTGTAGCTCGTTATGTTCATCGGATTACCTTTTTTAACGATGAGACCTTCTCCATACATCATTTCTGGTTCACCAAAAGCGGCATTTTCACAACGATCTGGGTTAATTGCCATGCCAGCTGTGATGATATCAAACTTGCCGGCGTTTAACCCTGGGATGAGCTGATTAAAGTCAGCCAATTGTCCTTCGACCTCATCAATATCTAACTCTTTCAGGACCGCCTTAGCAATATCAACTGCGGCTCCTTTTAGCTCACCACCCTCTTCATATGCATATGGCTTTTCATTAGCAAATCCTACAGTGACTTTTCCTGCTTCCTGAAGTTGAGCTAATGAACTTCCTCCTTCTTCACCGTCTCCACTCGCATCATCTGAGCCACATGCTATGAGAAGAGATAAAGATAAAAATAGAATCATTGGAAACAAAAGTTTTTTCATCAAGTTTAACCTCCATAAATTTTTAAGCGTCCGACGTCATTCATTTTTCAAATGAGAATGATGATGGACAATTCCGCCCGAACAGACATATTTCAATACTAACGATATTTTAATATTCATTCAAACGCAGTAAATTTTGATAATTCCGTATTAAACCGTGTATAAGCGTATCTCATGAATCAAGCTATGTTATACAAAAACATCCTTAGTTATGATTGGATTTACTCATGTATCTCGTGAATTTGTCATTAGGGACAAAGGACGAAAAAGATAGCAAGCTAAAGTAGAAACGGTGGCATGAACAGGTTGGGTGAATCTGAATGATGCGTCGAAGTAGAGTCGTATGATTGGCGAGTTCACAATCGATCAATAGACGTCGAGAAGGATGGATGAAAAGAAGAAAGGTGTACGAACTAAATAATCATTCGTAAAAGTAAGTGCGAATTTGTTATACTAATAGATGCTTCATAAATTTTAGTTGTAATCAAGTAAGGAGAATACAAAATGATGATGATATCCTTAATCATTTCAATGCTTTTAACGGCTTTTGTTTTAGTTTTATCAATTGTTGTCATCTCCAAAGGATATGGCTATAAACATAAAATTGATAAAATTGATTCAGCAGATCCTCATCAAACAGAAGATCAAACATCTAAAGAGCGAGATGAGTGAATGGACGTAGGCGTTTATTATAATTTATGTACCGCTTGTTCCATCCACTGTCTTTATTCGAGCATGCTCGTTTAAGTACGTTTTCCTTTATTTATAGTTTGTAGAAGATCGCCAACCGTAACAGTGTGCGATCTTTTTTTATATGTGAAGAACCAGCAAATAAGGAACATGTATCATACGGAAATAAGAAATTGTGAGCTAAACGATGTATAGCATTGTTTTTCAGATTAGATGGGAAATATGATATTCTGATAACACTTACCATCGTTGACGACCTACAATGGTTTGTTCGTCAACTTCTTTACGGATTGGATAAGAAGCATAGAGAGGAACTCTCATTCGGGATATAGATAACATTCTTTTCGTTCTATCGCTTAAAGTAAATTTCACGGAGGAAAACATGCTAGACTATTTGATATGGGCGTTGATCATCAGTTTATTTTTGCTAAGCTTTGTCGGTTTAATTTTCCCGGTCATTCCATCTTCATTGTTTTTATGGGGTGGCTTTTTACTCTATTTTTTCTTCGTTGACTCCAGTACATTAGGAAGTTTTTTCTGGGTGACGATGGTTGTTTTAACAGGGATCTTGTTCGTTGCAGATCTGTTTGCTAACAGTTATTTTGTTAAGCAATATGGAGGAAGTAAGTGGGGGGAGCGTGGAGCAGCAATTGCTGTCATCATCGGTTCATTTATAGCCCCACCCTTCGGAATCATCTTCCTTCCCTTTATCGTCGTTCTTTTGGTAGAGATCATGCAGAAAAGAACCTTCGAGAAAGCGATTAAAGCAGCAATCGGTTCCTTGCTTGGATTTTTCAGTGGGACGGTTGCAAAATGCATCATTCAGTTTGCGATGATGGTGTTATTTTTTGTAGCGATCTGATCTTGTATCGGAACGAATGAAGAAACTTTTTACAGAAAGGATATGGTGAACGATGAATCATCCATCACGAGTCATGACAATTGCAGGCTCTGCTTCAGGTGGAAGTGCAGGTATACAAGCAGACTTAAAAACGTTTCAAGAGCTTGATGTCTATGGGATGAGTGTCATAACGGCTATTGTTGGACGACATCCAACAACGAATAAAAATGTCCATCCTGTTACACGCGAAGCGATTGAGGCGCAATTTACGACGGCTATGAGCCAAGGTGGAGCACGTGCGGTAAAGACAGGAATGCTTTTTTCCGAATCGGTGATTGAAAAGATTGCTGAATTACTTCAAAAGGAACAGATTGATCATGTCGTTGTTGATCCGGTTATGGTCGGTAAGCACGATTCGAAATTGTTGAAAGATGATGCGATTCAAGCGTTACAGGAAAGAATGATTCCTCAGGCGACAATCATCACTCCGAATATTCCCGAAGCCTCACTGTTGTTAGGTGGACGAACATTAAACAATGAAGACGATTTGAAAAAGGCTGCCATCGACATACATGAGCTTGGATGTACTTATGTATTAGTGAAGGGTGGTCGCTTAAAAGGACCTGCAACCGATGTTTTATTTGACGGTCAAACGATCACGACGTTTACAGCGCCTCGAATCGATACCATTCATACGAGTGGTGCAGGTTGTTCATACTCTGCCGCAATTGCTGCTCATTTAGCTAAGGGAGAGACGATTACGGAGGCGGTACGTTTGGCGAAATCGTTTGTAACGACGGCTATCGAACATAGTTTTTCCTATACTGATAAGGTTGGACCAACGTACCATGCTGCACACAGACGTTTTGGTGAAGCGCATTCGGTTGTAGTTCGTCAAACCGAAGCTAAAGAAAGATTATGAAGGGTACATTTGCAGTAAACATGCCCTAGATTCGGTATAATGAACCTTACAAAAGGGATTTTGAAGTTGAATTGTGAAAAGGGAACTTGTGGGGTGGTTGATCATAGAGAAGCGATGAAATGCTCTGCAATGAAGTAGAATGGATAGGTTGTTAGGTGTGATTTGACCATTGTAAATCGTTAAAACTCGAGTCAAAAATGATAAAAATGAGGGATAAACATGACCAAGCGCGCATTGCTGAATATTGATTATACGTATGATTTCGTTGCTGGAGATGGGAAGTTGACTTGTGGTGCACCTGGACAAGAATTAGAAGAGTACATTGCCACCTTGACAGAACAATTTATTACCGCGGGTGATTATGTCGCTTTTGCCATTGATGCACACGAAGAAGATGATCATCTGCATCCGGAATCAAAATTGTTTCCACCGCACAATATCATCGGCACTCCAGGGCGTGACTTGTATGGCAAATTAAAAGATGTGTATGAGGCGCATAAACATCAAAGCAATGTCTATTACTTTGATAAAACGCGCTATAGTGCGTTTGTGGGGACTGATTTGGAAATTCGTTTACGTGAACGAGATATTCAAGAAGTCCATTTAGTTGGTGTTTGCACGGATATATGTATTTTGCATACGGCAATCGATGCATACAATAAAGGCTTTGACATTGTTGTGCACAAAAAAGGTGTTGCTAGTTTTAACGCCGTCGGTCATCAATGGTCATTAGAGCATTTTGAAAATACATTAGGAGCAAAAGTGATTTAAAAAAGAAGGCTTGTGGAAATAATCGCCTCCACAAGCCTTTTTCTTTTTTTTATCGCATCCGTTTTTATAAAAACTCTAATTGACACAAGTGTCGGGATAAGTTACTATAGTCCTAGTTATTTTTTTAATCAAACTCGACACTTGTGTCGGACAGGAGTGAATGATATTGAAATACATTCATAAATTAACAGCAGCTGCTAGCAGTAAAAAAGGAGCAAAATGGACGATCGTCATTTGGATTCTCATTATGATTGTCGCAAGTGGTTTATCACCAGGAGCGAAACAATATGCTACAAGCATTGATGAGACAGGCTTACCGAGTGATGCTCGCTCCATGATTGCCAAAGAAAAAATAACGTCTTATTTTAAAGGTGATGATGGCGTTCCTGCTTTACTCGTCTTTCATCAAGAAGATGGCTTAGAAGAAGAGTTACAAGGAATAGATCTCGTTAGTCAAGCGATTGATCAAGAAAATTTAGAAGAAATTAAGGAAGTTGTTCCCGTACATAACTTTCCTGATGAGCTGAAACGGACGTTTATGTCGGAAAATGAAACAACATTTATTTTACCCGTAAATTTAAAAGAAGGACTTGAACGGAGTGACACGAATCGTACGATCAAAAAAATAAATCAAATCGCTACGGATGAGATTCAAGATTATGAAAATCTTCAGTTGAAAATTACCGGTCCCGCAGGAATTGTTTCTGATATGATTTCCATTTTTGCGAGCGCAGATCTCGTTTTATTGTTGGCGACCATAGCGTTAATCTTTATTATACTGATTATTATTTACCGCTCGCCAATTATTGCATTCGTTCCATTAATCGGGGCGGGAATCATTTATCAAATCGTCGATCGAACCATTGGCTTTTTTGGGAAACAAGGCATGGGTATCGAAAGTCAATCCGTTTCGATTATGTCAATTCTGTTATTAGCAGTGATTACGGATTACGCTTTATTTATCGTGTCTCGTTTTCGAGAAGAATTACGTAAACACGAAGATAAATATAAAGCAATGACTATCGCGATTGAAAAAGTGAGCGAAACGATTTTCTTTAGTGGGAGTACCGTCATTGCGGCGATGCTCGTCCTATTTGCGGCACTATTTGAACCGTATCGTAACTTTGCACCTGTGTTTTCAATTGCGCTCGTCTTTATTTTGTTAGGTGGATTAACATTACTACCCGCTTTGTTTGTTCTTTTCGGTCGAAAATCATTTTGGCCCTATATTCCCAAAGTCGGATCTGCTGTAAACCGTAAACGAACATTTTGGGATAAATTCGCTCAAGCAATTACGAAGCGACCTGTTATGAGTGGTTCAATAATTGCGATGATGTTGTTGATTGCTTCGTTCAATGTGACGACAATCGAGTATTCATTTAACTTAATTAAATCATTTCCAGAAGATATGGAATCAAGAGTCGGTTTCGAACTGTTGGAGGAGAACTTTTCACCGGGTGAACTGGCGATGACAACGATGCTCGTTGAAAGCGAAGATCCATTGACTGTAGATGATCTAGAAAAACTGCGCCAAGATGTCTTGTCACAAGACGGCGTAGAAAATGTAATTCCAGATCTTTCGAATCAAGATATAGATATGCTTAAAGAAGGTTCTACAGTAACAGATGATGAAAAAGTAGCGAAAATGAGTATCGTATTTTCCGGTAATCCGTATGACTTGGAAACGATGGATGACTTGAATCGTTTACGTGACAATGATGAGGAATTATTAGCTGAAGCGGGTTTCGAAAATATGAACGTTTATTTTGCCGGCGAAACAGCCGAGCAAGCGGATACACGTGCAGTGAATGATCGTGACACACTCGTCGTCGGGATTGCGATTACGATTCTCATTACAGTGTTACTCGCTTTCCAATCGCAGTCATTGATTGCACCGTTATATATGATGGCGACGATTATCTTATCGTATTTCTCTGCTTTAGGAATCAGTGCGTTTATTTTTGAGCATCTATTGAATTATGATGCGATAAGCTATCGCATTCCGCTTTACACATTTATTTTCTTAGTTGCATTAGGCGTGGATTATAACATTATGCTCGTTTCTCGAGTTAAAGAAGAAGCGAAAAAACAGCCGATGAAACAAGCTGTTGCAACCGCTCTAGCTCGAACTGGTGGTGTCATCTCATCAGCAGGGGTTATTTTAGCAGCTACATTTGCTGTATTGATGACTCAACCTATTATGGAATTATTTATGTTCGGATTCACCGTTGCTGTCGGTGTACTAATCGATACGTTCCTTGTACGAACAATCATCGTTCCATCGATTATGGTAAAACTTGATCGGTGGGCATTGTGGCCACAAAAAATAACATCTTCTAAAGAGTATAAAAATATAAATTCGTAAAGATTTACGAAGACTGATTCATAGTCAGTCTTCGTTTTTTATATGTATTCACTTCACATGAAGTTCGGGCGAAAAAATAATAGCGAGGTGATTCACATTTGAATAGAGTATGTTATATTGGGGGTATGATTACGTATTTAGGTGATGATGAATGACACGGAGAAAATTAGAACATAGAGAGCTGATGCAAGCGACAGAGGAGTTACTGTTAGAGCAAGGTTACGGGGGATTTAATTTTTCGGCTTTATCTACATTGTTAAAAATTGGTAGAAGTACATTGTACGAGTACTATGCGTCAAAAGATGAATTGATTGCTACTTATATGGACGATTTAATGGATCATTATATGGATGATTTAGCGAAGATTGTCGCTCGTAATCATGCCAAAGAAAAATTAGTGCTCCTCATCGAGCTCATGATTACGTATGCACATATCCATGGCATTATTAAAATGATTCCACTTCTGCAAAACGACTCTAAAAAAGTCCAACACTTAAAAGAAAAATTCGTTCAAGACCACCTAGTCATTCTTGAACAAATTAGAGAGATTATTGAACACGGCAAACGAGCAAATGTGATTCGTAAAGAAATACCGACCGACATTTTAGTAAATATGCTGTTTCAAACAATCAATAAACCACAATCGTTATCGATGGATAACGAAGCATGGGCACAATGGATATGGGAGATTATTTACGTTGGCATTGGACCGAAAGACTAGTGCCCGTTTCGTGTACGTATTGTATTTTCATCTGATAAAAACAGAGTCACAGCTTTTATGAGACAAGGCTGTGACTCTGCTTTTATAGGTGGTTTCTTTTTTCTCTTGAAAGTTTATAATAAAACGCTTCCTTGGACATAAATTTGTCCAACAATATACAATATGAGGGCATATTTCCAGTTGAATCGGATCCCATTTTTAAACCCGCTTAAGCCATTGACCCCACTTAAAGCAATGATCGGCATAATGAGTGGGGATAATAAGATTGAAATCGCACTTCCAAGTGTAATCGCCACAACAATCAATTCGGGAGGATAAGGGAGTTGAATCGATTCCAATATTCCGCCGAGTAACACCATAACAGTCAAAGGTCCTAATCCAAAAAAACCTAAAATGATGACCATAAATGGAAGGAAGTATAAGATGTTGATAAAAGGTAAACTTGCTTGTAATGAATATATACCGTTGACGACGAAATTGGCAAAGCCCGTCTGATTTAAAGCGTAGATTAACATACCTGCTCCAAGCATCATACTCAGTTGATAGGACTGTTTATCCATGTCTTCAAGTACGTATGTTTTCGCTTCTTTCATCAGCTTTTTTAATCGGTTATTGAGTACATAGTAAACCATGATCCAAATGCCAACGACTAAAGGGATGAGGACGAGCAGTTCGACTGATTGGGTAGCATGTAAGAAAAAGATCGAACCGAATAATGTAATAAACAAAATAGCAAATTCAATGATATATCGATTACGTTGTTCATTATCGGGTGTATCGCGAACAATCAGTTTAATTTCTTCTTGTAAGCCGGCCGTTAAATCAATTCCATATTTCTTCTCTTCAAAGTGTGAAAAAATAACAGCAATGATCACCCCGCAAATCGCCAATCCCATTCCTTGGATAATTGAAATCGATAACGATGCATCCATCGTTTCGACAACAAAGGCAAAGCTAGGAATGCTCACGACCCATAACGTCGAAAGCGCAAAACCTCTAAGTAGAGCTGTTCCTTTAAAGTTTTCCCACGCTTCACTTTGTCTATCTTTTAATACCATATTCACAACTTGATACATCATCGGAATCGAGCCAAAGAGTAAAAAATACGCAATGATTTGTGTAAAGGAAATCATCCCTAGATAAAATTTACGGCTCGTATTCAAAACATTTTGTCCGAAGCTCATGATCGCTTCCATGTAAGGTTTTTCCCGAAGCACCCAGCCAATCATTGGAACGACGACGAGTAAGCCAACCATATTTCGCATTTGGAGAAACCCGTTGAACAATCCTTTTATCGTAAATTCACCAGAGGCGATTAAAATGATGATGCCGATCAAGACTAAAGCAAATGGTAATTTGAATTGCTGGAGTGTTAATGTCACACAGGCAAATACAACGAGTAAGAGCCCACTGACCGATAGAAATAATAGTAATGTTTTATTTTCATAAAAATAAGTAATGAAATGTAAAAGGACATAGACGACAATCGAAAAACGTAATCCCCACGCTGTATATGACCTCATCTGAATACTCCTTACTTTTTTAAGTGCTCCTCATCTCTAGCTTATATGTTACATGATTCGCTCGCTGATTTGTCGTAAGACGATTTTAAGTCTTTCTGCAATGTAGAGTTTGCTTTCAAAGAGGGGGTATAACGATTGACTTTGCCTTTACATCCATATAATATATATTTAGAATTACATAGGAAAACGTTGACAAGGATCAGTACGTGTTAAGCTGTCTTTAACAGAGAGGAAATGGTGCTGAAAGTTTCTAAAGACACACACTGGAACCTGCCTTGGAGTTCGTGATCTAACAGCGATAAAGCTAGAAGATTTGCGCGGTACATGACCGTTATCATGCTAAGTGGGCACTCTTTAACATACAGACGTTAAACAGTGCAAACAAGGGTGGTACCACCAGAGCCTCGGTCCCTTTGCGGATGGGGGATTTTTTTATCTCGATGAACATAAAATAACTTATTTATATGATAAAGGAAAAGTAGGTGTTTGATGTGAGTAAAAATAAACAATACGTTGAAAAAGTGACAGCGATGGAAGAAGATTTTGGACAATGGTATACGGATGTTGTAAAGCAAGCTGAACTTGTCGATTATGGGGTCGTTCGGGGAACGATGATCATTAAACCATACGGATATGCCTTATGGGAAAATATTCGCGACGAACTCGATCGCCAAATAAAGGAAACAGGACATACGAACGTATATTTTCCTTTATTTATCCCGGAAAGTTTGCTCCAAAAAGAGAAAGATCATATCGAAGGTTTTGCTCCGGAAGTTGCTTGGGTCACTCACGGTGGTGAAGAGGAGTTGAGTGAGCGTATTTGTGTGCGTCCGACATCAGAAGTGTTATTCTGTGAATATTATTCAAAAAATATTCATTCCTATCGTGATTTACCTATGCTTTATAACCAGTGGAGCAACGTCGTTCGTTGGGAGAAAACGACTCGTCCTTTCTTACGATCATTAGAATTTCTCTGGCAAGAAGGTCATACCGCACATGCAACGGATGAAGATGCTGCTCGAGAAACAGCGAAAATGCTTGAAGTGTATGCCGATGTATTAGAAAACTACATGGCGATACCTGTGTTACGCGGTCGGAAAACAGAAATGGAAAAGTTCGCTGGTGCAAATTACACATTGACAGTGGAAACTTTAATGCATGATGGGAAGGCTTTGCAAGCAGGCACATCACATCATTTCGGTGACGGCTTTGCGAAAGCTTTTGACATTACGTATTTGGATGAAAATGGTGACCGCCAATATGTGCATCAAACATCATGGGGGATGACGACTCGATTGATCGGAGCGCTGATCATGGTTCATGGAGATAATCGCGGACTCGTTATTCCACCGCGTATGGCACCGACGCAGGCGATGATCGTTCCGATTGCCCAGCATAAAGAAGGTGTTCTCGATAAGGCGTATGACCTACGCGATAAATTGCAAGCTATCGTCCGTGTTGACATTGATGCAAGCGATAAAATGCCAGGTTGGAAATTCAATGAGTACGAAATGAAAGGAATTCCAGTGCGCATTGAAATGGGACCAAGAGACATTGCGAAAGAACAAGTTGTTCTCGTTCGCCGTGATACGGGTGAAAAAGAGTTTGTAGCGTTAGATGATTTACAGAAACGTTTACCCGCATTATTGGAAGAGATACAACAAAATCTCTTTGACCGAGCATTGGCCCACCGAAATGAGAAAACATCAGTGGCAACAACGATGGATGAGTTTGCGAATATACTAGATGAAAAATCAGGATTTATTAAAGCGATGTGGTGTGGTGACAGTGCCTGTGAAGAAAAAATTAAAGAAGAAACATCGGCAACTTCCCGATGTATTCCGTTTGAACAGGAAACGGTAGCGGATACATGTGTATGCTGTGGAAAAGAAGCGAAAGAATTAGTATATTGGGGACGAGCATATTAAATAAATCAAGTAAACATAACCAGCAAGTAACGATTTATTCATCGTTGCTTGCTGGTTTTTATGTTTTTATGGAGCATGTATTTGTTGATCGGCTCAATCTATACGTAGCTGCGACATTTTTTATTGATCTCTCCTTTATCAAAAAAGAAGAACGATTGATGATAAAAGTAACAATTACTGTCATTTAATAAAAATAATTGGCTTTTCTAGACACGTTATGTTATAAATATACATATGAATTAATAATTATTCACTCAAGGGGAAATCGTCATGAAACATGTATTGCAAAAAGAACTCGATTTAATCAAACAAGAGCTTTGGGAAATGAGCGATTACTTATACGAGAATCCCGAACTCGGAGATGAAGAATATGATTCGATGAAGTTACTCGTTACGTTTTTAAATAAACATCAATTTACAACGAAAACAGGAATTGTTAATCGACCGACTGCTTTTAAATCTGTATATAAAAGTAATCAACCAGGTCCTACGATTGCTTTTTTAGCAGAATATGATGCTTTACCCGGGATTGGACATGGATGTGGCCACAATTTAATCGGTACGATGAGCGTTGGTGCAGCGGTGATTTTAAGTAAGCTTATCGACCGTATTGGTGGAACAATCATTGTACTTGGAACGCCAGCTGAAGAAACAAACGGCGCAAAGGTTCCGATGACTGAGTCGGGAATATTCGATGAGATCGATGTAGCCATGATCGTACATCCGAGTGATGCCTCGTACGAAAGCGGAAAGTCATTAGCGATGGATGCGATTCAATTCGCCTATAAAGGAAAATCCTCGCATGCTGCATCAGCACCTGAAGAAGGGATTAACGCCTTGGATAGTGTCTTACAATTATTCAATGGCATTCACGCTTTGCGAGAACATCTTCCGCGTGACGTGAAGATTCACGGAATTATTTCGGAAGGTGGAAAGGCAGCAAATATTGTCCCTGATTACGCAGTTGCTCAGTTTTATATTCGTGCGAATGAACGAACAGATTTAAATAAAATTGTCGACAAAGTCACAAGGATTGCTGAGGGAGCAGCACTCATGACTGGGGCAACATTGTCCGTTTCGAACTACGAACTTAGTTATGACAATATGATTACGAATGAAACATTATCCAGTGCCTTTACGAAAAATTTACAAACAATTCGTCCCGATCCAATCTATCCAGCTCAACGAGGGTCAGGATCCATTGATATGGGGAATGTAAGTCACGTCGTTCCAGCGATTCATCCGTATATTAGTTTGAATAAACGAGGCTTAGTGGCGCATACAACAGAATTTGCCGATCAAACGATTACTCATGATGGTCACCAAACCTTAATAGATGGAGCGTTGGCCCTTGCACAAACAGGTTATGACATTCTTACCGATACGGAGTTGTTACAAGCGATTCGAGAGGAATTTAATCAATTTAACCAAACACAATCATAGAAAAACCACGAGGAGAGAAATAACATGAAAAAGATTTTGTTGAAAGGCTTGATCGCAATGATCATCATTAGTTTATTGGTAGCATGTGGAGCAGGGGAAAGTGAGAAAGCTTTATCCAGCGGTGATGGAGAAGGGAAGCAAACTTTAAAGTTAGCAACCTCTGCTGATTTCCCTCCGTTTGAGTCACGTGATCCAGAGGGGAACTTCGAAGGATTTGATATTGAATTGGCAGAGATGATTGCCGAAGAGTTAGGTTATGAACTTGACATTGAAGATATGAGTTTTGACGGCTTGATTGGTTCATTGCAGTCCAATCGGGTAGACATGGTGATGGCTGGTATGAGTGCGACAGAAGAGCGTAAAGAAAATGTCGACTTTTCGGATGAATATCACCGTTCTGGAGAGATGTTTATTACGAAGTCATCTGAGGAACTTGAAGATCTAGACGATTTAACTGGAAAAGTAGTCGGTGTACAGCTCGGGACGATTCAAGAAGAAGGAGCAGAGAAGTTAGCCGAACAATATGACTTTGAAGTGAAAAAAGTCGATGATGCGGGATTGTTAATCCAAGAGTTAAATTCCAACCGAATTGATGTCGGCTATATGGATAAATCCGTTGCTGTTGGCTACATGGACTCGCAAGATCTCATCGGATTTGACGACCCGACGAAAAGCTCGCCAGGTATGGGGATTGCCTTTCCAAAAGGAAGTGACCTCGTCGAACCAGTCAATGAGGTTTTACAGAAATTTGAGGAAGACGGAACAATCGATAAGCTTACTGAAAAATGGATTACAGACTAACTAGATTGTAACGAGAGAGGTGTGTAAGCATGAATTTGGATTTTGGTCAACTTGTTCCATATATTCCATTTATATTAAAAGGAATCGGGGCGACGTTACAGTTTGTAAGCGTGTCGATTCTCGTCGGATTTGTATTAGGAACGTTACTAGCTCTATGTAAAATTACGCACGTACGACCATTAAAATGGTTGGCAGATGCTTATACCTCAATATTTCGAGGTACACCATTGATTTTACAATTGATGATTATTTATTATGCGATTCCACAACTATTTGAATATGATATCAGTGCCTTCCTTTCAGCTGTGTTAGCATTTGGATTGAATTCGGCAGCGTATGTTTCGGAAATTATTCGAGCGGGAATCCTTGCCGTTGATCACGGACAAACTGAAGCCGCTCAGGCGCTTGGTGTCCCGTATCCGGCGATGATGATTCATATTATCTTGCCACAAGCTCTGAAAAATATTTTGCCCGCATTGATGAACGAATTTATTACATTGACGAAAGAATCAGCAATCGTTTCTGTCGTCGGTTATCTCGATTTAATGCGCCGGGCACAAATCGTCGGCTCAGATATTTATCGAAACTTTGAACCGTTGTTATTTGCGGGGTTAATCTATTGGGTCATGGTGTACATTCTTACCCAGATTGGAAAAGTTGTGGAACGGAGGTTGCGTTACAGTGATTAAAGTGGAAAAACTAACCAAAAAATTTGGTAAACAAACCGTTTTGAAAAATATTTCTACGACTATAAAAGCAGGTGAAGTTGTTGCAGTGATCGGTCCATCAGGTTCGGGGAAATCCACGTTTTTACGTTGTTTAAATTTACTCGAGCAGCCGACAGCAGGGAAGATTTCAATAAATGATCAAGATATCACGACAAAAGGGGTAGACCAATTAGAAATTCGTAAACAGATCGGGATGGTTTTTCAACATTTTCATTTGTTCCCGCACATGCCCGTGTTAGACAATGTAACGTATGCCCCACAACAAGTGAAAAAATTACCAAAATCCGAAGCCGAGGAAATAGGTCGACGCTTAATTGCTAAAGTTGGTTTATCCGATAAATTAGCTGCCTATCCGAACCGTTTGTCAGGTGGTCAAAAACAACGAGTCGCGATTGCTCGAGCATTGGCAATGAATCCGAAAATCATGTTGTTCGATGAGCCGACATCAGCACTCGATCCAGAAATGGTAAAAGAAGTGTTAGATGTCATGAAAGATTTAGCTGAATCTGGTATGACGATGGTTGTTGTGACGCATGAAATGAATTTTGCTCGGGAAGTTGCCGATCGGATTTTGTTTTTAGATGATGGAGCGTTAGTAGAAGAAGGAAAACCAGAACTATTTTTTAAAGCGCCGAAAACGGAGCGAGCGAAGGAGTTTTTAGAAAAAATATTATAAATCATAAGGAAAGCTTTTAAACAGCACTCAGGTGAGTCCTACACTTGAGTGCTGTTATTCATTCAAAGCTTTTTCAATATCTTTTGCTATATTTTTTTGGTTTCGTTTGTGGAGCATAACGTCTGATCACTTTTCCCTCTTTGTTTATAAGAAATTGAGTGAAATTCCATTTGATTGGCTTCGTTAGTATTCTATTTGTCGCTATCGTTACGTACGCAAACAAAGGGTGGATGCCGTTTCCTTTCACATTCACTTTACGAAACATCGGAAACGTGATTTTGTAATTTTGTTTACAGAAGGAAGCAGTTTCTTCATTTGTACACAGGTCTTGATTGCCAAACTGATTACATGGAAATCCGAGTACTTCAAATCCTTGGTTGTGATCAGTCTCGTAGAAAGGTTGTAAACTTTTAAATTGGGATGTAAAGCCACATTTAGTTGCTGTATTGACGATTAAAAGTACTTTTCCTCGATAATCTCCGAGTGACTTTTCATCGCCTGAAATCGTTTTTGCAGAAAATTGATCCATACTCAATGATGAAGCTCTCTTTTTCACAGAATACCAATGGCAAGACGAAAATGTCAAAAAATAAATAAGATTAGATTGATTGTGGGAAGCATATCACCTGTTTTCTCTGCAAATCAACGGATGTCAGTTTCCGCATGATTCTCTCTTACATATACATAAACAAGTTCGTTAATTCATGATGATATTGAGGTGGAATGAAATTGGCTCAACGTGGTAAAAATGCACTTGTTATTGCAGCCCACCCGGATGATGAGCTATTAGGGTGTGGCGGGACATTAAAAAGATTAATCAATCTTGGTTATCAAGTGATTACAGTTATTGTCGCTAAAGGACGTAAGGAAGAGGAACAACATATGGAGCAATCGATTTTAGAAGCAAATCAATCTTTAGGAGTAGAGAATGTTATCTTTTTGAAATACCCGAATTTATTATTAGAATCTTATCCTCTATATGTCCTTAATAAAGAGATTGAGGCGTTATTGGAAACCTACGAACCGACGGTGATTTTCACACACCATTATGGAGATGTGAATCGTGATCATCAAATTGTTTTTCAATCGGTATTAACAGCAGCTCGTCCATTGCCTGGAAAAGATCCTATTGAGATTCTCTGTTTTGAAACCGTATCTTCAAGTGAATGGAGCGAGCAGACGAATGATAAAACATTTAAACCGAATTATTACGTTAACATTACGGATACGATCGGTGATAAATTAACAGCACTTCAATCTTATGACGTAGAAATGAGACCCTTTCCACATCCCCGTTCATATGAAGGGATAGAGTATTTAGCTAAATTACGGGGTATGACAGTTGGCGTTGAGTATGCAGAAGCATTTGAGATGGTCAGGAGGGTATGGAAGTGATCGATGAGTCGAAACTTCCCCTTGCACATATACCGGGTCCATACTTGCTCGGGGCTACAGATCAATATTATGTGATGCGGCAAACTTCTGGAGAGACATTCAGGAAAGAGGAAGCCGTTTCTTGTTCTACCAATCACACGAGAAAAAAGATGCGCATTTTGATAACAACGTTTTGGGATTACCCGGCTGTTGGAGGGTTGCAAAGATATATCGAAATGCTCAAGGTGGGTCTTGAAAGTCGAGGACATCACGTCGACGTTTTTGCTCCGAATCAGTTTCCGAAATCAACCGTTCGGAAACTGAAAAAGAAAATTGCCGAAGAAATGAAAAACTTTTATCAAGAACGCTATGGATGTTATGTTAAAAAAATTGTTAAACAAACGACTCGCCTATGTATATATGAAATGATGTTGAGGGGTGTCGATTTAGAGCAATATGATGTTTTTCACGCGCAGGATCGTTTTACAGCGAACGTGTTAGGAAGACTGAATCAGATGTATCAAAAGCCACTTTTTTTCACCCCCCACGGCTTTATGACACAGCGTCGACTTCAATTCAATTTAATTGAACGAGAATCGATTGAATACGCTTACTCGTTAGCCATAGATCAACAAGCCGTTCGCTTTTCGAGTCACATGATTATTTTATGTGATGCTTTTCGTCCGATAATGGATCGTTTAGGAGCCCAAGATGATAAGATGACGACTGTTTATACGGGTATCGAGTTTGATTGTAAGAATGCTCAAGAATCGACCATCACCAAGCCAGACAATAAAAAGATTATTTCATGCATCTCTCGTCTACGTCCACGTAAAGGTCATAACTATTTGTTGGATGCTCTTCGTCGAATGAAACGAAAATTAACAAATGTGGAAGTTTGGATTGTCGGCGATGGAGAAATGAGAGAAGAGCTTGAACAACAAGTTCAAACCCTACAACTCGACAACGTTCGTTTTTTAGGAACTCGTAGCGATATCCCCAATCTATTGCATCACACCGATATCTTCGTCCATCCAACGACAAGCGACACATTACCTCTCGTAATTATGGAGGCGATGTTTGCCGAAAAGCCAATTATTACAACAAATTGCGGTGGAATCCCAGAAATTATCCATAACAATCACTCCGGAATCATTGTCGAACCAGGTGATGTTCGGTCATTAGAAAAAAAGTTGTCCCTTCTTTTAAAAAATCCATTTTTAAGCAAAGAATTGGCGAAAAATGCGAAACAATTTGCTGAGAAACATTTGACTCGTGCACATATGATTAAACACATTGAACGCGTTTATCAATCTTATTCATCGAAAGGAGGCGAAACATGAGACATGATATTTCAGCGGTTGTTCTTGATTTGAGTGCTACGGGGGTTGGGATCGTTCGTAGCTTAAAGAAAAAAGGGATTACTGTATATGCTTTTGATAGTAAAGAAAAATATACCATTGGTAAAACCCGCCATGCTACTTGTGGGGTATGTCCGCATCCTGTTTCTGAGGAAGTGGAGTTGCGTCAATTTCTTATCGACTTTGGGAAAAAATTGACTGAGAAACCTGTTCTTTATGCTGGTTCTGATGATTTTGTCCATTTGATGTCGAAATATAGAAATGAATTATGTCGATATTATCGTTTCCTCTTACCTGAACCATCCGTCGTTGAGGCAGTCTTAGATAAGCGATTAACTTATGATCTAGCGGTCCGACACCATGTTCCATGTCCGAAAGTCATCGTCATTCACGATGAAAAGCAATTGGCTGACATCATTCAAGAGATTACGTTTCCGTGTATATTAAAACCTGTCTATTCTGCTAACTTTCGTAAACGAATTGGTCCGCGTTTATATAAAAAAGTGATTCAAGTCGAAAAGGCTTCTCAATTACGTGAAACGTACCGCTTTTATCGACAGTTTGGGGAATTGATGGTTCAAGAACTGATCCCTGGCGATGAGTCGAACATTTATTCAGTCAAAACGTTCTTTGATGATCAGATGCAGTTAACGGGAATGTATATGAATCAAAAAATTCATCAATTCCCTCCTCATTTCGGCTCTTCTGCCATGGTCTTAAGTAAAAGAGACGAAGAAGTCATTCAAAAGGCGACATCTTTTCTCACCAAATTACAATTCAAAGGTTTAGCGATTACAGAATTCAAAAGAGATCCTAGAGATGGAGAGTTAAAATTTATTGAAATTAATTCCAGAATCGGACTTACACAACGATTATCAACGGCATGCGGTGTTGACTTAGCTTACTTGTACTATTTATCGTTAACCAATCAACATCCACAGCCTGTAATCGACCAAAAGGAGGGAGTGAAATGGATATATTTCGTACGTGACTTCATATCGTTTCTTGAAAAACGCAGAAAGAAACAGATGACCACATCACAATGGATCAAAGGGCTCTCAGGAAAAAAAGTAGAGGCGCTTTTTTCTTGGGATGACCCCTTTCCATTTATACGAAGCTTTATTTCTCACGTACGAAATTTATGGAAAAGACGTTAATAGGAAGGGAGTGCGTTTATTTTGAGTAGTCAACAAGAGATTGTAACCCAGTGGCAACAGAACGGTTGGAAGGATATGTTTACCCATGTGCTCGGCCAACATGTTGAGCTTATCGATGACGACATCCAATGTTTGAAAGCCTCTCGCAAACGAACGAGTGTATGGAAATTGATGATTACAAACCATATACAATCTCTTCCCGTAGTTCTAAAAATCTATAAAAAGCCGTTAAAAGGAAATCATCAAGTAGAAATAAATATGTATGAAAAAGGACATGAGGTGTTACAGGAGTTTATGCCAAAGCTATATGGGGTTGAAATTGTAAATGATGACGAGCTCTGGATGTTCTTTGAATATGTGCGGCCGTTACGTGGACAAATTAAACTTGTACCCAAGCACTTGGAGAAGATTATTCCGACTGTGGCAAAATTCCATGCGCATACATTTGAGAGCCATTATTTACGGTATGAAGATACCTTTAATGCGTGGGTTCCATCCTACTATTCAAACAAAAAGAACCGAGAGAAAACAAAACATATTGAAAAAACGAAAAAACATCTAGAACGAGGGATGGAAAACCAACGTGTAAGAAAAGTGTTAGAACCCCATTATGATGTGCTACAGAACGTATTACAAAAAGGACCGATTTTTTTCCCAGAAATCATCGAAGCTGGTCAGAGCCTCATTCATGGTGATATGCATATTCACAACATCAGCTGTCATAACGCAACAGAAGCTCAAGACTGGCAAATCCGCTTCGTAGACTGGGAGTCTGTAAAATATGCTCCGGTTTGGTTTGATCTCGTCGTATTAGTAGAAATATTACTTGATTTTCGCAGAGACTGGCAAAAAGATGCTGAAGAGATTCGCAAAAAATGTATCGATGTATACAGTAAGGAAATAGAAAAATATGGGGTTACCTTTTCATCCGATCCACTCAATCTCTTAAAAATGACCTATTTGCAGCGAACGTTAGAAAAGAAATTGTCTAATCATATCCGCAGAATGTTACGCGGAGAAAAAAGTCCGTTATTAGCGAAGTATTTGCAAAAAATCAATGATTGGGGAAAGGAACTCGGATTATATTAATTGTCAAGTCAATAAGTATGCAAAAGGTTGTGAGGCACTATGAAAATATTAGTTACGGGAGGAGCGGGGTTTATTGGTACTCATGTTGTTGAAAGTTTACTTCAATTAGGCTATGAAACAATTGTTGTCGATCATTTACAGTCTGGACACAAACAGTTTGTTCCTCCCAAAGCCCATCTGATTGAAATGAATATCAATTCACTGCAGATGGAGGAGGTTTTTTCCAAGGAAAAGCCGGACATCGTCATCCACTTGGCAGCACAAGTGGATGTCAATGAATCCCTACGAGACCCGATCTATGATGCAGAGCAAAACATATTGGGAACGGTTCGCTTATTACATTATAGTCGAAAGTATAATGTACAAAAAATAATTTTTTCCTCTTCATGTGCTGTATATGGTGAAACCGCTGATTACAGTATAACGGAATCATTCCCGCTTCAGCCGCTATCTTTTTATGGTTTATCTAAATACGCTTCCGAAAAATATATCCAACTCTTCAATCGCCTTTATCAGTTACCTTTTACAATTTTACGATATGCCAATGTATACGGTCCACGACAAAGTACGAAAGGGGAAGGGGGGGTGATATCCACTTTTTTAAAAAAGATTCTTAATAGAGAAGACGTATGGATCTTTGGTGACGGGAAACAGACACGGGATTTTGTATATGTGAAAGATGTGGCACAGGCGAATGTTAAGGCTATTCAGAAAGGAAATGGCGAAATATTTAATATCGGTTGCAATATGAAGACAAGTATAAATGAGTTATTAGAAACGATGCAATCGCTTAGCTCTATACACACTTCCCCTATTTACAAACCCTCAAGGGAAGGCGATATTCTCCATAGTCGCTTAGACAATTCGAAAGCAGCATCGCTTCTGAACTGGAAACCGTCATATGATCTGTGTACAGGGCTAACTGAATTGTTTCAAGAATATGACATGATTTAACCTTATTCTACAAAACATGCTACCGATCCCAGTATGAATAAATAAAGAAAGGAGTGTGTATAATGGAGGAGTTTAGTAAAATCATAGCGAACAACAAAGGCGTCCTTCGTAAGAATGATGTCAAATTTTTTACGATGATTGGTAAAGGGGCGGACGGGTCTGTTTATCAAGTAGCACCGAATCGCTGTGTTAAAGTATTTGAAAAGATAAAAACGAAAGAATTAGAATGGGAAGCATTCCAAGCGGGACAATTATCTCCAGTTATCCCGAAAACGTATAAACACGGAAAAAATTATATCGTCATGGAGTATGTGAAAGGAAGATCACTTCCCCAATACTTGAAGAAAGAGAAGGCATTGCCTGAAACAATCGTGAAAAAAATTTTGCAGATGCTTGATGAATTAAAAAAAATCGGTTTTAAGAGGCTTGATATCGAAGTTCGCCATATTTTATTTAATGAAAATATGGATATAAAAGTAATCGATTTAAAACGATCCTTTACTTCGGACCGTCCGACTCCGAATAAATTGCTGGCTGGATTAAAGAAAAGGGGCTATTTAAAGGAGTTTATGAAACATGTCAAAAAGCTTAATCCATCTCTTTACAAGAAATGGAAGTCGATTAAACTGTAATCATATAAGCGAAAACGGTGTATAAATATGTACTTTGCCCCTGATGAGTAAACAAAAAGACGACTGTTCTTTTTCAGTCGTCTTGTTTATCTTAAGCACCTTGTTCCATTTCTTCTTCACGAGCGATGACGTCGAGTCTTCTCTGAATTTCTTCAGCGGATAAATTGTGTTCTTCGACATATAAGTTTCGAGGACTTGTACGACATTCATGTGTACAACCACGCATATATTTATGTTCATTCTCTTCAGAGCATAAAATTTGCTTGTTACATTCTGGATTGGCACAGTTTACATAGCGTTCACACGGTGTTCCGTCAAAGTAGTCTCTACCGACAACGACATGTTCATGGCGGTTAATCGGGACCGAAATCCGTTCATCAAAGACGTAACATTTACCATCCCATAAAGCGCCTTGAACTTCTGGGTCATATCCGTAAGTAACAATTCCACCATGTAGTTGGTTCACATCTTCAAATCCTTCACGGATAAGCCAACCTGTAAACTTCTCACATCGGATTCCTCCGGTGCAATAAGCTAAGATGCGTTTTCCTTCGAGAAGGTGTTCATTTTCTTTCACCCAACCTGGCAATTCACGGAATGTACGGATATCCGGGCGAATAGCTCCGCGGAAGTGACCGAGATCATATTCATAGTCATTGCGCGCATCCAAAATGACGGTATCTTCATCTTGCATCGCTTCGTAAAACTCTTTCGGCTCTAAATAATTTCCTGTTTGTTGAAGTGGATTAATATCATCTTCCAAACGAAGAGTGACTAATTCCGGTCGTGGACGTACATGCATTTTTTTAAAGGCATGCCCTTCATGTGGGTCCATCTTGAATACTAAATCTTTAAAACGCGGGTCGCTATGCATCATTTCCATATATTGATCCGTCTGTTCAATGGTACCTGAAATTGTTCCATTAATTCCTTCATGAGCGACTAAAATTCGCCCCTTTAGTCCGAGGTTTTGACAATATTCCAAGTGCTCTTTCGCATAACCTTCAGGATCTTCCATATGCACGTAATGGTAATACAATAGCACCCGATACTGTTGTTTACTTTCCATTTTGTTACCACCTATCCATTTATATTTGCAAGATATAAATGATTCGGTTAGGTTTCACCTATTATTACCTTGCAAATAGTAATTATATCAAGATTAGGTGTCATTCGCAATGGTAGGTTCTTTTCAAGATGCAACCGAATAAAAATAAAAAGATGATGATTGGAGTTTTTATGACTATGACAGCGATTATTTTATTTTAAGAATTAAAATGACACCATGTTGGCAGGGTGTTCAATTGTTTCATTTGGTTATTTTCCCTGTAATAACGATATTTAATACTATGTAAATGTAGGAACAGTCAGTGAGACGATACTATTTCCCTTACGTTTGTAAGTTCTTTTTTCCTTACATGTGTTTCAAGAAGCATGCCTAACTCATGCATTGTCGAGATTTGAACATCTGGAGATTTTAAAGTGATATCGATGAGCGATCTTATTTTGACATGTTCTAAGAGCATTTCTACAATTTCAGGCTGGTGAATAGAAGTATATTGTGCAAAAGCTACTAATAAAACTTCTTCATCCCGAAAGTGGTTTTGCCCGTCTGGTTCCCAAAAACTTCTAACATCTTCTTTTATTTCTTCTACTGTCAGTTTATGTTCGTCCTTTCCTGCTCTTTTTAACTTTAATGCAGTATGTAATGCATTCATATGATGACGTGATAATGGTTGTAGTGTTTTGGGGCTTTAGAAACCTTTTCGTTTCTTTGACAAAATATCATCTCCTTGTTCAGGATGGACTTTTCTTTTATTGTAATCTATTCCTTTCGATCTAGTCGTTTCGTTTTGTGTTAAAATTCTGTCCCCACCCGAGGCCTACCTTCCTTAAAAGTACACACGCTTCGAGTTTTAATTTCTATCGAATATCAAGTAAGAAATCAGCTTTTTGTTGTAATTTAGATATTTTGTGCCAATATAATAATAGATAGAATTTTTTAATCGTTTTTTCGCAATTGTCGAAAATGAATGGATTTCAAATGTGAACTGGTGATACACCGTTTTAACAAGTGGAGTGTTATTTTTTTTCGAAGAAGAGATGAATAGGTTGTCAAGCATCAGCTATACAAGTATTGCCAATTGCAATGAGCGAAAGATATGCAATCTATTGAAAAAATGGAGGATGAAAAAGTGGTTCATTCAGTTATGAGTGTTAAAAAGATTGTCGGTAGAAAATTAAGTCGATCGAATCGTTTGCTTGTAAAGGAAGCCATTTCACGAGGAGTGGAAGTGGAGAAATTACCAAAGAAGCGATTTCGACTTACATATGGAAATAAATCATATGTTATACGAAGAGGAAGAGTGTCAAACGCTTATAATTCTAGATTGGCAAAGCGTTGTGTGGATCTTAAAGAAGTAACAAGTCGACTACTCAGAAATAAAGGATTTCCAGCACCGGAAAACGGAGTATTTCCCTCCGAAGAACTGCAACGGGCGTGGAACTGGGCGGAGCCTATTTTACCAGTCGTACTTAAGCCTCACAGTGGATCGATGGGAAGATTGGTCTTTGTAAATATTAAAGATTACGATGAGTTTCGTGCTTGTTTTAATCGGATTGCTGAAAAACATGATGAGGTGCTGATTGAGCGCTTTGTAGAAGGTAAAGAATATCGATTTACGTACATTAAAAAAGAAATCGTTGGAGTAACACATCGCCGACCAGCAAATATAACAGGAGATGGTGAATCGACTGTTGAACAATTAGTAGAGGAGAAAAATAATGAGAGAAAGAGAAGAGAAAATCCGATTCATAAGCGTTTACACATTGATGATGAGGCGATTCGCGTCATGTCTAAAGATGGCTTTAACCCTCAAAGCATTCCAGAAAAAGGAGAAATCGTTTATTTAAGAAATAATTCAAATATTTCAACGGGTGGAGATGCGATTGATGTGACAGACGATATTGGGCAAGAAACGAAAGATTTAGTTGCAAAAGCGGCTTCTTCAATCCCAGGCTTGCGAGCGTGTGGGATAGATGTCATTATAAATAACGATTCGATTTATATTTTAGAAATCAATGCCCATCCGATGTTTAGTATGCATCATTATCCATGGGAAGGGAAACCTCGTAATGTAGTTGGAAAAGTGATTGAAGCTATGTTTCCTGCCTTGACGAAGGAATAAAATCGTCTAGTCGCTCCTCTCTGGTCTCTTATGTAAAGTAGATTGAACTTCATTCAGTAGAAAGCCCCATGAATGAAGTTCAAATTTATCGATTTCTTATACGAGTTCGGCAATCTCTGGTTTGTTCACTTGTGAACTCGCATCAACCTATTTTACCTTTATGATAGAAATCATGTGTAATAAGAGAGGAAAATAACAGGTATGTCTTTTAATTAGATACCGTCCGTTCAGTCAGAGGCGAGTAAAGGAGTCGAAGAAATTTCGTTTGTATTTAATGAGACGAAAATGGAAGAGGATCAAGTCACATCTCCATTGATCTATGAGCATTTGCAAGCAGGGTTGTTTTCACGAGTTCCTGTTGGTGAATACGTAAATAACAGCGAAGTAGAGCCTGTTTTTTAAAACCGAATGTTTCGATTGGAGACTAAAACACTTGCAAAAAATAACGACTCCTTTAGGTGAGAAAAAGCTATCAACTTATGTAACGCCGGAGAAAACAACGTCACCAACACAAGTTGATCATCAAAATGGAAAGCGTTATATTAAAGTGGTCGCAGATATCGAAGGACGAGATTTAGGGGCAGTCAATCGCGGTGTGCAACAAGTAGTCAAGGGCGTTCAAGCACCTGATGGTTATGAGTTGTCTGTTCGTGGGGATTTGGAAGCGTAGCAAGGCGATGGCTCAAGATATGGCACTCGTCTTAGATTTAGCTATTTTTCTCGTTTTTGTCGTCATGGCGATTCAGTTTAACAGCTTAAAACATCCGCTCATCATAATGTCGATTGTTCCGGTTACGGGAGTGATCATCGGATTGTTCATTACACAAAAGGAATTAAGTGCTATATTGATGCCTATCGGAATAGTTTTGAATAACGGTATTTTACTTATTGACCGGGTGAAACAGATGCGTATTCAAGGGGGCTGGAATCAATCAAGCACTCGTGGATGCTGGTAAAAATCGCCTTCGCGCGATCTTTATGACGATTTTAACTACAGTTGGTGGAATGATTCCACTGGCTTTAGCCACAGATGGGACTAGTGGGTATCAATCGCCTGTAGCAGTTGTTATTATATCCGGTCTTTTATTCTCGACTTTGATCACGCGATTATTAATTCCCGCAATTTATTTAGTGTTTGAAGATGTTGCAAATGGATTAAAAAAATTATTTAAACGTAAGAAAAAGGCTTCTTCCGCGAACACGAAAGATACTCATGTTTCTAGTTCATCCATATGACCGATGTAAAATAGGTATGAAAAGAGGCTCCATTCGCTTATGAATGGAGCCTCTACGTTTGAATATATCTTCGGTCCTTGTTCCTTGAAAAAACCAGCTTACTTGTTCTTTTTAAATTTGCTTCCACGACTTTTAGCACGGAGCTTTTTCATTAAATCTGCTGATGTTTGCGCTTTTTGGCGCGTCTTTTCTTCATCGATTGTAATCATTTCATACGTATCCCCGCTTTTTTCAAGGAGAAAATACGTGTTGACTCGACTTCCTTCTGGTAAATCGTGCTTGGAAACGATGAGTTCTTCATTCATTTCTTCAATTAAAATAACGGCTTGCTCACGATCTGTAAAACGGTCAAGTATGCCGTACACTTTCATTGCTTATCCTCCTACACAGGCAATATCCTGTTCTTTAATCTCTTTTATTCGCTGTGGACCAATCCCATTGAGATCCGTTAAATCATCTACCGATTGAAACGGTCTTTTAGTAATTATATCCTCGGCTCGATCCGGTCCAATATGAATGACCTGTTGCAATTCCTCAATCGAAGCTTGGTTCAGATCGACGCAGGAGTCAGTGTTTTTTTCGTTTAGTTGTTCGTTATTTGTTCCTTGTTCAGATTCGTTATTGGAATGCTTGCTTGTTGATGCAGTGTTTTTCGGGCTGATGGTCCCATCTTTATTGGTCAAAGCTGTATAATCATGACCATCAGTTGTAATGATGATTGTCCCATGAACATCGGTTCCATAAAGGGTAATTCCAGCTTGTTGGATGCGGGAAATAATATCAGGATGAGGATGTCCGTATGAATTGTTTTCTCCCGCACTATAAACGGCGACGTCAGGATCGACCGCCTCAATAAATGATGCATCACTAGATGTGTTCGATCCATGATGCCCGAGCTGCAAAACGTCTGCTTGGAGATCTTTCGTTCTTGTCATCATCCATTGTTCTTGTTCGGCATAAGCATCCCCTGTGAATAAGAAACGGACATCACCGTAAGTAAATCGAACGGACAGAGAATCTTCGTTGAGACCCTCGGTTAAACGACTCGGATGGAGAATTTCAATGTCCATAGGACCGATGGAAAACTCCTCTCCAGCTCGTGGTTCTTCGTAGTCAACGTCATTTTCAATAAGGGAATGAATGCCCTTTTGAAAGACGTCTGATGAACTTTCATTTCCGGACATCCACACTTCATCCGTAGCAAATGTTTGCACTATTTCGGCTAGTTGACCGATATGATCAGCATGCGGATGACTAATGATGATCAAGTCAATATTTGCAATCTGTTGCGATTGTAGATAGTTGACGACATCATTTTTATTCCAATCTCCGACATCATATAAGATTGTATATGTTCTGTCTTTCTCTGTATATTGAAACAGTGTGGCGTCGGCTTGTCCTGCATCAATATAATGTACTTTTAGTTCAGGTAACGCGTTACGATTTGTCTGTTTTTCGTCTTTTGGTTGCGAAGATGATTCGGAGGGCGTCGTTTCTTCGGTTGTTTGCTCCGAAGATTGCCTGCCTTTAGATGTGGTTGCTGCTTCTGAATGAGAATCCACGATCTGCTCTTGTTGATTTTTTAATCCATTTGTATTCGTTTCAATGGGTTGCTCGCCACATGCTACTAACAAAATGGCTAAAATCATCGCTGTAAAAAGTCTCTTATGCACGTGTCTTTTCCCCCAAAATTCAATTTTATCCTTTACTAGAATATCAAAATGAACAGGAAAAAACGAATATCTAAGGATAATCGATAGGCCGGTTTATTGAACAATTCCAGTTAGGTGGGTCATAGTGGCCCTGAAACGATGTGAAGAGCTGGTGTTCAGAAGTAAGAAACGTGAAATAGCTTGGGAGTGGTATGAATCGATTAAAAATATTGACCGAAACATTGTGTGGATATATTATTTAGTTAAGTTAACTTAACTAAATAATATATCCTATGTAAGTGGGAGGAGGGTCTACGTATGAAAACTTATTTAGCGGTCGTTGATGAGATTAATAAAAAGTTTGAACAGTTTAAAGTACTCGTATTACAGGAAACGAAACAAATTGAACAAATGGCACAGTTTCAATTAACACCACAGCAAGAAATGATGATGGACTATATTATTCGTCATGAACCCGTTCGCTCGAATGACATTGCCCTCTATTTGAATATTTCAAGGAGTGCTGTTAGTCAAGTCCTTCCTATACTTGAAGAACAGAAGATGATCGATCGTCGAGTTAATCCGTCCAACCGTCGAGAATCCCATATTTTTCTCGGGAGTAGGGGGAAGGAATATGAACGACTGCTTCATGAGATTGATGAGTTGCTCGTTCGTAAGTATTATTCGAGGGTAAGCATAAAGGACTTAGAACATGTACGTGATACGTTACAACGAATTGTTAAAGAAGTGAAAGGGGACGAGGAGTTATGAGGAACACATGCCAACAGCTTACAGACCGCATCTATTATTTACCACATAATCCGACTACAGACCGCCCTGTGCTTGCGGCGATATGCGGAGATCACCGTACAATCACCATTGATGCAGGTAATTCAGGCAACCATGCGGATCTATTTTTAAGTGAAACATCTAAAAATCAGATAGACAATTATCATGCTACTGTGTTAACACATTGGCATTGGGATCATAGTTTCGGGATGGAGCGACTGAATTTATTAACGATTGCACATAAACAGACAAAGGAATATCTTGAAAAAATGCTGGAATATGATTGGACAGATGAAGCTCTAGACTATCGGGTTGAAATCGGTCTTGAAAATCAATTTTGTTCGGATATGATTAAAAAAGAGTATGGGAGTCATAGACAGATAACGATTGTTCCACCTCATATCACGTTTCAAGATAAGTTGGAAATTGATTTAGGGAATCTTCATTGTACGGTTAAACATGTCGGTGGTGATCATGCAAGTGATTCATCAATCATTTTCGTTGAAAAAGAGGGTGTTTTATTCTTAGGGGACTGTCTGTATCCAAGTGTTTATACAGATAAACCGTTGTATACGGTTCGCCGTGTACGCTCACTTCTTGAGAAAATCAGCGCATTTGATGCACAAACGTATGTCCTTTCTCATGAACAACCGTTAACAGCTGATGAATTCCAAGCTTATGTACAATTGTTGCAAATGATTTGTGATGTCATAGACAAACATCAACATCACTATGCTGCTTTAATTGAAGATATGAGGAATCAACTTGGGCGACAATTAAGTCCTTTAGAAAAAGAAGTCGTAGATTGTTTTATGAATGGTCTTGAATAAACGCACGTTAAAAAAACTGTCACCTCCTAATGAAGTGACAGTTTTTTTTATGAACAAGCTTATTCGATTTCAATGTGACCTTTTACGGTGTCTTTTGTATCCTCTTTCGGAATTTTAATACGCAACACACCTCGGCGTAGTTTAGCCTTAATGTTATCTTCATCAATATCATCGACGTAAAAACGTCTTATAAACTCTCCATAGCGACGCTCCTGACGAATGATTTTATCATCTTCGTCCGTTGTTTCTTCTTCTTCATCTCTTTTTGCTCGGATGGTTAAGTAATCGTCATCGACTTGAATGGAAATATCTTCTTTATCAAATCCTGGGAGTTCTGCTTCGATGTAATACGCCTTTTTCGTTTCTTTTACATCTGTACGAAAGGAGTTGAAGCGTCCACTGAGTGGGGTAACTTCATCTTGATTAAACACTTCATTGAAGGACTCTACCATGCGTTCGAAAAAATCTTCATTTTTCTTTTTAAACGGTTTTAAATCAAACATTTGATTAGCCTCCTATGTGTTTATTTACACTTATATTATACAATAGTTTGTCTCATAAATTGGATATAATAACCTTTATTCAAAAAACGTTCAGAAATTTATAGTGGAATAATATCGTGTAAGTGCTTATGTATAGCAAGGAGTATGCACTTGGTAAAACGTGAATGTTAGATTTATTAAAAAGAATAATGCAGATCCATGTTTGAAAGACGCAACGGATCGAGTTAATGAAACTTTATGATCGGTTAGACTTCTTGAAATCACAGAGAAATCCTCAATAAATATCGTTAATCCAATGCAGTATGTGCTGATGTGGAATCGATTGTTGCTGCACTTTTGCAATGTCCTATCGAGGGACATAAGTGGACTTTTCTAGAAATTGATAACGAAGCAGGTGATATGGATGAGCTGAAATGCTCCTACAAGTAGTCTACGATTACAACAGAATGCATATTTTTAAAAAATTATTTGACAATAAGGATAAGGCACTTTATAATTAAAGTGATACTGATAATCGTTATCAATTGCATATTCTAATGAATAGAGGGTACATATTCAATTGATATGATGATATTCAGCATATGAGTCATGACGAACCTAACCTATAAAGGTGGCGACGAAGATGAAGAAAATATTGGTGATGATTTTCGTTTTATTCATTGGAAGCGTTGTCGTTGTTCCCCACGTGTTTGCACAGACAGGGTTCAATGAAGTGAATGATCAGGAAATAGCGTTTAAAGATAGCAATCATTTGGACGGAGTTGAATTCGCGGCACAAGAAATGGTTACACACAATAGCGTGCGGCCCGTGAATGAAAGTCGGGCAGCTACTTCCTCGGCTGGGGATAAGGTGTTGATGTCCGGAATGGTTTTATTAATGGCTTTGTCATTAATCGTTGTGTATGCGGTAGAGCGAAAAAAAATACGTATGAAATGAAATCATAACTACGTGTTCATTTATGTAGATAAAAGAATAAAACACAATCAATGATGCTATGCTACGATTGGAAAGTACTGAATGCCCGACTATAGATGTTTTCAATTAAAAGTATATGAGACTTCCGAATGTGAATAAGGGGTCTCATATACTTTTTTTCTGAAAAATATTCAATCAAACATTCAAATGGACATTTGATTGACATTCAATTTTCCCTACGTTATATTGTAGTTAATCAAATGGTTATTTGAATGAGGTGACTTGCTTGGATGATAAAAAACAAATAAACAATACAGTTGAGACATGTGACACGTTTCAATATGATGAAGAAATCGTTAATCGCATACAACCAAAGATGGAACAAGTTGACGGAGTTGAAGCGATTTTTAAAGCGTTATCAGACCCGACACGCTTAAAAATAGCTTACGCCTTAACACTTGCCCAAGAATTGTGCGTCTGTGATGTCGCAACGATTATCGGTTCGAGCACAGCGACAGCATCGCATCATTTACGGCTGTTACGCACGATGAAGTTGGCAAAAAGTCGTCGAAAAGGAAAACTCGTTTTTTATTCATTAGATGATGATCACGTTCGCCAACTCGTCTATATCGCAATGGTTCATGCGAAGGAGGATGATTAGATGGAAAAAGAGAAGCACGTTTATCGGTTGCAAGGATTAACATGTACGGATTGTGCAGCTAAATTTGAAAAAAATATCCGCGACATTGACTCTGTAGATGATGTCGTCCTTAATTTTGGTGCATCAAAAGTGACGATTCAAGGAGAGGCAACCATTGAACAACTGGAACAGGCGGGAGCCTTTGATGGCATCCAAGTGTATCCAGAAGGACAACGCGAGCCGGTTTCTAAGGAGCCGTTTTGGAAAAAGAAAGAAAACATAACGACGATGATATCGGTTTTATTGATTGTCATCGGCTACGTTTTTTATTTCCAAATCGGCGAAAAACATTTGCTGACAATTAGTACATTTGCATTATCCATTGTAGTTGGTGGGTATGATTTATTTAAAGTTGGCTTTAAAAATTTAGCGAAACTTGAATTTGATATGAAAACGTTAATGACGATTGCTGTCATCGGAGCGGCAATCATCGGAGAATGGGCTGAAGGTGCGGTCGTTGTCTTTTTATTTGCTTTAAGTGAAGCGTTGGAAGGGTATTCAATTGATAAAGCACGAGATTCGATTCGGACGTTAGTTGACATTGCCCCGAATACGGCAAATATTAAACGCGGCGACGATGTAATTGAAGTCCCTGTCGAAGATATTCAAATTGGTGATGTCATGCTCATTAAACCCGGTCAAAAAATTGCTATGGATGGTGAGGTCATTCAAGGTGAGTCGTCAATTAATCAAGCGGCGATTACGGGTGAATCCATTCCCGTGCATAAAACGACGGGTGCTGAGGTGTTTGCTGGAACGATGAACGAGGATGGTTCATTAGAAGTTCGCGTAACGAAGCGTGTGGAAGATACAACGTTAGCGAAAATTATCCATCTTGTCGAAGAAGCACAAGCGGAAAAAGCGCCATCACAAAAGTTTGTCGATCGTTTTGCGAAATATTATACACCAATTATTATGATATTAGCGTTGTTAATAGCTATTGTTCCGCCATTATTGTTTGGTGCAAGTTGGTCCACTTGGATTTATAGTGGTTTGGCCGTTCTTGTTGTCGGTTGTCCATGTGCCCTCGTTATTTCCACACCAGTTGCTATCGTTACGGCGATTGGTAATGCAGCTCGACACGGGGTTTTGATTAAAGGTGGTATTCACCTAGAAGAAGCTGGTCGGCTGAAGGCGATTGCCTTTGATAAAACAGGGACATTGACAGAAGGACGACCTAAAGTGACAGATATCATTAGCCTAGCAAATAAGGATAAAAATGAAATTTTAGGAATAACCGCTGCAATTGAAACTTTTTCAGAACATCCTCTGGCAACAGCGATTATTCATAAAGGAAAAGAAGTAGGTGTTCAGCGTTACGAGGCAGATCAGTTTCAAGCGCTAACCGGTAAAGGTGTGAAGGCACGAATCGGCGATACCATCTATTATGTTGGCAGTCCAACGATGTTTCGTGAAATGTTTAGCATTCCTACAGAAGTTGAACAACAAATTCGCACGTTACAAACGGATGGTAAGACGGTGATGTTACTAGGTACAGAACATGAAATCATGGGAATCATAGCAGTGGCTGACCAAGTTCGTAGGAGCAGTTTATCCGTCATTCAACGGTTGAAAAATCTCGATATGGAGAAAATTGTTATGTTGACAGGGGATAATCAGACGACAGCTACAGCCATAGGCAATAAGCTAGGGTTAACAGATGCGAAAGCAGAATTAATGCCCGAAGATAAACTTCGTACGATCCAGGATATTCAAGCAAAGTATGGTAAAGTAGCGATGGTTGGTGATGGTGTAAATGATGCCCCTGCATTAGCTACTTCAACAGTAGGGATTGCAATGGGCGGTGCTGGAACGGATACAGCTTTAGAAACAGCAGATATCGCTTTAATGGCAGATGATTTAGATCAGCTTCCGTATACGGTTTCCTTGAGTCGAAAAGCCTTGAACATCATTAAACAAAATATTGCGTTTTCACTTGCGGTGAAACTCATCGCTTTACTATTAGTCATTCCAGGTTGGTTAACGCTTTGGATCGCTATTTTTGCTGATGTTGGGGCTACGTTAATCGTTGTTCTTAACTCAATGCGTTTGATGAACGTTGAAAATCCTTCATAATATATGATAACGACCTGTGATGTCTCTCGAAAAGGCTTCCACATTGTTAACGATTTTACGTATTAAAGTCTTAAGAAAATGTATGTTATGAGGTTCATGATCTACTTAAAAGTAATCTTTTTAATAAATTTTCATTTATCCCTTGCTTTTTGATTGGTAAAGAGTTAAGGTTAAGTAGCAAAAGGAAATTGAAGGTTGAATAGTTTTTTACGATCTCTTTATCAAAGTGAGTGTAAAAGTATTCATGATTCAATTACTTTGCACGATATATTTGGATAAGGAGGTCATTATATTGACTGGTAAAGTTAAATGGTTTAACGCTGAAAAAGGTTTCGGTTTCATCGAACGTGAAGATGGCGATGATGTATTCGTACATTTCTCAGCCATTCAGTCGGACGGTTTCAAAACGCTTGAAGAAGGCGAAGAAGTTGACTTTGAAATCGTTGAAGGCGACCGTGGACCACAAGCGGCAAACGTTATTCGTCAACAATAAATAAAGATGAACAAAGGCTCGTTCCCGATTTGGGGATGAGCCTTTTTAAATGCGTAAAAGGACTAGGATTCCTATTTTTTAAAAAAAGGATTGTCCCCTTATTTGTCGAATATTCTATTTAGTATAAATGAATTCCTTTTGAGGCGGTGTAGATATTGACAGCTTTTAATTGGCAGAAACAGTCAGAGCAGACATGGGACGAAGGGGCTGCAAATTGGAGTGAACGAAGCGCCAATATGTGGAACCATGGAAGCCGGAAAAAAATCATTCCTTTTATCGAACAACACCTTGCTCAAGGAGCGAATATGCTCGATGTTGGTTGCGGGGATGGCTATGGAACATACCGGTTGTCGAAGTCTGGTTATCAGGTGACAGGTGTCGATTTATCAGGTGAGATGATTGCACGTGCTAAAGAGAGACTGCGTGGTGAGCCGATTTCATTGATCCAAGGAAATGTGTTACAATTACCTTTTGAAAATAATCATTTTGACGGGGTTATGGCCATCAATGTATTAGAGTGGACAGAAGTCCCTGCGCAAGCGCTCATCGAGCTTCATCGCATTTTAAAAAAAGATGGTTTGATGTTTGTTGGCATTTTAGGACCGACAGCAGGGCCTCGAGCCAATAGCTACCGGAGGGTGTACGGTGAAGAAGTGGTTTGTAATACGATGATGCCATGGGAATTTCAGCAGCTCGCGTTAGAACATGGTCTGGAATATGTGGAAGGCTTCGGTGTCCATAAGCGAGGTGTACAGATAGACGGACAACAGTTACCATTGGAATTAAAACAAGCGTTATCGTTTATGTGGGTATTTATGTTACGAAAATTGAAATAGGTGATAGCAGTGAACAACAATGAACGATCGAAACACGTTATTAACAATTATGAACAAGATGAGAAAATGATGATTTTAATCTATGCGCAGTGGTGTGTAAACAATGACTTGAATCCAATGGAATTGTATGAAAAGGCTTATCCAAGTCAACAGAAAAATGATGCTTTACAACAAGCCATGGAATTAACCGTTCCCAAAACAGAGTCAGAAGAAATAGCAAATCATACTGTGCTACAAGCCCTACAACTGTTTGGGAACAATGATTTAGCATTTGTTGTGCAGCAAGCTACTGATCAGAAAACATAATTTTCGTCAAGATGTATCATGGCACCGGTCCTATAGAGATAAGCAGTTTTAATGAATATTTTCCATTTCATTCGCTAACACTTGAATTAATGCTTGTGTCCCCCAATCATTGCCTCCTAATTCAGCGAGCTCTTGGTAAAGGGACAAAGCTAGTTCTAATCCTGGCGTCTTTAAACCCATTTCTTGTGCAGATTCAATAGCGATGTTCATATCTTTTATAAAGTGTTTAACATAAAATCCTGGATCAAAGTCTCCTTTAATCATACGTGGTGCGAGATTGGTTAACGACCAACTTCCAGCGGCCCCAGTTGTAATACTGTCAAGTACACGAATAGGGTCGAGCCCCGCCTGTTTTGCGTAAATGACCGCTTCAGAGACGCCAATCATATTCGAAGCGATCGTTATTTGATTACTCATTTTTGTATGCTGACCTGCACCGGCAGGACCTTGTAAAATGATATTTTCACCGAGCGTGTTGAACAGAGGAAGGAGGGTATCAAATACGTGTTGTTCACCGCCGACCATAATGGATAGCGTTCCATTTTTTGCACCGATATCTCCCCCGGAAACGGGAGCATCCAAGGCATATAAATGGTTTCGTGTTGCCTCATTAAAGATTTCTTTTGCTAAAGACGGTTTTGAAGTCGTCATATCAATAACATACGTACCTTCACGAGCATTTTCCAAAATTCCATGAGGTCCAAAATAAACGTCTTCTACATCTCGAGGATCGCCAACCATTGTGATGATGATGTCAGTTACCCGCGCAAGATTGGCTACTGATTTTTCCCAAATGGCTCCATCTTCTACTAATGACACTGCTTTTGTTTCTGTTCGTGTAAATACATGGACTGTATATCCTGCTTGTTGTAAGTTTTTCACCATACTTTTTCCCATAACACCTGTTCCAATAAAGCCAATCGACTTGTTTTGCATATGTAAAATCCCCCTTTTGAATGGTAACAATGGATGAAAATCGCTTCTATTATTTTCTATAGCTTCTATGCGTTATATTCGACATTCCTCTGAAAAGTCCTCCAATCAACAATATTCTAAAATCAATCTTCGCCGTCATTCTGATTTAGCATGGGGTCGTTTTCCATACGTTGGTAGAAACAAACAGGAATCATCCCCACACTTTTACACATAGTATACATAAGTTCATAGTACTGTTTTTATAAAAAGAGCATGTGGGGAGGCTAGTTCGCATTATGATTTCCAAATCACAATTACAGGAGCTTAAAGACATATTGACAGAGAGACAGTCCCAATTGATTCATCAGGCTCGTGATCATTTTGGTACATCGGTTGAATTTGCGCAAGAGTCATTAGGGGAATTGTCTAATTATGACAATCATCCAGCAGACACAGGAACAGAGCTATTCGAGCGAGGAAAAGACATCGCTCTTCACCAACATCGAGAAAAGGAACTCGAAGATATCAATGAAGCTCTACATGCTATTGAAGAGGGAACGTATGGAATTTGTGCAGTTTGTGGGGCTGATATTCCTCATGAGCGTTTAGTAGCTCATCCAACGACAAGTCATTGTATAGAACATGCGAATGAAGAAGGATTTGAAAGTGCTCGTCCCGTCGAGGAACAAGTTCTGAATCCGAATTTGAACCCTGATGAGGAAACTGCTGATGATGAAGATCAAACCATTTATGATCGTGAAGATGCTTGGCAAGATGTCAGTCGGTATGGCACGAGTGAAACACCGTCTGATTTTTACGGTGATCGGGACCATTCCAATGAAATGTATCCGAATAGTGATGAAAGCAGAGGTCATCCGGAAAATGTGGAAAATATTTTATCTGCCAATCGGAAAGGAAAATTCACTGGTGTATCGTCACATCATCAAATTTATGAAGATGAACAGGAAGATGATTGAGGAATGGTCACAATGACTAATCACTATAACATAACCATAATACAAAAGGAAACCGGTCTCGTAGCCGATTTCCTTTTTCTTTGTCAACATCGTTTTAAAAGTCAAAGTCAAAATCTAAATCACTGAATATATGCCCTGACATCATATTTAAAACCGATTCGCCGAGCAGCCCAAATATAAGAAGACCTACAATATATATGCCGATTAGAACATATACGCGATCAAAACCATTTTCGTGTCTTTCAAATAAAATAAATGTCGGTATAGCGAAAATGACACCTAACATACTAATTAAAATAAATAAAGCCGCTGCAGAGGGAAATTTTATGAGTTCGAATATGATTCCAGCAATATAAACGAGTAAAAATGGAACAGTATATGCGCTGTACTTCGTGAAAACTGTAGCATAACTGCCTTCACCCGATGTCATTTTTACACCGAAAAACGATACTGTTGCCATCGCAGCAAATAAGACTAAAAACTGAAGAGCAGGGATGAGAAAATGATCAACAAAAGTTAGTTCGTATAGAAACGGATCAAGTGATCGCAACATCAAATATGTGCCTAGGGCGATGATGAGCGAAAAAATGACGAGCGTAACAATTCCCGAAGGCGTTTGCTTTGCACTTACATTTCGAGCATGACTCGGTCTCTTTAAGATCGGCAGGAAAAAGTCCCCAAAACGGGCACTAAATGTTTTTATACGTTCAACCGTCTCATTTGGCTTTACTTGAGGTGGAGATTGACTGGACTGTTGTTGATTCGGTGAACTAGGAGGCTGGACAGGTGCTGTCTCAGCTGGGCTCGGTTCGCTTGAAGCGGAGTCTGAATCCGTTTGTTCTTGTTTACGATTATCGATTGGCTCGGATTGAATGATTCCATCATCGGTTGCATCTTGTGTAGTAGCTGCTTCTTCTTGATTTAGTTTTGCTCCACATTTTGTGCAAAACTTTCCTTCTTCTGTTTGTTGACCACAGTTTTGACAAAGCATAATCTCACTTCCTTATGATATGATATGATTTGTTTTTATTAAATTTCAAAAAACTCCATGATAAAAAAGTATTCGACAAACATTTTGAAAATCCTTGTAGAATAATAGGAATGAATAAAAAGTCCTATATGCGTATGAAGAGTTTTACTGAAAACAAACCATTTTGATTCCAATATATGAAGGGAATAGAAAAAAAGAAGGGAATGTTACCTCCCTTCTTTTTAGAATAGCTGAAACAGGACGACTAGAAACTTGTTGTTATGCTGCGACGGGTATGTTCGCTTTGGAAGGATTGGATCAATAGATTTATAGAGAATCGCGTTCGGATAATTTAAGATCGATCGTTTGTTGCTTTCCATTTCGGTATATTTCTAAAGTGATTGTATCTCCGATTGCTGTTTCAGAATACAAATACTTTCTAAAGTCCAGCAAGGATGTGACGGGTTGGTCGTTAATTTTTGTAATGATATCGAATTGCTTGAGTCCAGCTTTGTCAGCCGGTGAAGTACTTTCCACATTGGCGATAACTACACCAGCTTCAACATCTTTCGGTAAGATAATCTTTTCTTGGAATTCAGCTGGAACTTGATCGAGAGATGCCATCGCAATGCCAATGTACGGGCGATCGACTTTCCCTTTTTTCTCAAGCTGTTCAATGATCGGTTGTGCTGTATCGATTGGAATAGCAAAGCCGATTCCTTCAACAGCTTGCTGGGCAATTTTCATGGAATTGATACCGATGACATTTCCTTCTTTGTCAACAAGCGCTCCTCCGCTATTTCCGGGATTGATGGCTGCATCCGTTTGGATGACCTCCGTGGTCCAATCCGGTTGATGGTCTCCTGTCACATCAATTGGAACGGAGCGGTTTAGTCCGCTGATGATCCCTTTGGTTAATGAATTTGCAAATTCCATACTAAGTGGATTGCCAATAGCTAAGACGGTTTCTCCAACTTTTACATCTTTAGAGGAGCCGAGGTTAGCTACTGTGTCGATCGATTCGCCATCCACTTGTAAAATCGCTAAGTCCATTAATTCATCGGAGCCGATCAATGTAGCGGATATTCTCTTTTCACCATCGTGTAAGGCAATTTCGAGATTTTCAGCATTTTTGACGACGTGATGATTCGTAACGATGTATGCTTTGCCATTTTCTTTTTTATAAATGATTCCTGATCCGGTTCCAGCCTCTTCATCAGGCGTCCAAATATTTTGCTTTTGGAGGTTGATGACACCTACAACTGCTTTTGATACTTCTTCAATATTCGAGGATATTTCCTCTTCATCATCAGAAGACACCGTTTGTACAACCTCCTGTTTCGCCTGTTCCTCGCTTTTATTAGGGGAATTGGTTTGGTCTTGATCAAGGGGAATGACTCCGTTTATAAAAAGGAGAATAACCGTAAGTGCTGAAATGATTCCACCGACGGTAGCACTTAGAAAATGGCGAAATAGAGAGCGATTCTTTTTTGATTTTAACTCGGATGAATGAGAATTTGTTGACTCATCTAGAACGTTTTTTTGTTGTGAATGATCTTCGTGGGTCTGTTCTAGGTTTTGCTTTGTTCGTATTTGATTTTCATCATATTGTTGCTCATCATTTTTCATTTCTTATCATCCTTAATGATTGTATTATCTTTCATGTTACATGTTGAATGGGGAAAAAATTTGGTATAATTGTGTAAAAAATGTGTGAAAGAAACGAAAGTGAGTTTACAATAGATTTTAAATGAAAAGATCGAATAATCTATTTTGTATAAAGGGGTTTTGGAAGATGAAATACCATATTGGTGTGGTAGAAGACGATCCGAATATACAGAACATCGTTTCCGCTTTTTTGAAAAAAGCGGGTTTTGAAGTGAGTTTATTGAATTCTGCAGAAGAAGGTATCGAGTTGTGGCAATCCAATCCACCTGATATGTGGATTTTAGATATCATGCTTCCAGGAATGGATGGTTATGATTTTTGTAAAAAGATACGTAACAAAAGCGACGTTCCGATTATCATCATTTCAGCAAAAGATGAAGAGGTTGATAAAATTATCGGCTTAGAGTTGGGTGGTGACGACTATTTAACGAAGCCCTTTAGCCCAAGAGAGTTGGTTGCTCGTGTCAAGCGACTCCTCAAGCGTTCCTATACTTCCAAGCGTCTAGTGGGACCTAAAGACGATCACATAAAAGTTGGTGATTTACTCATTTATCAACAACAACGACGTATGTTTTGGGAAGATGAGGAACAAGATATGACAACGAAAGAATTTGATCTGCTGCTTCTGCTGGCTAAACATCCGAACCGTGCCTTTTCGCGTGATGAATTATTGACACACGTATGGGGAGACGATTACGTTGGCAGTGATCGCGCGGTTGATGATATCGTTAAACGCATTCGCAAAAAAATTCCTCAACTCCCTTTGGAAACTGTTTGGGGGTATGGCTATCGCCTTCGTAATGGCGACGATCAATTATGAAACTCCAATATCAACTTCATTTAGCATTTACAACCTTACTGTTGATCATTATGGCGGTGACCGGTTACGTCATTTATTCATTAATTCTCGATTTATTAATACAAGATGAGCAAAGACAATTAGAACAAAAGGGGCAAATTCTTGTCAATGTGTTGAATGAGCAATACGAGACAGAACAAGACATTCAAAAGTTTTATGACTTTTTACAAGAGCAGGATTTGCAACTATTTTTATATGATCGAACTTGGGATACCGTTCTTTACTCGACGATGCCAAATCATGTTGCACAAGGTTTTTTTAATCATAACAATTTTGCAGAACACAAAGAACAATTGTGGGAATATAATCATGATAAATACGTGACGTCGCGCATTTTACTCTATCCAGAAGAGACAGGGTTAGAGCTGATTTTGTTGACACCATTAAGTGATTTACCTGTCGTTCAGAAAAACTTTATCGTTCGTTTGTTATTTGTATTTTTTATCGGGACACTCGTTGTCGTCATCCTCAGTTATTTTTTAACGAATCGACTCGTTACACCATTGACACGATTAAAGTGGCAATTGAAGAAAATCGAAAAACGGCAATTTGATGATATTGAGCCGATTCAAGCAACTGGCGAAATCAAAGAAGTTGCCCAAAGTGTGTATGATATGGCAGCTGAATTAGAACGCTATATAACGTCACAACAAATCTTTTTTCAAAATGCAAGCCATGAGTTAAAAACGCCGCTCATGACCATTCAAGGCTATGCAGAAGGGATTAAAGAGAAGGTCTTTGACCCAGAAGAGGAAGAGAAAGGTTTAGAAGTGATGGTTACAGAAGTAAAAAGACTCAAAAAAATCATCAATGAAATGATTTTATTAGCAAAGTTAGATAGCAATCAAGCTGCATACAAACGAGAGGAGGTTACGGCTAAAGAGCTGATGGAACAAATCATTGAACGGGTACTGCCGATTGTAAATGAAGAGCAGTTAACATTGACACATCACACCGATGATGTGACACTGTTTGTAGACAAAGAGAAGATGCTGCGAGCGCTATTGAATTTAGTCATTAACGGAATTCGCCATGCTGCTTCAGAAGTGCGGATCGAAATGAAAAAAGTGGACAAGCAAACGATGATCACGATTGAAGATGATGGCCAAGGCATTCCAGAGGAGCTGACGTCACATATTTTTCATCGTTTTGTAAAGGGGACCAGTGGCGAAACCGGTTTAGGTTTATCCATTGCCCGAGCGATTATTGAACAATCGGACGGAAAAATTACAGTCGACAGTTCCCGTTTAGGTGGTGCTAAGTTTACCATTACGTTTTAAAGGGTTGTTCCTATTATTCATACGATCGTCTGTGTGGTATAATAATATCGTTTGATGTATACGGAATAAGAAGGAGAGCATTATATATGCAACGAAGAGAAGATATTCGTAATATTGCCATTATCGCTCACGTCGACCATGGGAAAACAACTCTTGTCGACCAATTGCTCGCCTATGGTGGAACGTTTCATGAACATGAAACAGTTAAAGACCGGGCGATGGACTCCGGAGATTTGGAACGAGAGCGCGGAATTACCATTTTAGCAAAAAATACAGCGATTCGTTATAACGATACAACGATTAATATTTTAGATACACCTGGTCATGCTGATTTTGGTGGTGAAGTAGAACGGATTATGAAGATGGTCGATGGGGTCATCTTAGTGGTCGACGCTTTTGAAGGGACGATGCCACAAACCCGTTTTGTCGTCAAAAAAGCATTGGAAGAGAAAGTAACTCCGATTGTCGTCGTGAACAAAATTGATCGACCGAACCGAAGACCGCATGAAGTTGTCGATGAAGTGTTTGATTTATTTATTGATCTTGGAGCGGATGATGATCAGTTAGATTTTCCAGTTGTCTATGCATCTGCCTTGCAAGGAACTTCTGGTGAAGAACCCGATGAACAGAATAAGACGATGGATCCCATTTTCGAAACGATCATCCAACACATTCCAGCTCCTCTAGACACGTCTGATGAACCTTTACAATTACAAGTAACATTGCTCGATTATAATGATTATGTCGGTCGTATCGGGGTTGGTCGTGTATCGCGTGGAACAATCAAGGTCGGTCAACAAGTGACAGTTATGAAAAAAGATGGTTCAGAGCAGTCTTTTCGGGTACGCAAGCTGTTCGGCTTTATGGGGCTTGAACGTAAAGAAATCGAAAAGGCTGAATCTGGTGATATTGTCGCAGTGAGCGGTATGGAAGACCTCCATATTGGGGAGACGATTTGTTCTCCGGATCACCTCGAGCCATTGCCAATGCTCAGAATTGATGAACCGACATTAAAAATGACATTTCTTGTCAACAACAGTCCATTTGCTGGAAAAGAAGGCGAATTCATGACATCCCGGCAAATTAAAGAACGCTTGATGAAAGAGTTAGAAACAGATGTTAGCTTACGTGTCGAACCAACCGAATCACCGGATGCCTGGGTTGTTTCTGGACGTGGAGAACTACATTTATCCATTTTAATTGAAAATATGCGTCGCGAAGGTTTTGAGTTTCAATTATCGAAGCCCGAAGTGATTATAAAAGAAATTGATGGTGTCGAATGCGAGCCGGTCGAATATGTGCAAATTGACGTACCTGAGGAATACACAGGTCAAATTATGGAATCATTAGGATCCCGCAAAGGCGAAATGTTGGATATGGTCAACCAAGGAAATGGCCAAGTGCGCTTTGATTTTCGTGTTCCATCTCGCGGATTGATTGGATACTCGACTGAGTTTATGACACAAACACAAGGCTATGGAATTTTAAACCATACATTTGATTCTTATCAACCGCGGGTAAAAGACGCTGTTGGTGGGAGGCAGCAAGGCGTTTTGATTGCACAGGAAGATGGAAAAGCGACCGCGTACGGCATTATGCAACTCGAGGACCGTGGAGTGATTTTTGTTGAACCAGGTACAGAAATATATGGTGGAATGATTGTCGGTGAACATAATCGTGAAAATGATTTAACCGTTAATATTACGAAAGAAAAGAACTTAACGAACATGCGCTCCGCGACGAAGGACCATACAGTAACCTTGAAGAAAACGAGACACATGTCATTGGAAGAAGCGATTCAATATTTAAATGACGATGAATATTGTGAAGTTACTCCTGAGTCAATCCGACTTCGCAAAAAGATTTTACATCAAGGGAAGCGAGAACGAGAAGCGAAACGAAAAAAGAGAAATGAATAGCTGCATCTTGATTCCAATCGGCAAGCACTTTTCATAAGTGCTTGCTCGATTTTTTATACAACTGTTTCGTTTAATTTTGATCATCAGGTATATACTTTGTGAAGTAGGCAGCTAAAATAAAACAAATAAAAGATAGCCCCCAAGCAACAACACCATTCCATTGGAAATCCATACGTAAACCAACGACTAAAATAACGACACTTAAAAATATAAAAATAAAAGTTAAGTAACGTTTCATATGTATCTCCTTTATGAAAAGTTAACAATAGGTTCATAGTTCAACGAGTAGATGGCCATGCTCGTAAAGTTAAATGCTTGCTCATAGAACCTTCACATGTTTCATATACACGATCATGTATACTTTTAAACCCCACAAACGGAGTCAGTATCGTAAGCGACTTACTCATCTCTGATTAGCTTATTTATATCATAGAAATGTATTTTCATGAAGTATCTTGCATGACTCTCTATTGTTCCATCTTGTAAAATAACTGAAACTCCAAACCGATTGATGAACTAGAAGTATTTCGTATTTTCTGTATACTTATAGATAAGATTATAAAGAATGGGTGATAAAATGCGTGATGTCGTTATAGTAGATGGCTGTCGAACAGCTGTAGGGCGTCGTAAAGGGAGTTTGACAAACTATCGTCCCGATCACTTAGCAGCAGTCGTCCTAAATGACTTAGTTGAACGGGCGAATGTTGATAAAGGTTTAGTAGAAGATGTCATTTTAGGTTGTGTCACACAAATAAACGAGCAAGGGGGAAACATTGCTCGAACAGCAGCTCTAATTGCAGGATTTCCAATACATGTTCCGGGTGTAACGATCGATCGTCAATGTGGATCGAGCCAACAGGCGACTCATTTTGCTGCCCAGGCGATCGCCTCGGGAGACATGGATGTTGTCATTGCCGGGGGCGTCGAAAGTATGACACGTGCACCGATGTTTGCGAATATCGAAGGGGTTTCACCGAGTGTGCAATTAACGAAACGCTATGAAATTGTGAATCAAGGTATCTCTGCCGAAAAAATTGCTCGTAAGTGGGGCTTTTCCCGTCAGCAATTAGATGAATTTTCTTTAGAAAGTCATCGGCGGGCATTGACTGCTATTCAAAAAGGGGTGTTTGATCAGGAGATTGCTCCTGTGGAAGTTACGGATGAAGATGGGAACAGGCGTGTTTTTGCTACAGATGAAGGGCCTCGGGAGAGCACTTCCTTACGTGCGTTAGCAAACTTAGACTCTGTATTTAAAGAGGATGGAAAAATAACAGCAGGTAATTCGAGCCAAATGAGTGACGGGGCAAGTGCCGTTTTACTCATGTCGAGAGAAAAAGCGGATGCGCTCGGGCTCAAACCAAAAGCCAAAATTGTCGCACGTACGGTAGTCGGGTCTGATCCAACGCTCATGTTGACGGGACCCATTCCCGCAACAAAAAAAGTGTTACAGAAAGCGGACTTGACGATTGACCAAATTGATAGGTATGAAGTGAATGAAGCATTTGCTCCCGTTCCCCTCGCATGGTTGCAAGAAGTTGGGGCAGATGCGGAAAAATTAAATGTTCATGGTGGAGCGATTGCTCTAGGGCATCCTCTCGGGGCGACAGGGACAAAACTACTCGTGACATTGATGAATGAATTAGAGCGAATTGACGGTACATATGGATTGTTAGCTATATGTGAGGGTATGGGAATGGCGAATGCAACGATCATTGAACGCTTGAAGGATCACTGAATCGTAATGGATGTAAAAAATAGATTACAATAAAGCGGAGGTACGCCACCGTTCATCCGAATGTTGGTGTACTTTTTTTATGTTGAATGAAAAAAATAAGCGAAAATATGATATTATAACGTTATGATTTAACATATAGAAACAATAAGTTTATGTATGATGTTAAACGACGAATGGAGATATAAAGGAATGGAATGGAAAAATGTGTATCGTGGATTATTGATGGGAGCAAGTGATGTCATTCCTGGCGTTAGTGGAGGAACAATAGCCCTACTTCTTGGTATATACGATCAGTTAATCGCTTCGATTAATGGATTGATGACGAAGGAATGGAATAAACAGTTCGGCTTTTTAATTCCTTTAGGGATCGGTGTTGCAACGAGTATATTGTTATTTAGTAAAGTGATCGATTGGCTTTTGAAACACTATCCCGGCCCATTGCAATTTTTCTTTTTAGGGCTCATTATCGGGATTCTCCCGAAGTTATTTCAAGAAGCAGACGCTAGAAACACTTTCCAATTCAAACATTATGCGTTACTTCTATTAGGAATTGTATTCATTGGTATGATTGCGGTATTGAACGTATCGGAAGTCTCGATTATCGAAAGCCGGTCGCTAAGAACGTATGCCTTTTTATTTGCAGCCGGTTTTTTAGGCAGTGCAGCGATGATCTTGCCCGGTATTAGTGGTTCGATGATTTTGTTAGTCATCGGGGCATACTATACAGTGATTCATGCGGTTAGCCATTTACATTTGGATGTACTTGCTGTTGTTGGAGCGGGAATTGTTATGGGCATCGTTGTGATGAGTAAGGTCATCAACTACTTTTTGACACATTATCAAAAAGGAACCTATGCCTTAGTGATTGGCTTCGTCATCGGTTCATTAGCCATCGTTTTTCCAGGTTGGCCTAGTGAGAAAACGGGCGTCATGCTTTGTGTCGTGACGTTTGCCTTCGGATTACTCATCGCCTATATTCTCGGTAAAGTGGAGTATGAAGAATCATAGTAGAGATTCTTTCGCTATTGGAAATTTAAACTTGTGCATCACAATGGATGAGGAAATGATTTTTAACAGCTGCGATGACTATACACAAAAAGATGTGCACGTTTTCGGTGCACATCCTTTGTTTATTCAAGCTTAAAGGACAGCTCAGGGTAATCTGTAAAATACAATTTCGTATTGCGTAGTCGTACAAAGTGTTTGAGGATCTTTCTCGGTTTGAGATTATACATATGTGTGAATTGTTCTTTTGTCGTTCCACCAAATTTTAACGATGTAATGGCTTGTGGATTATCGAGTCCACGAATATCGTTCATCGTTTCCCATTCGATTAAAAAGGGGAGCATTTCTGTTTGAAAATCATATTCAGGAAATAACATCCGCCATGTGATCATCGTTCCGTCCGGTTTTTTTCTCTGTCCTGAAAAAGGCCCTTTATATGGAATGTGGTGTCTCTTGAAGTGATTCACATATTCGTCCAGTTTATTCGTTCTTAGTGCAAATTGGAAAGGAACTGCTTTGTCGTATGCTTCCACAGTATGTACAAGATGTTGGATCAAAGGAATTTCAACCTGTTTTGCTCGCTGTAAATCATGGATGCCGAGCCATTCGATATAACATGAATTTGAAAAGTAGGCTAAATAATTGTATGTTCCCCAGCTTTCATGTTCTCCCCCTTTGACGGCTTTAATGGATAGTTGCTTTCCATATTGCTCGCTCGCTTGTTCTACATTTGTTCCTGATATCACAATATGATCCAGTGCTAACATGACTATCATTCTCCTTTTATAGGAATCATCACTGAAGAAGGATTTGCAAAAAACATATTTTATCCATATATTTATTATGACATCATTATGCTTATGTACAAAGAGAAAATTGTGTGAAGTTTCATAAAGCATGGATATCTACTAAAAGGTCGGAAGTGACAGATAAATAATTGGTTACTATATAAAAAAAGATAGGTGAACAATCTTGACGAATCCTGCAATTTTAATTGTCGAAGATGAACAAAAGCTTAGCAGAGTGTTGCAATTAGAGCTGGAATATGAAGGCTATCAAACGGAAGTTGCCTATCGTGGGAAAGAAGCGCTTTATTTACTACGTGAAAAAGAGTGGGATCTCGTATTGCTTGATATCATGATCCCTGAAATAAGTGGACTAGAGGTCTTACGACGTGTACGCCGTCGTGACCCTGTGACGCCGATTATTTTATTAACGGCTCGCGACCAAGTACATGACAAAGTGAGTGGACTGGACCGTGGTGCAAATGACTATATGACGAAGCCATTTGAAATAGAGGAATTGCTCGCCCGTATTCGTGCGCATTTACGGCAGCAAAGGACCACACATGTTTCGATAGATCGCAAACTTATGATCGGTGACTTACAAGTAGATCTCAATAGCCGGGAAGTGAAACATGCTCAGGATGAGATTGAATTAACGCCACGGGAGTATGATTTGCTCGTTTTCTTATTAAAACATAAAAATATCGTTTTAACGCGTGAACAAATCATTGAAGAGGTGTGGGGCTTTGATTATGTTGGAGATACAAATGTTGTAGACGTATATATTCGCTACTTACGCCAAAAAATCGACAAGAAATTTGCGGTTGAATATATCCAAACGGTTCGTGGGGTAGGTTATACAATCAAGGATTTGAACAGATGAAATTAAAAGCGAAAATCCAATTGTTTTCCAGTTTATTTATGCTCATCTTACTTTTGTTGATTAATACGGCAATTTACTTTTTATTTTATAAAATAACGGTTAATCGGGAGCTGGATGAACTTACGGCACATACAAACGCATTAATTGAAACCCTTAATGACAATCCAGATGTTTCTAAAAAAGAGCTATTACGTGCTTATTTACCAAATGATGGAATGATTCGCGTCATCCAAAAAGATTCAAAGCCACTCCATCAATTGACGAAGAAGAAAATATATACCGAATTAGATGGCGTGTACACGACATCAGAAATCAAGCAGATTAACACAACGTTGGCACCGGAAAATATTGCTATTGTCGCGAAACCGATGATTTGGGAAAATGGTGAAATTGTTACGCTACAATTGTCTAAACATTTAGTAGCCCTTCATGAGGATATGCGAACGCTCTTTTATGTGCTTGTCGTGGCGTCTCTTTTAATGCTTATCCCGACAATGATTGCTGGAAAGATTTTGAGTCAATTTTTATTACGACCGATTCAAGAGCTGATTTCTGCCATGAAGGAAAACATAAAAACGAGAAACTGGAAAAAAATTGCTCTAAAAAACCGTTCGCGTGATGAATTATATGAGATGGAAGAAACGTTCAATCAAATGATTGATCATTTGGAAGAAAACTTTCAGAAACAAGAGCGCTTCGTTTCCGATGCTTCTCATGAATTGCGGACACCGATTTCCATCATCAAAAGTTATGCTCAATTGTTAGAAAGACGCGGTAAGGACCATCCGCAATTGTTTTCGGAGGCGATTGAAGCGATTGATTCGGAAACAGAACGGATGCAAAAGCTCATTGATCAAATGCTTTTATTAGCTAAAAGCAAGGCGGAAATACACTTTGAGAAACTCGATTTCGTCCGTCTTTGTGAAGAAACCGTGAAACATCTCCAAGAGGCATACAAACGTGAGATGATCTTTCAATCCGAAGCAGATTGTTTATACGTTCATGGCAATCAAGATCAATTGCAGCAAATCATCTATATTCTCGTGAACAATGCGTTAAAATATAGTGATCAAGAGATTGAGCTCAATTTGTATACACGAGACGGGTACGTTGTTTTTCAAGTGAAAGATTATGGGCCAGGTATTTCAAAAGAAGATCAGGAGCGTATTTTTGACCGCTTTTATAGAGTTGATCAAGCACGCAGTCGGGATACAGGAGGAACGGGTTTGGGTTTGCCAATTGCTAAGACGATAGCAAAATCGCACCATGGAGAACTATCTGTTTCCAGTACAAAAGGAAATGGTTCGACATTTATCTTTCAGTTACCACATGTAAATCAAACAATGCCACTTGATTGAGGTGGGAGAATAGCGTTACATGGCCTTGTTTGAAATTCTCATCAATTTTTAATCTTTCTCACAGCGTTTTTTCATTCTTTTAGATTAGGATAGAATTAACAATCATTGAAAGGGGAAGAGAGATGAAGAAGAAAATTGCTTTATCTGTTGGTGTGTTAGCCATCGCTTCTGTTTTAGGACTCGGAATTTATCATTCAAATGCTTCACAAGCCGAACCGAAATTATCTTCAGAAGAAATTGATGATATTGTGACGAGTCAATACCCCGGAACGATTACAGAAATGGAATTGGAAAAAGATTTCAATCAAGTGATTTATGAAGTGGAAATTACTGAGGATGGAAATGAATATGAGTTGAAACTCGATGGGAATACGGGTGAAGTATTAAAAATTAAAGAAAAAGAGATGGTTAAAAAACAAACCGATAATATCGATCAACATCCTAAAAAGAAACAAGCACAGCAACAAGCGAATGACCAAGTGGATCAAAAAAACCAATCTCAGTCGGAAACGAATGAAAACCGTCCGGATCAGCAGGATAAGCGTAATCAACAAAAAACTGTGATTGATGCGGATGAAGCCGTGCAAATCGCTTTGAAGGAGTTTTCAGGAACGGTTGAGAGTGTAGAATTAGATGAAGATGATCATCGTCTTATTTATGAAGTTGAGATTGAAGCAGGAGATGAGGAAGCAGAGGTTGAAATTGATGCTTATACTGGTGAAGTCCTCGTCATCGATATCGATGATTAATATGTATAAGGCGTTCCGAAGTGGAATGCTTTTTTTTTGATGGACTGGACAGATTATTGCCTTTACATATAAGGGTTTATGGGAAAATCACGTGTGTCGTCATCCGTTCAATTGACGCAACCTCATGAAACCTTTTGGAATTCACATTCGTATGAATATGATATGATCGATGTGAAAAAGGTGGTTGAATGAGTTGAACGCTCTCCATGTAGAAGAACTCTGTGTCGATGTGAATCATAAACCATTTTTGAACGGGATTAGCTTTTCATTGGAACAGGGAACAGTTAAAGCTTTAGTCGGGCATAACGGGGCAGGTAAATCAACATTGTTAAAAGCGATTTTGGGCACATTACCAAAGTCGGCTGGAAAAGTGATCATCAACGAAACATATGATCAAGATGAATCATTTTTGACGTTTAAACAAATGGTCTCGTATCTTCCGGAGGAGCCACTTTTACTTACAGAATTAACAATGATGCAACATTTTCAACTATACGGAAAAAGTTATCAAATAGCCGAGAAGCGATTATACGAAAGACTCGAACGACTCGTTGAGGGCTTTGAGATGCAGGAGCAATTGCATGATTATCCGGAGTCTTTATCTAAAGGTATGCGCCAAAAAGCACAAATGATTTGTGCGCTCTTACCAGATGTGCCAATTTTGTTAATCGATGAGCCTTTTATGGGATTAGATGTGCATGCCATGCATTTTTTTGAGAAAATAATTGAGGAAAAAAGCGTTAAAGGAACGAGCATATTGTTGACAACGCATCAACTTGATCGCGTAAAAACGATTGCAAACTCCTTCATCGTTCTCCAAGAAGGACGTCTAAAAGCGAGCGGCCCGATTGCTGATTTTAAGACGATTCCGAGGAGGTCAACCAATGATTAAAAGACCTTCCTTATGGAATGCTTTTCGATTGATTAAGAAAAATCGCTTCCGTAAAAAGAAAAAGATGTATGAGATGGTTTTTCGTATGTTTGTTGATCGAACGATTGCGATCTATTTATGCCTTTTAGCTGGTTATGTCCTCAGTGGTCTGTTCATTGTCAATGATCTCATCAACGTGTTTGAAAAGCAATTTTTATTGTTGAACAATCAAGCTCCTCAGTATTTTTGGTCGGTATTATTGGTGATCCCGCTGCTATTTTTACTACAGTCTTTTCGTCACCCAGGGGTGTTATTTTCAAGTTCAGAATTGCAGTTAAGTAGGTTGCCGTATTCGAAGCGACTTATTTGGTGGTATCTTGTATTTGAAAAATGGCTGAAGAGCCTATTCATATACGGCTCCTTCGGTCTACTTCTCGTGTGGCTCACACCGTTATCGCGTGAAGTCGTCATTCAATACATACTGCTGTTTATTTTGATGAACATCATGATGACCCTTCCACAATGGAAACTTTTTCAGAAATCATTCATCACCAAAGTAGGATACACATGCTTTTATTTAATTATGTTGCTCGCCGGCCTAGTGACGTCTTCAAGACTACTCGGAGTTATGGTTGTGTTGGGTATACTCGCGATGAATATGAGGTGTGCGCGCACATTATTTCATGATGTCCATTGGAATCGAGTTACCGAAGTAGGCGATTATGTCATTTGGAAAATGCCTTTCGTCGAGCGTGCTTCCGGGATTTCATATAAACGTCAAAATCAGTATAGCATCTTTCAACGTGTCGATTTTTTGAAAAAACCATTCGTTTACACAGAAGAAGCGATTCACCGCCGATTGTGGCTGATTTACTTCGGCAAACAGATCGATTCCGTCCTCAAGTTCATCGGTAGCTTGTTTTTATTACTGATCATTTTAGCGTTCATGGGAAATGATGTGCCAATGTGGTTTGGAATCGCCATTTCGATTTATATTTATTCTTCGGTAATCGCGACTTTTTATAAAGAATATTTCCAAAATCGTTTACTCGAAGTTCTGCCGTGGAATTTACAAATCAATAAGAAAACATGTTTACAGTGGACATGGATCGGCTCTATACCGCTTACTATTCCACTGATCATATACATCGTACCGCATGCGAGCTTTTGGATACCGTTTCAGATCGTGTTCATCTATTGTACGTTTTATTTCTTATACGATACGAAAATCGATCGAATGATTTCACGTTTGATAAAGCAAAACCATTTTTTTCAAACACGCGATGTACTAGGGATCGTCTTTTTATTCATGGTCCTATTAAACGGTCTGTATCCTTTTCTTTCCCTTGGGTTTGTCATTGTTTTATGGTTCATAAAAAAGGGAACCATCGTGTGGCTGCCTGATTGGTAGTCACGTATTTTTTGAAATGATGATAAAAAGTTTTAATCATTACCCGAATGGGTATATAGAAGTGGTTGGTGTTATAGATGGATGTATAGCATAGAAAACGGTATTCGAGGAGGGATTACAATGAGCAAAAAGAATGTTACGATATATGTAAGCGAAGACTGTCATCAATGTGGAGATCTCATCACTCAATTAGACGAATGGGATATTTCTTATCATGTGAAAAATGTTACAAAAAATCGTCGTCACTTGGAGGAGTTACAAGATATAGGTGTGTTTGGAACTCCGGCGACGGTTGTTGATGAGGAGATTATATTAGGTTTTCCAAGAGGAATTTTACAACGCGTTTTTAATATTTACGATGGATGATCGAGGTATATGTTGGGGGCACTCTAAAACACACGATGAAAAAAACTGCATAAATTAGTAGTAACGAAAATGAAAAGGGCGTGTGTTTGATATGCATAGAAAATTACTTTTTCAACATCAATCGAATCCGTACGATGCAATGAATAGTGATCAACCGTTATCTGAACCAACCGTCCCTACTCACTTGTATGCGTACAATTTTTCGAATGACCAAAGATATGTACAAAGTCCCTTTGATCAATATGCTAAGCCGCAACTTCCTGAAACTTGGTATGAAACAATGCCCCAATCTTATCTCAATGAAAGACATGTACCAATGGTTTCCCAAGGAAGGGATCACTCCGTAAATTTTGAACAAATGGATTTGGAAAAAATATTGAACACTGTCGGACAGATTACAGAGACGTATCAGCGTGTCTCACCAATTGTTAAAGAGATTGGCGCGTTGTTGAAAAAGCGGAAGTAATAAAAAAGTAATTGATGCGTTACACAAAATAAATGAAAAATCAGGTGTCTGTATGTGATTATTTTCACATACAATCACATAACTATAAACCAATGACCACAATAGTCATTAGTCATTCATCTGAGAAGTGTTGGCCCACATTGATCGAATCATATTTTTGGAACATAAGGGAAAAATGATACGAGTACGATGAGGTTTTTCTATGTGGATTGAGATAAGGCATCGAATCGATAAAGGATATGTTCAATCTTTACGATAAACATTTTACTATTTCACGACAAATAGGTGAGGAGAATAGATCGATGATTGGTTGTTTAATGATCCATGGATTTACAGGCGGACCATATGAGTTGGAGCCTTTAGCCAGTTATCTTGAACAACATACAAATTGGCAGATTGAGTTACCAACATTACCTGGCCATGGTCAGAAACTGTCATTGGAAAATATTTCACATGAGCAATGGATTGAAGCGATCGAGAAAAAGTTCCAGCAATTACAAAAAAAATGTGACCACGTGTATGTGATTGGTTTTTCTATGGGTGGCATGATTGCTGCATATATCGCTGCTAAGTATCCCGTCGAAAAGCTCGTGCTACTAGCGACTTCCGGAAAGTATTTATCTTTTAAACAAATCGGTATGGATCTTGCGAATGTGATCAAAGATGGTGTTTCAGGGAAGTTAAAAGATAACCAAATGTATGCACATTATAAAAAGAAATTGGGTGAAGTTCCCATTCAAGCGAATTTTGAGTTTTTAAAACTTGTTCGCTTTACGAGAAAACATTTAAAAAAAATTGAATCACCAGTTCTCATTGCTCAAGGTCAACAGGATGGTATGGTGCCGTATAAAACGGCCTACTATTTGGATGAGGAGATCCCATCGAAACAGAAGGAAGTTGTGTTACTTGAAAGGTCAAAACATTTGATTTGTTTGGGAAGTGATAAGGATATTTTGAATCGAATGGTTTATAACTTTTTAAAGGATGACGGAGAGAACGAATAAAACAGTCATCGGTGAACATAAAAAACAGGGTACACGACCTACATGTGGTTTACACCCTGTTTTAATGTATACTTTTGGAACAGTGCTCATTAGTCTTTGAAAAAAGAAATGACAAGAGCACCCTCCCCACCATAGGTGGCAATCAATGGCCCTGTTTCCATGATGTATCCGTCTTTAAACGGGTACTTGCTCATGATTTCGGCTAGAACCGTTTTAGCTCTTTTTTCCGTATTGCAATGTGACATCGTGATCACTTTATCTTCTATATTTTTGGAAATCTCGCCAATTTGTTCAATGAAGCGGCGAATCGATTTTTTATTCCCACGTACTTTTTCAGTGACTTCGATTTCCCCATCTTCACTTGCACGCATGAGTAGTTTAATTCTGAGTGTTTTCGCAATGGCTCCTGTTACTCGGTCTAGTCGACCCCCGAGGATGAGGTTTTCCAATGTCTTTAACACGAACAATGTAGCTGTTTGTTCGACACGTTCATGAAGATGGGTGACAAGCTCATCAAACGTGTAACCCGCATCTATTTTCTTTTTTGTTTCATGTAAAAGAAGTGCAATCCCACAAGAAGCGGTTTTTGTATTGATGACTTCAATCGTTCGATGAGGTTGTTCTTCAAGTAGCATCTGTTTTCCTAGGACGGCATGTTCATAGGTACTACTTAATCCTTTCGTCATACTTAACATTAAAATTGGTTTATCCGGTTCGACTTTTTTATATGCTTCATAAAAATCATTTGGACTGGGAGCGGAAGACTGCGGAAGCTTTTTTGTTTCTCTCACTTTTTTGAGAAATGTTGGCAAGTCAATGGTAACACCGCTTTTATATTCACCATCCTCAAAGTGTAAGTATAGTGGTACAATCGCGACATCGAGCTCTTCGCGCAGTCGTTTTGGAAGATCGGCACCGCCGTCCGTCATTAATTGAATATCCATAGGATCACCCACTTCTTTCTATATAGTAACGCTATCTATTATAAAGCATTTGTCCTCTGTATGCATTTGTTAGCGTGAAGAATGGACAAGGAAATGAATTAATGTTCCATTTTCTTTCAGTTTCCTTGCTTTTTAGAGATGGTCACATGTCTCTTGCGGGTTGTCCCGACAATGAATAAGAAGAGTCCAATGATGACAATCGACCCACCTAACCATTGAGCCCACGTGATGGACTCATCAAGAATGAAATATGCTAAGATGGAGGCACCGACAGGCTCAAAAACAACTCCCATGGATACTGTTGCTGTACGAAGCCATCGCAATGCCCAATTAAAAAGGGTGTGACCAAGAAAAGTTGGAATGACGGCCAATGCAAGGAAAACCCACCAATTTTCGAGGGGATACCCGACCAATGGGTGTTGTAAAATGACGTTATAAACGATTAAGATGAGCGCACCGATCCCATATACAACAAACGTATAGGTCATCAGAGATAATCGTTTTCGTACATTTTGTCCCACTAAAAAATAACCTGTCATAGCCATCGCACCGAACAGAGCGAGAATGTCGCCAAAAAATGCCATGCCACCTAATTGAAAATCACCCCAGCCAATAATGATACTACCGATGAGGGCAATCATCATACTGATGAACGTTCCTGGGGTAAAACGCTCACTAAAAAACAAATACGTCCCTAAGAAAGCAAAAATCGGTTGTAATGCCACAATGACAACTGAACTGGCAACGGATGTATAATTTAATGATTCAAACCAGAGGATAAAATGAGTTACTAAAAATAAGCCTGCTAAAATGGATAGCGCCCAATCTTTTGTTTGGATGAGACGCAATTCATGACGGTATTTCATGATGATAATTGGCGCCATGAGGATTGCAGCAATGAATAGCCGATAATTCGCAATGATTGATGCAGGAACTCCGCTAGCTAGTTTAACAAGAACAGCTGATGTAGAGACAGATATGACTCCAATTACAACAGCTATATAAGGATTAAAAGGGGGAAGTCTCACAATAACACTCCCTTAAGTATGTCAACGATAAAATAGATGGCCTTGAAAACAGACGGATTACGTTTTGCTGGATGCACAGAAAGCATTTGCTTCAATCAACACACGGTCCATGATTAAACATCGTTAACGTTTATTTTAACATGTGAAAACTAAAAAATCATTTCTAACGAGTAGATATTGAAATGATTCTTATGTTATCATGAATTGACGATCATTTATTTTTCGGATGTAAAGAGAGGCCTCTTACCACGATTGGTGATGGCTTTTTTTGTGTAGCTGGTTAAAAGTGGATGTACGATTATTTCTTATGTAGTGCTCGGGAAAACATCTTTACACAGTTTTATATACGCAGTCGTCTGATCTTGCTTAAATGGTCAGTCACATACTATTAATTGTTATAAAAAGGAGAAGAATATTAACGTGTCAACAACATTTCAAGATTTAAGTATATCGAAGCCGATATTACAGGCATTAGAGAAGATGGGGTTTGAAGAAGCTACCCCTATTCAAGCACAAACGATTCCACATGCGATGCAAGGAAAAGATGTCATCGGTCAAGCACAAACAGGAACGGGAAAAACAGCAGCATTTGGTGTGCCGATGATGGAGAAGATTGATGTAAACGAGAAAAAAATTCAAGGGCTCGTCGTAGCTCCGACAAGGGAATTAGCCATTCAAGTTGCCGAAGAATTGAATCGAATTGGGAAGTATAAAGGTGTACGTTCGCTATCTGTATTTGGGGGGCAACATATGCAACGACAAATTCGGTCGTTGAAAAACGGTCCACAAATTGTTGTCGCAACCCCGGGCCGACTATTAGATCACTTACGGAGACGAACAATCCGAACGTCTAACATCCAAATGGTCGTTTTAGACGAAGCAGATGAAATGCTCAATATGGGATTTATTGATGATATTCGCGCGATTTTACAAAAAATCCCTGAAGAAAGACAAACGTTATTATTTTCTGCGACGATGCCACGAGAAATCCGCGATATTGCAACCAATTTGATGAAAAAACCAGAGGAAATAAAAGTAAAAGCCAAAGAAATGACCGTAGAAAATATTGACCAATACTTTGTTGAAATACCAGAACGTCGTAAGTTCGATACGTTGACGAATCATCTTGATGTAACAGACCCAGATTTGGCGATTGTATTTAGCCGCACAAAAAAACGTGTCGATGAAATTACGGACGGATTACAAGTGAGGGGTTTCCGAGCAGAAGGTATTCATGGTGATTTAACACAAGGTAAACGTATGTCCGTGTTGAACAAGTTTAAACATGGGCGCATTGAAGTGTTGGTGGCAACCGATGTAGCTGCTCGTGGACTCGATATTTCCGGCGTTACCCACGTGTACAATTTCGACATCCCTCAAGATCCAGAAAGTTATGTGCACCGCATCGGTCGGACGGGGAGAGCTGGACGTACAGGAGAAGCAATTTCCTTTATTACACCACGGGAAATGGCTCACCTTAAAGTCATTGAGCGAACGACGAAAAGTAAAATGAAACGAATGATGCCACCGACGATTCAAGAAGCGAGACTAGGTCAACAACAAATAACCGCGGATAAAATCTTAAAGACAGTTGAAGAAAACGATTTACAGCCATTTCATGAATCAGCAACGAAATTACTCGAGGAACATGATTCCGTAACAATTATTTCTGCAGCCTTGAAAATGCTTACCAAAGAGCGACGAAATGTACCCGTTCGAATATCCTCCGTAGCACCAGTGAGTGTTAAAAAAGGACGTAGAAAAAATCATAAACGCCGCTCAAACAACAAACGGTATTATGGAAAGCGTGGTAAAGGCGGTCGTAATCGCAAACGGAAAGGAAACGTTCAAAAGCGGAGAAATCGCTAACCTTGTTCCGACAAAAACTCCCCAATCAAGGGAGTTTTTTATTTTCCAAACGATGTATGACTACGACGGTGGCACGAATAGAGGACGTATCGTAGAGGGATTCTATGAATCTCGTATTATTATAGATATCTTTATATAATTGTAACATTGATTTAATAGTCTCTCTTTATAATAGATTATAACTATTTGGAAAGGGAGATGTTTAAGCTGCGAAAATTTTCACTTTTTTTAGTCGCGACCGTGATCATGTCATTGTTTACAGTGTCAGTCTATGCCTCTAGTGATTCTTCAAGGTCTGTTCAACAACAGAAAAAAATGGTGAACATTGCACATCGGGGTGCTTCAGGCCATGCTCCTGAAAATACGATGGCCGCTTTTGAAAAAGCCTTTGAAATGAAAGCTGATTACATTGAAATTGATGTACAAATGACGAAAGACAAAGAATTAGTCGCCATCCACGATACGACCGTAAATCGTACGACTAATGGTGTTGGAGCTGTTGGAGACTATACATTAGAAGAACTTCAGAAATTAGATGCTGGTAGTTGGTTTAGTGATGACTTTTCAGGTGAGAAAATTCCGACTTTTGGAGAAATCTTGGATACCTATCGTGGGAAAATCGGAATATTAATCGAGTTAAAATCACCAGAATTATACCCAGGTATTGAAGAAAAAGTTGCACACGCATTAACTGAACGTAATATGGATCAACCAAACAATCAAAAAATAATTATCCAATCCTTCAATCATGAGTCTGTACAAACTTCAAAAGAACTGTTGCCGAACATTCCACATGGTGTGTTAGCTGGGCTTGCCTGGGCTAATGTTACCGATGAGCAGCTCGAACAATTTGCAACGTATGCTGATTTCTTTAATCCGAATTTAAACATTGTGACAGATGAACTCGTAAACCGTGTACATCATGCCGGAATGGAGATTTACTCCTATACTGTGCGTACACAAAAGCAAGCAGATAAATTATTTAATCACGGTGTAGACGGAATAATTACAGACTTCCCTGAATATGTATATAAACATCCAGTGAAAAATTAGCACTAATTCGTAAAATATAGCGGTGATATAGTTGGGGCTGAAAGGAGGAGGTGGTCCGAGGCGTTCGGATCATCTCCTTTTCACATCACCATGACTACGGTAGTTTTCCGCAACAACGTCTTTACGGTACCGTTTATTGATTCGTTTCTAGAGCAATCAGCAAAATAGATTAAGATTGTATTCTTTGCTTGTTATCTTTAGCTAGTTTGAAAGGTGCGTAAATAAGGGCACCAATGAGAAATAGGCCTAAATAACCGATGAGTGGATAGAAGAAAGCGATTAAGTCTGTAAAGCCGACAAAGCTTGCGATAAAACCGATGATAACGGTGATAGAAACGAAAAGATTAGATTTTGTTGTTCGCATTTCAACAAAGCGAGCTGTGAATGCATAAAACATGCTTACAGCGGTACTAAAAATCATTCCGAATAAAATAAATGACATAAAAATGGCTAAGCCCGGCGAAATCGTATCAATGATTTTCAAAAGGGGCATGTCAAAATCAGCGACCATATCAATTTTTGAAAAAATCGCTAAATGACTTAGGATAATTAAAATTCCAATCCCTAGTCCTCCTAAAAAGCCTCCGGTCGCCGCTATTTTTTCATTCTTTTCTGCTCCTCCTGTTACGAGGGCCATAGCAGCACCAACAGCGATATTAAATGAAACATAGTTGACTGCCGATACAAACCAATGAGGTAACGATGTTTCTTGTTGTAAGGCAATTGGTTCTAGTTCGGAAAAAGATAAATCCAAGGTGAACAGGCTGTACAAGCTAATGAGTACGATCGCGATAATGAGAAACGGCGTAATACTTCCGATGACCGAAATAACTCTCTGTACATTTAACATCACCGTGACAATGACGAGAATCGCCATGATGAGACTACCAATGAAGGATGGTAATCCGAACTGTTGATGAAGAATCGATCCTGCACCGGCAATCATCACAACCCCTACGCTAAATAACGTGAAGATAATGACGTAATCGACAATCACACCTAAGTAGCGACCGCTGATTTGATAGATTACCGTCTTATGTGAAGTGGTTTGTGTACGACTTCCCAGTTTCGTCAAAGTCATCCCTAAGTAGGCGAAAAGGATGGTTGCAACGATTGCTCCAGCTGTTCCTAAATACCCAAAACTAGTAAAATATTGTAATATTTCTTGTCCTGAGGCAAATCCTGCCCCGACAACAATTCCAATAAAAGCACTTCCTATTTTTATTATTTTACGCATAAGATCCCCCTAGTTGTTCGCATTTCAAAATGTTAACGATCATCATTTGAAAAAATGATTTTCATCTTTTCATAGTAATTTTTATCGTCTCTCGTTCACACAATCTCATCATTTTTCTAAATTTAACCTATTTTTTTATAATAGAGGAATATACATGTTACGTCAAACCTGCCTTATGAAAAACATTCGTGTGAACATATCTTTTTTATGGTGCGAAGGGCCACGAGAAGAATGTCATTTAACATGTCCTCGCCTTACCAATGCTGATTTACGATTTAAATGGGCGAATAAGCCCTGGCCGATGAGTTATGAGCATGAAACCTTTGCAAAATCATCCACGTATAATAGGATAGATAAAAAACATCTCCTTGGTCCGACTCCAAATGGATAGGTTAACGACTTATGAAGTTGGAAGGTAAGGTCATTTCGACCCGTTCATAGTTGAATGAATGCAAGTTGAAGTGTTTTTTAGAAGATGGAGGCATGTTCATGAGAAATCCACCACGCAATACGATTGCGAAAGATGCAATTGCTGTATGGAAAATTACAGCAACTCTTTATATCATCTTCCTTTGGCTATTCATCATGGGTAGTACGATAGTGTTTGTGGTGTTAAAGTACTCCTTATTTTTGATTATAATTGTTTGGGGGATCGCTATTTTCAGTACATATCTGTTTGTTTTTCGAATACCTAGGCTGCGTTTCAGAAGATGGCGTTATGAAGTTTTTGAGCAGGAAATTTATATTCAACATGGCATATTAATTCGGACGCGAACATTAATTCCGATGATTCGGGTCCAACACGTTGATACAAAGCAAGGCCCGATTTTACGAAAGTTCAACTTGGCGAGTGTCACGATTTCAACCGCGGCAACGACACATGAAATACCTGCTCTATTAGAGGAAGAAGCCTCAGAGTTAAGAGACCACATTTCTTCGTTAGCAAAGGTGGATGAAGATGATGTCTGAACCGAAGCGCCTGCACCCGACCGTCATATTGTTCAATCTTATGAAAGTGATGAAAGAATTTTTATTTTTCCTCATTCCGGGATTTGTTGTTTTTTCAGGAAAAGCACTCTTATACTACTTATTCATCCTACTCGGATGTATCATTGTTTTCATCGGCTTCATCACAATTTCTTGGTATCGCTATACGTATCAGGTTAAGGAAGATGAACTACGGATTGAGTATGGAGTGTTCGTACGTAACAAAAGATACATATCTAAACATCGGATTCAGTCGATTGATTTAACGCAAAGTGTCCTCCATCGGATGTTGGACATTGTGAAAGTAGAAATTCAAACTGCAGGAAGCGGTGAAGGGGCTGAAGCATCGATCCAGGCTGTTACACGCGAAGAAGGCGATCGGTTACGAAATGAGTTAAAGCGGGTAGAATCAGTTGTACAATCTGAAGATGATGTACCATCTCGACCGTTTGCGAAGATTACAAATAAACGTTTGTTCATTGCTGGCACAACATCTGGGAGTGTTGGAGCGATTTTGGCTATTATGGCTTTCATGTTTTCAAAACTCGAGCAAATGATCCCGGCGCATGTTATTGACTATACGGTGGAGTGGATGATGAGGACGAGCATGGTGTTGATCAGTGGATTTGCACTTATACTCTTCATTGTTTCTTGGATACTAGGAATCGTTCGTACGATCATCAAATACGGCAACTTCACGATTACGAAGGATGATGGTGAGTTATTGATTACGAGAGGACTACTGGAAAAAAGACAACTCACCATACCTTTAAGAAGAATCCAGGCGATTGGCATGAAAGAAAGTATGATCAGACAACCCCTCGGATATATCACTGTGTTTGCCGAAGTGGCTGGTAGTACCTCAGAGCAAGGGAAGGATTATTCTACGATTCTTTTTCCAATCATGAAAAAGTGTGAAGTGGAACCATTTTTACAACAATTCGTTCCGTCTCATGCGCGAGTAGAGGACAAGTCATTGACAAAACTACCCCGACGAGCTCGTAAATATTATTTGCTTCGCTCGATGGCCCCCACACTCGTTGTCGCAGTTGGACTCACATACATGATTCCTAGCCTACTGTGGCTGTCTATTTTGTTATTGGCTGCTAGTATGTATGTTGGTTATCTACAACATAAGGATGGAGGGTATCAGTTAACGGGTGAACGCATAACCATACAGTATCGAACGTTGAGTAAAGTGACGATGCGCATACATAGGAAACGGATCCAAGCTTTTGAACTCAAGCAACATAAAATACATATGATGGAAAGGTTGGCAACCGTCAAATTATCCATTATCGGGATACTCGGTGTAGGCAATCATTTTAAACTGAAAGAGTTGGAAAAGGATGATGCGAGGCATTTAGCCCATTGGTATTCTTTCCGAACATCGTAGCACAGTCTGGCTCACAACTTTATTATAAAAGGGGCGGGGATATAATTAGCTTCAAATAATGAATAAAAGGATTGGATCATAACGTTTTGTTGACCCAATCCTTTTTTTGTTCTGTACGATTCAGTGTTTTTATCATGATTATTCTAGTTTTGCCCCCTTTTAAAAGAGGCCTATTTTGTTGAGTAATCCAAGGGCAATTAAGATGCCGAGAATCGTCCACAATATTTTCTTTTTTACATGACGAGGGATGCGTTTTTTCTTCCAACGGTCCGGATCAAATTGGATGGTATCATCATCCGGAGTGGACCTGCTCCTTGCCCAAGGTGAAAACGGTGTTATTTTTACAAGGACAAGGGGTGCGATTGCGAATCCACCAACCATTCCAAAAATATGTGCGTGGACATTAATGTTTGGGCGCACAAATGTCATCACAAGACCGATGATTAAAAGTGTAATAATGATTTGTGAGCTTCCTGGGTCGATTAAATCTTTGCGAAAAATCACCATGTATAAGTATATGCCGAACAATCCATAAATCGCACCGGAAGCACCTACATGGGTATACCAAATATCGCTTGGTCCGAAGAGAAATGTACCGATATTCCCCACTAGTCCGGCACCGAGATAACTTACGATAAACTTTACCTTACCGAGCATTTGTTCCAAAGCAGGTCCAAATAGGACAAGTGCAAAAGAATTGAACAATACGTGCATCAAACCTGCATGCAAAAAAATAGGGGTTATGAACCGCCAATATTCACCGTTATGAATAAAGTAATTGCTACCGACTCCCCACCCATATAGTTTCATTCCAATCGGTGTTTGTAAAAAATCAATCATAAACCATAGGACGAAGTGGATGATAATAAGTGTAGATACAATCGGGTATAAGCGCATGAATTCATTTATGCTTCGTTCTGTCCGAATGAACATTGTTTCACTCCTCATGGAAAAAGGTATATGATACATATATACATACGTTGTCCAATGTTCCGTTCATCCATTTTAAAATAGATGCGTTCGCTCATTAACTATACGCTAAGATGAACGAACAATCACTTTTTTAGCGACTCATAACTTCAACAAGATTCATGATTAGAGACAGTCGCCATGAAAGAGGTGTGAGAACCGCTTCAATTAAAGGAGAATGAAGTCACTTCCCCTTATAACGAGTGGGAAGGACAGATCAATTTAAATATAAAAAATGAAAGGTAAAGGATTACGAAATGATTAAAGGGATCGGCATCGACCTTATTGAAATAAGCCGCATTAAAAAGACTATACAACAAAATGAACGATTTGTGCACCGTATTTTAACCGAAAAGGAAAAAAAGTTATTTTTTTCGATACGAAATGAACGTCGACGTATTGAATTTTTAGCGGGAAGATTTGCCGCCAAAGAGGCGTTCGCAAAAGCTGCTGGAACAGGTATTGGTACATTGAGCTTCAAACATATCGAAGTGTTGAAGGATTCAGTCGGTGCTCCCGTGTTAACTGCTGAAGGTTATGAATCACAAAAAATATTTATTTCGATCAGTCACAGTCAAGATTATGCTGTAGCCCAGGTTGTTATTGGAAATAATTACGATTGATCGCTCTCGCATATTTGTTGGGGTTGTCTCATATTATTTTAGTGCGGGTAGGAGGGAAGAGCTTTGTATATTGTCACCGCGAAAGAAATGTACGATATCGATCGTCATACGATTCAACAGATTGGATTTGGGAATCGACTGATGGAAAATGCCGGAAGAGCTGTGGCCAAGAAAATCACTCAAAAAGTAACTGCTGATGACCGATTGGTCGTCCTCATAGGGCCAGGAAACAATGGTGGAGATGGGTATGTGATCGCACGGACTTTACACAATGAAGGATACAGTGTTCAAGCTGTTCAACTCGTTTCTGATGAAAAGTTATCAGAAGAATCCTTGTTCAATAAACGTCTCTTTGCAAATTGTGATGGGGTTGTTTCTTTTGTCAATCAACCTGCACAACTTGAGGAAATCATTAAACGTGCAGACGTCATCATCGATGCCATCATCGGTATGGGAATTAGCGGAGAGCTACGAGAGCCATTGGCTTCCTTTATTTCTGTAATCAACGATACATCACCATATACCATTTCTGTTGACCTTCCATCGGGTCTGCCTGCTGATGAAGGACATACACAATTTATTTCGATACAAGCCGATGACACCGTCATCATCGGAGCTTTTAAAATGAGTGTTTTTTTACAGCATACGGCACCATACTATGGGAAATGGGACATTGTTTCCATCGGATACCCATTGCATCACTTTCCTACATTTACAAAAAAGCGCTTATATACGGAGGAATCATTTCGTTCGAGTATGCCACAACGCAAGACGCATGCCTATAAAGGAACTCATGGGCGAGGATTAGCCATCGGTGGTAGTGCTCAGATGCCTGGGGCACTTGCGATGACAGTTAAAGCAGCCTTAAGAGCTGGAGCAGGTTTAATGACAGCAGGTTCTATACCAACGGTTATTCAATCATTAGCGAATCAGTGTAATGAATCGATGTATATTCCTTTATCCGAAAAGGATGGTTTTATAATGGATGGTGATACGGCATTATCATTAGATGAGTATGACGCAGTAGCACTTGGAATCGGCATGGGGACGCAGCCAGAGACGGGGGCTTTTATAAGAAAAATGGTCGAACAAGTTCATCATCCTCTCATCATTGATGCAGATGGTTTGAATCACATACGTTCACATTTGGATATTCTCAAAGAACGTTCGTACCCTACAATTGTCACACCCCATCCAGGGGAGATGGCCATGTTATTGAATACGTCTGTTCAAGATATCATAACGGCTCCGTTTCACCATTCTCTTCAGTTTGCGACAACGTACGAAACATATGTCGTATTAAAAGGGAAATTTACGATTATAACGACACCAAATGGAGATCAAGTTGTTGATACAACAGGCAATCAAGGATTGGCAAAAGGCGGTAGTGGCGATGTGCTTACAGGAGTTATTTTAGCGATGGTCTTGCAAGAGCAGTCAACTTTAGATGCGTTGTGTAATGCTTGTTTCATCCATGGTAAATCAGCCGATTTACAAGTCGCACTCAAGCACTCGTATTATGATTTAGTCGCTTCAGATGTGATTGAAGGGATTGCAAATGTATATCGTACATTTATGTAACTCGTTAGGCGGTGGCCATGTTCCTTCTGTCCATTGGAATTGAGACAAGGGAGATATGTCCATGCTAAAAAAGTTTACTCTGAGTACCCTCGTCGTCTTTGGGCTCGTTTTGTTACTATCTGCTTGTGGTGAAAAATCACAGGAAGATGTAGTAAAAAAACTAGATAAAAAATTAGAAGAGATGAAAGGTTATAAAGTCAAAGCTGAAATGAAAATGAATACGGGACAAGAGGACCAAACATACAACATCGATGTATGGCATAAAAAGAAAGACTTTTATCGTGTAGCCTTATCACACAACAAGGATGAGAAGAGCAGTCAAATGATTTTAAAAAACGAAGATGGTGTATATGTGCTCACTCCATCCTTAAACAAGAGCTTCAAATTTCAAACAGAGTGGCCGGATAATAGTAGTCAACCATACTTGTTCCAATCTCTTGTAGAAGATATCCAAAAGGATCCTGAGGCAAAGTTTGAAGCAAATGAATCACATTATATATTCCACACAAAAACAAACTACCAGAGTAATAATAATTTACCTTACCAAGAAATCCATATTGATAAAAAAAGCTATACACCAACGCTTGTAAAAGTGATGGATGTTGATAACAAATCTCTAGTAGAAGTCGAATTTTCTCAGTTCGACATGGATCCAAGCTTTAAGGATAAAGATTTTGTTTTAGAAGAGAATATGAAGACAAATAGTGAGCTTGCAGATGTTACAGCATCGAGTGATGTAACGGATGATGTGTTTACATTTTTATTTCCCGATTATACAGCTGGTGCTGAACTGGCGGAAAAGAAAGAAGTGGACATAGACGATGGAGAAAGAATGATTTTAACTTACGCAGGAGATAAAAACTTTACGCTAGTCGAAGAAAAGCGGGATACGATTCCAACTCTATCTTCTCCGCAAGAAGTTGAAGGGGACATTGTAAATCTAGGCCATACCATTGGTGTGTTAACCAACAATTCCATTGAATGGTTTTACCAAGGCGTAAACTACTATTTAGCAAGCGATGAATTGACGAAAGATGAATTAATCAATATTGCACAATCGGTAACAGCAAAAGAAGTGAAATAAATGTATGCGAAATGAGCAGGCTCATCTTCGGTTGGAGTCTGCTTTTTATTGTTGGCTCATTAAAAATTGTGCTCTGTACGAACGACATTCCTATGACACTCTATTAAGCGAGATGTTCATTTAATAAACAAAAGAAATGAGGATTGCTTCCACTCTCATTACCGTACATGACTGACATAAATGAACAAATGGCACATTTAACGAATATGGACCGACAGAAATGCTCCGTGCATAGCAATTCTTTCTATTTTTCAAGTCATAAAATGATGGTCGTGGCTACATTTGTAAGTAAAAATAGTATAAACTAGATAAAAGAGAATTTGTTAGCAATAAGCAATTGTTCTCGTTTTCTTTGGAGGGGAGAATCTTTTCTATGACGCAAACTATATATAGGGGAACATGGGCGGAAGTTGATTTAAATTGTATTGAACGAAATATACTACAGATGAAAAAGAAATTGCCTCAGCATACTGAGGTGATCGCTGTCGTTAAAGCAAATGGATATGGCCATGGGAGTGTTCAAGTTGCTAAAAGAGCACTTAAAGCAGGGGCCAAGGCTTTGGCGGTTGCATTGTTGGAAGAAGCTTTAGTTTTACGTGCAGCAGAGATTAAGGCTCCGATTCTCGTGTTAGGATGGGTATCTCCAAAATATGCCCCGATTGCCAGCAAACATGACATCACATTGACTTTTTTTCAGGCAGAATGGTTGGATGAAGCGAGGACACAACTACGCAACAAACCGTTAAAACTCCATATGAAATGGGACACAGGTATGGGGAGAATTGGCATTCGTACTGAAGATGAGCTCCGCCGTATCATTCAGCATGTAAATAACGATCCGCATCTCTCACTTACAGGTATTTATACACATTTTGCTACGGCAGATGCATCAGACTTAACTTATTTTTATGAACAGAAGAAACGGTTTGACCAATTGTTACGTACATTCAAACAGCTGTGGCCTCATCCTGTAATGATTCATATTGCTAACAGTGCAGCGGCGATTCGTTTTCCGAAAGAAATGCATAATTACATTCGTTTTGGCATATCCATGTATGGGTTGTATCCTTCAAAAACTGTTCGAGATGAACAAAATATTGAACTCGCTGAAGCGTTCTCATTACACAGCAAACTGATTCATGTGAAAAAAGTTCCTGCTAGGACATCGATAAGTTATGGAAAAACATTTACAACGAACCAACCGGAATGGATCGGGACGATTCCGATTGGTTATGGAGATGGATGGATAAGAAAACTACAAGGATTTAAAGTGTTGGTAAATGGAAAGAAAATGCCAATTGTTGGTCGGATTTGTATGGATCAAACGATGATCCTTTTAGATCAAAAGTATGCGCTCGGTACAAAAGTTACCTTGATTGGGGAACAATACAATGAAAGAATTAAGATGGATGATGTGGCTGACCATTTAGAGACAATTAATTATGAAATTCCTTGCATGATTAATAGCCGAGTGCCAAGAATCTACAAATAAGAGAGAACTTTTCTCATGGATCATCCAGCTGTATATGTATGTTTATATTTTGCAACTTTTTGTGCAATCCACGTAAATAATCGTCATCAATACTCAACCATTCATACCCTTTTTAGCTGAAAATAAACGTATTTCGATGAATTTTTCTATAAAACACCCGATAATTCTTTGCAAAGATGAAATCGGAATGATATTATAAATGTAATTTCAAAGGAGTGTTCTAAAGTCAGTATTAAAATTTGAATGTTTTTTGCCTAGTGCAATGGAAATGCCAATATTTGACAGAAAAGCATGCTGATGATTCGATTTACCGATCGACATCAGGACAATTGACTTTGGGAACATCTGCGAACATTGTCGTTTAACCGTTGGTGGAGGTGCATGGTTTTGTCAGAGAGCTTACAAGAAATTTCAGTACGACTACCAAAAACCCTGTTAAATGAGGTGGATGGCATAGTGAAAAATGAGAATAGAGATCTTAGTGATTTCATCTATCAAGCTACAAAAACGTATTTAGATTTCAAGAAGGAAGAACATTTACAAAAGTTTTATGAATCCATGCAAAGAGGTTATCAAGAGATGGCAAGAATTAATCTCACCATTGCTTCGGAGGCTTTCCAAGCTGAAGAGGAGGCGGAAAACACCCTAGAGCGCTCTGTGATCGGGGTGTAGTCATTTGATTGTTCAAAGGGGCGAAGTGTATTTCGCTGATTTGTCCCCTGTCGTCGGATCTGAGCAGGGGGGCATTCGCCCGGTACTCATTTTGCAAAATGATATCGGGAATCGGTTTAGCCCAACCGTTATCGTGGCTGCGATCACTGCCCAAATCCAAAAAGCTAAATTGCCAACACATGTAGAAATTGATGCAAAGCGTTATGGGTTTGATCGCAATTCTGTCATCTTATTAGAACAAATCAGAACGTTGGATAAACAACGGTTAACTGATAAAATTACGAAACTAGATGATGAAATGATGGAAAAGATTAATCACGCATTAGAAATTAGTCTAGGTTTAAAAGATATGTACGACCATTGATCCCTCGATTGTAATATCTAGGGATTTTTTATTTTTGGATTCAAAACCTTACCTAAATGGGCCCTGTATCTTTTAACTGGCTTGAATGATTCATCGAATACGTTACAAAGGCAAAAACCCACTGAATGAACGTTTGCTTTATGTTAAAATAATAGTCATAATCAATATTTTCAAACATGTAATTTATCTTATTATTGTTAGTGAAGGAGCTACTTACAAGGGTTGTCATACACAACGAAGATGCTGAGGGGGAGACCGTGATGGAGAAAACGTTACGAAAAATAGCTATTGAAAATAGTGATATAATTGTCGATATGTGGTTTGAAGAAATTCGTTCACTAAAAGAAGAAAACTACATGACATCTATTTCTGATGAATTATTCGACCTTACCAATCGAGAGTTTGTCAATGTAATTTTTTCGAGCATCAAAGATCAAAGCTCCATGAACAGATTGGAGAGATTTTCAGAAAAAATTATTAAATTAGGTTGTCCCTTAAGTTATATCATCGATGGGTTGCAAGTTTTTCGGCGCGTCAACGTTGACTTTATATTAAATCAAAATGACCAAGTCGATACAGCGTATTTTTCAAGTGTCATGACGAGTGTTGATACGTGGCTGGAACCAATTGTTCGCAAGCTTGTCAATGAGTATTCTGTGAGTTGGGAGCATACCGTATCCTTACAAAAGGTCGCTTTACAAGAGTTATCAGCCCCTTTGATTCCAGTCATCGATGGAATAACGATTATGCCTCTTATCGGTACAATTGATACAGAACGGGCGACACAGATCATGGAAAATTTGCTTGAGGGGGCGATTCAACATAATTCATCTGTCGTGTTAATCGATATCACTGGTGTTCCAGTAGTCGATACGATGGTTGCTCATCATATTATTCAAGCCGTTGAAGCCGTACATCTCATCGGTGCAACGTGTATCCTCGTAGGCATCCGGCCGGAAATTGCTCAAACGATTGTCAACTTAGGAATCGATTTAGAAAAGTTCCATACGACAAGCTCCTTAAAAAAAGGATTTATGAAGGCATTAAAACTTACCGATCGCCATATCGTTGATTCGCATCCAAAAGATGAGAGCCTCGAACAGTTGATTAACTCAATAAAAGGAGAGTAGAAGATCGTGCGTATTCCAATCTTAAAATTACACAATTATTTACTCGTTTCCATTCAGGTTGAAATAGACGATCAAACCGCTATCAAATTTCAGGAAGATTTGTTAAATAAAATTCATAAAAGTGGTGCAATAGGAGTTGTCATCGATCTTACGTCTGTCGAAATTATCGATTCATTTATTGCCAAAGTTTTAGGGGATGTTGTTACCATGTCTGATCTTATGGGGGCGAAAGTAGTATTAACCGGAATTCAGCCAGCGGTTGCCATGACGTTAGTTGATTTAGGTATTCATCTAAAAAATGTTCCAACCGCCTTAAACCTTGAACAAGGTTTAATGAAACTCCATCAGGAATTGGGGGAATGATGATGGCCCTCTCCTGTGTGAACATTGAAAAAGAATGGGATATCGTCGGGGCTCGCCAACTGGGACGTGATATTGCAAAGAGCATTGGTTTTGGGTCAGTTGATCAGGCGCGGATTGCCACGGCTATATCTGAATTAGCAAGAAATATATACTTATATGCTGGGAGTGGAAAGATTTGCTTCGAAGTGATCGAAAATATGGATCAAGTCGGAATACGCATGATAGCGACTGACACAGGTCCTGGCATGAAAGATATCGGACAAGCAATGGCGGATGGTTACACCACATCTGGTGGTCTAGGTGCAGGCCTTCCAGGTGTAAAGCGTCTCATGGATGAATTTGATATTAAAACAGCCGTCAATGTCGGCACGAAGGTAAAAGCAGTTAAATGGCTCCGTTAACGCAATTCATTCATATCGATGTGCCTAGATGCAAACAAATAGACGAGATAAATAAACAAATCGTTTTTGGTGGTGTTTTAATAAGAGGGAGGTACCCTATGAATACGATGGATGTCAACGTATTAAAATACAAAGATCTATTGAAACATTATGTCGAAACACAAGATGAAAAAGCACTGTATGGTGCTGAAAAAATTACGCGGTCATTTATCAAAAATGATATGTTGCCAGAGGAAATCGTCCACTTACATATCCAAGCTTTACGTGAATTGTATCCACAGATTCCTCGAGAAGTGCAACATGCTATGAACTTTTTATTAGAAACGATGATTTCGTATGGACTCGCTCATCAAGAATTTCAAACATTACGCCAAAAACAATTGGAATTAGAATCGGAAATTGCCATCGCCGCAAGTATGCAAGAAACGCTTTTAGCTACGAAAAAGCCCGAAACGGCTGATCTAGACATAGGTGTAATTAGTGTACCTGCCCAACAAATGAATGGGGATTATTATCATTTTATTAAAGACCAGGCTGGTTCAATTGGAATTGCTGTGGCTGATGTGATTGGTAAAGGCATACCCGCAGCGTTGTGCATGTCTATGATTAAATATTCAATGGACAGTTTACCTGAAGAAACGATGTGTCCAAGTTCCATTCTGGAAGCACTAAACCGTGTCATTGGGCGTAATATCGATGATGATATGTTTATTACGATGTTTTATGCTCAGTATCATTGTGAAGAGAGCATATTAACATATTCGTCTGCTGGCCATGAACCAGGTTTTTATTACAATGCGAAACAAGATGTATTTAAAGAAATTAAGGCGAAGGGTTTATTGTTAGGGGTATCACCAAAAGCCAAATACCGTCAGTATGAACTTTGCTTAGAAAAAGGAGATATGGTAATTTTACTGACAGATGGTGTAACAGAATGTAGACAAGGTGATCAGTTTATTGAACGAAGTGAAGTGCTCGAAATTATTAGCAAATATGCTTATTTACCTGCCCAACAAGCTGTAGAACAGGTTTACAATCATTTTCAACGTTTGCAAAATTTTGATTTGCGAGATGATTTTACGCTCATTATGTTGCGAAAAAAAGTTTAACACGTAACCGAGAAGGGAAGCGACTGATATGGGAGAGTGTATTTAATCAAAAAACATTCGTTATGATTGACACGCTCACGATATCCTTTATGTCGTAAACTTACGTAAAAGCGAAAACGAAGTATTTTACGCATATGAGGTATTAAAAAAAGTAGAGTCATAGGAAAGGCAGGTGTAAGTGACGAGATTCGCGTATGAAAACGAGAATTTCTGTCACGTGTGAATGGAATTAAATATAAACGTTGTTCATGAGAAGGAGAAAGTAATTGTTTCCGTTTCAGGAGAAATTGATGCATATACAGCACCAAAATTGAAAGAAACACTTCTACCCTTAACGAATGACCAAGGAAATGATATCGAAGTAAACTTAAAAGATGTTGAATATATGGATAGTACAGGATTAGGTGTTTTTATTAGCGCTTTGAAATCCACCAACGAACACCAATCCCAATTAAAACTCGTTCAACTACAGTCCCGTGTTATGAGAGTCTTTGAAATAACTGGTTTGGACCAAATTATGGATATTCATGCCGATTCGGGGGGCATAAATGATGGAAGCATTTGATTTTATTGAAATGAAAATCCCAGCAAAACCAGAATATGTAGGTGTGATTCGTTTAGCTGTTTCTGGTATAGCCAATCGTATGGGGTTTGTGTACGAAGATATTGAAGACTTAAAAATAGCGATTTCAGAAGCGATCACCAATGCCGTTACTCATGCCTATCATGAAGAAGAGTTAGGTGAAGTGACGATTGGTTTTGGTGTATACGCGAACCGCTTGGAGGTTATGGTAGCTGACCATGGAGGTAGTTTTGACTTAAAAAAAGTGAAAGATATGATCGGTCCATATCAAAAGGACGAACCCATTGAAAATTTACGTGAAGGAGGATTTGGACTTTTTTTAATTCAATCATTGATGGATAAAGTGGAGATTAACAATGAACGCGGAGTAATCGTCCTAATGACAAAGTACCTGAACGAAACCGAGGTGGTCTTTCATGACGGCCAAATCTCGACGCCCCAGTGAGAGTAAGGACGAAATATCCGAGTTGATACTCTACTTACAAAAGCATCCAACCGATGAACATGCTCAAGAGAAGGTTGTTTTAGCCTATGAAAAACTTGTCCATTCCTTGGCGAGAAAGTACTCTCGAAATAGCGATATTCATGAAGATCTCGTTCAAGTTGGCATGATTGGTTTATTAGGGGCAATTCGTAGGTTCGATCCATCTTATGGTCGATCGTTTGAAACATTCGCTATTCCGACCATTCTCGGTGAAATTAAACGGTTCATTCGCGATAAAACATGGAGTGTTCATGTTCCTAGACGGATTAAAGAATTAGGACCAAAGATAAAAAAAGCGGCTGATCAACTGACCTCGATAAACCAAAAGTCACCAACAATCCGTGAAATAGCTGATTATTTAGACGTAACGGAAGAAGAGGTGTTGGAAACAATGGAAATGGGGAGAAGTTATCGAGCGCTTTCAGCGGATCGGAAAATCGAAGCGGATTCGGATGGCGGATCGGTTTCTCTTATGGATTTGATTGGTACGCGTGATCATAGCTACCATAAAATGGATGCAAAAATTCTGTTAGAAAGCATCATGCCGATCTTATCGGATCGTGAACAAAAGATATTACAATGTACATTTTTTGAGAATAAAAGTCAGAAGGAAACAGGCGAATTATTAGGCATTTCACAAATGCATGTTTCAAGACTACAGCGTCAATCTCTACGGAAATTGAATGAATTCATTCAATCCGAAAGCTCGGAGGTATTGGATTGATGAGGCAAGAAAAAGTTCAAGTGGCTACATATCAGAAGGCGAAAAGAGGCAATCACTGTTGTGGCGACAGTTATTTTTATAAAGAAACAGACCGTGAGTTTATATGTGTGTTATCTGATGGATTAGGAAGTGGGAAATATGCAAAACAATCCTCTCAAATTGTCGTCGATATCATTAAGGATCATTTGCACGTCCCCATCGAACAACTCACCACAAAGTTGAATGAACAATTACTTGGCAAGCGTGGAGTCGTCTTAGGAATTTTAAAAATGAATTTTGATGAACAACGCTACTCTTTTTCATCCATCGGTAACATTGGCGTCATGACGATTACAAATGGAGAAAGAAAGCGAATGATTCCAAGTACAGGGTATTTAGCAGGTTTTCAGCGTCCGTTTAAAAAAGTAATCGGAAAAATTGAACCTGAAATGACTTTTCTTTTGTTCTCTGATGGGGTAACTGATCGCGATTTATCACAAAGATTTCTTTTAAATACGAATGCAAATATGGATGAGTTGATTCAACAATTTACAGCCTATCATCAAAACCGAATTATAGATGATACGACCTTAATTGCTATGCATTATAGGGGAAGTAAAGACTAACAAATATGTTGGTCTTTTTTTTACGTTTTACTGTATTGATTTTTACGCCAAAATCAATAGTATAAGTGGGAAATGACCTCATTCTTTGATAAAATAAACGGTGCGCATAAAGGAGGAAATATTGTGGTAAGTAAACACGATCAAGAATTGATGTGGGTATCACAAGAAGTAAATATTCATGAAAATATTGTCCATAAAGTGATTCATTTAATAGATGAGGGTAACACCGTACCATTCATCGCTCGTTACCGAAAAGAAGTAACTGGGGGTCTTGATGAAGTTCAAATCAAAGCGATTCAAGATCAATGGCAATACGCAGTGAACTTGAAGGAAAGAAAAGAAGAAGTCATTCGTCTGATCGATGAACAAGGGAAACTGACCTCAGAGTTGAAAAAACAAATTAAAGAGGCAACGCAATTACAGCAAGTAGAGGACCTATATCGCCCCTACAAACAAAAACGTCGAACGAGAGCGACAATGGCTAAAGAAAAAGGTTTGGAGCCGTTAGCTACTCGCATATGGCAACATGAACAACTCAACGTGGAAAAAGAAGCGAACGATTTTCTTTCAGAAGAATTGGATTTACATACAATAGAAGATGTTCTCGCTGGAGTAAATGACATTATAGCAGAATGGGTTTCTGATGATGCTACGTATCGAGAGTTTATTCGGGAAGAAACGTTTAAACGTGGAATCGTCCAATCAGAAGTGAAGCATAAAGACAAAGACGAAAAAGGCGTTTATGAAATGTATTATGAATTTAGTGAACCCGTCCGATCGCTCGTTTCACATCGTACATTGGCCTTAAATCGCGGAGAGAAGGAAGATATATTAAGAGTAACGATTATTCCACCAGAAGAGCGATTGATCACTTATCTTGAAAAGAAAGTGATTAAAAAAAGTGCGGATGAACCTGTTATACAGATTTTGCAAGCAGCTATCGCTGACAGTTATAAACGACTGATCCAACCATCGATTGAACGGGAGATTCGAAGTCTTTTGACGGAGAAGGCAGAAAAACAAGCAATCGATGTATTTTCTGAAAATCTAAAAAACGTCTTGCTTCAACCTCCATTAAAAGGAAGAACAGTGCTTGGAGTCGACCCAGCTTATCGAACAGGGTGTAAGTTAGCAGTCGTCGATGAAACGGGAAAAGTTCATAATGTTGGCGTAATGTATCCGACGCCACCGAAGAACGATCGAGTGGGTGCTGAAAAAATAATCATGAAATTTATGGATGCATATGACATTGAATTGATTGCGATTGGAAATGGAACCGCTTCTCGTGAAACCGAGCAGTTTATTGCGGCTGTGATTCGTCAAAATAACTTAGACATTCCTTATATTATTGTGAATGAAGCGGGTGCAAGTGTCTATTCTGCCTCCGCATTAGCTCGGGAAGAGTTTCCTAATCTAGAGGTAGAAGAAAGAAGTGCGGCATCAATCGCTCGCCGTGTTCAAGATCCACTTGCTGAACTTGTAAAAATTGATCCGAAATCGATTGGAATTGGTCAATACCAGCATGATGTTAGTCAAAAAGCGTTAAATGAGTCGTTAACTTTCGTCGTAGAAACAGCTGTTAACCAAGTGGGGGTAAATGTGAATACAGCCTCACGTTCTTTACTACAATATGTGTCAGGCTTAAGTAAATCGGTAGCGAACAATATTGTAAAGTATCGAAATGAGAACGGAAAATTTACCAATCGAAATGAACTAAAAGACATTCCTCGCTTAGGAGCTAAAACGTATGAACAAGGAATTGGATTCTTGCGCATTATGGATGGGGAGAATCCATTAGATCGAACACCGATTCACCCGGAAAGCTATCCCCAAACTGAAAAGCTTTTACAAATGATCGACTGTGAGTTTGCGGATATTGGTACTCCCTCATTAAGAGAAAAAATTAGTCATCTTGATCCAAAGGAAACAGCGATTGAATTGGGGATAGGTGAGCTTACTTTACAAGATATTATGTCTGCATTGAAACAACCGGAACGTGACCCAAGAGATGACTTCCCAATGCCGGTTTTAAAGCAAAATGTATTGACGCTAGAAGATTTAGAACAAGGGATGGAACTACAAGGGACTGTACGTAATGTCGTTGATTTTGGTGTTTTTGTAGATGTTGGGGTTGGTCAAGATGGGCTCGTACATATTTCCAAAATGGCAAAACAATTTGTAAAACACCCAATGGATATTGTGTCCGTCGGGGATGTTGTCACGGTTTGGGTCGAGCATGTTGATGTTGATAAGGGGAGAATTTCATTGTCAATGATGAATCGGGAAGGGCAATAACAGAAAGAAAAAAGAATGGGGATTCGTAATGAATACCCCATTCTTTTTGACCATTCATGAGTTGAAATACCGTAATAACATGGTAGTTTATTTTACACTTTCCGGGACGGATAGTCCTAATCCTTCGGCAATTCGCTCACCAAATTCAGGATCCGCTTTGTAAAAGTGACCAATTTGACGCAATTTAATCTCCTCTTTTTCAACTGGCTTCATATGGTTTACAAAATTCTCAATAAGCCGTGTCTTCTCATCGTCGCTCATTAATCGATAAAGGTCTCCTGCTTGTGTAAAATGATCCTCACGATCATACGCTACAGAATCTGCTTCACCTGAAACTTCGAACGGGTTTATTTTTTTCAGCGGATCTTCTACTGGACCGTCATAGCTGTTCGGCTCATAGTTCGGTGCACTTCCACCATTATCATCGACTCGCATATAACCATTGCGATGGTAGTTATGCACATCTGCTTTCGGTTTGTTGATCGGAATTTGATGGTGGTTGATTCCGAGGCGATAGCGGTGAGCATCACCATAACTAAAGATACGACCTTGGAGCATTTTATCAGGTGAAGCTTCGATTCCTGGAACAAAGTTACCTGGTGAAAATGCGGCCTGTTCGACTTCAGCAAAATAATTTTCTGGGTTCCGGTTTAAGACCATTTTACCTACTTCAATACGTGGGTAATCTTTTTTCGAAACGGTTTTTGTAACGTCAAATAAATCCCACTTATATGTTTTATAGTCTTCATACGGAATGATTTGTACATACAATGTCCATGTCGGATAGTCCTCTTCTTGAATAGCTGTATATAAATCCTCAATGTGATAATCAGGATTTTCTCCTGCGAGTCGTTCTGCTAATTTTACGTCTAGTCCTTTTACACCTTGGTTACTAATCCAATGGTATTTCACCCAAAAAGCTTGTCCTTGATCATTGACCCATTTGAATGTATGACTACCATATCCGTTCATATGACGAAATGTGGCTGGAATTCCTCGGTCTCCATGCAAATATGTGATTTGATGAAGTGATTCGGGTGATAATGACCAAAAGTCCCAGACCATATTTGGATCTTTTAAATGTGTTTTCGGATTTCGCTTTTGTGTATGAATAAAATCAGGGAATTTAATCGCATCACGAATGAAGAAAATCGGCGTGTTATTACCTACTAAATCATAGTTTCCTTCTTCTGTGTAAAATTTAACTGAAAATCCACGTGGATCCCGAACTGTATCTGCTGATCCATTTTCACCGGCAACTGTTGAGAAGCGAGTGAATACAGGTGTGCGTTTACCAACTTCATTTAAAAAGGCTGCCTTTGTATAGCGTGACATATCATTCGTCACTTCAAAATATCCGTGAGCACCGGCGCCTTTGGCATGGACGATGCGCTCTGGAATTTCTTCGCGGTTAAAGTGGGCTAGTTTTTCCAATAAATAAAAGTCTTGAATCAATACAGGTCCTCGTTGACCAGCTGTAATTGAATTTTGATTATCTCCAACCGGAGTTCCTGTTGCTGTTGTTAATGTTTTTCTGTCGTTACTCATAAGAAATCCCCTCTTCTCTGTCATTTTGATTTCGCACATCTAATTATAACAATAACTTATTTAAAGTCAATACTTAATTAAAATAATTATAAATAAAGTGCAGGGTATCAAGTGTGATAAAATAATAGAAAACAGACGAGGAAGAGAAAAGAAATGAAACGTTTAAACGAAGAACAGTTGACTAAGCTTGTCAATGAATTATCGAGAAAGTATTTTCATAAGCCGTTTCGTCATGAAGTATATTTTAATCATCGTCTTCGCACAACAGGGGGAAGGTATATTCCTGCAAAAAAAGTAATCGAGCTTAATCCTAAGTATTATTTTGAGCTCGGTTTACATGAGTTGATCGGCATTATAAAGCACGAGCTTTGTCACTATCATTTACATATTGAAGGGAAAGGTTTTAGGCATGGAGATGACGATTTTAAGCGGTTGTTAAAGGAAACGGGCTCACCCCGTCATTGTAAACCTCTTCCATCACAACAATATAAATATAATTATATTTATGTGTGCCAGCGTTGTAAACAGATTTACAAGCGAATTCGGAAAGTAAATGTAAAACGTTTCCGTTGTGGAAATTGTCGCGGACAGCTTCGTCTAAAGAAAAGATGATCCATCGATATATTATTCACCATTGCATTATCAATTAAAAATATATAATGAGAAAATGATTTCGCAAATCAATGATAAATCCTGCTCTCTTATCTCAATGATTTAGGAAAGAGAGCAGGCTGTAGTATGATTACATACTTTCTTCCTTTTGTCGTTCATAGGATGTAGGGTTGGTATATTGTTGGAATATCTTTTCGATTGTTGTCCGGCCTTCGCTAATATGAGGATGGAATTGAATACTCGCCTCTTGGCGGATTACATTTACATCATCGACCGCTTCATTGATCTTGTAATCGATATCTGTTAAGTGCTTAACAGCTTGTTTAACGATGGATAACCCTGCCACTTTTCCTTGAGCTCGAGCGACTTTAGCACTTTCAATTCCAGTGATATTTCCTGCCACATACACGCCTTTGACAGGTGTCTCCATTTGTTCATTATGAATAGGAACATGTCCACCGAGTTCCTCTACATAGTGGAAAGGACATCCGAGTGCAGCAGCTAATTCGACTAACGGGTAAAGACCTCCAGCGATACACACGAAATCAACGTCGATGATCTCTTCACTACCTGGGATGGGATTTCCATCTGGTGTAACATCACACATTGTTACGGATTCCACCCGCTCGTTACCGTTGATTTGTGTAACCGCTTTGCGAATATGGATCGGCATTCCCCACATCTTCACCCCACCTTTTGGATAAAATTTCACAGCCAAATTTCGTACCCATGCTGCTTTAGCAAATTTACTACCAAAGCGAATAAATGCTGAGGGGGCAAGGTGAGCAATGCGCGCTAATCCTTCCATTACTTTTTTCGGATGTCCTTGGTCTGTGGTAATTGGCTGGTAAGCCGGTAAAGCCATGCTGTGTAATCCTACACCTGCTAGTTGTAACTCACGCGCAATGGCTGCTGACAACACGTTCACCCCAATGATTATTCCTTTTTGTCCGACTCGAACGCGGTGTACATTTGTCATGACCTGGGCTGCACCAATTGACATGACGCCTGGAAGTGTCCAGCCGGGAACGGGAGCGGCTGTTTCCGCAGCACCTGTTGCAATCAAAATATTTTCCGCTTTAAAAACACCATCATTCGTATGTACGGAAAATCCTTCAGTTGTCTGTTCTATATGATGAGCAGAAATACCGCATCGAATGTCTGTGTTAAGGCGATTTGCTTGGTCTAAAAGAATTTCCGTCTCTTTAATACCGTTCCACCATTCGCCATCTGGTTCTTGGTGTAGTTGACCGAGCAGGCGTCCTCCTGGTTTGGGAAATTCATCGATGACTAAAACATGTAAATCCCATTTTCGACTTGTAATCGCAGCTGATAAACCGGCTGGACCTGCACCAATAATAATGGCGTCATACATGGGAATCACCCCCCTTGTCTCTTGTATACATTTTCATGAAATCTTCATATGTTCGGGGAAGATCATGATTGTTCATTGTAGATTTTAATGGTGAAGGTTTTATTGTCCCGCTTTCTATGACCATGTCTGCTTCAATTTCCGTCATACATGCTCGCACACCTGCCTGTTGATTGACGGTCACTCGGCACTCAAAACAGTGACCGATATTGCAATAGATTCCACGCGGTGAGCCACTTTCTTCATGAACGCGCAATTTTCGAATGCCATTGGCGAGAAGAGCTGATGCAATTGTATCGCCTTCATAGCCATGATATGTTTTTCCATCAAAAGTGAAAGCGATTTCAGTTTTGTTTTTTAATGATCCGAGAATTGGGTGATCGATAATCCGATGATTATTCATGATTTACGTCCCCCTTTAAAACGGTTAAAGATACAGGTCGAACTGGCGGTTGAACTTTTAATGGAATGTCGTGACTTGGCTTCTCACCAGTAACGTCTTGGAGAACAGCGTCTACAGCTGGACGACACGTCCTCCCTCCACAATAGCCCATTCCTGCTCGTGTGCGCAGTTTGATTTCACGCGCAGAACACCGGTACGTAGCAGCTGTTTGTTTAATGTCTTTTAGAGTCACTTCTTCACATCTGCAAATAATCGTTTGCTCCATATGTTTACTCCTCTCTAAAATGAAACTGCTTTCGTGATTGATTATTGATAATAGATTGACAATTAATTTACTGCTATTCTAACATATATGATAGAATTGATTTAATATTTAATCAAAAATTTTAAAAAATCTGGAAGGTTGAACGCAAATTATTTTTTAGTATGTCCGTCATGATCACAGATTTCACTGTTCGGTGTTATGCCATTCTATAGGAAGATTCACCTGCTAGGGTTGTTGACTCATATGACTGAAGGAGGAGATGAATCGTGAAAGAAAATCAAGCGGAAGTCGCTATTATTGGTGGTGGGATTGTTGGTTGTGCAATTGCTTATTACGTCTCAAAAGCTGGGATGGACTGTATGTTAATTGAAAAAGGAGACATTGCAAGCGGTACATCTTCCCGCTGTGACGGAAATATTACAATTGTCGATAAGGATCCAGGGTTTGAAAGTGAAATGTCTATGCTAAGTCAAAAATTAACGGTCGAGTTGAAAGATGACCTTGATTATCCATTTGAATATCGTGCACTTGGCAGTATTCTTGTATGTGATAATGATGCAGAAATGGAAGCGGCCGCAGAATGGGTTCAGATTCAAAAAGATGCTGGCCTTCAATTTAAATTGCTCGATCATTCCGATATCCGACAAGAATCCCCTTATTTTGCTGATGACATTCCTGGGGGCTTGGAGTGTGAAACAGATTCATTGATCAATCCATATTTATTTTGTTATTCATTGATTGATAAAGCGAAGCAATACGGGCTTACATTGCATACCCAAACGGAAGTCAAAGCAATTGCCAAAAAAGACGACTTTGTAATCGATACGACGAATGGCCCATTGAAGGCAAAAAAGGTTGTCAATGCGGCTGGCGTATGGGCTCCATTTATTGGAGAGATGCTTAACATCGAGATTCCAATTGTACCGAGAAAAGGACACATTATGGTCGGTGCTAGACAAGAGCCGGTCATGATGCGAAATGTAATGGAATTCGGCTATTTAATGAATAAGTTTGAGCGAGAGCGAATAGCTGATGAACAAACTTTAGAACATGGCGTAGCGTTAGTTCTTGAGCCTACCGAAAGTCAAAACTTCTTACTCGGTAGTAGCCGTGAATTTGTTGGTTATGATGACCGAGTCGATATCAATGTCGTAGAAACGATGGCAAAACGGGCATTGCGCTTTTTTCCGAAAATGGATGACTTTAACATGATTCGTACGTATACGGGATTCAGACCTTGGACGGAAGACCATTTACCGATTATTTCCCATGTTGAGGATGTTCCAGGATTTTATATCGCTGCCGGACATGAGGGAGATGGCATTAGTATGGCAACTGTGACGGGAAAACTCATTGAACAATTGATCAATAATCAAGAAACACTCGTCCCGATTGAACCATTGCGATACGATCGATTCGAAACAGTCTCCACATCTTAAAGCAATTAAGTATAATTTCATTTAACATCTACCTCCCCATCTTTGGAGCATAAGCAATAGAGGTGGGGAGTATTGATGTAGCTTGTGAAAAGGGTGGTATATTGATTAGAGGGTTGTTTAGGGTAATGATATAATGAAGTTAATATGTATTCGCTCTTGTAAAATTGTCGCAGGGCTTATCGATTCATTCTGGATGGTATGGATGAACCCGTACATGACAGGTCAAGGACGAGTAAATTTTATTGATAGAAGGGCGAAAAAGAAAACATTTGTGTACCGTTTTAGTTCAGGAAAACAAGGGTTGGTAATCAACTAGGTGAAGAGTGGATCAAAAAAGTTTTATAATGAAGTTACTATAATATCAGTAGATTATCATTTCAAGCGAGCGTTACATGAATAATCAAACAATCTGTTTTTACATACTTGTAGATCTTAGTGACTAAAAAGTAAAAGTTATCGAATAGTAATTCATATACATTAGAACAAAGAGGAGGTAACTCTTTCTACTTGTTTAATTATAGAACATCGAAAAAAATACAATTACATGTTGACATTTTAAAAAAAGTGTTGTATTATATATTTTGTCGCCAAAATGAGCGATTGATTTTCACTAAAAAATAAGATAATATATTCCACAGTAGCTCAGTGGTAGAGCAATCGGCTGTTAACCGATCGGTCGTAGGTTCGAATCCTACCTGTGGAGCCAGATGGAGAAGTACTCAAGAGGCTGAAGAGGCGCCCCTGCTAAGGGCGTAGGTCGCTTATGCGGCGCGAGGGTTCAAATCCCTCCTTCTCCGCTCGCTCATAGTGGCCCGTTGGTCAAGTGGTTAAGACACCGCCCTTTCACGGCGGTAACAGGGGTTCGAGTCCCCTACGGGTCATCTTTTATAAAAAGGACAAAGGTTGGGTCTGGTAGTTCAGTTGGTTAGAATGCCTGCCTGTCACGCAGGAGGTCGCGGGTTCGAGTCCCGTCCAGACCGCCATATTGTTGGGCTATAGCCAAGCGGTAAGGCAACGGGTTTTGGTCCCGTGAGCCTAGGTTCGAATCCTAGTAGCCCAGCCATATTCTCAACCGAAATACTATATTCGATTTGCTTTCTGAATTCACAATTGTAGAAGTTTCTATAAAATAGATAAATGTAATACAACATGAGCCATTAGCTCAGGCGGTAGAGCAACGAGTGGATCAACTGCCGAATACGCTACGAGTAACCCCGAAGCATCAATCTTCTGTGAATCATCTTGCAGATGCAGGGGTTCGACATGGACGCTCTTGTTAAAGGATAAAAACTAATAAAAAATGAGCCATTAGCTCAGGCGGTAGAGCATCTGACTTTTAATCAGAGGGCCGGAGGTTCGAGTCCTCCATGGCTCACCATTTTACAAAACCAAGAGTATGAGAAATAAACAAGTTAATCAAAGACATATTTTTTAAATTAATTGCGGCCGTGGCGGAATGGCAGACGCGCTAGGTTGAGGGCCTAGTCGGGGCAACTCGGTGGAGGTTCAAGTCCTCTCGGCCGCACTCACTAAGGCGTTGTAAAATCACAATGACTTTGAATTGAAAAAGCCTTGTAATTTATTCTGGAATGTGGTATAATGATAAGGTCGCCATGAGCGCCTATAGCTCAATTGGATAGAGCGTTTGACTTCGGATCAAAAAGTTAGGGGTTCGACTCCTCTTAGGCGCGCCATTTGCGCGGGAAGTAGCTCAGCTTGGTAGAGCACTTGGTTTGGGACCAAGGGGCCGCAGGTTCAAATCCTGTCTTCCCGATTATCTATAACTTGCGAATGCAAGAGTGGAAAGTTTCAATTCTTTCTGATTTATAACTATATACCTACTTTATGCGGGTGTAGTTTAGTGGTAAAACCTCAGCCTTCCAAGCTGATGACGAGGGTTCGATTCCCTTCACCCGCTTTTGGCAGGGGCCTGTAGCTCAGCTGGTGAGAGCGCACGCCTGATAAGCGTGAGGTCGGTGGTTCGAATCCACTCAGGCCCATATCAACTCTGCACATGAGTTGAAGGGGGTGTTGACAAGCATATCAATACGTGTTATGCTTAACATCCGGTCAATTTCAATTGCTCTTTGAAAACTGAACAAAACAACGAGTATGAAATGGGAAAATACCTCCGTGTTTTTCCGGTGATCGACTCAAAGATTTCGATTGACATGAAACGTCAATGAATATATTTGGTTGATTGCAAATGTAACGAAGCTAAGATTATTCAATGATTGATACATTTCAATCATGATCTATAAACTTTAT
>DATGTE010000041.1:0-46263 GCA_035301985.1 Bacillota bacterium
TATTTGATAGGTTCTTGCCTTTTAGAACCTATCAAATAAATCCGGTTAGCAAGCGACAGCGCGGTAGCCAATAAAGCGTACAAAAATAGAGTGCCACAAATATAGGTGTTATAAGTCGACCGAGAATAACTTGACACATACCGAGGGAGTCCCTTCATACATCGATGCATTAAAATATGTTATAATGGCACATAGACTATACAAATGGAGGGCTTGCATATGTACTTTGTTGACCAAAGTAAAATCGAAGAAGTTCTTGTATATATCGAAAGACTATTACAAGAATTACCAAAACATCCATATGATTCATTTTTGGAGAAGCTCGCTCTTGAACGAATGACACACATGATCATTGAGTCGATCATCGATGTTGGCAATATGATGATCGATGGTTTTATTATGCGTGACCCCGGTAGCTATGAAGATATTATTGACATTCTCATTGATGAAAAGGTAATACCATCTGATGAGGAGAAAATGTATAAAGAAATTATTCGTTTACGCAATATGCTTGTCAAAGAGTATATGCAGGTGGACCATAAGATGCTCCAAAATACTGTTTTAGAACATAAAGAAGTACTTGATCATTTTAGTGCACACATTCGGACGTATTTAACGAATGAAACTGGTGTAGCGAATGCATTTTCTAATGAATCGTGAGTGTGATCATGATTGAATAAACACATGTCAACAAAAGATCGACTATTATACGTTTTAAAGAAAAACAACCCATTAACAATGTCCGAAATTACGTCTTATTTTTCCATTTCAGAGGCAGCGATACGTAAACATCTGCATGAGTTAGAAAAACAACAGTTTATTCAGAAAAAGACGATTAAACAAGAAATTGGTCGTCCATATCATAAGTATATGTTGACTGACAAAGGACATTCAACTTTCCCGAATCAATATGACACTTTACCCATAGAGTTGTTGAGAGACTTGGAAGATTTATACGGTGAAGAAGCTGTAAGTAATTTATTAGATAAAAGGATGGAAAGGGAAAAGAAAACATTTCGAAAACAATTTGAATCCGATGATTTTGACGGGAAAATATTCGATATCGCACGCATTCGGGATGAAAATGGTTATATGGTGGAAGTTGAGCAAACAGACCGAGGCGACTATATTTTTAAGCACTATAACTGTCCGATTGCAAATATAGCTTCTGAGTATGATCAAGTATGTGAAAATGAAAAGATTGTGATGGAAAAAATATTTCCTCACAGTCACGTCATCTCACATACATGCATTACGAAAGGCGATAATGTCTGTAAGTGGACGATTTCAAGACCTGCGGAAGATGAATATTAACCCATCTTCCGTTTATTCATTTGCTTTTTCGCCAGATAGAGGGGGATTTCGTTGAAACGTTATCATGGTTACTTAATCGATTTAGATGGAACGATCTACCGTGGAAATAAGGTTATTGAATTCGCAACGCAATTTATTGATACGATTCATGCAAAAGGGATTCCGTATTTATTTGTAACGAACAACTCATCCAAAACTCCAGAAGTCGTCGCACAACAGTTGCAAAACATGGGAATTAAAGCTACACCAGAACACGTATTGACATCTAGTTCGGCAACGGCTACATATATTCGCCAAGAGCGTGAGTATGCTCGCTGTTATGTCATAGGCGAAGAGGGGTTATTTCATGCACTTGAAGAAGAGGGTATCGAAATCACAGATGAAAATTGCGATTATGTCATCATGGGTCTTGACCGCCAAATCACGTACGAGAAGTTAGCTAAAGCAAGTACGGCTATTCGAAATGGCGCCAAGCTCATATCGACGAACGCCGATGATGCTATTCCATCAGAACATGGCTTACTTCCGGGAAATGGCGCGCTTACTTCCGTCATTACAAGAAGTACAGGAGTAGACCCGGTTTTTATAGGAAAACCGGAACCGATTATGATGCATGAAGCTTTATACATACTAGGAACAGACAAACGAGATACGATTATGGTCGGTGACAATTATGCGACTGATATTCAAGCAGGGTTCAATATGGGTATAGACACGTTGATGGTATTTACGGGGGTCACTTCTCCAAAAGACTTACGAACCATAGATCGACCACCAACTTATCACATCAATCATTTAGCCGAATGGATTCACAATATATAAAAGCAGTCCACGAAAACTTTTTTCAGTGGACTGCTTTTTTACGATTTGAAAAGTCTTATCATTTTTTGAGTTTGTTCATCACTCATCTAACATATGATGATCCGCTGCTGCATGAGCTAACCGACTTGATGCCGCGGCAGCAATGGCCCCGACAATATCATCTAGAAAAGTATGACACTCCCCTGAAGATGTATCATTCAAATGCTCAAGGATCCCCGGTTTTATTTTGTCGACATATCCATAGTTTGTAAACCCGATCGAGCCGTAAATATTCACAATGGCTAAGGCAATAATTTCATCAATTCCATATAAGCTTTCATCTGAATATACGATTTGTTGTAAAGGTTCTTCTAATTGATTTTGTTCAGCTAACTTATCAAGCTGTACTCCAGTTAAAATTGCATTTTGCACTTCTCGTTTAGCTAAAACATAATTGACATGTTCCGTGCAAACATCCATCGTTAAATCATCATGGTATTTTGATTGTAAAAAATAGACAAGCTCAGCAATATCTTTTAAGGTCACGCCACGTTCCACGAGACATCTCCTAGCAGCAATTTCTAATTCACTATTCATAAAATCACCTATTCTAGTTATTGTTTTCAAGTCATGACTTTTATTTGCACACATATATTTGTATAAATCATAGGGGGAGGATCGGATGAAGGATTTACTCGTTCGAGAATATGGTATTCATACAACAGGTAAAGAGTCAATCGGAATGGTGGAAGGGTTAAAAAATAATGAATATGTCTATGTTACCATTCCTGTGAAAAATAAGGAAATAATGTATATGGAACAGGCAGCTTTAAGTTATTATTTATATGAAAATGGATATGTTCAAACTGCTTGCCCGATTCCTAACCTTTCCGGAGATTGGTTTACGAACGATGATGATCAAAATTATATCGTTGTTAAACTCTCGAGAAATCTGTCAACAAATGAACGTTCTCATGGACAGCGGATGGCAAATTTCCATCAACTGGGAGCCCATTATCGTTATGAGCCCCGTTACCTATCAAGTTACGGTCAATGGTATTCATTATGGATTGACAAATTAGAGTGGTTTGAATACAAGCTCACTGAACAGACGAAACAAACACCTCATCCTTACCATCAATTGTTTACGGATATGTTACCATATATGATAGGAATAAGCGAAAATGCGATTCAATATATACGGGAAAGTGAACAGGAACGACGCTATCATGAAGGGGATCGGGGGACGATTGCCTTTCGTCGGTATACAAACCACTTAATCGAACCTGTCATATGGTTTAACGATTTAGTTTATGATCATCCTGCTCGCGACTTAGCTGAGTTTATTCGTAATCGATTTCTTCACGTAGATGAAGGCGAAGAGGAAATCGCTTTATTTTTAGAGGATTATCAAACAGAAATGCCAATTTCCGTATTCGGGTGGCGACAAATCTATGCTCGATTGATTTTTCCAATTCATCTGTTTGATGTGTTAGAAAGTGGCTTTGTTACTGGCGATTATGATGAACAATATGAGCGATTAATGAATATGTTAGCGAAACAAGAAATGTATGAAAAAAGATTGGGCCGTGTTTTTGAAATTTTCGCTATCGACCATGATGCATTGCACATACCTGTGTTACATTGGTTAAACTAATTGTTGATGGGAGGGCTGATCGATGGATAAACCGATGATTTATATTACAAGAAGTATACCGAGATCCATTATTGAACCTTATGAAGATCGCTTTCATTTTCGTATGTGGGCAAAAGCCGACACGCCTGTTCCGATAGATGTATTGTTAACTGAAAGCAAACAGGCGGATGGAATCATTTGTATGTTGACGGAGAATCTTGACGGTCATTTTATACAGCGTAATTCCCATTTGAAAATCATCGCAAATAATGCTGTAGGATATGATAATATTGACATCGATGCGGCAGAAAAGCAGCAAATAATTGTGACAAATACACCTGATGTGTTAACTCATACGACGGCGGACTTAACATTTGCCTTGCTCATGGTGACGGCAAGACGAATCATTGAGGCCCATCAAGTGATTCAAAATGATGAATGGAAGTATTGGTCGCCGTATTTTCTAGCGGGAACAGATATTCATCATCGAACAGTAGGGATTGTAGGGATGGGGAGAATCGGCGAAGCAGTTGCACAGCGAGCTAAAGGATTCGATATGAAAATTTTGTACCATAATCGGTCGCGTGATTATGAAAAAGAACAATCTTTGCAAGCAGAATATGTTCACTTCGACGAACTGTTGCGCCGATCTGATTTTGTTGTGTCGCTTGTCCCTTTGACAGCGGAAACGAATCGCTTGTTTGATCATCATGCTTTCCGACAAATGAAATCTTCAGCAATCTTCATCAACGCATCCCGTGGACAAGTTGTTGATGAAGACGCATTGTTCCGTGCTTTAAAAGAAAAAGAAATTCGAGCAGCTGGTCTCGATGTGTTTGCAGAGGAGCCTATTCGGAGTGACCATCCTTTGATGACGTTGGATAACGTTGTCTGCCTTCCACATATTGGTTCGGCAAGTATTGAAACGAGGACCAACATGTTAAAGTTATGCCTTGAAAATATCGACGGGTACTTTTATGGAGCAGGGCCAAAGACAGCTGTAACGAAGAAAAATGATGAGCAATGAGTGAGTATGGAAAGGTTTTTCATCGTTTGATACGTATAAAAAAGCAGACAATCGCCCTTATGATTGTCTGCTTGATATAACAGGTTGATTAAAATACTTGTTCAATTTCTTTGACACCTGGTACTTCTGTTCGTAAGGCGCGTTCAATACCCGCTTTTAAAGTAATTGTAGAGCTTGGGCAGTTTCCACATGCCCCCATTAAACGGAGAAGTACAATGCCATCCTCATCAACATCGATTAACTCGACGTCTCCACCATCACGAAGTAGAAACGGGCGTAACTTGTTTAAAACTTCTTGCACTTGTTCTCGCATGATTCATCTACTCCCTTCTTAATTCATTATTATAAAATGAGCAGGTAAAAAAATCTATATTTATAACTAGCTGTATAAACGATAATCAATTTCATTTTACCTTTTAATCAACGTTTTGTAAAATAAAAGAGACTATATCGATACAGTTACAAAGCAACAACGACTTTTGAAAACGATCAATCGTTAAAAACAAGGGGGGATTTTTTTGACCAAGCAAGGTGTAAAAATAACCGTTTACGGAGCTGAACAAGTTTGCCCTAGTTGTGTCGGTGCTCCAGGGTCAAAGGAAACGTATGAATGGTTACAAGCGGCGATTGGAAGGAAGTACACACAAGCTTTGATTGATTTTGAATATATAGATATTGATGAAGAACAGGAAGATGAGCATCATCAACAATTTATTGAAAAAATATTTGCTGATGATATGTTTTACCCCATCGTTTTAGTAAATGATAAAATCGTTGCAGAAGGCATACCCCATTTAAAAACAATTTATCAAGAGCTAGATCAGTACAGCCTTCATTGATACGATAAATGACGTGTAAAAAGGAGGTGAAACATACTTCTTCATCTGATAGTCTCCTTTTTACAAGGCTGATTGCAGTCAATTATAGTTGAATCGTTCGATGACACTTTGTATACTATAATTACACGTTATGAAAAAACTAATGAGGAGGATCTAGATGACCATTACCTTAACAGACAGTGCAAGTCATCAAATTAAAGAAATGATGAAAGATGAAGAGGAAAATGTCCGTTTGCGTTTTGGAATCAAAGGTGGCGGTTGTAGTGGATTATCCTACTCACTCGGCTTTGATTATGATATAAATGATGAGCTAGATATGTTAGAAGAAATCAACGGTATTCCCGTTGTCATCTATAAACAAGATATCCCTATTATTGAAGGGACAACAATTGACTTTAAGCAAAACATGATGGGTGGCGGATTTTCAATCGATAATCCAAATGCAATCGTATCATGTGGATGTGGATCCTCTTTTCGAGCAAAGGATTATGAAGGCACGCCGGAAAATTGCTAAAATGAAAGCTAGGACGATGATGAACGTTCTAGCTTCTTTTTTTATCTATCACTTCATAGCCTACATTGTTGTCGGTGACTAGGAGAGGATATAATGCATCAAGCATGTAATGACGGACACATCGATGCGAATCAATTATGTGTGTTGAAAGTACCGTTTTTTAACCATTTAGATTTCGAAGACATGCAAAGAATTGTTCAAATGAGCACAAATAAAACGTATTCTAAAGGCGACATCATCATCCATGATGGTGATCCGTTAGATCACTTATATATTGTTCACCAAGGACGCGTCAAAATTTATCAAATTTTCGCTTCAGGAAAGGAGCAATTGTTGCGAATATTAAACCCTGGGGATTTTTTTGGGGAGTTAGCTCTGTTTACGAAAAAAGTTATGGATAGCTATGCTGAAGCAATGGAGCCCGTTCATATATGTGCGATTCACCGAGAAGATATGCAACAATTGATGATGAAGCATCCAACGATTGCTCCGAAGATATTAGAACAATTTGCCCATCGCTTGGAACAAACTGAAAAACTTGTCGGCCAACTCAGTGCGAAGGATGTAGAAACGAGAACAGCGAGTTATTTAATAGAATTGGCAAAAAAAAGCCGTTCACAAGAAGTTGTATTACCGATGAGTAAAAAAGATTTAGCTTCTTTTTTAGGGACAACCCAAGAAACGATCAGTCGTAGATTATCTAGTTTTCAAACAAAAGGCTGGATTGAGCAACAAGGCCATCGGTACATAAAAATATTAGATATCAATGCACTTCGTGAAGTTGCTGACAGCTTCTAAAATGGAGCATAACGATAGATAGAAAAAAGCTTGAAAAGCAGGTCAGTAGTTCTGCTTTTCAAGCTTTTTTGCATGGTCATTGCACTACATAGGTCTTAAAACATGCTCGTTGAATGCCTCGGTTGGATCCGTGCATTTGGATCTAAATATTGCATCGCATTGTTTACCGCGATTGGTCCATCGCCAAATCCTGTGGCAATCAATTTCACTTTTCCAGGATACGTGTTGATGTCTCCTGCTGCATAGATTCCTGGAATATTTGTCTCCATTTTCGAATTGACGATAATGCTGTTTTTGTCGATTTCTAATCCCCAATCTTTTATTGGGCCGAGACGGGAAATAAACCCATAATTACATAGAACGGAATCTACTTCAAGTTCAATAGTCGCATCGCCTTTTGTTTCTTGAATAATTAATTTTTCAATTTTATCATTAGCGACGATATCTTTAGCTACATACGGAGTTAATATTTCAACACTTGATGATTTGAGTTGATCGACACTATGTTCATGTGCTCTAAATTTGTCACGTCTATGGACGATTGTTACTTTTTCTGCGATCGGCTCCAGCATAAGTGCCCAGTCAACGGCTGAATCTCCACCACCTAATAAAACTACTTTTTGATCCTTGAATTGATTCATATCTTTTACGTAATAGTGTAAATTATTTCCTTCATATTGGCTGCATGATTCTATATTCAATCGGCGTGGTTCAAATGCTCCATTGCCAGCTGTAATGATAATTGTTCTCGTGTAGTGTTCATCACCAGTATTTGATGTTAATTTGAATGTGTCATCTTTTAGACGTTCTACTTTTTCTACAGCTTGTCCTAATACAACGGTAGGATCGAACAGTTTTAGTTGTTCCTCCAAGTTGTCGATGAGCTGTTGAGCACGAATTTTTGGAAACCCAGCAACATCATATATATATTTTTCAGGATAAAGGGCCGTCAATTGACCGCCTATATGTGGTAAACTTTCAATTATTTTAACGCTTGCTTGGCGCATACCTCCATAAAAAGCAGTAAATAAACCCGCAGGTCCAGCACCGATGACTGTAATATCATAAACTTTGTCGGACAAAGAAATTACCTCCATTTCATCAAATTCGAAACCAATACTATCGTAACATAAATGGGTGGATTCTGTGTATTGATGAACATTAGGTGTTGGACAAAGTCATCTAAAAATCAATAAATTATCAATCAGGGGTTGAAAAGTATGATTAAAAGGTCTACTATAAACATAAATTAAAATAACCCATATTATGTCTTTGTTTATAATAAAGTATTTATTTTACAAATAAGTAAAGAAATGGCAAATCTTACAAATGGAAGTGATAATAGGATGAATAAACCGGAGATTGTTGTTTTGGGTGCCGGTTATGGGGGGATCATGACAACTGTAAAATTACAAAAGTTATTACGTCCAAATGATGCGAATATAACGCTTGTAAATAAACATGATTATCATTATTTGACAACGAGGTTGCATGAAGCGGCCGCTGGTACGATACAAGATGATCTTACCCGGATCCCAATCAGGGAAGTTGTCGATTTAAATAAAATTAATCTCATCCAAGATACCGTCGTTGATATTCATTGGAAAGACAAGGAAGTACGGCTCGAAAATGGAGTCGTTACGTATGACATGTTAGTGATTGGGCTCGGATTTGACGCGGATACACAGGGTATTCCTGGGTTGGAAGAACATGCTTTCACTTTGAGAAGTTTTAATAGTGCACGTTTGTTAAGAGATCACTTAGAATACAATTTTGCAAAGTATCATCATGAAAGACAGGAAAACGATGCCCGTTTAAACATCGTTGTCGTAGGGGGAGGATTCACCGGTGTTGAACTGATGGGGGAATTGGCTAATCGAGTCCCTCACTTATGTGAAGAATATGATATTAATAAAGCAAAAGTGCGAATGGTCATCTTAGAAGATTCTGCGACGATTTTACCCCATTTTGATCCTCAACTTATCGAATATGCTAGCAATTCGTTGGAATCTCGTGGCGTTGAAATTATCACTGCAGCTACCTTAAAAGAATGCAGAAAAGACAGTGTTGTCTATGAAAAAGAAGGTAAAGAAACAACGATACAAACGATGACGACAGCCTGGTGTGGAGGCATTCGAGCGAATCCAATTATTGAAAAGTCCGGGCTATCTACAAACGATGGGAGAGTTGCAGTCGATAGAACGCTTACTTCTCCACAAACGAATGATGTGTTCGTCATCGGCGACTGTTCCTTCATCACGGACCCAGAAGATGGTACTGCCTATCCTCCCACAGCCCAATTGGCCGTTCAACAAGCCGATGTTGTTAGCGAAAATATTAAGCGACGCATTGACGGAAGAAAATTGAAGTCATTTAAGCCAAGGGATCGTGGCATCGTTGCTTCAATCGGTCATAATGATGCAATCGGAGTCATTTTAAATAAGTATAAAATATATGGTTGGAAAGCGACCGTCATAAAAAAGGTAATTGAGAATAATTACTTGTTTAAATTAGGTGGTTTTGGACTTTCCATGCGCAAAGGGAAATTCAATATTTTTTATTAACAGGACTGAATAATCGGGCAAAGGCAATCTGATTGTCTTTGCTGTTTTATTTTTATATTATAGAATGGATAAGGAAAAGAATACATAGTGAAGGGGAATTCGACGTTGATTCAGCTTGTAGTATCCATAATATTATTTTTTGTTATTTTTTTCGGATTAGCATTTATACTGAATATGTTGTTACGCCGAACTTGGTTAATGGCGATTATTTATCCATTTATCGTTGTACTTATTGTTAATGATGCATCATTCGTTGACTATTTTACATCACCAATGGTGTCATTTTCCTCTGCCTTTAAGCGATTTGCAGGAATTACGGTTGTTGATATTCTCATTTTGTCTGCTGGCTTCTTTGGCACGATCGTTTCAGGGTATGTCATCAAATATTTGCGTAAAAGTGGATATCAAATGTTTTAAATCGTGTGATTGTTTTTCAGCGACTGAACGTCTTATTTTGTCTTAAAATGAATAAATAACATAGGTGACGGGGTTTCAGTAAAGAATAACTTGTGAAAAATTCGTTTACCATGAATAAATGCGTGCTTATTTGGACATGATGACATCCAGAGAGGTGTTATCATTGAGAATAAGTAAAGTATTCCGCAGAACGTTGATGTTCCTTTTGTTTATCGGAGCACTTTTAGCGACCATGACGTCGATATCGAATGTATCGTTAGGCGATTTGCAGGATTGGTTGCATGTCCAAGGTATACGGTCTTCATCCGAACCATCATGGCAACCGGAATATAGGCATGTGACGATGAAACCTAAGACTTTCAATGTTTCACGAACCGAAGAAACTCAAATATCAAATGAAAAAGCCGCGCGTCCAAAAACATTAGAAGAGGCTATTCAGCTTGAACAATATCCGAGTAGAAAGGTCGTTGCAACAGGTTATACAGCTGGTGTTGAATCTACAGGTAAAACATCGGATCATCCAGAATACGGGATTACTTATTCAGGCGTGAAAGTAAAGCGTGACTTATACTCCACGATTGCAGCTGATTTAAATATTTTTCCAATTGGCACGATTTTGTATATCCCCGATTACGGTTATGGAGTTGTCGCAGATAAAGGGGGAGCGATTCAAGGGGATAAAATCGATTTATTTTATGATACGGTCGAAGACGTTTTTGCACAATGGGGTAAACGGGAGCTTGATGTCTACATCATCGAAATGGGGGATGGAGAGCTCACGGAAGAGCATTTGAACCAACTAAATGAAAATGAAGCACTACAAGTATATAGAGAGCAAATCAATAAGAGTTAAATGAAAGAAAATAAAAGACTTTCGTTATTCGAAAGTCTTTTACATGTTTACTTTATGTTTGATGAAAGTGCACTGGATAAATATTCTGGATTAGGATAAGAATGGTAGACTATCTGTTCATCTGCATAGATATACCATTCCCTTAAAAGGAGATTTACTTTTGTAAGGCTGTTTCTAAGGCAATCTCCATCATTTCATGAAATGATGTTTGACGTTCTTCGGCCGATGTTTCTTCTCCTGTAACGACATGGTCGGAAACGGTTAAAATTGATAATGCTTGTCGACCAAATTTAGCTGCTAATGTGTATAGAGCAGAAGTTTCCATCTCAACAGCTAGCACACGATATGCTGCAAGAAGCTCATTGACTTCTTTTGCACGGTCTCGGTAAAATGTATCGCTCGTAAATACATTTCCAACATGTAGCGTGCATCCTTTTTCTTTAGTTACATCATATGCGCGTTTTAATAGCTCGAAATCAGCGACCGGAGCATAATGAATTCCTTGAAAAATAAATTCATTTTGTTTGGAGTCCGTTGTCGCACCTTGTGCTAAAATAATGTCACGTACGTTCACGTCTTCTCGTAGAGCTCCACATGTACCGACGCGGATCAATTTTTTTACGTCATAGCTTTGAATGAGTTCGTTTACATAAATCGAAATCGACGGCACGCCCATTCCTGTACCTTGAACAGAAATGCGCTCCCCTTTATATGTACCTGTATAACCATACATGCCACGCACTTCGTTATATTGGAATACGTCCTCAAAGTATGTTTCAGCGATGTATTTTGCTCGTAATGGATCTCCTGGTAATAATATTTTGTCGGCGATTTGACCTTGTTTAGCACCGATATGTACACTCATTTATTCTTGCCCCCTCATCATTTTCTTAGTTTCAAATTATCATAAGGTCGTCTAAAAAACAACTAACAATCGATGTGGCACGGATGATTTTACATGACTAGCTTTTTAGTTTCATTCAATTTTAAAATTGGATATAATGTGTTTAATTCATATTTTTTTGTGAAATATATGTCCTTTATACATAAGCTATTGACAAAGAAGATTTTTATTTCAGGGAGGAACAGTAAAGTGAGAGAAAAAACATACACAATTACAGTCGATACGGGGGTCCATGCTCGTCCAGCCACATTATTGGTCAATGAGGCAAGTCAATATCAATCAAAAATTGACATTACGTATCGAAAGAAGTCGGTCAACTTGAAATCGATTATGGGCGTGATGTCCCTAGGAATTCCTATGGGTGCGAGTATAACAATTACGGCGGAAGGCGAAGATGAAGACGAAGCGATTCAAGGAATTAGTAAAGTCATTGAAGAGCATTTAGGCGAATAAAGTAATACCTGCAAGGTGACTGGACTCAGACCCTGCAGGTAATTTTTTACTTCTGCTGTGAACCATAAATTTTTTGGTAGTAATGTTTTTCGAGGCTATCTAAACATTGTAAAGACTTTTTGTTCACCGGTGTATCCTCTTGAGAAAATTTCTCCCTAGCTTCCTCTACAGCTTTTTTCAAGGACGCACTATAATCAGGAATCTCCTTGTCATAAGGATGGACAGCTGGCTTTTTAACGTTCGTTTTTTCACGATATGCGAGCGCTTTTCTTTCGTGAAAAGCAACCCCTTCTGTTTGATTGAGATTATGTAAATCCCCTTGAAGTGGGTGTTTATGAACAGCTAACACCTCGATTAAATATCGTTCTCCACGGTCTTCAATAATTTTTCCAATATACGTACCCGAGTTGTAGTGGGCTCGGACAAGATCGCCGATTTGAAATTGACGCATATCAATCCCTCCTATATATATTTTTATCAAATATGTAACAGTTTAGCGAATAATATTGTATAATGGGTTTTGTCTTTTCATAGATTTGTTATAATGTAGGTGAAGGAAGTGATAAATAAATGCTTGCTTATTTATATGCTATGGAATTTTTATATTTCCCGGAAGATAAATCAGAATATATCCCATCAGTAATTACACTCGTTATTTTTATGATTGGAGCTGTTGTTACGATGTATTTGTTTTATAAAAAATCAAAGAAAGATGAAGAACGGTTTATGAATGAATATAAAGATGCTTTAGAAGAAAAGGAAGAGTCATCTAAATAAGGCCGGGACACTTACCATCCTTTTGGATTCAAAAGGATGGTTTTTTCATGAAAAATCGAATGGATTTGATATGTTTATCGTTTTGTTTTTGGTTGATACTAAGGATGAAAAATGAAAAGGAGCTATCAGGATCATGCGCTATTTCATGATTATTTTTCTTATCTTTATATCAGCCTGTCAATCCGAGCGTCTCGGAGTCATGACGGTCGAAATATACAACCAATCGGGCGACATGGTAGGTACGGCTTCGCTATCGGAACAAGCTGAAGGTGTCAATGTAAAATTGAAAATCGAAGGCTTACGTCCAGGTTTTCATGGAATCCATGTACATGAAAATGCAACGTGTGAAGGGCCTGATTTTAAATCGGCAGGTAACCATTTAAATCCTGAAGGAAAGAAGCACGGCTTAATGCATCCTGAAGGACCTCATTTAGGAGACTTACCGAATATTGAAGCGGATGCTGACGGAAAGGTTGAAACGGACATTGTTCTCAACAAGGCCACTTTATCGGAAGGTAAGTTTTCTTTATTAAAAGGGGAAGGAACTTCACTCGTAATCAATGAAGAAGCGGATGATGGGATCAGTCAACCAGGTGGCGACCCAGGAGCGAGAATTATGTGCGGTGAAATTAACCAAAACGGACAAAAAGATGTAGAAGATTCTCCGACAGATCCTACAGAATCGGGTGAAAATAAAGAGCAAAGCAAATAAAAAATCGCAAGTTTTGTTGGACTTGCGACTATGCATCGTGAACGTTACCAGCGATTTTTTATTTATAATGTATGAACAGCTTGAATGATCCGCTTGACCCCTTTTTCTAATGTCGCTTTAGGGCAAGCAATATTCATCCGCATAAATAATCGGCCTTCTTTTCCATAAGAATATCCTGGATTGAGTCCTACTTTAGCTTGATGAATCATAAATCGTTCCAAGGATTGTTGATCCATTTGCAGTTTACTGCAATCAATCCAAAGTAAATAAGTCCCTTCAATGGGCATCACTTTTAATTGTTTCGTATATGCAGAAAACATGTCTGTGACATATTGTTGATTGTCATGTAAAAATGTTAATAAGTTGTCCAGCCATTCCTCACCGTGATTATAGGCCGCTTCCATCGCTGTAATCCCCAATGTATTGAGCATATGGTTTCCGCTTCGTTTTAATTGCTCGTTAAAACGATTTCTATTTTTTTCATTTTCAATGACGATAAATGAAGCTTGTAAACCAGCTAAATTAAATGTTTTTGTCGGTGACATGCAAGTGATCGTATGATTTGAAACCTCCCGTGAAAGAGAAGCAATCGGAATGTGTTGGTGGCCTGGATAAACTAGATCAGCGTGAATCTCATCAGAAATGATGAGTACATTATGTTTGATACATAGTTCGGCCATCGTTGTTAATTCTTCTTCCGTCCAAACACGTCCTACAGGGTTGTGTGGCGAACATAGTATAAACGCTTTCACACCTTGGGCTAGTTTTCTTTCAAAATCTACAAAATCAATACGATATCCACCTTCAGTATGAATAAGTGAATTGGTGACGATCTCACGATTGTTATTTTGAATGACGTGATAAAATGGTGGATAAACAGGTGTTTGTATAAGAATTTGATCCCCTTGTTCAGTGAGCGTTTGAATGGCGGCATGTAAACTCGTAATGACCCCTGATGTAAATGATAACGACTCTGATTGAACGTTCCAATCGTGCCGTTTGCTTAACCAGTTGGTTATGGAGTGCTTTACTGAATCATCAATGTATGTATATCCATAGATTCCGTGATCAACACGTTTCATCAACGCCTCATTGACGGCATCTGGAGCTTTTAAATCCATATCGGCTACCCACATAGGTATCACATCTTCCGTTCCAAAAACTGACTGTAATGCGTCCCACTTTAATGAACGAGTGTTTTTACGCGGATGTACAGTGTTGAATATTTTCAAAAAGATCCCTCCCCTTATCTGATTCATTACTACTAGTATAGCGTAAGAACAGTGTTATGGAACAGAATTTTGTAAACAATTGAAAAATCAAAAGGACTCGTGAAGGATCTATATATGTAAACAAAAAAAAGCAAAGCGCTGTGCGCCTTGCTAACAGGGGGAATACGAGAAAGTCTTACATTATTACTATAACCATTCGTAGCGGGTTTTAAACATAAAAATGATAAAAAATTCATATGGATCGTGAAAACGTAGTTAAAAAAGATTGATCATTGTTTTAATTGCTTTTCTAACGCTCGTTTTTCTTTTTCATATCCTGGTTTATCTAGTAACGCATACATGTTCCGTTTGTACGCTTCTACTCCCGGTTGGTTAAATGGATTGACTCCGAGCAAATAACCGCTCATTGCACAGGATTTTTCAAAAAAATAAACGAGATAACCAAATGTAAATGCGTCCAATTGTGGAAGTTCAATGGTTAGGTTCGGAACGCCACCTTCAGTGTGAGCTAATAGAGCCGCTTGATATGCTTTATTGTTGATGTCATGAATTGTTTTTCCAGCTAAATAATTGAGGTCATCTGTATTTATTGAATCTTTTTCTAACGTTACATTTTTTCTTGGCGACCGAACGTGTAGAACGGTTTCAAAGAGATTGCGCCGTCCTTCTTGAATATATTGTCCCATCGCGTGAAGGTCGGTTGTATATTCAGCAGATGTTGGAAAAATTCCTTTCAAATCCTTTCCTTCACTCTCACCAAAAAGCTGTTTCCACCATTCTGCAAAATATCGTAATCGTGGTTCATAATGAACAAGAATTTCCGTTGTTTTTCCTCTGTTATATAAAATATGTCGTAGAGCTGCATATTGATAAGCAGGATTTTTATCGAAGAAGGGCTCCTGTAAATCAACCATAGCTCGCTGTGCACCTTTCATCATTTCATCGATACAGATCCCACCGACAGCAATCGGTAACAGTCCAACAGCTGTTAATACAGAGTATCGTCCGCCGACATCATCCGGAATGACAAATGTTTCATAACCTTCTTCGTTGGCAATGGATTTTAATGGGCCGTTTTTACGATCCGTTGTCACATAGATCCTCTGCTTCGCTTCTTCCGTTCCGTATTTTCGTTCGAGAAACTTTTTGAAAATCCGAAAAGCAATCGCTGGCTCGGTCGTTTTTCCGCTTTTAGAAACAACGTTAATTGAAACATCTTTTTGTTTAAGCACATCGAACAGTTCATTTATATATGTAGAATTTAAATGATGACCAACAAAAAAGATTTGTGGTGCTTGTCTTTTTTCTTTCGGAAGAATATTATGAAAGGAATGGCTCAGCATTTCCAGTGCAGCACGTGCTCCTAAATATGAACCGCCAACGCCGATAACTATGAAGACGTCTGAATCATCGCGAATCGTTTCGGCGACCGTTTGGATACGTGAAAATTCTGTACGGTCATATGTTTTAGGTAAGTTAACCCATCCGAGAAATTCTTTTCCAAGCCCGGTTTTTTGCTCGATATGATCGTGAGCTTGATTTATACATGGCATTAAAGCATCCAATTCACTTGGACTGAAAAAACGTTCGGCATAATGATATGAAAAGTTTACGTGGGTCATCGATGAACCTCCCTAAAATGGCTCTTACATTTTATACGCATGTGAATTTACTTTAACGAAAGGTATGCAGGAAATCAAGAAGGAGGTAATGATTGAACAACGAGGAATCACGAGAAAAAGCAGCGAATATGCTGCTTTTTTGCCTAGTTTTTATATATTTTTTCGCGTTGTTCGGATTGAGCAATCCATTCTTCTAACTTATCTTTTAATGTATTAAATCCATTCGTCGGTTGCTCTTGTTGTTTTTGCGGCGTGCTTTTTGGTTTTGCTTGTTTTTCTGGTGCATCCATAGTGGCACGAATGGATAGAGAAACTTTGTCATTTTCTTCATCAATGTGGATGATTTTAACATTAACTTCATCACCGATAGCTAGATAATCGTTGACATCTTTGACAAAACCATGAGTGATTTCCGAAATATGGACTAATCCTTGCACCTCATCATTTATAGCAACAAAGGCTCCATACGGCTGGATCCCTGTCACTTTACCTTTTATAATTTGGCCAACTGCCAATTGATCTGTCATGCTGAACAACTCCCATTTATAATCAATTATTTTCACACATTTAGTTATACTACCATACGCATTAATTTCTGGCAAATTCATTTAAAATAGGATTGAGGTAGAGGTTGCACATTTTTGTGCGATTGATTTTTGATCATCATCGTAGAAAAAGGGGATTTTAGGTGCTGATGTTCATTATTTTTTACTGTAAAAATGCACGTTGATTGTAATTTTGTTATGATATGGACAAGTTTTAAACATGGATGAATGGTTGATTCCTTTTTTGTTTAGAGGTAGAAAGTAAATTGAAGATGTTCATGAAAAATTGCTTGTAAAATCGATAGGATAAGTGAGTATAGAATAGAAGAAGTGACAATTGGGATCGTTATTAATCTTAAGACATTTGCTCAGGAGGCGTTTATGATGAAAGAAATAAATTGGGAGTTTTTATTGGATTTGTTAAAAACACCTTCACCATCCGGTCAAGAAATGGACATTCAAAAAAAATGGTTGCATTATGTATCATCTTTTGCTGATGAGGTACGTACAGATCATGCAGGTAATGTGATTGGCGTACTCAATCCTAAAGCTCCGTTCAAAGTATTGGTAGCCGGTCATGCTGATGAAATCGCGCTCGTGATTAAACAGATCGATGAAGATGGATTTCTCCATTTTGACAAAGTAGGAGGCATTAATCCAAAAGCGGCTGTTGGGAAAAAGGTGACCGTATTAGGTGATGAAAAAACAGTTACCGGGGTGATTGGTGTCAATGCTCAACACCATGGTGGACTAAAAGATGATTTTAGTTTGGAAGATCTTTTCATCGATTGTGGTTATCAATCCAAACAAGAAGCAGAACACCATGTTCAAATTGGTGATGTAGCAGTGTATAAAACGGAACCAGAAATACTCGAAGATCGTTACCTATCTGGACGAGGATTAGATAATCGAACTGGATCGTTTATCGTTGCTGAAGTGATGCGTAAGTTACAGAAAAAAGGGTGTCACGTTGGCTTTTATGGGGTAAGTACTGTCAATGAAGAGACAAATATGGGGGGTGCGTATTTTGCAGCAGCTGGAATTCAACCGACGATGGCGATTGCATGTGATGTAACATTTGCGACAGACTATCCGGGCATCGATCAGAAAAAGTATGGGGACATTAAACTGGAAAACGGACCGGTATTAGCAAAAGGTGCACCGATCCATCTTAAAATCAATCAACTCCTAGAGCAGTCTGCGGAGCAACTACAGATGAATATTCAATATGAGCTCACACCCCGCATGACAGGAACAGATGCCGATCGGATGCGACTAACAGGTAGAGGAGTTCCTGTTGCTCTCGTCTCTTTACCGTTACGTTACATGCATTCTCCAGTGGAAACAGCTAGTTTTAAAGATATTGAAGAGGAAATTCACTTGCTCGTTCATATGATTAGCAATTTGACAGGAAAAGAAAGCTTAAATCCACTAGAATAAATCACCATTACAATCAGCTTTTAATCATAAAATTGGTTGAAAGCTGTTTTTTTATACGTCATTTTGGATGCCGAATATGTAAGTTTATTTGATTCACTAGATTTTATGATTTCATTTTGAAAAAATAATCTTAGGATTTAAGGTTGATATTGATGAAAGATATGTGTGACTTATGAAGCGTTTTCCAGCGATGAAAATGTTGATTTTTGAGAAATGGCGATAAATAAGTATACGAATAGAGAAATAACGATATAAACTAGGGGATTCTATTCAATTTATTGTCATATATGAAGAAAGTGATGTGTAGGTAAATAGACTGGTCAACCCGAATCAAACCTATTCTTGGAAAGGCTATGCGCAGTTTTTTGCTCGATTAAAGGTTCAGCAAAAACCATTCCTTTTACCTATGGATAACTGCTCGAAACATAGGTCACAAGAATCAATGTCCATCATCTTTATTTTGCCGACACCAATCGACACCTTTTACACACTCTATCTATTATAGTTACTTTAACAGACAGAATTTTTTCAATAATCACTCTAATGGATGAGGAGGGAATAAATCGAAAATAAAATAGTAGGTTTGCTGGATGAGTCTAGTCATTAGAATGGAGAGGATGGATAAAATTGAGAAAAAGGAAACGAAGGCAAATAAAATCGTTTAGTATGTTGGCATCGTTAATGATGATTCTATCCTTAATGGTTCCAAGTATTTCAGCCTCAGGAGCAAATGATGAGATTCACCAATCCCTTTACAATCAGAAAAAGGTGGCAAAAGAAAAGTTAACGAATCGTTTACTGGATGATTTCAAAAAAGATGACGAAGTTACATTTTTAGTGAAATTTACAGAGAAGGCCGATACGAAAAAAGCCGCAAAAGCAGCGAGAAAAGATGCAAAAACTGCCAAGTTAAGCTCACAAAAAGCTAAGTTTTTGCAACGTTCAGCAGTTGTATCTGAATTGAAAACGACATCACATGAATCGCAAAAAAATGTGGTAGATTTTTTAGAAAAAGCGGTAGAAAATGGCGATGTTAAAGATTTCAAATCTTATTATATCGTCAATGGAATGGCGGTAACGGCGACAAAGGAAATTGCTGAAAAGATTGCCAGCTTTCCTGAAGTGGAAAAAATTCTTCCGAATGAAACACGAAAATTACATGAAACTTTTATTAAAGAAAAACAAAAAGCTCCGAAATCAACATTTGAGAACGTGGAATGGAATGTGGAACGAGTTGGAGCACCCCAAGCATGGGAAATGGGATTCGATGGTACGGGGACGGTTGTTGCTAGTTTAGATACAGGAGTTCAGTGGGATCACCCTGGATTGAAAGAAAAATATCGAGGATATGATGCCGCGACGGGTGATGTCGACCATCAGTACAGTTTCTATGATCCAGCAACTGGACAAGAAGAAGGATATGATGATCACGGTCATGGGACTCATGTGACTGGTACAATGGTAGGTAGTGAACCTGATGGATCGAACCAAGTAGGTGTAGCTCCTGGAGCCCAATGGATTGCTGTCAAAGTATTTAATGAATCAGGTAGTACAACCGATGATGTTTTGCTAGCCGGTGCCGAATGGATTCTTGCGCCTGGAGGACGCGTTGATATGGCTCCTGATGTTGTCAACAACTCATGGGGTGGTGGTCCGGGATTAGATGAATGGTATCGTGATGCAGTAAGAGCATGGCGTGATGCTGAAATTTTCCCTGAATTTTCGGCGGGTAACACGACTTTATTTAATCCAGGTGGTCCAGGATCGGTTGCTGTTCCTGCAAACTATCCCGAATCATTTGCAACGGGGGCAACGGATATCGATGATATGATTGCAGAATTTTCATTACGTGGCCCTTCGCCTTACGACGAAATTAAACCCGATATTTCCGCTCCTGGTGTAAATATTCGTTCAACTGTACCTGGAAGTGGATATGAGGGTGGCTGGAATGGAACTTCTATGTCAGGACCTGCTGTATCGGGAGTCGCTGCTTTATTGCGACAGGTTAATGCGGATATGACGGTTGATGAAATGGAAGAAGTTTTAATCAGTACGGCTACTCCTAGGACAGACGATGAATATCCAGAGTCGCCGAACAATGGCTATGGCTATGGAATTGTCAACGCTCACGATGCTGTAGCATCCATTAGCGACGGGCTCGGAACAGTCAGTGGACAAGTTACCAAAGAAGGAACAGATGACGAAGCACCTACATTCGAGCATAAGGCGCCAAAGGAAACGTATTCAGGTATGGATCTTGATCTAGAAATTAATGTTGCCGATAACATTAGTGTGACTTCTGTTGAATTAAATTATCAATCGAATGATGGTGACTGGAAAAAGGTAGCAGCTGATCGTACGTCCGGGGATTATAAAGATGGCGTGTATACGGTTACGATTCCAGGTGAAGACATGGAGGAAGGTTCCTTAACGTATAAATGGACAGTTAACGATTTTGGGAATAACGAAGTTTCGAGTGATGAGTATGTCGTTGACGTCAAAGCAGGAATTACCGTTGGTTATACGGAGGACTTTGAACAAAAGCCGATGGGATGGACGTCCTTTGGTGAGGAAAATAGTTGGGAGTGGGGTGTGCCAACATCAGGCCCAGAGCGTGCTGCCTCAGGAGAGAACGTATATGCAACGAATTTAGAGGGTACGTATGAGAGTAATATGAACGCAACACTCGTCATGCCACCGATCGATTTACCGGACGGAGATGCATATTTACAATTTAAGCACTGGCATGATTTTGAAAAATATTCTTCTGGAAATGCCTATGATTTCGGACATGTGTTTATTTCCACAGACCAAGAAGATTGGACACAACTGATGACGGTAGAAGGTGCATCAGACGGTTGGGAGGATGCGGAAGTTGATTTATCAGAATATAGTAATCAGAGAGTATATGTTGCCTTTAATGCTACTTCCGACATCAGCATCGTAGGAGATGGATGGTATCTTGACGATGTAGCTTTATCAGATCAATCATTAGATCGTAAAACATCCTTAAATAAAAGTAAAAATCTACCCGGTCTTCAAAGAGGAGAAATCGGTGTAGGAAAACAATCGGTTTCAAAAAATGAGCCAGAAAAGAAAGCTGTTGATCCCAAAAAAATAACTCCATTGAAACCTAAAAAAGAACGAACGAAGGAAGCGGACCGTCAAATCAGTTCAAATCTTCTTCCTTTAGGTGCACAAGTAAGTGTTCTCGAAACGAATCGAACGGTTTATACGGATCCAGCAGACGGATCATATTCTTTAATGCATGGAGCAGGCTCTTATACTATTCAAGCGGAAGCATACGGGTTTCATTCACAAGAACAAGAGGCTACAATCGAGGACAAAGAAACGACAACAGCAGACTTTACATTAGAAGAAATGACAAAAGGAACGGTAACAGGAAAAATAACGGATGAAGCTACCGAAGAGGCGATTGAAAACGCGACATTATTATTGCTAGAAGATGCAAATATTGCTGCAGTGGAATCGGATCAGGACGGTAGCTACTCGCTCACGGCATATGAAGGAACGTATACGTTGAAGGTGATGGCTGTGGGCTACCACAGTAAAGAAGTCGAAGTATCGATCGATGGTGACGTGAATCTAGATATTTCACTTGAGCCGATGTATACGTATCCTGGTGGAGAAATTGGTTATGATGATGGAACAGCGGAAAATGCACGAGCTTTTTATGATGCGGGTAACGGTTGGGCTGTGAAAATGTCTCTTGATGAAGGAGAGGAAACTGCGCTCATAACAGATGGCGTTTTCCGATTTTGGGATACAGAGTGGCCCGTTCCTGGCGGTGTTGAATTTGCGGTAGAAGTGTGGGATGCTTCCGGAAAAGACGGCCTCCCAGGTGAAAAGCTTGCGGGACCGATTGAAGCAGAAGCTTTACGTACCGGAGAATGGACAATTGTAGATTTATCGGAACACAATATTGTTGTCGATGGAGATTTCTATATGGTCTATATGCAAACAGAGGACAACCCTTATTCACCTGGACTTGCGACCGATGAAGATAGTCCAAATGCAGAAAGAAGTTATCAATTTGTTAGTGGAGCATGGTCGAAATCGCCTGCTGATGAAGGAAACTATATGATTCGGGCACGCGTTGATTATGAGGTAAAAGATCCAGTAATTACGGCCCCGGAAGAAGATTTAATTACGAATGAAGAAGAGGTAACGATTGAAGGTACCGCCTCACCGACAACGACGATTCAGCTGTTGAACAATGGGGAGGAAGTCGATACGGTGGACGTTGAAGATGATGGAACGTTTACCATCGACACGGAACTTGTAGAGGGTAAAAATGAATTCACTGCCGTATCGTTGTTGAACGAAGCTGTCACCGGTGAATCGAAAGCTGTTACGATCACACTAGATACATCAGCTCCTGAGTTGACAATTGATCAGCCAACAGACGGTGGAAAAACGAATCGTGAAACTGTCACAGTTGAAGGAACGGTCGCTGATGATAATCTTGATTACGTTGAGGTAAATGGTGCAGAGGCAACTGTCAAGGATGGGAAGTATTCTAAACGCATCTTGCTCGAACAAGGTGAAAATACAATCGAAGTACTCGCAATGGATGCGGCGGAAAACGCGACGAAAAAATCCGTAACCATCGCAGCGAAATTTGACGCACCTGAAATAGACAACTTGACACCGGATAAAGATCAGCACATCGAAGCAGGTGAAAGTGTGAAAGTCGAATTCGAGAGTGAACCAGGTTTAGATGCAACTTTTGTTATTCATATGCCGTTGACAAATACGAAGGGAGCTAAGGTTCAAAATGCGACAGAGTTGCCAATTAGAGAAACATCACCAGGCCATTATGAAGGCTACTGGACTGCAACGAAAAATGCATATGCTGAAGGAGCGGTTATTGAAGTCATTGTCATCGATTCTTTCGACAATGAAACTCGTGAAAAAGCAGAAGGAAAACTGTTTATCAATGTAGATCAATAAATAACGAAGATGGTAACGTTTAGAGAAGGAGTTAACATGCAGATGTTAGCTCCTTCTTACTTTCTTTATTAATATTTTTTGGCATTGAAACGAAAATCTTTTCAAATGGGGTGATTATGTGTATAATAAAAATGAACCATATAAATATCGATTCCATCTTCGGGGCAGGGTGCAATTCCCGACCGACGGTAATGGACCATCGTTGTTCAAAGTCCGTGAACTATAAAGTGAAAAAACTTTATGGCTGATCTGGTGTAAATCCAGAACCGACAGTTACAGTCTGGATGGGAGAAGATGTCGAGCTGAAAATAGGTGTCCAAGGCACCTGTTTACCTATGTATACGTATACCCTAAGGCCCCGATTAGGCTTTAGGGTTTTTTGTAAGTTGATAATCGATGTTTTGAATGATGGCAGATTTATATAATCATGGTAACTACATAGGAAGAAGCTCATCCTTCATCACGAGATGTGAATCGATGGAAAGATGAAGGGGGAGAACGATGATGTCATCTGTCAATAGACAATCATCAAAATTATTAAAACTGATCATACTCGCACTGTTAGGAACAATTTCACTCGTATTATTATTTCTTAATTTTCCATTGCCATTTTTGCCACCTTATTTAAAAATTGACTTTAGTGAAGTTCCAGCTTTAATGGCTGCCTTAATCTTTTCACCGGTAGCCGGAGCCATCGTCATCGCGATTAAAAATCTATTGTATTTGGCAATTGGAGGCGGTGAGCCGATAGGTGTCATGGCAAATTTCTTGGCCGGATTGATGTTCGTTTTACCAGTGTCCATTTTTTATCATAAATTTAAAGGAGTAAAGAGCGTCGTTTCAGGACTCGTAACGGGGACATTCATCATGGCATTCGGAATGAGTGTACTCAATTACTTTATCATCCTACCTGCATATTCATGGTTCATGGGGTGGGAGATGACATCACACGTGAAATGGGTTTCCGTCATTGCTGGAGTATTACCATTTAACCTCGTAAAAGGGGTAATCGTTGGATTATTATTCGTGCCATTATTTATGAAGATGCGGAATTGGATTGAGGAGAAACAAGCGAAAATGGCTTGAACATAAAAAGAGCTATTTCGGGAATGATATAATCCCCTTTAAGTAGACAGGTTAAAAGTAAAACCTTGTTTGACTCAAAGGGGATATTTTTATGTTTAAAAGAGGTGTATCATTCGGAATCAAATATGAAATGGTTCAAGTGTATTTGCATGAACTTTATTCTTTGGCATCATTCCATTGTATTTATAGAATAGTTGTTTAAACGTACGTTTATTTTTTCTTCGGAACAACACCGATTGTGCATCGGGATACAGAGATAAGGTTGTGATCTTCGTCTGTTATATTAATATTCCATACCATTGTCGTTTTTCCGATATGTAAAGGGGTCGCCTCAGCTGTAACGATCCCATCGCGTTTACTCTTAATATGGTTGGCGTTTATTTCGATGCCAAATACATTCATCTTTTCGGAATCAACGTTTAAATACGCACCTATACTCGCAGCTGTTTCGGCTAGTGCTACGCTCGCCCCACCATGCAAAAAGCCTGCAGGTTGATGTGTCCGTGCATCAACGGGCATTGTCAAGATGACTTGATCCTGGTTTAGAGTAACCGTTTTAATCCCTAATGAATGTAATAACGTATGTTCAAGATCCATCGGTTCACCTCGCTCCTTTCTTTACATGAATTTGCTAATGAGTAATGAAATGCCTAGTAGGAGTCCATAAATCGTGTTCGTTTTTCCTGTCATAACCATTGCAGGCATCATTTCTAGTGGTTTCGTTTTACCTTTAAACTTGTTAACCGCTTCGATCGCTTTTAGTCCACTAAGGAACGTCAAAACGGACCATAATGGCAATAGGTTTGTCATGATGTATACAGCTGTCAATCCGTACGCAATGACAAACATCAATCCGAGAAATCGAATGGCATTCTTTCGGCCAAGTAATATCGCAATCGTTTTTCGTCCACTCTGCTCGTCGTTATCTAAATCACGAATATTATTCGCTAATAAAATGGCCCCGATAAAAATAGCGATTGGGATTGAAATCCAGATGACATCCGTTGATAGGGTTAATGTTTGAATAAAGTAACTAATTCCAATGATGACTGTTCCCATTAAAAAACCTGAAAATAGCTCTCCAAATGGAGTGTAGGCAATCGGGAGCGGTCCTCCTGTATATAAATAACCAAACAACATGCCAATGAGTCCGATGACTGCAACCCACCAACTCGATGCTATGGAAATATAGAGTCCAAGGATGGTGGCGATTCCAAAGAAAGTAACTGCTAAACGGTAAATAGTTTTGGGAGCGATTCCATCCCGTACGATTGTGCCTCCAATGCCGACAGATTCTTCCGTATCTAGCCCTCTAACATAATCATAGTATTCATTAAACATATTCGTCGCTGCTTGAATGAAAATGGACGAAAATAGCATCGCTAAGAAAACAGGTATATGGATCGGACCATCCATATAGGCTAACATTGTCCCTACAAATACAGGTATAAAAGAAGCCGTTAACGTATGGGGGCGTAATAATCGCCACCAAACTTGGATACCATCCTTCTCATTTAAAGCTTCTTTAATATCCCTACTGTTCGTTGAATCCATGTCTTTCTTCCTCCTGTGAAGCGTTCATACCCATTAGTTTACCATGGTCGAATGGTCTGTACAACTTCCTAAAATCATATGTTCTCTCTGAATGAATGTTGCGAATATGGCTGAAGAGATAGTCCATTCCTTGAGAAACAAATGAAAAGGTCATAAAATAGATATGATTGGTTTTTTACGTAACGTAACTCGATATTTAGAAAATCTCTACATTATGCACATATACGTGATTAATGGCTGTCAGCATGTTTAATGGAGGCTTATATAAATGATTGAAACTAAGGATGGTCGTCTTCAATCACTCATTGGAAAGGCGATGCGTCAATTAACATCACATGATAATAATCGACAACTTGTTAGTATGACGAAAAAAATCAAGAGTCAAGATCCACTACATTTCTTTCTAGCGGCTAAACAGCTGAACATGGACCGTACATTTTGGACAAGTTCCACAGAAGATTTCTTCCTCGTGGGGGTCGGAAGTGTCTATGAGATTGTGGCGGATGATAATCGATACGAACAGACGAAAAGTAAATGGTATGCTCTTCTTGAACAGGCAGAGATCCACAACCCATACCGTGTTCCTGGGACAGGGCTCATTGCTTTAGGCGGTATGTCTTTTGACCCTAAAAAAGCAACATCACACTTGTGGGAAAAATATAAGCATAGTCTTTTTCGAATTCCGCAGTTTGTTTTAACGAAATATAAAGCACAAGATTATCTAACGATTAATATAAACATTCACAAAGATGACGACCCGCTGCAAATCGCTCATCAACTAACGAAACAAGAACAATTATTGTTGCAGTCTTCACAGTTTACATCAGAAGTACAAGCGCACATTATTGACTCCGAAGAAATTGCTTTGAACCAATGGAAAGATGTAGTTCAACAAGCAATTGATGAACTGCAAGGTGGACAGATGCAAAAAATTGTTTTGGCACGGGAACTTCGTTTAAAACTATCGCAGCAGGCAAATATTGCGCACATTTTAAAGCAATTGCTTGACACGCAACCGAACAGCTATGTGTTTGCTTTTGAACAAGGAGATGATTGCTTTGTAGGTGCGACACCAGAACGGCTCGTAAAACTTGAAAAAAATCATTTGTTGTCGACTGGTTTGGCAGGAACTGCACCACGAGGTGAGACCGAAAAAGAAGACCGCATGATTGGCAACCGGCTTCTTCATGATGAAAAAAATTTACAAGAACATGCGTATGTTGTACAAATGATTCGTGATGGCATAGAAAAATATTGCACAGACATTGATATACCAGATGAGCCTGTTCTTTATCCATTGAAAAACTTACAACATTTATATACCCCTGTACAAGCGACTTTAAAACCGGGGGCAAGTATTTTTGATATCATTGCTCGACTCCACCCAACCCCTGCATTAGGCGGAACCCCAACGGAAGAAGCGTTACGGTTTATTCGTGACTATGAATTGTTGGATCGTGGTTGGTACGGTGCTCCGATCGGCTGGTTAGATAGTAATGATCATGGTGAATTTGCTGTCGCGATTCGTTCAGGTCTCATTCAAGGGGATGAAGCATCATTGTTTGCTGGCTGTGGAATTTTGAAAGATTCAGATGTTGAAACAGAATATGAAGAAACAAATATTAAATTTCTACCGATGCTCACCGTTTTAGGGGGATTGTGATGAATCATACAGAGCAACTTACAAGATATACAGCAAATTTTATTGATGAATTAGCAAAAAGTGGTGTGACAGATGTCGTTATTTCTCCAGGTTCTAGATCAACTCCACTCGCTATGACTGTATGTGAACATCAGGATTTACAAGAATGGGTGATCATTGATGAGCGATCAGCGGGATTTTTTGCTTTAGGATTAGCGAAACAATCGCAACGTCCCGTTGCACTGATCTGTACTTCGGGAACCGCAGCCGCCAATTATTTTCCGGCAATTGTGGAAGCGCATTACAGCAGAGTGCCACTGCTCGTTCTGACCGCTGATCGTCCCCATGAACTGAGAGACGTTGGTGCCCCCCAAGCCATTGAACAAATTAAAATGTATGGCGATTATGTAAAATGGTTTCATGAAATGGCCTTAGCTGAATCAGCGTCTCATATGCTTACATATGTTCGTAGTCAAGCAAAAAGAGCCGTTCATGTTGCGGAAGAGGGGAATGCTGGAGTGGTGCATTTGAACTTTCCGTTTCGCGAACCACTTGTTCCTGATTTTACATTAAATGATTTATGGAAAGCACCGATAGACATCACATATCATCCTGTTTATGAAGGGATAAAAAGAATTCCTGACGATCAGTTAACAAGACTTATAGAAAAGTTGCGAACAAAACAGCGTGGTGTGCTTGTTTGTGGCCCACTTATGGAAATGCATATTGCTGAAGCGGTTACACAATTGGCACAAGCATGGGGATTACCCATTTTAGCTGATCCATTATCACAAATTCGTTCAGGTGATCATCCAAAAGATCATATTATCGAAAGTTATGATGCTTTTTTACGAGACGAGACCATTCGTGAAAAATTACAACCTGATTTCATCATTCGGTTTGGGGCAATGCCTGTCTCTAAATCATTTCTACACTATGTAAAAACACATGAGGAAGCATTGCAGTTTGTTGTTGAACAGAGTGAAGGTCATCGCGATCCAACTCACCATGCCCAATTTATTTATGCAGATCCCATTCAATTGTGTCATGATTTATGTGACATCGCACCTCATGTGCCGTTTGATGAAAAATGGTTAACAGCGTGGCAACAGATGAATCGGATTGCGAAATCGCATTTGCAAAGAGAAAGTGAGCATGACATTACAGAAGGTGAAGCGGCTAGAGAACTGCTCGAAGTCATTCCCGATGGAAGTGGACTTTTTGTCGGAAACAGCATGGCGATTCGTGATATCGATACATTTTTCCTATCTACATCAAAACGCATTACTGTATTAGCAAACCGAGGTGCGAATGGAATCGATGGCGTAACTTCAAGTGCACTTGGTGCTCGTGCCGCGGGAAAACCGATGACACTGATGTTGGGGGATCTCTCCTTTTTCCATGACTTAAATGGATTGTTAGCTGCGAAGCATTACAAGCTCGATCTAACAATTTTACTTATTAATAATAATGGTGGGGGAATCTTTTCCTTTCTGCCACAAGCATCAGATGGAAATGGAAAATATTTCGAGGTGTTATTTGGGACCCCGTTACATCTTGACTTTCAGAAAGCAATTGAAATGTATGGTGGAACATATCGTCAAGTAAAAACAGAAACGAGTTTAAAAGAAGTATTGACAAATAGTTATCAAGAAAGCGGACTATCCGTCATTGAGGTAAAAACGGATCGAACTGAAAACATGAAGTGGCATCGAAAGCTATGGCACGATATCAACGAGGAAATTTTGGAAAATGAGGGTCGATTATGGAGTTTGTAGTGGAGGATGGAACATATGTTTATGAAGTATACGGAGAGGGTCCACCTGTTGTCTTACTTCATGGGTTTACTGGGAGCTCGTCCACGTGGTCATCATTTATTTCTAAATATAAAGCGCACTTTCAATTGATGGTCATCGATTTACCAGGTCATGGTCAGACGAATCTTCATACGCCAAGGGATATGGCAAGCTGCTGTCAAGACTTGCGTCAATTATTCATACACTTAGAAGTATCGCCTGTTCATCTTGTCGGCTATTCCATGGGGGGACGAACAGCACTGTCATTTGCTTTAACTTACCCGGAAATGGTACGATCACTTACATTGGAAAGTTCATCGCCTGGTTTAGCGACGGAAATGGAGCGCATGGAACGAGTGAAGAACGATGAAAAACTCGCGAAAAAGATTGAACAAGAAGGGGTCGAAGCATTCGTCAATTATTGGGAAACAATCCCTCTTTTTGAAACGCAAAGGAGTTTGCCGAATCGTGTCCAAGCAGCGATTCGCAAAGAGCGTCTCGGGCACACCGCAGCTGGTTTGGCCAATTCATTACGGTACATGGGTACAGGAAAACAGCCGAGTTGGTGGCAAGCGTTATCCCGTTTTGAACAGCCCGTGCAACTCATGGTTGGCCAACTCGATCGAAAGTTTATCAACATCAATCAACAGATGGATGAGTTGTTTCCAAAGAGTTTGTTACAGATTGTTCCACAAGCTGGTCATGCAATTCATGTGGAACAACCCGAAATGTTTGGTAAACTAGTAAATGAGTTTATTTCACAATCCGTGGTATCTTGAAAAAATTGAACTCAATCTGATTGGATGATACATAAGGAGGATGTAGTCATGACAGTACAATGGGAAAAAGTAAGAGATTACGAAGAAATTATTTATGAAAAATATAATGGGATTGCGAAGGTGACGATTAATCGTCCTGAGAAACGAAATGCATTTACACCTCTCACTGTGAATGAAATGATTGATGCCTTCGCAGATGCCCGTGATGATTCGTCCATTGGTGTGATTATTTTAACTGGAATGGGTGAGAAGGCCTTTTGTTCGGGCGGTGATCAAACAGTCCGCGGGCATGGTGGATATGTCGGGTCGGATCAAGTTCCTCGTCTAAATGTCCTAGATTTACAACGTTTGATTCGTGCGATTCCAAAGCCTGTCATTGCGATGGTCGCTGGATATGCGATTGGCGGTGGACATGTTTTACATGTCGTTTGTGACTTGACAATTGCAGCAGATAATGCGATCTTCGGTCAAACGGGACCAAAAGTTGGTAGTTTTGACGCAGGTTATGGTGCAGGTTATTTAGCGCGGATGGTTGGACATAAGCGCGCACGTGAAATTTGGTACTTATGCCGTCAATACAATGCAGAAGAAGCATATGAAATGGGTATGGTCAATACAGTCGTTCCGTATGAAAAATTAGAAGAAGAGACGATTCAATGGTGTGAAGAAATATTAGAAAAATCCCCGACTGCTTTACGATTTTTGAAAGCGTCCTTTAATGCGGATACGGACGGTTTAGCAGGCCTTCAGCAAATGGGCGGTGACGCAACATTACTTTACTACACGACGGATGAAGCAAAAGAAGGTAGAGATGCTTTTAAAGAAAAAAGAGATCCAGATTTCGATCAATTTCCACGCTTTCCGTAAGGCGACCATTGAACATGGATATGTTTCCATTTTCTCGAGTGCGGCTGAGTGATCGTTTAATCATTCATCCGTACAATCGCTGGAGATTGAAAACCTTTGCTAATGAGACGGCAAAGGTTTTCATATATTTGCACGATTTTGTTAAGAAAGGATTTTTCAAATGGCTGAACAATTACCACATTGGCTCACGAAACAAGCGCATTTATCCCCACACCAAACTGCTCTTGAAACAGCGCATCGTTCGATCACTTTTTTAGAATTAAAAGAGGCTAGTGAAAGTTATGCCAAAAAACTTGCACAGTTAGGCGTAAGTGCAGGAACGCATGTCGGTATTTTATCACCGAATGAAATATCCATGGTCATTGCGATTCATGCCTTAAGTTATCTGCAAGCTGTGAGTGTTATGCTCAACACACGCCTAACTGAACAAGAGTTGGTCTATCAAATTAAAGATGCAAAAGTGGATGTCGTACTCACGAGTGATCGTTTAAAAGCCGACGTTCAACAGATGGATTTTCCGGTCCTGACGAGGACATTTTCTGCGATTGAACAACTCGAGGAAAAAGAGGTCCCACTTCAGGAAGAAATATCTTTAGATGATGCGTTTACGATTATATATACGTCCGGTACAACAGGTTTTCCAAAAGGTGTTGTCCATACGTATGGAAATCATTGGTGGAGTGCGATTAGTTCAGCGTTGAATTTAGGAATCCATGCTCATGATAAATGGCTTGCACCATTGCCTTTTTTTCATGTCGGCGGTTTGTCGGTTTTAATGAAGAGTGTCATTTACGGGATGCCTGTTTATGTGTTGGAGCGGTTTGATGTTAACGCTGTCCACGATGCCATTATGAATAAAGGTGTGACGATGGTTTCGGTCGTTACAGTGATGTTGCAGCGGTTGGTCGCACTACTTGATAAAGAACGGTATCCAGATACATTTCGTTGTATGTTACTTGGTGGTGGTCCAGCACCTCGTTCATTATTAGAACAGGCGAAGGAAAAACAGATTCCCGTCTTTCAATCATATGGCATGACCGAAACGTCCTCACAAATTGTGACGCTCACTCCCCGTGATGCACTTAAAAAGATCGGTTCTGCGGGTAAACCGTTATTTCCAGCTCAATTGCATATCCATGATTCAGATGCGCGCGGAGTTGGTGAAATTTACGTCAAAGGTCCAATGGTCTCAGGTGGATACTATGCTAATGAATCGGCAACACGAAAGACCTTTACGGATGGTTGGCTGAAAACGGGGGACCTCGGATATGTCGATGAAGATGGGTTTTTATATGTTGTCGACCGTCGGAAAGATTTAATCATCTCAGGTGGAGAAAATATTTATCCGTCTGAAATTGAAAATGTTCTTTCGGATATGGATTGTATTCGAGAAGTTGGTGTTGTTGGCAAACAAGATGATACATGGGGAAGAGTACCTGTCGCTTTTGTTGTTGCGAACGGAGAAGGATGCTCAGAAGATAAAGTGCAAGCGTATGCCGAAAAATATTTAGCGAAATATAAAATCCCTAAACAAATCATTTTTGTCGATCAATTACCAAGAAACGCCTCCAATAAATTAGTACGGCATCGGCTTGAACAGTGGCTGAACAACTGAACGGTGCATCTGCATCTTTTCATTGGATAATCTATACATGTTCCTCCTTTGTTTAGCCACATTAAGCATAGGAGGTGCAAGAAGATGGAAAGAAAAAAGTATTATATCAATATAGGATCGCAACAAATTGCACAAACAAGTTTTGAAAATACAGATACTTTTACGATTTATGCAAATGATGATGAACTCCGTTTATTGAGAGCTAAAATGGATAATATGGACGGTGCGAATGTCAGTTCTTTCTTTCGAGCTCACGTTCCCATACTAGCTTATCATCATGATCAACCGAATGATGACTATGATGAGCAGTTGACAGAGGCTTTTCAAATGATCTACGAGCTCGGGGATGAAGAAACGAAACAGCACATTGATCAAATCGGTGTTTTAGGAGATCGTCCACTGTAACCGTTAAGGAATAAGATGGTGACCATCTTATTCCTTTTTCAAAAAGCTTTCAATTGAAGTGTAATCTGCTATCATGATGGAGAGGAAACATCATCGGTCAAACATATATTTTAATAAAGATAAGGGCAGATGAAATGATGTATACATTTAGAGACTACTATGATAATGTTGTAAAGCTTTCATTTGATGATCATCCATTTTCAAAACATCCAAAAAATGTATGGGTGATTTGCATTTACAAAGACAAATGGTTGTTAACTGAACATAAGGATCGTGGTCTTGAATTTCCAGGTGGAAATGTAGAGAAGGGGGAAACGGCTGAAGAAGCCGCTATTCGAGAAGTACGTGAGGAAACGGGTGGAATCATTAAACAGATGACCTATATCGGACAGTATTATGTAAAAGGCAAGGGAGGCGACATTATTAAAAATGTTTATGTTGCCGAAATTGCTGAATTAAGGAAACAAACATCGTATTTTGAGACGAATGGCCCTGTGTTATTACGAGAGATACCGAAAAATGTAAAGGATCATGAGCTGTATAGTTTTATTATGAAAGACGATGTGCTAACTCATTGCTTACAATATTTACAGGCGCGAAGAAGTGGCTCGATCCCCCCTCGACTGCTGAACAACCAAAAAAATAAACTTAAATGATTTACGTTTGAATAACTCGTTGTGTATGTGAAACTGCATTCCAATGCCAAGGGTAGAGTGAGTTGACCTTGGTCATTTGGAAACGTATCTTTATACTGTATGTTTAATGAGCCATCTTTCAAGCGCTTCAACAATTTTGTACATGATGGCTGCCAAAATAGCAATGAGTATTAAGCTCGCCATTACGAGTGTGAAGTCAAAGACTTGAAAACCGTAGACAATTAAATACCCTAATCCTTGTTTTGAAACTAAAAATTCGCCGACAATGACACCAACCCACGATAGGCCAACATTTACTTTTAATGTGGATATCATCGTTGGTAAGGTTGCTGGGAAAATCGCTTCCTTGAACCATTGCCATCTCGTCGCTCCAAAGCTTTGTAAAACTTTTACATAATTTGGATCGACTTCTTTAAAAGCAGAATAGACGACAAGCGTTGTGATGATAATTGAAATCATCGCTCCCATTGCGATGATTGACACGTACCCAGGACCAAACGCAACGATGACGATTGGACCAAGAGCGACTTTAGGCATCGCATTTAAAATAACGAGGTATGGATCCATAATTTTAGAGAAACGCGGTAAAGACCATAACACGGTTGCTAAAACAATACCTAAAATCGTTCCGATGATAAATCCGAGCACCGTTTCAAACAAGGTGATTTGAATATGGTCCATCATGACACCATTTGTAAATCGTTCTTGAAGCAATGCAATGACATGTGACGGAGAACTGAACAACAATGGATCAATCCAGTACATGCGACTAGCAAACTCCCATAAGAGAAAAAAGCTGATTAAAATAACGATTTGCCATATGAGGATCACGTTATGCTCACGTTTAACATTCTTTTGGTAAGTTTTCCAAAGTTCTTGATCAAGCTTCATAGACGAATATCACTCCTTTAAACGAGTAAGCGACAATTGAAATCAAAGATGTTTGATCATTTGTTCTCGTTCGATCACTGTCATTTTGTACTCAAATCATGTTGATTTAATTCATTCCAAATTTGATCAAAGATGATTTGATACTTCGGATGTCTTCGGACGAAGAAGGGGGTTTCATTCCTCAGTTCTATCGGTACATCGAATACTTTTTTAAGGGAACCAGGATTTGTTTTCATGACAAAAATCCGATCGCTCATCGCAATCGCCTCGCCAATATCGTGTGTTACTAAAATCGTCGTTTTACGGTAGTGTTGTAGAATATCGAAAACTAAATCTTCTAACATGAGTTTTGTTTGATAATCCAATGCGGAAAAAGGTTCATCTAATAATAGTAGTTTAGGGTTTGTAATCAATGTTCGAACGAGGGCAACTCGTTGACGCATTCCACCTGAAAGTGAATCGGGATAGCGGTGCGCTACATCGTTGAGTTTTACTTCTTCGAGCATTTTTAAGGCGGTTTGTTTAGATTCTTCTATGTTCGCTTTACAAATCTTCGGTCCGATTAAAATATTTTCCATAATGGTCTTCCAAGGAAATAAGTAATCTTCTTGTAGCATGTAACCAATTGTTAGCTTCGTTTCATGGATTGGTTGTTGATTGACTAGAATTTTTCCGACTGTCGGTTGAATAATTCCAGATATCATGGAAAGGATCGTTGATTTACCACAGCCACTTGGTCCTAATAAAGAGACAAATTCACCTTCCTTTATGGAAAAAGAAATATTCTCTAGCGCCTTTGTAACCCCTTTATTCGAAAAATAATGGTGAGATACGCGTTGTAATTTTAACAAAGACATTGGTCTCGCTCCTTTCTAACGTAAGATCGAATAGATTATGACAGTCAGTCGCTCACTTCCTCTGCAATTGTAGTGTTTACGAGATGTTCGTAAGGTGCATCATTTGGAAGCTCACCGGCTTCCTCCATGATGAGTTGTAAGTGATTCCATTCGTCCTCATGTAAGATCGGATCCGTTGCAAATGATCGTTGGCTTTTATACCTCTCAATCGATGCAGTTAAAATGTCATGTTCCACATCTTCAAAATACGGAGAGATGACGTTGGCAACTTCTTCGGCACTTTGTTCGTCTACCCATTGCTGTGCTCGATAAATTGCTTTCGTAAATTTACGGACATGTTCTTCATTCTCTCGTAAATAGCTCTGTTTAGTGGTGAATACAGTGTATGGAACGTGTCCTGACTCTTCGCCGAACGATGCGATGACATGACCTTTACCTTCTTTTTCAAAGATGCTTGCTGTCGGTTCAAAGAGCTGCACATATTCGGAGTCACCAGATGCGAAAGCACCCGGAATGTTCCCAAAGTCAATGTTTTGTTGTAGATCCAAATCTTCATGTGGGTTAATCTGATGTTTTTTTAAGACGTATTCACCGACCATTTGTGGCATTCCTCCTTTACGCTGACCGAGAAAAGAGCTTCCTTTTAAATCCTCCCAAGTAAAATCCGGCTGTGGTTCTTTCGCAACTAAAAATGTACCATCTGTCTGTGTTAATTGGGCAAAGTTAATCGCATAGTCTTTCGATTGTTGAGCATACACATACATGGATGTTTCTGCCCCAACAAGAGCGATATCTACACTGTCAGATAAAAGAGCAGTCATCGTTTTATCCCCACCCCATGTCGTTTGTAAATCGATATCCAATCCTTCTTCTGTAAAGAACCCTTTTTCTAAGGCAACATATTGAGGAGCATAGAAAATGGAGCGGGTTACTTCGGCTAGCTTAAGCGATGTTTTTTTCTCGGTCGTTCCCCCACAGGCAGTAAGGACAGAAAACATGAAAATAATGAGGAGCATCATGTATTGATATCGTTTCACATCGTCTCATCCTTTCAAGATGATCGTTACTTCATGACAGTTTATGCGACCGTTACATATGTGTGAATGCCTAGGAAAGAAAATGGCAAAACAAAAGAGCCGACCCCTATTTCGAGGTCGGCTTTAGATCCATTCGGATGAGATTCGTTTTGTAACCATTGCTTATTGTAAAAGCATATCTATAGTTATTTAGCTGTGTACGTTGGACCTGCTTGAGCAATATCTTCGCTCACATGGCCAAATTTTTTGAAGTTCTGATGAAATTCCATAGCTAACGTTTTTGCTTGTTCATCATATGCATCTTTATCAGACCATGTGTTTCGCGGAATTAATACTTCATCAGGTACTCCTGGTACGTGTAATGGAATTTCAAGACCGAAAAATTCATCTTTCGTTGTTTCGACGGAGTTAAGTTCTCCTTCTAGAGCAGCATGCACCATTGCTCGCGTGTAGGCTAATTTAATTCTCTCTCCTACACCATAAGGCCCCCCCGTCCATCCTGTGTTTACGAGGAAGACATTCGCATTGTGCTGGTCAATTTTATTACCGAGCATTCTTGCATACGTAGAAGGAGCAAGTGGTAAAAACGGTTCTCCGAAGCAAGCTGAAAAAGTCGCTTCTGGTTCCGTTACCCCACGCTCTGTGCCTGCGAGTTTACTCGTATAACCGCTTAAGAAATGGTACATTGCTTGTTCTTTAGATAATTTACTAATCGGTGGCAATGTTCCTGATGCATCCGCAGTTAAGAAAATAATCGCACTAGGATGCCCAGCGATACTTGGTGTGATGATGTTTTCGATGTTTTCTAATGGATATGCTGCTCGTGTGTTTTCCGTATATGACGTATCATCGTAGTCAGGAATGCGCGTTTGTTCGTCTACAACAACGTTTTCTAGAACTGTACCGAAACGAATCGCATCATAAATTTGTGGTTCTTTTTCACGAGATAAATTGATGCATTTTGCGTAACAACCACCTTCGATATTAAAGACTCCATTCGGTCCCCAACCGTGCTCATCGTCCCCAATTAATCGGCGATAAGGATCGGCTGATAAAGTGGTTTTACCCGTTCCTGACAATCCAAAAAATAAAGCTACGTCGCCTTCTTGCCCTACGTTGGCAGAGCAATGCATTGATAAGACATCTCGCTGTGGTAATAACATGTTCATAATAGAAAAGACGGACTTTTTAATTTCACCAGCGTATTCGGTTCCACCAATTAAAACAATTCTTTTCTTAAATGAAACAAGAACGAACGCTTCTGAATTGGTGCCATCTACTTCAGGGTTAGCTTTGTATGCTGGGGCCGATACAATGGTAAATTCGGGCTGATGTGTTTTTAATTCTTCCTCTGTTGGTCGCACAAACAATTGTTTTGCGAATAAATTATGCCAAGCATATTCATTGATCACTTGGATGGGTAATCGATATTCTTCATCCGCACCAGCAAATCCGTTGAATAGGAATAATTCATCTTTGCCTTTTAAATAATCAATTACCTTTTTATAAAGCCGATCAAAAATATCTTCATCAATCGGTTTATTTACTTTACCCCACTCGACATATTTGTCGGATATTTCATCTTTAACAATAAATTTATCATGTGGAGAACGTCCCGTATATTTTCCAGTCGTTGAACAGACAGCACCCGTAGCTGTCATGACTCCTTCCTTACGGGATAAAATTTTCTCGACGAGTCGAGGCACAGATAAATTGTTCTGTAAATTTTCATGTTTTAAAATCTCTTTGATTAGAGGGGATTGCTCCGCCGTTTTCATTTTCATACCGCCTTTTTTGATGGAATTTTTGACAGGAAAGATAACCATTAACGTCGTTTTCCTGAATCTGATTAATAGTATAACACATTCAATAAGATAGTCCATACTAATTAAATGATATATTTTTGAACATTTAGTGTGTGATAGTTGACATGTTTACACGATTTCGATAGGATTAATTGCGAACGGATCATCTCTTATTCAGAGTAGGCGGAGGGACAGTCCCAATGAAGCCCAGCAACCATCACGAATGTGAAAAGGTGCTAACTTGATGCAAGGAGTTATCCTTGGACAATAAGAGTGAAGGGCGAACAAATCCTTTCCTCTTTAGAGTAGGAAAGGATTTTTTATTTAGATTTGTATTGACACATGATAACATGTTGAACTTGTATTTTCAAAGAAATATAAAACAGCGTTACTTATTCAATGAGGACGTATGTATTTGTTTTTAGATGATTGAATACCTTATGCCTAACGAAGGATGATAATGACTGAAAAGAGATCCGTACCAAACTACTAAGGGAGGATAAAGCCGCATGGCTACCATTCGTCGTTTATTCACATCGGAATCGGTTACAGAAGGTCATCCAGATAAAATGTGTGATCAAATATCAGATGCAATTCTAGATGAAATTTTAAAGAAAGATCCTGATGCACGAGTTGCTTGTGAAACTACGATTACAACCGGTCTCGTACTCGTTACGGGGGAAATATCCACGGATACATATGTAGATATCCCGTCAATTGTTCGACAAACTATTAAAGATATCGGGTATACTCGCGCGAAATATGGGTTCGATGCCGAAACGTGTGCCGTTCTTACAGCGATTGACGAACAGTCATCGGATATTGCTGATGGAGTGGATGAAGCATTAGAAACGCGTGGAAAAAAAGATGGACAAAAACTGACCTCCATTGGTGCAGGGGATCAAGGGTTAATGTTTGGTTTTGCTACCGATGAAACAGAGGAGTTAATGCCACTATCTATTTCACTTTCTCATCGACTCGCTCGACGATTAGCAGAAGTTCGCAAAAATGAAACGCTTGCTTATTTGCGTCCGGACGGAAAAACACAAGTGACAATCGAATATGATGAAAACAATACACCTACTCGGGTAGATACGATTGTTATTTCCACACAACACCGACAAGATATCGATACCGAACAAATTAAACAAGATATTAAGAAATATGTGATTGATCCGATTGTTCCTCATCACTTATTAGATTCGGAGACAAAATATTTTATTAATCCGACCGGAAGATTTGTTATTGGGGGTCCTCAAGGAGATGCAGGATTAACAGGACGAAAAATCATCGTTGATACGTACGGTGGTTATGCGCGTCATGGTGGGGGAGCTTTTAGTGGAAAAGATCCGACCAAAGTTGATCGTTCAGCTGCTTATGCCGCCCGTTATGTAGCTAAAAATATTGTGGCAAGTGGGTTAGCGAAAACATGTGAGGTTCAGCTCGCTTATGCCATAGGTGTCGCAGAGCCCGTCTCGATTTCCATCGATACATTTGGGACAGGGGAAGTGAGTGAAAATGTTTTAGTTGCAGCGGTTCGGCAATTGTTCGATTTACGCCCTGCTGGAATTATAGAGATGCTTGATTTACGAAAACCTATTTTTAGACAAACAGCAGCATATGGGCATTTTGGAAGGGAAGACCTGTCACTCCCGTGGGAGAAGATGGATAAAGTTGAAGCTCTACAACATTTTGTCAAAAAATGATGATGCACTGGAACGATTCTTTTCGAATGCAAATGTAACATAAAACAAACAATCCTCATCCATTATAAATTGACTACTGGAGAGGATTGTTTTATGCATAAATCGATGTAGTTTCGTAGTGGGTAGACTAAACCGCTAAAATGTTTGACCGAGCTTCGTATAGTTACGATAATATTCCCCTTTATCGACATACGATTTTACGATGCGCTCCATTTCTTGATAATCTTCATCCGTTAACTCACGGATTACTTTTGCAGGTCGGCCAAACGCTAATGTATGTGGGGGGATTTTTTTTCCAGGCGGGATGAGGCTTCCTGCACCGATAAAAGCATGTTCGCCAATTTCGGCTCCATCAAGTATGAGAGCCCCCATACCGATTAAGGCGTTTTTACGAATGATTCCTGAATGAATCGTCACTTGATGACCAATCGTGATGTCATCTTCAATAATCACCGGTAAGTTTGGGCTTTGGTGAACCATTGTTAAATCTTGGATGCTTACTCGTTTGCCAATTCGGGTTGGAGCAACATCCCCACGGATGACCGTGTTAAACCAAACGCTCGTCTGTTCATCAATTTCGACATCACCAATAACCGTTGCGTTTTTAGCAAGGAAAACACTTTTATGAATGATTGGTGAGTATTCTTTGTAGTTGTGAATCATGTAAATTCTCTCCCTATGTACAGTGTTTTAATTAGTATACCAAAAAATGAATGTTGATTGATGCGCTCAATGACAATGGAAAAGCGAGAGTCATTTTACGGTTTGAGTTTTTGAATCGCCACGATAAAAGGTGGGTTGTTTTTTTGATTAATAAAGCCGTATTGAATAACTTTAAAGTGCTTTTGGTCAAGAGTGGTAGTGAATTTTAAGATGGCATTTTTCTCCTCTTTTCCGCCCGCATGGCCATGGTAAATAACGGCTACGATGAGGCCATTTGTTTTTAAATGTTTTAAAATTCCTTTCATGGCTTGAACAGTTGTTTCGCCTTTCGTAATGACCGCTTTATCACTCCGTGGTAAATAACCAAGATTGAAAATTGCTCCACCGATGGAACCGTGCTCTTTTTCATGAATATATTTTTCAATGTGAGCATGGTTCGCATGGATCAGTGTTACATTTGTCCGATTGTGTTGTTCTAGCCGTTGTTTCGTGTTGTCAATTGCTTGTTGCTGAATATCAAAGGCGATGACATGTCCCTGTTCACCGACTAGCTTGCTTAAGAAAAGAGTATCATGTCCATTTCCACATGTCGCATCGATGACCGTTTCCCCTTTTTCGACTGACTTTTCTAATAAAGTGTGTGCATATTGTAAGATTCCTTTTAGCATTTTGTTTGACGCTCCTCATTTATTGTTCACTATCAGTTTAGCATGAATAGAAAATGGTTAACATATGTAAGGAAAGTAAATTCTCAATGCACATCTAGGTTCGTTCACGATGTTTTCACTAAACGTGTCGCGGTTCTATTAAAAGAAGTGTAAATGGTAATCTGGTCATTTGTAGAAATAACTTACTTTATCAATATTCTTGACAAAGTAAATGGAATCGAATAAAATGCTTTATAATCATTTAGTAAATATATTTTAACAACAGTGCAAAGGATTAGTAATAAATCGACTCGGGTATAGCGAGGCAGTGGTTGGTGGAAACTGTCCCTAGTTATTTATGAACTCACCTTGAAGTTGCGGGAATGAATGGAGTAATTTCCGCCGTCAATCTGCGTTAAGGATATTGAGTGAACGCAACACGTTGCGTTAATTTGGGTGGTACCACGGGAAATACAGCTTCTCGTCCCTCGTATAGGGATGAGGAGCTTTTTTATATTTTGAAGGAGGAAAAATCATGGCCTTTAATCATCAAGAAATTGAAAAGAAATGGCAAACGTATTGGCACGACAACAAAACATTTAAAACGGATACATATTCGAATAAAGAAAAAGTGTATGCACTCGATATGTTTCCGTATCCCTCAGGAACAGGTCTCCACGTCGGCCATCCGCTAGGGTATACGGCAACAGATATTCTTTCACGCATGAAGCGGATGCAAGGTTATGAAGTGCTTCATCCGATGGGGTGGGATGCTTTTGGGTTGCCTGCTGAACAGTACGCTCTTGATACGGGAAATAGTCCAGCAGAATTTACATTGAAAAATATCGCGACCTTAAAGCGCCAAATTCAGGAGCTTGGTTTTTCTTATGATTGGGACCGAGAAATTAGTACAACAGACCCAGAGTATTATAAATGGACGCAATGGATTTTTATCAAGTTATATGAACATGGGCTTGCGTATATGGACGAAGTGTCTGTGAACTGGTGCCCCGCGCTTGGAACCGTTTTAGCGAATGAAGAAGTCATTGATGGAAAAAGTGAGCGAGGTGGGCATCCTGTAGTTCGTAAGCCGATGAAACAATGGATGTTAAAAATCACAGCATATGCTGATCGCTTGCTAGATGATTTAGAAGAAGTCGATTGGCCTGAAAGTATTAAAGAGATGCAACGTAATTGGATCGGTCGTTCAGAAGGGGCAGATGTGACGTTTACAATTGATGGGTTTGATGAGGAATTCACAGTGTTTACGACACGGCCCGACACATTATTTGGCGCAACATATGCTGTATTGGCACCTGAACATCCACTTGTGAAGAAAATTGTCTCAGAAGAGCAGAAAGAAGCTGTTCAACGTTATTTAAAAGATATAGAAGCGAAATCAGACTTAGAGAGAACGGATTTAGCAAAAGATAAGACAGGTGTTTTTACAGGCGCCTACGCTGTCAACCCAGTGAACAATGCAAAAATTCCTATTTGGATTGCTGATTATGTACTCATGTCCTATGGTACAGGAGCGATTATGGCTGTTCCTGCCCATGATGAACGCGACTATGAATTCGCTCAAAAGTTTGATTTACCCATTGTGGAAGTCGTCTCGGGTGGAGATATTTCAAAAGAAGCGTATGTCGGAGACGGGAAACTGATCAATTCCGATTTTCTCAATGGTTTGAATAAAGAAGAAGCGATATCGAAAATGATCGAATGGTTGGAGAAGAATGGCAAAGGAACGAAAAAGGTTTCTTATCGCCTCAGAGATTGGCTTTTCTCTCGGCAGCGATATTGGGGAGAACCGATTCCGATTATCCATTGGGAAGATGGGACGATGACAACTGTACCAGAAGAAGAATTACCATTGCGATTGCCTGAAATGACAGAGATTAAACCATCTGGTACGGGGGAATCTCCTCTAGCAAACAGTGATTGGATTCATGTCGTAGATCCAGAAACAGGCATGAAAGGACGCCGAGAAACGAATACGATGCCACAATGGGCGGGAAGTTGCTGGTATTTCTTACGTTTTATCGATCCTCATAACGATGAACAAATAGCGGATCCTAAAGCATTAGAGGAATGGATGCCAGTCGATGTATATATTGGTGGTGCAGAGCATGCCGTTCTTCACTTATTGTACGCACGTTTTTGGCATAAATTTTTATATGACATCGGTGTTGTTCCGACGAAGGAGCCTTTTCAAAAATTATACAACCAAGGGATGATTCTTGGTGAAGACAATGTAAAAATGAGTAAGTCCATCGGAAATGTTGTTAATCCAGATGATATTATTTCTTCACACGGAGCGGATACATTAAGATTATACGAGATGTTTATGGGACCATTAGACGCTGATATTGCCTGGTCAACAACAGGAGTTGACGGTGCAAGACGATTCCTTGATCGCGTATGGCGTTTAATCGTTCGTGAAGATGGATCGATTTCTGATAAGATTGTAGATCAAACTGATGATACTTCTTTAGATAAAGTGTATCATCAAACAGTCAAAAAAGTGACCGAGGATTATGAGAACTATCACTTTAATACAGGGATCTCGCAGCTGATGGTATTTGTGAATGAAGCTTATAAAGTAGATCACATTCCAAAAGATTACATTGAAGGATTTATTAAGTTGCTTTCTCCAATTACACCTCACATTGCTGAAGAGATTTGGGAGCGTCTCGGTCATGAAGATACGATTAGTTATGAAAAATGGCCAACGTATGACTCATCAAAAATCGTTGACGATGAAATTGAAATCGTCATTCAAGTGATGGGGAAAGTACGGGCGAAAATGAATGTTGAAAAAGATCTATCAAAAGAGGAGTTAGAGAAAAAAGCGTTACAACATGAAAACATCCAACAATGGATTGAAGGGAAAACCGTTCGAAAAGTCATTGTCGTTCCAGGTAAACTTGTGAATATTGTTGCTAATTAAAATCCTAGCAAGTAAAACTTTACGTATAGTCAGGGAAACAAAAGAGGCTGGGACCTAACCAGCTTCAAATAATGAATAAAAGGATTGGATCATAAAATTTTGTTGACCCAATCCTTTTTTGTTCTTTACGATTCAGTGTTTTTATCATGATCATTGAAGTAGCACATAAAATAGGATTTGCGTTCATAGCAGTTAACTTAGGGAAATACACTGCCATGAACAATATCATAATTGGATTTATGCTCACATTTTTTAATGATATGTGAACGGATGAACGTCCAGTGTTCTTTTATGATGAAGCGATCCATTTTGTTTGGAGAATGATCCATTGATTGTTTTCATAATACCAAAGTGTCTCAATCGTCCCCAAATGATCTGACTGATTACCTTCACTGATATACTGATGACTTTTTAACCCGTATCCTTTGCTGCGACTAATAAAGACAGGCTCATAAAAGGCAATGGGGTCAATCGTGAGAGGGCTCTCTTTTAATAATGTTCCTTCATGATTATAAATATTTAATCGGATATAGTCTTCGGACCGATTCGATATATCGATCACAATTGGTTTTGAATGAGGAACGATTTGAATTTCAATGTTGAAATCATCAATAAATTTTCCATTAGCTCCTTGATGAGAAGGTAGCTTGATTTCGGTCCGTTTACCGTTTTTTAAGCTGTGTACATAATGTTTATACATCTCTTTGTCCTGATCAATCAAGCTTTGAAAATATAAATCGCTTATTTGATCATGATTTAAATCAATGATCTTTAACGAAGGTTGATAACCTCCCTGATAAGGTATTTCCCACGACTTCCCATCATCTGTTGTCACAACTATTTTAATATCCTTATAATATACATCAGATAAAGGGATGCCCTTCACTTCTATTGTTTCTTTCATCCCGTCACCAGTAACATCCTCTTTGTAAGTGGCGAGTTGCTTAAATTCTGAGTCTTGAGCACTCGCGTAGGTGATCATTGTAAAATTAAACAGAAGTATACATATAAGGATATTTGATTTCCAAAAGGCTTGTTCCATAATCATCCCTCACTTCGGTTATCCACTATTTTGTGTCAAATGTTTTCATGATATGTATAAAATGATACGATTAGAAAACGGGGAATGATAAAAGGGAGGAAATTTCTAATATGAGAGTCCAAGATGTAACGAGTGATGTTGTGCAACAATTAATTAAGGAAGATAAAGATCTTGTATTAGTCGATGTTAGAGAGCAAGAGGAATTAGAGCAAGGAATGATCGAAAATGCGAGACACATTCCTCTAGGAGATATTCCGCACGTATTGAATGAACTAAGTCAAAGTAAACATTATGTTATGATCTGTCGTTCAGGTAGAAGAAGTATGATCGCTGCACTTTTTTTGGATGAAAAAGGGTATAAAGCATCAAATTTAAAAGGTGGAATGCTTGAATGGAACGGCGAAATATTTTTCAAATAATAAAGTGGCAAAAATTACCCCCCCATTCGTGTTGCAATCTTATGATGAACTATGTATAATAACATTTGCTCGCTCAAGTTTATAAGTGTATAGTCATTGATGAATATGTGGGATATCGTTATTCGTAAATGACATTTTATAAAACGGTGAGCAATAAAAAGTTGACAAAAACATTATCCTTTGCTATGCTAATTAAGTCAGAGAGATAGTTGTAAATGAAATTGCTCTTTGAAAACTGAACAAAACAACGAGTATGAAATGGGAAAACACCTCCGTGTTTTTCCGGTGATCGACTCAAAGATTTTGATTGACATGAAACGTCAATGATTATATTTGGTTGATCGCAAATGTAACGAAGCTAAGATTATTCAATGATTGATTCATTTCAATCATGATCTATAAACTTTATGGAGAGTTTGATCTT
>DATGTE010000042.1:0-30374 GCA_035301985.1 Bacillota bacterium
CTTATTTCCGTTGCCAACATATGTTACAGCAATGCTGAGAAGTGAACTATATCACACCTTCACATTCCACTTTCCGTTAAAATGAATAAAAGAGTGAAAAATTTCAAGGGGGTTCAACATGTTTACGCGTGATTATGATAAAAATCCATTTATTGTTATTTGGGAATTGACACGTGCTTGTGAATTAAAATGCTTACATTGTCGAGCTGAAGCACAGTACCACCGAAATCCACTCGAACTAACTTTTGAAGAAGGAAAACAACTCATCGACGACATTTATGAAATGGACAATCCACTGCTCGTCTTTACGGGGGGAGATCCTCTCATGCGACCTGACGTGTTTGATATTGCTGAATATGCCATTCAAAAAGGGGTCCGTGTGTCAATGACACCCTCCGCCACACCGAATGTTACAAAAGAGGCGATGCAAAAAGCAAAAGACATCGGGCTTGCGAGATGGGCCTTTAGTATCGATGGGCATTGCAAGGAAGTCCATGATTATTTTCGTGGAACATCGGGTTCATTCGATTTAACAATGACAGCCATTGAATATTTACATGAATTGGACATGCCTCTACAAATTAACACGGTCATTTCCAAATATAACTATCCTTTTTTAGATGAAATGGCGGAGATGGTTGAACGGTTAGACTGTGTCTTATGGAGTGTGTTTTTTCTCGTCCCAACAGGCAGAGGTAAGGAATCTGATATGATCTCACCTGCCGAACACGAACGTGTATTGCGATGGTTATATCAACTGTCCAAACGCGTCCCCTTCGATATAAAAACAACAGCCGCACAACATTATCGCCGTGTAGTTATTCAACAAAAAATGCGCGAAAATGTAAGTAAAAGTGATGCAGAGCATATTTTTTATGAAGATGCGCTTATGAATGGAAAAACCGGTCAAATTGATGGATTGGGACGTGCACCTAAAGGCGTTAACGATGGTAATGGTTTTGTATTCATCTCACATATAGGTGACGTATATCCAAGTGGATTGTTGCCAATCAAAGCGGGTAATGTACGACAAACCCCGCTAGCAACGATTTATCGAGAGTCTGAAGTTTTTAAAAATCTTCGCAACCCTGATTTATATAAAGGAAAATGCGGTGTTTGTGAGTTTCGTCATGTTTGTGGAGGGTCACGGTCAAGAGCGTATAACGTCACGGGGGATTACATGGAAAGTGAACCGTACTGTGTATATATCCCGAGAGCATTGCGGAAAAAGAAACGAACCTCTGTGTGAGGCGATGACACTCTAAGCTGTGAGATAAGGGTGCGTTTTTCCATGTTTTTTTTATACAAATAAATAAACCATCCGAGAATAGATTCATTTCCCGGATGGTTTTGTTATTTTAAACGATATACTTCTCTTCTTCGATAATCGCTTGTGCGATTTCTCGTTTTTTCGCAATGACATTTGTCGGTGTATGACGAGTTAACTTACGAAGAGATGAGAGCATCATTCGCAGTGTATCGCCTTCTTCAACCGCGATTAAAATTTCTTTTGCATCTGCTTCAATTCGATTGAATGCTTCTTGGACATACACTTGTGTGTATAACAGTTTTTGTTGATTTTTCTCTTTACCTGTTTGATTGAGTGCTTTTTCTGTACGTAAAATAGCAGCTTCCATGTTGTATACGTCAGCAGCCATATCGGCGAGATTAGCTAAAATTTCTTGTTCTTGTTCAATTTTCTGCATATATTTTTGAGCGGCAAGACCTGCACCGAGCAGAACGATTTTCTTCGCATTCTTCAATAAATATTTTTCTTGCTCAAGTGGTTCTGTACCCGGTTCTTCGGGCATCATCATCATCAGTTCTTCTTGCAACCCTTGTGCTTGTTGCAATAATGGCAGTTCACCTTTCATCGCTTTTTTCAGCAACGTTCCCGGAACGAGGAGACGGTTAATTTCGTTCGTTCCTTCAAAAATACGGTTAATTCGCGAGTCACGATACATTCTCTCAACTTCGTATTCTTGCATAAATCCATACCCACCGTGCAACTGAACAGCTTCATCCACTACGTCATCAAGCAACTCACTACATGTGTATTTGTTCATCGAACATTCGATTTGATATTCTGCGATTGCGCGTGCAACTTCGCGTCCATCTTTTAATTGTTCATCTGTTAATGAACCCATACGCTGTTCGAATAATCCAACCGTCCGATAGACAGCACTTTCATTCGCATACGTATTCGCCGCCATCGTCGCTAATTTCTCTTGTGTTAATGTGAAGCTGGAAATCGGCTGATTAAATTGCTTTCTTTCATTGACATATTTTGTTGACAGTTCGATTCCACGCTTCGCTCCACCGACACCACCGATGGCTAATTTATAACGACCGACGTTCAAAATGTTAAAGGCGATAATGTGGCCCCGGCCTTTCGTTCCTAATAAATTTTCAACAGGCACTTCAGCATCTTCTAGGACGAGCGTACGAGTCGATGAACTTTTAATTCCCATTTTCTTCTCTTCCGGTCCAACGGAAACACCTGGATATTCACGTTCGACAATAAATGCCGAAAAATGTTCCCCATCAATTTTGGCATAGACGACAAACACATCGGCAAAATCAGAGTTTGTAATCCACTGCTTTTCACCGTTTAAAATATAATGTGTCCCTTCTTCATTTAGCGTAGCCGTCGTTTTAGCACCGAGGGCATCGGATCCAGCCCCTGGCTCAGTTAGAGCGTATGCAGCAATCATTTCACCTGTCGCTAACTTCGGTAAGTACTTCTGTTTTTGCTCTTCATTTCCGAAAAAAACGATTGGTAGTGTCCCAATTCCAACATGCGCTCCATGGGTAATTGAAAATCCACCTGCTCGGGCAAACTTTTCGGTAATTAACGATGAACTGATTTTATCGAGTGCAAGCCCACCATATTCTTCAGGAATATCAGCGCTCAACAATCCAAGTTCACCTGCTTTTTTTAGCAGTTCGACCGAATGCTCAAATTCATGATTTTCTAATTGATCAATGAGTGGGACGACTTCTCCTTCAACAAAATCTTCAGTTGTTTTAGCAATCATATGATGCTCTTCTGTAAAGTCTTCGGGCGTAATGACATCGTCACCCGTTAAATCTTCAACTAAAAATGCTCCACCTTTAAATAGTTTTTCTTTTGTTTCACTCATCATGATCTTCCTTTCATATGGATTTTAGTTTCCGTCTGCAATCTTTTGAACCCGTTTGCAGACGGAGCAAACAAACTATGAGACTCGTTTATAACAGTTCAAATACTCCAGCAGCACCCATACCTCCACCAATACACATCGTCACAACCCCAAATTGTTCATTGCGACGTCTCATTTCGTGCATGAGCGTTAACGTTAGCTTCGTACCGGTCATCCCTAATGGGTGCCCAAGAGCAATGGCTCCACCATTGACGTTTACGATCGATGGATCTAAATCTAACTCTTGGATAACGCGAACCGACTGCGATGCAAAGGCTTCATTCAACTCAATGAGTCCGATATCCGAAAGTTCTAACCCCGCTAGTTTCAAAGCTTTTGGCACAGCCTTCACAGGACCAACCCCCATGATTTCCGGTTCTACACCAGCGACTGCAAAGGAATGAAACTTGAGTAAAGGAGTTAATCCTTCTGCTTCTGCTTTTTCCCGGTCCATGACGAGGACAGAAGCAGCTCCATCGCTCATTTGGGATGAGTTCCCTGCTGTGACGGATCCTTTCACATGAAAAGCAGGGCGTAATTTGCTGAGTATTTCCATATTCGTGTTGGGACGCACCCCTTCATCCATCTCAAACATGAACGTTTTTTCAGCAATTTTTCCATCTTCACCGACGACGCGTTCTGTCACTTCAACCGGGACGATTTCATCATCGAACTTCCCTTCCTTAATCGCTTGTGCAGCTCGCTTATGGCTTTCAACAGCAAACGCATCTTGGTCTTCACGTGAAATATTGAAACGATTGGCTACTTCTTCGGCCGTATGACCCATCCCCATATAATACCCCGGGGCATTTTCCACAAGTGTTGGATTTGGTTTAATGACATGGCCACCGACAGGAATCAAGCTCATCGATTCCGTACCTCCAGCTATGATTGCATCGGCATGGCCAACCATAATCCGCTCAGCTGCAAAAGCTATACTTTGCAGTCCAGATGAACAATAGCGGTTGATGGTAATTCCGGAAACATCTTTCGGTAACCCAGCTAAATGGGCGATATTTCGCGCCATATTCATTCCTTGCTCAGCTTCTGGCATCGCATTTCCAATAATGACATCGTCAATCTCACCATCATATCCTCCAGCACGTTTTAACGTTTCCTTAATCGTTAAAGCTGCTAAATCATCTGGGCGTGTATTCGCAAGCGAACCTCTTTTTGCTTTTCCTACTGGGGTTCTTGCACCTGCAACAATTACTGCTTCCTTCACATCAAATCCCCCTCTTCTTTAGTTACGTAATGGTTTTCCTTTTAATAGCATGTGTTGCATACGTTGTTGCGTTAGTGGTTCACCAATTAAACTTAAGAAAGCTTCACGCTCTAAGTCGAGCATCACTTGTTCATCAATGAGTGAACCTTCTTTAATGCGACCACCTGACAATACATAAGCTAACTTTTCAGCAATTTTAACATCGTGATCTGAAGCATAGCCTCCGAATTGTAACGTCTTCGCACCGAGTAGCATAGCGGCATATCCTGCATCGCCTACAACAGGAATCTTTTCACGTTTCGGAGCGCGATATCCTGCTTCAGCAAGCGTCAATACTTTTTGCTTTGCATCGTAGAGAAGATGGTCTGGATTGACACTAATTCCATCTTGACGGTCTAAAAAGCCATTCTCTCGTGCTTCGGCAGCAGACGTGGATACTTTTGCCATGGCGATTTTTTCAAAGACGTTGTTCGCCACTTGCATCAGATCAAAGTCTACATCTTTCGGCATATTGCGAAGCATTTTCAAATAAAGTTCTTTCGTTCCTCCGCCACCAGGAATGAGGCCGACGCCGACTTCGACAAGTCCCATATAGGTTTCAGGAGAAGCTTGAATCGCTGCTGCCGGTAAAGAAACTTCTGCCCCACCGCCTAACGTCATATTAAACGGTGCTGTTACGACTGGTTTTTCCGCGTATTTAATGTTCATCGTCATATTTTGGAATTGACGAATAACCATGTCCAGTTCAAAGAAGTTTTGATCCTGTGCTTCCATTAACATTAAGGCGAGATTCGCTCCGACACAGAAATTGCTTCCTTGGTTACCGATAACTAACCCTTCATAATTTTTCTCGACTTCTTCAATGGCTGTGTTAACCATTTGTACAATGTCTAGGCCAATCGCATTGTTTTGCGAATGAAATTCTAACAGGGCTACACCGTCACCGATGTCTATTAAACTAGCACCTGTATTCTTTTTAATAACGCCTTTCGTATCCTTTAAGCGTCGTAAGTTGATTTCCTTTTTATTAAATGACTGTTGTTTGTATACACCTTGGTCATAATAATAGACATTGCCGTTATCCTCTTGATAGAACGACTCGTGTCCTGCTTCTAGTAGTTTTAACACCCACTCGGGTACGGTGTCTCCTTCTTCTTGCATACGCTCGACAGACTTACGTAGTCCGATCGCATCCCACGTTTCAAAAGGACCAATCTTCCAACCAAAGCCCCACTTCATTGCTTCATCAATTGATACGAGATCATCAGCAATCGTACCGAGCAATTCTGCGGAATAGAGTAGGACTGGTTTTAAAATCGACCAAACGAGATCGCCTGCTCGATCTCCTTTTGCTTTTACAAGCGCTTTCAATTTACGACGTGAACCTTTTTCTTGTTGCGCCATTTGTGTGGCCGCTGTTTTTAACTTTTTACGATCCTCATATTCTAGTGTCTCTGGGTTTAATTCATAGATGACACTGCCGTCTTTTCCTTTTTTCTTCAAATAAAACCCTTGGCCACTTTTAGCTCCTAACCAACCTTTTTCAATCATGTCATGCATAAATTGTGGTACATCAAAGACTTCCTTTTCTTCGCCTTCGACTTGATCGTACACATTTTTAGCAACATGAATGAATGTATCTAATCCGACAACATCTAATGTTCGGAATGTTGCGCTCTTCGGACGTCCTATCATCGGTCCTGTAACCGAATCGACTTCGCTAACCGTATAACCACCTTTTAACATCTCGCGAACGGTTACAAGTAATCCATATGTGCCAATTCGATTGGCAATAAAGTTCGGTGTGTCTTTCGCTTCGACAACCCCTTTACCTAGGACATCCTCCCCAAAGTTTTTCATAAAATCGAGTACTTCTGGATCTGTATCCTTCGTCGGGATGACCTCAAGCAATTTTAAGTAGCGCGGTGGGTTAAAAAAGTGCGTTCCGAGAAAATGTTTGCGAAAATCTTCGGAACAATCCGCTGCCATTGCTTCGATGGAAATTCCCGATGTGTTAGAGCTGACAATTGTCCCTTCTTGACGGACGCTGTCAACTTGTGCAAAGACCTTCTTCTTTATATCTAAGTTTTCGACAACGACTTCAATAATCCAGTCTACATCTTTTAATTTGTCCAAATCATCTTCCATATTACCGACTTCGATTAAATCCAAACTTTCTTTCGTCGTAATCGGTGATGGCTTTTGCTTTAATAGTGCTTGTTTACTTTGAGCTGCTAAACGGTTCCGCACAGACCGATCGTCTCGTGTTAAACCTTGTTTCTTTTCTTCATCTGTCAGCTCACGTGGTACGATATCAAGCATCACTGTCGGTATACCTACGTTTGCCAAATGGGCGGCAATTCCAGAGCCCATGACACCTGAACCTAATACGGCGGCACGCCTGATTGATCGCTTCATTTTATATCCCCCAATCATGTTTTGAATGAATACTCATTCATTTTACTGTAAAAATAAAAGGCAGTCTCATCTACCTACTTCATAGTATAGAATATTTTCTAACATTTCGCAATAAAAATAGCAAAAAATTTTCGATTGTCACAATTTCACCTCTTTCATGCTTCAATGTACGCTTATGTCTCAGTTCGCACCTTTCTTTGTCCAGTACAAAAAGAAACGGCTAACACAAAATAGAATCCATCTGTTTTTTTGGATTAGCCGCTTGCCTTTTTGAGTTATGGACCAACTACATGCTTTCGGGTGCACTTACCCCGATTAATTGTAGGGCATTGACAATGGTTATTTGCACAGCCTGCATCAGTGCGATGCGAGCTTTCGTCTGTTCTAAATCATCAGCATTTAATACTTTTTCCGCATTATAAAAACGGTGGAGTGCACTTGCAACAGCAAATACATATTGGGTCAGTCGGTGCGGTGTTCGATTGACCGCAGCATCCGCGACGACTTGTGGAAACTCCCCTAACGTTTTTAAGAGTTCGATTTCCTTTTCTGATGTGAGTAATGATGCGTCATATGATGCGTTTAAATCATACCCTTGTTCGCGTGCTTGCTTTAACATCGTACAAATACGCGCATGAGCATATTGTACATAGTACACAGGGTTTTCATTAGACTGTGAACGCGCCAAATCCATATCGAAATCAAGATGAGAGTCAGCAGAGCGCATATTAAAAAAGTAACGCATCGCATCTTTTCCGACGTCATCCATTAACTGTTGGAGAGTGATGGCTTTTCCTGTCCGTTTACTCATCGTCACTCGTTCACCATTTTCAAATAAATTGACCATTTGGATGACTTGAACTTCGAGTGTATCTTTATCATATCCTAAGGCTTGAATAGCGGCTTGCATACGAGGAATATATCCGTGATGATCTGCACCCCATATGTTGATCAGTGTCTCAAACCCTCGTTCAAGCTTATGATTGTGATAAGCGATGTCCGGTGTCAAATATGTATACGTTCCGTCTGACTTAATCAATACCCGATCTTTATCATCTTCAAAATCTGTCGTACGGAACCAAGTCGCTCCGTCTTGTTCATAGATGACTCCATTCTTCTGTAATGTTTCCAAAACACGCTCGATACTTCCGCTTTCATAAAGTGATGTTTCTGAAAACCATTTATCAAAAGAAACACCGAAGCGAGCCAAGTCCTGTTCAATTTTTTTCAACTCAAACTGTAAACTATATTCACGAAAATAAGCTAATCGCTCTTCTCTCGGCACCTGCATCCATTTCTCGCCATCTTCTTCCGCGATCGTTTGGCCGAGTTTGATAATATCTTGCCCAAAATATCCATCTTCAGGCATGTTCGCTTCTTTCCCTAATGCTTCCATGTAACGGGTTTCGACGGATTGGGCTAAATTGTCGATTTGATTGCCTGCATCATTGATATAATACTCACGTTCCACGTCATAGCCAGCTTTTGCTAATATGTTGCATAAAGAATCCCCTACAGCTGCGCCCCGTGCATGACCTAAATGCAAATCTCCTGTAGGATTGGCAGACACGAACTCCACTTGTATACGATGTCCTTGACCCGTATTCGTTTTACCGTAATCACCTTTAGCGTCGAGTATAGCCGGAATTAATGGGGTCAAATAGCGATGATCCATAAAAATATTAATAAAACCAGGGCCGGCAATGTCGATTTTTTCGATGGATACGGATTCCTTATTCATCGTGTTTACAATTTCTTCAGCAATTTGTCGCGGAGCTTTTTTCGCAATTTTTGCCAATTGCATTGCTATATTCGTAGCAAAATCACCGTGGGATTTATTGTTCGGCTTTTCTAAAATGACATCAGGCACATCGTCTTCTTCGGCTAAGTTCGCTTGAACGACTGCCTGCTTTATTTCATTTTTAATCGCATCTTCTGTCTCTTGTAAAATATTCACTCACAACTCCTCCTTAAAATCTATTTATTTGAAATCATTCATATTACACGGTTATCTACCGTTCCTCATCTCATCATGTAAAAAGTGATTTCCGACATTCATTATATCAAAATTCCACGGAACGAGGAACAAGAAGTAAAATCGAAACCGCTTTCTCACGTATAAAAAAGCTGACCCCGTCATGCGAGGTCAGCTTTTCGATTTTAAACGACATCATAACCTTGATCTTCAATCGCTTCATTCATTTTATCAACCGTTACTTTCGAATCATCATATGTGATGTCTACCTTTCCAGTATCTAAATCGACATTCACATCTGTGACACCACTTAATGATTCTAGTGCTCCTTTAACGGCTGCTTCACAATGCCCACAAGTCATTCCAGTTACGTTAATTGTTGTTTTCATTTATAAAACCCCTTTATATTTCAGTATCATTTAAGTGTATCGTTATTTTTTCATACATCATCATCCATTGTAAATAAATATGTTCAGATCAGAGTCGGTCACTTTGAGTCATGCTTATAACGTTACCCGTTTTAAGCGGAGAGAGTTTGTCACTACACTGACTGAACTAAACGCCATCGCTGCTCCTGCAATCCATGGAGCAAGTAATCCGAAAGCAGCAATCGGGATTCCTGCCGTATTGTAGGCAAAGGCCCAAAACAAGTTTTGTTTGATGTTTTTAATCGTTTCATGACTCATCTTGATCGCTTTCGGAATCAAGAGCAAATCACCACCGAGAAGTGTAATATCGGCTGCTTCAATGGCTACTTCTGTGCCGGTTCCAATCGCGATTCCTATATCAGCCGTAGCTAGGGCCGGTGCATCATTAATACCATCTCCAACCATGGCTACTTTTTTCCCTTGTTCTTGAATCGCTTTTACTTGCGCCGCTTTTTCTTCAGGCAACACTTCCGCAATGACACGATCAATACCTACTTGCGCAGCAATCGATTGCGCAGTGCGCTCATTATCCCCTGTCAACATAATGACGTCGATTCCGTCCTGCTTTAATTGTTGGATGGCTTCTTTTGCGTTTTCTTTCACCGTATCCGCGACAGCGATTATGCCTCTATACTCCCCATCAATGGCAAGTAGCATCGCCGTTTTCCCGTCTGTTTCATATTGGACAAGTTCATCTTCTACTTCGGAAAAGCGTATGCCATGATCGTTCATTAACTTTCTCGTTCCTACGATGACGTCTTGGCCTTTCATGTGCGCTTGAATGCCGTGACCAGGAATCGCAGAAAACTCATCCACATCGAGAAATGATACTTCTTGTTCTTCTGCGTAGGCAACGATTGCGCTCGCCAACGGATGTTCCGAACCATATTCAGCACTTGCAAGTAATTGCAATGCTTCCGCATCACCTGTAAAGTCAGTCACTTCCGGCTTTCCTTTTGTAATCGTTCCTGTTTTGTCCAAAATAACCGTATCTAATTCATGGGTTCGTTCTAAGTGCTCGCCACCTTTAAACAAAATCCCATTTTCAGCTGCTTTACCGGTTCCGACCATAATTGACGTCGGTGTAGCTAGCCCTAATGCACATGGGCAAGCAATGACAAGAACGGCAATCGAAGCAGTTAAAGCCAGTTCAAAGTTACCAGGAGCGACAACTGTGATCCAAACGATAAATGTAACAATCGCAATTCCTACTACAATCGGTACAAAATAACCAGAAATGACATCGGCCATACGTTGGATCGGTGCTTTTGATCCTTGAGCATCTTCAACGGCTTTGACAATCGAAGCTAAGGCTGTATCTTTTCCTACTTTTGTCGCTTCGACTTCAATGGCCCCATTTTTATTAAGTGTTGCCCCAATAACAGAAGAACCATCTTCTTTTTCAACGGGGATCGATTCACCGGTAATCATCGATTCATCGACAGCTGTCCGTCCTTTAAGAACAGTACCATCCACAGGTATTTTTTCACCAGGTTTAACAACCAGTGTATCACCGACAACTACTTCTTCGAGAGGAACCATCACTTCGACTCCATCTCTACGTACACGAGCTTGTTTCGCTTGTAAGTCGAGTAGTTTGGAAATCGCTTCAGTCGTTTTTCCTTTCGCATTCATTTCCAAATATTTACCAAATAAAATTAAGGTAATCAAAATCGCGCTCGTTTCAAAGTACAAATGAGGTTCATAGCCTGGATTCCCGATGGTACGAAACGCTTCATATAAGCTGTAAAAATAAGCGGCACTCGTACCGAGAGCAACTAACACATCCATGTTTGCACTTTTCGTTCGTAAGTTGTTGTACGCACCGACATAAAATTGCCACCCGATGACGAATTGAACGGGAGTTGCTAATGCAAACTGAAACCACGGATTCATAAAAATATCCGGAAGGCGAACGCCAAATAAATGATCCAACATTGTGATTAAGAGGGGAATCGATAGAAAAGCAGAAATAATCACCTTTGTTTTCATCTGTTTGAGTTCTTTTTCTTTATAGGTTTCTTTTCCTTCTGCATCCACGCGTTGTTTCGCATCATAGCCCAACGCTTTAATCTTGTCGATGATGTCATCTGCTTCGATTAATCCAGGATTGTATTCTAAGGTAGCCGTTTCATTCGCTAAATTAACCGATGCCCGTTCGATCCCTTGCTGTTTGTTGAGTACTTTTTCAATGCGTGTTGAACAGGCAGCACACGTCATCCCAAACACATCTAATTCCATCTGTTCGGTCTGTACACCATAACCGAGCTTTTCAATTTTATCTGTAATTTCATCGATGGATGTTTGGCTCGGGTCAAAATCAACAGTGGCTGTCTCAGTCGTTAAATTAACTTGTGCATCGACTCCATCCATTTTATTGAGTACTTTTTCAACCCGTGAAGAACAAGCCGAACACGTCATCCCGGTTACGCCGATTGAGGTATGTTTTGTATCTGACATTTTCGTCTCACCTCTCATTTCGAAAACTGTTTAATAACGTCCATCAATTCATCAATTGCTTTTTCTCCGTCACCTGATTTAATCGCTCCACTCACACAATGCTTCGTGTGACGTTCCATTAAAGAGAAACCAACCTTTTGTAGCGCTTGATGAATCGCACTGATTTGCACTAAAATATCAACACAATATCGATCATCTTCAATCATGTTTTGAATGCCACGCACTTGTCCTTCCACTCGTTTCAGACGATTAATAAGTGCCTTTTTCTCATCATTCGTGCGTGGCTTAACAGGCTTTTTATTCGTGTTTTCCAAGCTGTCACATCCTTTCTTCATCTACTTATACTATACCCCCCTATCGTATATAAAACAACTAAAACAACTCAGATTGTATTATTTTTCTATCCCTATTCGAAATATAAAGAAGCAACCCTATACGTGTAAAAAAGTCCTACGTCACATCCACAACCTAAATGAGAGGAGGCGACTCACAAGATCAATGAGTCGTCATCTAAAAATATTTTAAACATAAATCGTAATCATTCCTATTTACAAACCGTAATCATTACGATATGATAATTGTAGTTAAAATTGAGGAGGAAACAGATTGCGAAAAGGACTAGCAATGATGATCACGATCTTGTTTGGGTTGATCATTAGCGGTTGTAATGGAGGAATAAATAAAGAAACCAAAGATGACGGCGATTTGACTGTGTATACATCCATCTATCCGATTCATTTTATCGTTGAACAAATCGTAGGAGATGTCGGCGATGTACACTCGATCTATCCACCGGGCGTGGATGCGCATACGTATGAACCAACGACCCGAGAGATGACCCGTCTTGCGCATGGAGACGCCTTTGTTTATCTCGGTGCAGGAATGGAAGGATTTTCTGAAAAGGCCAAAGAAACATTGGCAAACGAAGAGATCCAATTCATTGACATTGCAGACCGAGCTGATGATTTATTTATCAGCGAAGACCATGAACATGATGGAGATCACAATCATGGCGATTACGATCCCCACATTTGGCTCGATCCGATACGGATGATTCAAACCGCCGAAATCGTAACGAAAGAATTAACCGCCTTGGCGCCTGAACATGAAGAAACATTCCAAGCAAATTTAACGACACTAGAAGAAAATTTAACCCATTTACATGAGCAATTCGAAAAAACACTGGATCCAAAAAATAATAAACAATTACTCGTCGCGCATGCTGCTTATGGGTATTGGGAAGACCGTTATGGAATTGAACAAATTCCGATCAGTGGATTATCAACGAGTGACGAACCTTCACAAAAGGAGTTAACACAAATCGTTACACAAGCTAAAGAGAAGCAATTCAAGTACGTTATATTTGAACAAACAGGTACCGATAAAGTGGCTGATATTATTCGTGAACAAATTCAGGCAGAAGCTTTACACATTCATAATTTGGAAGCATTGACTGAAGAAGACATCAAACGAAAAGCAGATTATCTATCAATTATGGAGGAAAACCTCGATGTGCTTGACCAAGCGCTAGAGGAATAATACTTCATTTGATCATCCTTTTAGAGACACCATGTTGACTCACATGGACAATCTTTCATCAACTGTGGGAGGTGAACAAATGACAGAACCAATCATATCTTTAAAAAATATTCATTATGCATACGAACAAAAACCAGTTTTACAAGGGGTTAATCTCGAAATTCAACGTGGAATGTTCATGGGTTTAGTCGGTCCAAATGGGGGCGGAAAAACGACCTTAATCAAAATTATTTTAGGATTAATCCAACCCGATAACGGTACAGTGGAATTGTTTCAACAACCGATTCAACATTTTAAAGATTGGCATCGCATCGGTTTTGTTTCCCAAAAATCAAATGCCTTTAATAAAGGGTTCCCAGCGACCGTTTATGAAGTCGTTGCCATGGGATTGACCGCTAAAGTTGGTTATTTTAAGTTTTTGAAGCGACATCATAAACAAAAAGTCATCGAAGCGATTCACCAAGTTGGTATGGGTGAGTACACACATCAAAACATCGGCAATTTATCCGGTGGCCAGCAACAACGAGTGTTTATTGCCCGAGCACTCGTCAGTGATCCCGATCTATTAATTTTTGATGAACCGACAGTAGGCATTGATGTTGAAAATGTCCGTCGGCTGTATGACTTGCTCGGGACATTGAATCAAAAACAAGAGATTACATTACTGCTCATCACACACGACACAGGAGCAATGACCAAACATGCTTCACACATTGCTTGTTTAAATAAAACGTTACATTTTCATGGAGACGCAAATCATTATTCATCCTTAACGGAAAAGGAATTATCAACGATTTATGGGCATCCCGTGAATATTGTGAAACATGATCACTAATGTTGGAGGATTCTCATATGATAACAGATTTACTTGCATTTGATTTTTTACGACATACTTTTTTAACAGGCTTGCTCATCGGATTGATCGGGCCACTCCTCGGTGCATTCGTCGTCGTGAGACGATTATCACTGTTAGCAGATGCCTTATCTCATGTAACATTGGCGGGAATCGCTTTTGGACTCCTCCTGGAAAAAAGATGGGCCGTAACATTCATTTCTCCATTATATGGTGGGGTGTTTTTCTCGGTCATTGGCGCGATCATCATTGAAAAATTACGAAGTGTCTACAAAGCCTTTCAAGAGTTAGGAATCCCCATCGTATTGTCAGGTGGAGTCGGGTTAAGTGTGATCTTCATTGCATTAGCTGATGGGTTTAATAATGATTTATTCAACTATTTATTTGGTTCTGTTTCCGCAGTTAGCCAAAAAGACTTTTACATGATTTTAGGCATTACAGTTTTTATTATTTTGCTCATCGTATTTTTTTATAAGGAGCTCCTTACCCTTTCATTCGATGAAGAACATGCCATCGTTTCTGGTATTCATGCCAAACGTATTCATTTTTTGTTTATCATTATGACCGCTCTTGTCATTGCCGCTTCGATTCAAATAGTCGGTGTGCTGTTAGTATCTGCCTTAATGACATTACCTGTTGCGGCCGCAATGCGTTTTAGCAAAGGATTTAAACAATTGATTATTCTTTCCGTTATTTTTGGGGAAATGGCGGTCGTCATCGGTTTAATAACAGGTTATTATTTCAGCATTCCTCCAGGAGGAACGATTGTCATGGTCTTAATTGTCATTTTGTTACTTGCACTTATGAAACATCGTTTTTCACCAATCATTCAAAAAAGTGAGGGTGTCTAATGAAAATCAAACAAGCAATGAACACGTTAAAAGAAAACGGATATCGTTTGACAAAAAAACGAAAAGATTTACTCGATTATTTTCAACAATCTACGGGATATCGAACGGCGAAAGACTTAATTGAACATATGGAAAAGATGTATCCCGGCATTAGCTTTGATACGGTTTATCGAAATTTACATCTATATACGGATTTAAATATATTAGAGTCAACAGAACTCAATGGTGAAAAACATTTCCGCATGAAATGCTCTGATGAACATCATCATCATTTTATTTGCAATGACTGTGGAAAAACAAAGGCCATAGATTTGTGCCCAATGAACGAACTGGGAAATGTTTTGAAAGACTATGAGATTGAAGACCACAAGTTTGAAATCTATGGATTGTGTCCACGATGTCAAACCGCATGAGTAACGAACGAAAAAAACAGCTGTTCTTGATTTTTGCGATTGGCATCGGTGGAATGCTCGGCTCCATAGCACGATTTGGGATTTCTCTTTTATGGACAACCAATGGCGACTTCCCGTATGCTACATTCATCGTCAATGTCATCGGATGTTTTTTCATCGGCTTCTTCATGAACAACCGACGACTGAAGCATTTTTTGCATCCGCATGTACTGACCGGGATCCAAACTGGTTTCATTGGAAGTTTCACGACGTATTCAACATTTGCTATGGAGACGATTCAACTTTGGCACAAACATCAACAATTCTTGGCAATAAGCTATGTGTTGATGAGCGTTTTCGGTGGGGCGTTATGTTATGTTCTCGGTTGTCAAGTAACAACTAGAAAGCGACGGAGAAGCCTATGAGTATTGTATTCGTTGCCTGGGGAGGTTTTTTTGGTGCGATCGCACGGTATTACATATCATTGAAAACAAATCACCATCATCTCGGAACCTGGATGGCCAATATTACAGGGTCGATTCTTTTAGCAATCGTCATTAAATTAGCCATTACAGGGCAAATTTCTGAATTCGTATGGCATGTTTTTGGAGTCGGGTTTTGCGGAGCATATACGACTTTCTCGACCTTTGGACATGAAACCATTCAATTGATCCTTGATAAGCAATACAAATCAGCCGCAATTTACCTGTTAAGCACGTTGTTTATTTCTTTTGGCTGTATTCAGTTTATAATTCGATACATGTAATAAAGATGGTATCGAAAAAACAATTGAATGGAGCACGTAATGTCGCCAAAGTTTAAATGGCATAAAAAAAGTGGTTCGATCTATAGATCGAACCACATTTTTTATAATGGCTGATTAATTGATTCGGCGTGCTTGGTTAAACCGCTGTCCCCAATAGCTTCCGCTTGACATGTCAGCGATGGCAACACCAGTGGAAGATTGCGCACCAATAAATTGGTTGCCGCCGAGATAGATTCCAACGTGGCCATTTACTTGCCCTGTATTAAAGAATACAAGGTCGCCAGGTTGCATATTACTCTTAGACACATACGTACCTGTATATTGCAAGCCTCTTGTGGAGCGTGGTAAGTCTGTATATCCAGCTTGTTCTAAAGCCCACGTTGTGAATCCGGAACAGTCAAATGCCTCTTTAGGACTTTTACTACCTAAATTATACGGCGTACCGATTTGGCTTTTAGCAGCAGATATCACTGAACTGCTATTTTTAGATGGTGCAGGTTTTGGAGTTGACGGTGACTTCTGACTAGATTGTCCACTATTCTGTGTATTGGACGTTCCAGAGTTGGCTGAAGTTCCTGATCCATCGTTTGCCGGTGTATTTGATGTTCTGTTTGTTGAGTTTGAACGTGATGCGTTATTAGAACTTGTTACAGATTGCGAATCATTTGATTGATTTGTTGTCGCATCTGTATTTGATGAACTTGATGCACCGTCATTTGCTACAGATGTTGTTGCATTGGAATGATCCGTTGTAGATGGCGTTGCATCTGCATTTGACGAACTTGGTGTACCAGAATTTTCTGTTGTGTCTGAATCTGTTGATTCATTTGTACGTGCTACAGATGCTGAAGTGTTTGATTGATCTTTAGTCGCTTCTGTGTCGCTTTCATTCACAACATCATTCGATTCTTCGTTTGACTCACCATTAGTTGATGCTGTAGCTGTTGTTTCATTTGCTTCATTGTTCGTCTCGTTAGTTCTTTCTTCTTGGTCGCTGTCGTCTACACGACTTGCATCCGCACCATTGTCATCTGCTTCTTCAGAACTCTCCGATGTACGTGCATCAGCTAATGCGTTTGTATATTGGATCTCTCCAAGAATATCTTCTTCAAGTGCGGCAAGTTCACCGTCTTCCAATTCCATCTCTTCAACTGAAGCCTGCAATTCATTCTCTTTCTCTTCTAGTTTCTCTTTCTGTTGATCACTTTCTTCTCTTTGGGCTGTAATCGATTTTTGCACGTCAACTAATTTTGCTTCCATCTGTTCGAGTTCAGAAAGTTTTTCTTCAACTTCTGTTTGTTGTTCTTCGACTTTTTTCATGTCCGCTTCTTGTTGTTCCATGAGCTCGGCATCAGAAGTTGTAATCTTATTCACAGCGGATGTACGGGTAATCATATCACTGAAGCTTTTTGAACCAAAGATGACATCTAAGTAACCGACATCACCACCGTTTTTCTGCAATGAAGAAATACGTTCTTTTAAGAGTTCGAATCTCTTTTCTATTTTCTCTTCTAGTTCAGCTATACTATCTTCTAATTCGGAAATTTTTTCTTCTGTATTCGCGATATTTTCCTTCGTTTCTTTGAGTGCTAATTTGTTTTCTGCTAATTTTTCATCTGATTCGGCAATTTTTTCATTGATTTCGTCTAAATCTACTAAGAGGGCAGCTAGTTCAGATTCGGCTTTCGATAGCTTCGATTGAAGGTTCGATCGTTCATTGACAATTTCTGATTTCTGCTTCGATAAATCTCCTAACGTCTCTGCTTGAATGGTGTCGACAAAAAACGTGCTACTCAGGCCAAATACAGTTACTGTGGCCATTGTCATAATTCCTTTTTTCAATCTTATACCTCGCTTCCCCTAATTTTTATATATTTTCTTATTCGGGTTATCAATTAACACGAATAAGAGATTCGTAGTTTTAACATAACAATCAGTCTATATGTATACGACTCTATTTCTTGTTGCATGTAGTAGTATAACATCGGATGATTTCAATCGTGTTATATTTTTATTACAATTATATTTCATGGTAAGATTGGAACATCCTGCATAGATACGAATAAATGGCCTTGAACGATATCATGTCACATACTATCATTAATATAGCCCTTTTAGTAGAGTTTAACTTTTTGACGAATGAACGAATTTTTTTCGACAAAGGACACGTTATGATGTTTCATAAAATGATAAGCAATTTTTGATGCGTGGAGCCGATTATCACCTTAAAGCTAAAGTTGAAAAATTATTGGCAACAAAAAAGTGATTCTATCTAGAAATCAGATAGAATCACTTTTCTTTATCTATTTTCCAATCTTAGTTTACGCGTCTAAAATGATTGTCAAATTCTTGTTTCCAGTAACCACTTGAAAAGTCAGCAACAGCTACTCCTGTGGAAGTTTGAGAACCGATAAATTTTGTTCCACCTAGGTAAATTCCAACGTGGGCACCATTTCTAAAGAATACTAAATCACCTGGTTTAGCATTGCTTTGTGAAACTCTTGTACCTATACCTTGTAGAGCACCTGTATAGGATGGGATATTTTTCCCTGCTTGGCTATACGCCCATGCTACAAAACCAGAACAGTCGAACCCACCTGGACGTTTACCAGCAGATACATAAGGGTCACCTAGACGGCTGTTCGCTGCACTGAGTACACTTCCTGAATTTTTAGGTGCAGGAGCTGATGTTGATTTTTGTTTTGTCGATTTCTTCGGTGTATTTGACGAATGATTTGTTGAACCAGAATTCGTTGTTGTTCTTGATGTTGTTTCATTCGTTGAGTTAGAACGTGTTGAATTATTATTTCTTGCTACAGATGTTGGTGTATTAGACTGGTTCGTTGACGCTGTTTCATTTTCATCCGCAACATCATTGTTTGACTCTTCATTTGAACCTTCGTTAGTGACTTCATTGGATTCTTCGTTTGATTCACCATTTGTTAATGCTGTAGCTGTTTCTTCGCTTGTTTCATTGTTCGTTTCGTTTGTGCCCTCTTCTTGATCATTGTTGTTTGCACCGTTCGCATCACTTTCATTTACTTCTTCGGAAGAGCTTTCTGATGTACGTGTATCAGCTAATGCGTTTGTATATTGGATCTCGCCGAGAACTTCTTCTTCAAGTGCAGCAAGTTCACCGTCTTCCAATTCCATCTCTTCAACTGAAGCCTGCAATTCATTCTCTTTCTCTTCTAGTTTCTCTTTCTGTTGATCACTTTCTTCTCTTTGGGCTGTAATCGATTTTTGCACGTCAACTAGTTTTGCTTCCATCTGTTCGAGTTCAGAAAGTTTTTCTTCAACTTCTGTTTGTTGTTCTTCGACTTTTTTCATGTCCGCTTCTTGTTGTTCCATGAGCTCGGCATCGGAATCCGTAATCTTATTCACAGCGGATGTACGTGTAATCATATCACTGAAGCTTTTTGAACCAAAGATGACATCTAAATAACCGACGTCACCGCCGTTTTTCTGCAATGAAGAAATTCGGTCTTTTAAAAGCTCAAAGCGTTTTTCAATTTTTTCTTCCAGTTCGGCAATGCTATCTTCAAGCTCTTCGATTTTTTCCTCTGTTTCCGCGATGTTTTTCTTCGTATCTTCCAATGCTTGTTTGTTTTCTGCTAGCTTTTCATCTGATTCAGCAATTTTTTCATTGATTTCATCTAAATCTACTAAGAGATCAGCTAGTTCAGATTCAGCTTTTGATAGTTTTGATTGAAGGTTTGATCGTTCATTGACAATTTCTGATTTTTGCTTCGTTAAATTTCCTAATGTCTCTGCCTGAATTGAATCTACAAAAAGCGTACTGCTAAGGCCAAATACAGTTACTGTGGCCATTGTCATGATTCCTTTTTTCAATCTTAATACCTCGCTTCCCCTAATCACTAATGCATTCATTATTGTTTATGTATTCTTATCTACGTTATGTCGATGCAGATAAGTGATTGGTAGTTTTTTTATACGAATATTTATTATGTATATCATTTCTATTTCTTCGACAGTGAGTAGTATAACATCGAATCGTTTCAGTCGTGTTATAGTCATGTTACAATTATGTTTCAATATAAAACAAAAAATGTAACATGACCCATGAAAAATGACTCTGAACGTTGACATGCCATATATCAATCCAATGTTACAAATAAGAAGCGAATCCGTTATGAATCTACTAAAAAAACTTTTAAAAAATAAGCGAGCACAACCTATGTTCTCGTGCGCGACCTAATTCATCATAACATTGCATTTGTCCCAAAAAATTGTAAAAATATATGGTATTCCACATAATTCGGAGGGCGTACGAATGAAAGATATTTTATTTCCTGGAAGTCGGATTATTAAAACAGCTGTTGCCATTTTTTTAACGGCCTGGATTTGTGAGTTATTGAACTGGCCACCTGTCTTTGCAGTGATTACAGCCATCGTTACGATCGAACCAACCGTAACGGATTCCATCAGAAAAGGGATCGTCCGCTTTCCTGCTTCAGCGATCGGTTCGGCTTACGCGGTTCTGTTCATTTCTTTATTCGGAAATTCTCCTATAACGTATACGCTGGCTGCCTTCTTTACGATTGCAACATGTTATAAACTCAATTTACATGCAGGTCTCGTCGTCGCTACATTAACAGCCGTTGCCATGATCGAAGTTATTCACAACAACTATGTCATCGCCTTTTTCATTCGTCTCGGAACGACAACGATTGGGCTGGTCGTCTCGACTGTCGTTAACTTATTTGTCTTACCACCCGACTACAAAGAAGATATCCTTACAAACATTCGTAGTATTCGCAAGAAAACGGGAACTGTGATTGAAAAGGTGTTTACGGATTTATTACAAAATAAGCACGAAGAAGACATGGTTGATCGTAAATTAATGAAACAATTGAATAAAAAATTACAACAGACGAAAACCCTCGCCCGCTTCCAACAGGATGAAGCCAGATTTCATCCGCTCATCGAGAGTGAGAAAAAGTTATTTCAACGCATGCAACAGACGTTAACACATATACAGCTCATCCTTTATCATCTCGATAACTTGATCAACACACCGATCAAACGAATTTCGTGGACAGTGGAAGAACGGCAGCTCATTATCCAAGCCGTTCAATCGTTAGCAGATGGTATGAAAAACCCGAACCATTTTGACCCTGTTAAGCATGACTTACAACTGAACATTCTCATGCAGTTATTTTGGGAAGATAATCAAGAGATGATTCAAGCAACTGACAAACACCCAACCCGTTTTCCACCGGAATTAATCATCTTATATGAATTGCTATCCATCTATAGTTTGGTACTAAGATTTTATAGGGAAGCAGAAAAAAATCAGTAAGGTCCTCAAAGGCCTTACTGATTGTAATAGGTAATGTTCGTCATTTACTTAAAAATCTCTTTGGCAATAAGTTCATATGAGCGGAGACGTGCTTCATAATCATGTGTAATCGTTAAAAGCATGAATTCATCCACACCGTAAGCAGCTTGTAATTGTTCGAGCTGTTGTTTCACTTCTTGTGGATTGCCAACGATCGCCGCTTTTTTATGTTTTTGCACCGTTTTTAAATCATCATCTGTGTAAGCATATTCTTGGGCACGTTCAATGGTAGGGATTCCTCTATTCTCTCCTGGTTTTTCTCCTAAAACGCTCCATAGTTGACTGCTCATCGCTAATTTTTCCGCTTCTTCAGTCGTTTCTGCACATAGAGCGGAAACGGCGACAATTGGCTTTTCAATAGATGGTTTATTTTTCACCTTTTCACTGTATTCCTTGACAATCGCTGGACCGTCTGCACTACTCATAAAATGTCCAAATGTATAGGGAAGTCCTTTTTTAGCAGCCATTTTCGCACTTTTGTCACTCGTCCCTAATATCCATGGCTGTGGTATTACGGACGGTACCGGTTCCGGGGATATTTTTGAAAACATATTGTCTTCTGGAAAGTCATCGTTTAAAAATTGGAGTAACTGTTCAAGCGAATCTGGCATGTTGCGGACTTGCTTTAAAAAGTTATCGGAAAGAGCCATCGTTACCTCAGCAGATCCTCCAGGGGCTCGACCAATTCCTAAATCAACTCGTCCTGGATACAACGTGGCGAGCAAATTGTATCGCTCAGCTACATTAAATGGCCGATAATGCGGTAACAATACAGCACCTGCTCCGATGCGAATGTGTTTTGTAGACGCACCAATCGCACTGAGCATAATATCTGGAGCAGGACAGGCCAAACCTGTCATATCATGGTGTTCAGCAATCCAATACCGCGTGTAGCCGAGTTCATCCGCTTTTTGTGCAAGCTCGATCGAAGCTTGTAAGGCATCCTGTGCTGTTTTTCCTTCTGAGATTGGTGATTGGTCGAGAATACTTAATTTCATGGTGAATCGTCCTTTCTGCAGAATGAATTGTAGAATTACTGATGAAGATCTGAAAAGGTAAATCCAATTACGAAAAAGTAATCATTTGCTAAAGATATCATAAAAGCACTTTTACTTTCCAAGAATCACCACTCACCTTTTATTTTTAAAGGTTCGCTCATGAGAATAATAGCTTGTTTGCATTGAAAAACCAAATAAACGGCTTTTAATTTCCTGACATCTTTAGTTATTACCTATCATCTAATGGTACAAATTATGTACATAGATCGATTCCATTGCCTATAAGGTTTAACAAAATATATGGTTACAACATAACTTATCATATATCTATGATACAATATACGTTCATTTACTCTGTTACTCGACCGATCCAATGATTAATGCCTATTTCGTAATCCCCATGTTATGAAAATCCATATTCTACTGATAAATAGATGAGAAATCAGCGTGATTCAGTCAGTTATATCTATTTTTTTCATTTTTATATGATATAATGAATCGTGAGGAGTGAGGGAAGTTCCCCTTCCCCTTATCCTCAATATTCTTGGTCCTCTTTATCATTTTTTAATCGGTCTTCATTTTATTGTTATTTCCAGGAATGGTGAGGAGGACTTTTTTTATTTCACTCACGATATTGGATTGCCTTTCTATTCATATCCTTACTACATATGTTCGCAAATGATAAGAATACAATGTTTTTTGATTTAGTTCATTAGGTCGGAAAAAGTTTACAAATCATTTATATTGAACCTTACATGCAAATACGAATACAAGGTCTAGCCCTACGTTAGACCTACAGCTCCCTCACAATAAGAGGGATTTTTTTATGTTACGCTATCATACAAATCGAAAATGATTCTATTGATATTCACTCCTTCTACCTTATCCCTTATCCTTCTAAAGCTTTATCATTTCAAAACCCATTATTGCTAACAAAACATGAATTGAATGTAAAAAAACTGTATCGTTCCGTTTATGTTATTGAATAACAAAATAAAGTATGATACGTTTACTAATATCGATCTTAAATATCGATTTTCGATATTGGATTCTGATAATAGAAAGGATGAGTTAAACTGGAAAACAAAATACTAAGAAAGCTCTTCTTAGGTTTCATACAAATACACATTTTACATCATGCAAAAGAACACCCTATTTATGGTGCTTGGATGCATGAAGAGTTACAAGAACATGGATATGAAATAAGCGCAGGGACATTATACCCAATTCTTCACAGTATGGAATCAGATGGTCTTTTACTAAAGGAAGAGCGAAACGTAGAAGGTAAAATAAGAAAGTATTATACGACAACGAACAAGGGAGAAGAAATACTTGATCACGCTCGGGATCAAGCCTATGAATTATTTAAAGAGATTAAAGATTAATAAGGGGGGCATCGATGGGTAAAGAGAAAGACAATAAATTGAAAATATGGTTAGAAATCTTAATCGTTTCAACCAGACTTGGACTTACTTCATTTGGTGGACCTGTTGCTCATTTAGGGTATTTTCACGAAACGTATATCCGTAGGAAAAAATGGATGGATGAAAAAAGCTATGCAGATTTAGTTGCACTTTGTCAGTTTTTACCTGGACCAGCTAGTAGTCAGGTTGGCATTGGTATAGGTGTCATGCGTGGAGGAATAGTAGGAGGAATCGTTTCCTTTATCGGCTTTACTCTTCCATCGGTTATTGCACTGATCCTTTTTGCCTCCCTTCTGCAAACATATGGAATCGAAGATGCTGGATGGATTAGCGGGTTAAAAATCGTTGCTGTTGTCGTTGTTGCTCATGCGGTCCTAGGCATGGCAAAAAGATTAACTCCTGATCTGCATCGAAAAACGATTGCGTTATTTGCACTTGTTGTTACATTGTTATGGCAGACAGCTTACACACAAATTGGTGTCATCTTATTAGCAGGAGTTGTAGGTTTTCTAATTTATCGACAGCAAACAATCCAGGATGAACAACCGGTTACACACTTCCCTATTTCACGGAGATTCGGATACATTTGTCTATCTTTATTCTTTGGTTTACTCCTATTACTTCCTATATTAAGAAATCTTACTTCAATACAATGGATTGCTTTATTTGACAGTTTTTATCGATCGGGTTCTCTTGTTTTCGGTGGGGGGCATGTCGTATTACCGCTATTAGAGCAGGAGTTTGTTCCTTCAGGATGGTTAAGTGAACAGGAATTCCTCACCGGATACGGTGCAGCTCAAGCTGTTCCTGGCCCATTATTTACGTTCGCTGCATATACTGGTGCTGTTGTTGGTGGATGGAAAGGTGGCTTATTTGCAACGTTCGCCATCTTTTTACCTGCATTCCTTCTTATACTAGGTACCTTGCCTTTTTGGGATAGCTTACGTAATCACCCCAAAATAAAAGGGGCATTGTTAGGCGTAAATGCTTCCGTTGTCGGCATCTTAATATCTGCTCTTTACCATCCAATTTGGACCAGTTCAATCCATGAACCAATCGATTTTGCACTGGCAACTATTCTTTTCAGTATGCTCGTTTATTGGAAACTTCCACCGTGGACTATTGTGCTCACAGGAGCAATTGGTGGCCTCTTCATATCATTTATTTAGAAAATGACACATGATGCCGACTAAGAAAAAACATGAAAGCCACCTCATAAGTGAACTTCGCTTCGATATTTTATGGCGATTGTACGAAATACCATATTCACGTTAATATGCAATATTTATCCTCTTTCTTTTTTAAAATTGCAAATTATGTATGTTTATGATTAGAACGCATAAAAGCACCCTCTAAAGTAGTTTTATTTTTCAAGTGTCTACTTTAGGGGGGGAGCATATCATGATCAAACTGGACTCCTCTAAATTTTTATAAAAGGAAATTGCATTCGTTTTATGGAGTGATGTTGACTTTCACTTCAGACAGTTGCTTTCCGCGGGCAGGACTTAAGCTTCTGTAGCTCCTCGTCCGAGTCGCTACTGGGATCTTCGGACTCGTGCTGTTCTCGCAGGAGTCAACTGTCTTACGTTCCCGTCAACATATCGTTATTACGATGATTCTTAAGTAAATAAACAGGACAATCTTCGATCTGTTATTATAAAAGCACGATATCTAATATGTCATCAAATTTTATCTCGGTCATACAGTCGTCATCAAGCTTAACGAAACCCTGAAATACATCGGCGGACAGCAAATTTCCTGAGACTTTTTTATAATCAAATGCAGCATAATATGTAATCTCGATCAACAAGTCATCTCTTAAAGCACGCTTTATATTTGCATCAATCTCCATCTTTTGTTGCTCATCGAGAATAGGCTTTTCTTTCCGTTCTTCTTCTGCAAATACATCCTTTACTGCTTCTACATGCTCAGGTAGCATCATTGAATTCCATTTCTTTGTGCCTCGATCTTTAATGTAGTCATCCATATTAAACCACCATTCTTTCTGTCTTGATCACGGGAACAAGTGCTAACATGTTGCAGTACTTAAATGTACGAACGGATCTACGGAGATAACAGTATGCTTGGAAATAAGCTCCATTTATTTTAATCGCTCTGATTCTTCTTTTGGTAATGTGTCCGTCATTCGTCATGTAAATCATATCCATTAAGTTGTTATACTTCATACATTTAATCAACTCGTTACGCACGTATGTTCTCCTCCTGTTAGTTATATTATAGAGAACATCTGTTCCTATTTCAAGTGGTGACATGGAACCAATGATTGGATTTTGGATTCCAATTGAAGAAAAACAGAGCTTAAAATTATTTAACGGAAGTTCAGGTTTCCCTAAGCATTATATAGGGAATAGAATGTAGGGGTATATTCAATCAATTGCAGGTAGATGTTTTAGAAAAAGGTGTTCATAAACAGTAAAAACGTTAATGATGATTCATGTGAAACCAAGAGTGTCTTAAAGTCAGAAGGATTTCACATGTCAATTGCGACAAAAGTTTTCGGTGCTCGGTCTGAACGTCGTCAATTGAAAAGCGACATATCAAACGTTAACGGCTCTACGGTAGGCTACAAAATGAACGGAGATCACTTCATGAAGAGTTTTACTAGAATCAATGCTTTAAGGGAGTGCGGAAATAATGGAGAACATGGAGACGGGAAGGTATGGGGGAATCGTGATATTCACTTGAGTGTTTCTTCTCGAAAACAATACGAAGAAGTCGACAATGTTGAGTCCGTATCAGTAGAAATATTCAACCAGACCGACTTCATTCATGTCAACCGAGAACACGCCGCGCATTGCAATGAATATTTTGAATTACGATGTATGTACGAAATAAAAAACACACTTCCTTCGGTAAGTTATTACGTCAGGAAGTGTGCTGATTCCATTCAATATCTTTGTTATAAACGATAGCCATTTTTATGTATGGAGACGGTGGGATACTATTCTTCTATAAAATGAATGTTTTATTAGATGTACAAACGTTATAATATCAATGCTTTGGATGACTTTTAAACAAAAACAATAAAACAATTGTTTTACTCAAACAGTATCATTTTTAGTATCATGAACTGGTGTATTTTTCACCAAGTGGATTACCTAAAATAAACGTATATTTTAACCTTATTTGCACACACTAATAAAGAGTTAGTCCTCCCTACACCAAGATCTACATAGTCACCCCCTCGCAATGAGGGGGACTTTTTTATTAAAACAGGATCATATGCTCACAAAAAATTTCAATAAAAATCAAAGCGACGTTTGAAGAAAACGTCGCAAAATGCAGAGAGGGAGAAGAGTGATATCACCCATTTAAATATTTTATGACCCATCCGCGGAAAATATTCAATATTTCACCTCTGCTACTTGTTGTAACTATGTATATTTAATGCTTATTTGCACATAACTAATAATGAGCTTACTCTTCACACACTTGACGTCCAAAATTACCCCCTCATTACGAGGGGGGTTTTTTATGTTAAAGTATCCAATAAAAATAAGGGGCTATTACAAGGAAGAGAATACCTAATAAGCGACCGCCACACAGAACGTTTATACGGGTTGCCTTACCATACGCTTATTAGGATTACTCTTTCCGTTTCATTATATTATTTTCATTCAAAAGTGTTCATTATGCGGAGTGTGCACAGATGACGGTGCTGTAAAGGATGGTAAAGTGATCTGGCATAATTGTTTGGATAAAGAGAAATAAAAAGAGCGGTTTACATGCCGCTCTGATAATTTGATAACATGACCTTACATGTCGTGCACCATTAACTTTTTTGTGCTGTAATTGTACTTACCAGTTTTCCTTCAAACTTTCCATCGCTTACCTGAACAGTTAACTCATATGATCCATGTTTTTTTGCGACAATATAAAAACGATAATGAATATATCTATTATTTTTAAAATCTACTAAAGGGTTTGTTAAAATATATTCATAATTATCTGCAAACCTCTTCCCATGTTGAATCTGATTAGAAATTTTTATTTCGAATTCCTCATTGGTTAATAATTTTACCTGTGGAACATTGTCTATGGGAATAGAACTGGTAACATATAAATCGATTTCACTTTCTTTATTAGCATAAATTACACTTTTTGGAAAAAGACTTATTTGCAAAGTGTTAGTGTTATGGCTTTTCAAAATCGTCAATGTTGAAATTTTGTGATTGGCTTCTTGAAGCTCAAAGTTTATCTTTTCATTTTTACTAATATAAAGTTCTAAAATAAAAAACAAGATAATTAATGCTGATAACCAATAAAAATATAATCGATTCTTATATCCATCGGCTAGTAGTGTTCCCGCGATCAACAAGAGGAATTGAACAAAAATTCTAAAAGCCCTGTTCAATAGCATCCAATATCCTTTTTGTAAACTTAATTAAAAAGCCTTCATCACTATTATCTATAGTGATTTTCCCTTTTTTAGTTATGCTTAGAAATTGTTTATCGACTAAGAGGGTAAGCCTATCAATTGTATAAGCATTTGCTATTTCATAAAATTCACCATCACTAACAAAGTCTTTATCAAACAATTCATCATCATTATTCGTATATTCGATTTTCTTAACAGTACCTGATAATGACCTATATAAGTTAATAATAATACTATTATCTATATACGCTGCTTTTAACTTTGCATTAGTCTTATTATTTATATAATCTAACACTTCATTTTTATATTTTTCATTCAAGTGTTCAATCAATGCATAGTTATTACTTAGTAAAAAAAAGAAATTTATTAAGGAGGAATAAGCGTAATTATATTGCTTCCCTAATTTTTTGGTACCAATTTGATATTCATCGTTAACATTAAACACAGCATGAAATAAATCATTATCAAATTTATTAAAATGAAAAAGTGAAGCGTCTTCTTCCTTTTTCAAGAAGTTAACCTTATTCCTTGACAATGCCTTTAACTTTTTTGAGTTGTCCACCTTTATTAAGGAAAACTTCACCACTTAAACCTCCTTTTGTATTATGTATACTATATATCCTTTAACGCATTCATTAAAAATACAGTAAAATTATCAATCGAATATGAACCTAGTTCATTTGCCTCAAAATAAGCTCTATGACCATTATTATAAAGGTTTATTGTTATATTTTCCGGGCACCCATCTTTTGATAATGGAAGCTGTAATTTAATATGTGATATTTTTCCGTGCTCCCTATAAGTTTCATCAACTTCTGATGGATGTACATCATTTGCTGAGTCAATTTCATATGAAACCTTAGTCGTTTTATCCCCATCTTTATCCACTCGGTCAATTTTAGCTGCTGACCATTCATATAAATCATTGTCCATAATTTTCCTTAAAAGAACATCATCGATTTTTAAAAAGGATGCCTCAAACCCTAAACTTTCAACTAGAGCTTTAACTTTTCCTCTTACTTTTTCTTCAGTGCTATTTTCAAAACGTAATATTAAGTAACTTTCTTCTGTTATTATAATACGTGCTTTAGAATAAAATGTAAACTGTTTTTCATTTGTAGTAATATTATCTTCATCAAAGGTTGTGTCAAAATAATTTCCTAGGTTTATTAAATCCATTCCGTAAGCTTCAAGTACTTTTAAGTCTTCCCTAATTGTTATTTCAGGATTTAAAAAACCTTGCCCTGTAATTCTTCCATCTTCTCCGATTGTAGCTACTTTTTTTGACATTGAATCCTTAACTTTCTCTAATAACAATTTACCATTTGAACTATAGAATAAATCAAGTTGTTCAGCCGTATTTAATTTATAAATAGTGATTGACGCCATTCTAATCCCCCTTTAAATTAGTTATTCGACAAAAAGGAGAGTTTCCCTTTTTGTTTTTACAGTCTTCGCAACCATTTCATAAATTTGTAATAAAAAGAGGGCTCAGTTGCCCTCTTTTTATTCCCTTATTTCACTCTAACCTTCTGACCAACCTGCAATCGATTCGGATCAATGCCGGGATTTAACTGCTTTAATTTTGTTACAGTCGTATTGTACTTCTGAGCAATCCCCCACAGTGTATCACCTTTTTGGACTGTGTGATACGTTGCAGTGGATCCACTCACTACAATCTCTTGTCCAATTTGTAAACGATCAGGATTAATGCCAGGGTTCAACTCTTTAAGCTTAGAAACAGTCGTTCCATATTGTTGGGCAATGCTCCAAAGAGTATCTCCCCTCTTCACTACGTGAACCTTCTTAGAACCTCCATTGGACCCACCACTTTTCTTTTTCAAACCAAAGTGTTTCGCAATGCCTTCTGCATGCCCATCGGCGATTTTATTTAAGAATGAATTTGACTTGAGCTTATCAGCATCACTTTTAGTATCAATAAAACCATTCTCTGTTAAAATAGCTGGCATATTTGATTGTCGTAATACTGCAAAGTTCGCTTTCTTTTTACCGCGGTTTCTCCAACCTGTTTTACTAACAACCGCTTTATTAATTTCATTTTGAATTTTACCTGCTGTTGATGTGGAACCTAATGAACTGTG
>DATGTE010000043.1:0-3916 GCA_035301985.1 Bacillota bacterium
ACGATGGATTTGCCGTACGGTGTAAACAGCTTAAGTGAGAAAATTGAAGTGACAAATGAAGAATCATCCCAAGTCGTCACCCTCACCGTCACAGATCCCGATCCAGAACAAGCGACACTCATCGCGAATGCAACGGTGAAAATTTTTCAAAAAGAAATTCCAGACATTATGAACGTCGATAACGTGAGCATCTTATCAGAAGCGGAGACAGGAGCCGCTCCCCAACCCGTTGCTCCCAAACCTTTGCTGAACATCGCAATTGCTATCGTCTTAGGAGGAATGGTCGGGGTCGGGATTGCCTTTTTACTTGAGTATTTAGACAACACCATCCGATCAGACGAAGACATAGAGAAACAACTGGGATTACCAATTCTTGGTGTTATTTCACACATGGAAGATGACGATTTCCCCCCTCAGAAAATGACAATCAATCAAAAAAAATCCACTAAAGGAGGGATTACACGTGCGCAAAAACAATCGATCTCGAACAAATAGGCTGCTCATTACACAAATGAATCCACGTTCGCCGATTTCTGAGCAATATCGAACGGTTCGGACGAATTTGCAATTCGCAGCTGTCGACGATGCCCTACAATCCCTACTCATCACGTCATCCAATATGGACGAAGGAAAAACGATGACGGCAGCGAACTTGGCCATTGTCTATGCTCAACAAGGGAAAAAAGTGTTGTTGATTGATGCCGACTTACGGAAGCCAACTATTCATTACTCGTTTCGGCTTGATAATTTACGTGGTTTGAGTAGTCTTCTCGTCGGGGAGACGACCCTTGCAGATACGATCGCTTCAAGTAGTATCGATCATTTGGACCTCATTCCATGTGGCCCGGTTCCGCCCAACCCGTCTGAGTTGCTTGCTTCACAAAAAATGAAGTTGTTACTAGAAGAAGTCAAAGCGGAATATGACATCGTCATTTTTGATACGCCCCCTGTGTTAGCGGTGGCGGACGCACAAATCTTGGCGAATATCGTCGATGGGTCGATTCTTGTCATTCGTAGTGGACAGACAGAGGTCGAAGCGGCGATCAAGGCGAAAGAAGCACTCGAACCTGCTCAGGCGAAATTGCTCGGCACCATCTTAAATGATCATGAAAAAACAGCCGACGACTATTATTACTATTATGGAACGGAATAAAATCGCTTCGATAGCGAAAGCGCACGTAATAATACGGAACAGATCCTTAATATATTAATTGTTAGAATAGCCTTCATGAACCATTATAGTGAAGGCTTTTTTTAAAACTGAATCGCAGTCGATGACGCTATGTTTACTGAACATCGAATGAATATACTGTCGTTATAGTACAAACGATGGCAAAAAATAACGATGAATAAGCTATAGTGGAATATTTATTTAAAAAATTTGTACAACTTTGCACATCACTCAATGTTATACATAGTCAATCGCGAATTCGTATAAACTGATTAATTTCAAACCAAATGACTCAAAGAGGAGGGAGAGAAGAAGTTGATCGATATCCATAGTCACATACTACCTGGTGTTGATGACGGAGCCCAAACAATATCCGACAGCTTAGAAATGGCTCAAGCTGCTGTCGATGATGGTATTCATACGATTATTGCTACACCACATCATAAAAATGGACGCTATGAAAATACGAAAAAACAGATTCAAAAAAATGTCTTTCTCTTAAATGATTTACTTGTCCAACATAACATTCCTCTAACAGTTCTTGCAGGACAAGAAACGCGTTTAAATGGGGAGTTCATCGACGAGATGACAAATGGTGAAGTGTTGCCTCTAAACGACACGAAATATGTCTTTGTCGAATTTCCAACTGGACAGATCCCCCAGTACGCGAAACCGATGTTGTTCGACATCCAAATGGCAGGATATCAACCGATTATCGTTCATCCCGAACGTAATCGCACGTTTATGAAACACCCGAACAAATTGTACGGCTTCGTTCGTAACGGTGCACTCGCGCAATTAACCGCAGCTAGTTTAGTAGGAAAGTTTGGGAAAAATGTCCAAAAATTATCGATGCAATTCCTTGAAGCCCATTTAATCCACTTTATCGCCACAGATGCTCACAATACAACGACACGTGGATTTTGCCTACAAGAAGCTTATCAAAAGGTGACGAAAGAATATGGTGAAAAACGATCTCATATCCTCATGGAAAACAGTCAACTACTCATGGACGGAGAAAATATACATATCGTTGAACCTGAGAGGATCCGGATTCACAAAAAGAAAAAGTTTTTCGGCCTATTCTAAGGCTTGATTCGATGAGAAATGTACTGATGACGCGTTCAAACAAGAAGTGCGAAGTCTAGTCGTGTCCGATACACTGCTGCATCAAGCCATACTTTTCAAGGGGGTATGCACATAATTGTACACCCTTATTGATATGATATGTATTGTCGTTACGGAGACAACGAACAGAGAAAACAGTGTATATGAGGGGAGGGATGGAAGCGGATGATTGAAGTGTTGGTTGTAGATGAGCAAAAGCTGTTTAGAAGTAGCATACAAATATTGATCGATGGACAGGAGGATATGCAGGTCGTCGGTGTTGCTGATAACAGTAAAGACGCTCTTGATCAGATTAAGGCATTCGAGCCGGACGTCGTGTTGCTGGATATTCAATTACAAAAATCGTCCAGTATTAAAGTGGCTCAATTCATGGAGGATGAATATCCCCATATCAAAAAGATTTTCTTAGTGGAACGAGCCGATCAACAGATGATTATTCAAGCGATTGCGGTTGGATCTGATGGATTTTTGACGAAAAAACTACAACCTGAACAGTTGTACAACTCCATTCGTGAAGCCTATCTTGGTCGTGTAATCCTATCAGGAAATGTAGCACGTGTCCTGGTTGACTACATCCGTGAAATGATCATCGATAAAAAACGAATTCTCAGCAGGCGGCTCCATCAAGAAGGAATCGAATTAACTAGTCGGCAGTTAGATGTAACCTATTACCTTTTAGAGGGCTTTACGAACAAGCAGATTGCTAAACAGCTGTTTCTCAGTGAAGGAACCGTAAAAAATTATGTCAGTTCCGTTTATGACCGAGTGGGGATTCACTATCGGGAGAAGCTCATTCACTATTTACAAAATTTGATTGAATAAGTCAATAGTAGAAGTTGAAGGATAGTAAGGAATAAAATGTTACTTTTAGATGGGAAAAGTCACTTACCAAAGGGTAGGAAGTGTAGTAACATGATACGTGTGCGCACTGTAGCGTGTTAAATCTACGAAAAAATATCAATCAATCATGGTGTAACATCACAGAACGAAAATATTCATACACGTTTAAAATAGGAAACTGTGCTTTTGTGAAAGGTTAGAAGTCATTTTACGTAGTTATTTATTGTGGAAAGGAGGCGGGTATAATGTCCTATAAAAAAAGACTTGCATCACTCGTTGTACTAGACTCGGTTATCGTAACCTTTGCTATATTTGGTGCGGTTTGGATTGTTTATCCTGATGCAACTGTTCCAGATACACAGGTCTTAATGATTAGTTCGATAGCACTACTTATTTCTCATCATTTTTTTGCCATGATTTATAAGTTATATCATAAAGTATGGGCGTATGCGAGTGTAGGCGAACTGATTGCAATTATTAAGGCGGTTACGCTATCGATTTTCACAGCCGGTTTTATTCAATTTCTTGTGAATGACTTCACGATTTACCGCCGTGCGTTAATCGTTACCTGGCTATTACATATTATTTTAATCGGTGGTTCGCGGTTTGTATGGCGGGTATTTCGCGATCGTTACATGACGACTAGTGAAGGAAAACGACGCACATTAATTGTCGGTGCTGGTGAAGCAGGTACAATGATCGCTCGTCAGCTGCAAAACAATCCAGAGGGCAGTGATTTATTTCTCGTTGCCTTCGTCGATGATGACTTGAGTAAAC
>DATGTE010000044.1:0-13764 GCA_035301985.1 Bacillota bacterium
GATTTTGATCAGTCGGAGATTGCATTCATTTATTTTCTATGATACGATTTGAATACAACATATTGTAATAGTTTTATATAAAAACACTATATATAGTACTTTGAGTGACGGTGACAACGTAAAGGTTTGTCTGAAAAGGGAATCCGGCGAACATCCGGAACTGCCCCCGCAACTGTAAGTGTGGACGAATGAGAATGCCACTGAATCGCTTCGCTTTAAGGCAGCGACTCGGGAAGGACTCTAGTAGGAGGAAGCACAAGTCAGGAGACCTGCCGCGCTCGTAGTTTCATGTTTTCGGGGTGAAAAATCAATGAAACGATGAAAATACGTGTGAATTATTTTCTGTCGTTTTATGCTGTTCATCCTCGCAGGTGAACGGCTTTTTTATTTGTTTGGGGACTGTTTGAGGATTTCTGTAGTGAGGTCATTTATAACGACGAATCTCAATCGGTGTGGGGTTTCATTTGACATTGTTTCATATTATAGCGAGAAGTACATGCAAGAAATGTGTGACCCACATGTGTTGTTATTATACAAAGGAGGAAAATGACATGACGACGGTCATAGAAGATGTTTCATTTAACCAAGATAAAATGAAGGAATGGTTGGAAGATGCAATCAGTGGGTTTGACTTACAAACAGAACATGTCGTGGAAAAGTCTTTACGCGCAATTACTCCTCACATGAATCAAGAAAAGGCGACCGATATTTTGATTCAAAATGTTTTAGAAAACATCGATGAATCACAACCGGATTGGACGTATGTCGCCAGTCGTCTCTATTTACAAAAGCTTTACTGGAAAGCAGCACACCACAGAGGTTATGATGAACAGGATAAGTATGGTGACTTTTATGAACTTATTCATCTGTTGACGGACAAAGGCATATATGCTCCTGTTCTTTTGGAAAAGTATTCGGAAGAAGATATTCGCTATTTCGCTGATCAGATTAAACCGGAGAGAGATCTGCTCTTTGACTATTTAGGATTACATACGTTAGCGACACGCTATTTAGCTGTCGACCATGAACAAAATACGTACGAGTTGCCCCAGGAGCGCTGGATGATCATTGCGATGCATCTCATGCAAGATGAAAATCGCACAAAGCGCCGCGAGCTTGTAACAAAAGCGTATTGGGCATTAAGCAATCTATATATGACTGTCGCTACACCGACTTTAACAAATGCGGGTAAGACGCATGGGCAATTGTCGAGTTGTTTTATTGATACGGTCGATGACAGTTTGCAGTCGATTTACGATAGCAATACGGATGTTGCTAAACTGTCTAAAAATGGCGGTGGAATGGGCGTCTACATGGGGAAAGTCCGTGCACGAGGGAGCTCGATTAAAGGCTATAAAGGGATGTCAAGCGGGGTTGTTCCGTGGATTAAACAGCTGAACAATACGGCCGTAAGCGTTGACCAACTCGGTACGCGAAAAGGGGCCATCGCGATTTACTTAGACGTTTGGCATAAAGACATTGAACCGTTTCTCGATTTAAAACTGAACAATGGAGACGAACGGATGCGAGCGCACGATATTTTCACGGGAGTTTGTTTGCCAGACTACTTCATGGAACAAGTGGAAAGTCGAGGCGATTGGTATTTGTTTGACCCCCACGAAGTGCGTCAAGTGATGGGCTTTTCATTAGAAGACTTTTATGATGAGACGAAAGGTGATGGTGAATGGCGTAATAAATATAAAGCATGCATTGAAAATGAAGCCCTTTCGAAACGAAAAGTGCCAGCGATCGATATTATGAAACGGATTATGATTTCCCAGTTGGAATCAGGTACCCCTTTTATGTTTTATCGAGACGAAGTCAATCGGCGCAATAATAATCCACATAATGGCATGATTTATTGCTCCAACTTGTGCACAGAAATTACGCAAAACCAGTCACCGACGCAATTTTTAGAGGAGTACGTTGAAGACGAAGATACCATTGTTAAAAAGTATAAAACAGGTGATTTCGTCGTATGCAACTTAAGTTCAATTAACTTAGGGCGGGCCGTTCCTGCAGATGTCCTGGAACAGTTAATTGATATTCAAGTGCGGATGCTCGATAACGTAATCGATATCAATACGTTACCGATTAAACAGACGAAATTGACCAATCAAAAATATCGAGCAATTGGACTGGGCACATTCGGCTGGCACCATCTGTTAGCACAGAAAGGAATCGACTGGGAAACAGATGAAGCAGTCGACTATGCGGATGAGCTTTATGAAAAGATCGCTTATTTAACGATTAAGGCGAGTATGGAATTGAGTAAAGAAAAAGGGAGCTACCCTTCATTTGCGGGAAGTCGCTGGAGTACAGGAGCGTATTTTGACATGCGCGGATATACGGGTGAGAAATGGACTCGTCTAAAAGAACAAGTTCAAAAGCATGGCGTGCGTAATGGCTATTTAATGGCTGTTGCCCCGAACTCATCAACAGCGATCATCGCTGGATCCACTGCGAGCATCGATCCTGTATTTAAGCCGTTTTACTACGAAGAGAAAAAGGACTTTAAAATTCCAACGACAGCACCGGATTTAACACCCGAGACGTATGATATTTACCGTCGTTCGGCCTATATTGTTGATCAACGTTGGTCAGTCCGTCAAAATGCTGCTCGACAAAAACATGTGGACCAAGGAATATCATTTAACTTTTACGTTCCCAACACGATTCGGGCATCGATTTTATTAGATTTACACTTACAAGCATGGAAAGAAGGATTGAAAACGACGTATTATGTCCGGTCGACGGCGAATGATATTGAGGAATGTGAGTGGTGTCATTCATGAGAGCGCTCATTGCCTACCTTTCCTATAGTGGTAACACCGAAGAAATCGCTGAAATCATTGAAGGTCACCTCATGCGAAATGGGATGGCTGTCGACATGCATATGATTGGAATCGATCCCCCAGTCGATGTGTCGAGCTATGATTATATTTTTCTCGGCACGTTTACGTGGGACGTTGGAAGTACCCCAGATGAAATGAAAGATTTTGTCCTTGAGGTCGGGTATAAACCAAATTATGTTGCAGTGTTTGGGTCGGGGGATACTCAGTTTGGTGGCGATGATTTGTTTTGTAGAGCGGTTGATCGCCTAGTGAAGTTTTATGAGAGCCCGTGGGATGGGTTGAAAATTGAACAGTCTCCACGGGGGTCACAAGAAGTCATTGTAGAACAATGGGTGAAAGGAGTTTTACAAGATGCCAAAAGTTTTGCTTGAGAGAGCGAAAACGTTAGAACCTCGCAATCCAAATAAATCAACAGGATTGTTCGGTGGTGAATCGAGTGGAATTTTAAACTGGAATGATATCGCCTATCCACATTGGTATAAGATGTATAAACGGTTAGTCGGAAATTACTGGCAAGCAGATGAAGTGAACATGTCAAGTGATGTAAAGCAATTTCCAACGTTAAGTGAAGCCGAACAGGATGCTTATTTGAAAATTATTGGGCTGTTATCGACATTGGATGGTCCGCAAACGAGAATTGCTTTATTGCTGTCACTGTATGCGACAGATCCATCCGTTCAATCGATTATGGCAGTCATCGCCCAGCAAGAAGCGGTTCATAATGAAAGCTACTCGTACGTGCTGTCATCGGTCGCTTCACTCGCAGAGCAGAAGGAATCGTTCAATTTCGGAAGAACGGATCCGGTCCTGTTGAAGAGAAATAGGAGCATTATGGAGCACTATAACCATTTCGCAGAAGAGCCGACGATTGAAAACATCTTAAAGACGATGGTTTATACCGCACTGTTGGAAGGACTTTTCTTTTATTCTGGCTTTGCCTTCTTTTACAATTTAGCACGCAACAATAAAATGGTCGGCACGTCGACGATGATCAGCTATATCAACCGAGATGAACTGGAACACGGGCGATTTATTAGTGAGTTGTTTCGAGCGACACTCGCGGAAAATCCAGAACATAATAACGAAACGTTCATCCAGTGGGTGTACGATCAATTTAAACAATCGGTTGCATTAGAGACGGAATGGTCCCACTACGTCCTAAAAGACATCGAGGGTATTGATTTAGTAGAGATGGAAGGGTATGTGAAATATCGTGCCAATAAGATGCTACGGATGATGGGACTCGAAGAAATATATCCAGATCACGTCAAAAATCCGATGAAATGGATTCGGGCCTATGTCGATAATTTCGACGGGACGAAAACCGACTTTTTTGAACAAACATCACGTCAATATACGAAAACGAGCGATTTAAATGGGTTTGATGATTTATAATCATGTAGGGAGCTTAGGGGAGACACCGAAAGCTCCCTTTTTCATATGAACAGAATCTTTCATAATATAAAAAGAGCCGGGATTGATTTATAGATTCAGTGTGTGCAGCCCTTTTTTGCCATGCATCGACATGCGATTTACGCCTGGATTTAAACGGTCGTCTGTTTCTCATCCGGATAGAGGAAACTAAACACGATTCCGAAAAAGGCGGCGATGAAAAATGTGGAAAATCTCGACGTAATGATGCCATCTAAAGGTGTACTAATCCATATAATCGTGAAGATGAATCCAGCAATAATCGTCGCGATGACACCTGCACTTGAATATCGCCTCCAGAAAAAGGTCATTAAAATCGCTGGTGATAGCGTGCCACCGACCCCAGCCCATGCCCAACTGACGACGAGATACAGAAGAGAATCAGAAGTAAGAGCGATGACCATGCCGACGATTCCGGCAATGAGTACGGTTATTCTTGAAATCGCTACGAGTTGTTCGTCTGTGACACGAATCCCTAAAGCTTTATGGATAATATCTTCACTTACAGAACTTGTCACGACCATTAATTGCGAGTTTGCAGTCGTAATGATCGCTGCCAAAATCCCCGCAAGTAAAAGACCTGCCAGCCATGGAGGGAGAAGATCGATAATCATATGAGGTAGAACGGTTTCCACATCGGCGAATGTTCCTTGTTTATACATGGCGATGGCTGCTAAGCCAATAAGAAAAGCACCGGTGTAGGCGATGATCGTCCAAATGACGCCGACATAGATCCCTTGTTTAGCTTCTTTGTCATTTTTAAAAGCCATAAAACGTGCACTTAGCTGAGGCTGTCCTCCTAGATAACCGAAAAACCATGAGAAATTGTTAAAAAACAAAACTCCGATGGCAAAGCCGGTTGATCCACCCATCCACGAGTCAAAAGAAGGGCCAGCATCCATTAATGATTGGCTAATCGACAACTCATTCGTATATAAATAAATAAACGCAATGACGGGGAGAACAACGAGTGTGACTAGCATCATGATACTTTGGATCATATCTGTCCAAACGACAGAGACGAACCCGCCGAAAAAAGCAATGGCCAAGACAACAAATGTCGCTAGTGCAATGCCAATCGTTTCATTCATGTGAAACGTAGTGAAAAACAATTTACCTGCTCCTGCTAGTTGAGCAGCGACGTAAAACATGAAAAAACTGGCGATTAATATACTAGCAGTCCACCGGATGACATTTGCTTTGTCACCAAATTTGACAGCTAAATAATCAGGTAGAGTTAAAACATCATATGTTTCTGCCTCGTTCATAAATTGACGAGCTAAAAAAAGCCACGCAAAAATGATGCCTGAAGCAATACCAATCGCAACCCAAATGCCTGCCAATCCTGTCGTAAAGACAAACCCTGTAAATCCGAGTAGAAGCCATGCGGACTCCCCTGTAGCTCGTTCGGAAAAGGCCAACGCCCAGCCAGGTAATTTTTTCCCACCTAATAAGAAAACGGAATGGCTCATGTTTGTCCGACTTGTCAATAGACCAATCGTAATGATGACGATGAAATAAACGATAAATTCAATTAAAATAATGGTTTGCATATATTTCCTCCTTGATTGATATGAGCTTGTGTACTAAAAGTGTATGCAAACCATTTGAGGACAGAACAATGAAGAGTACTGGGGCTTCATGGTTAACATGAAAAGAAGTTTGATCGTTTATGGATGTGCTGAATATCTACAAAGAAAAAGGCAGTCGAACCGATGACTGAGGTCAACTGCCTGAATTTCATGCACGTATGTTTAGAGTGATTCACTTCAACGGGCCCTGCCACGTGTTCATTCCGCCTTTAACGTTTGTAACGTGTTTATATCCGTTTTTCTTTAAGATTCGAGCTGCACGCATACTGCGGGAGCCACTCCGACAAATGATAATCACTTCTTGATCTTGATACAAATGATTGAGCTGTTGTTTAAGTTGATGAAGAGGAATGTTTTTAAATCCAGGAACATGTGCGTGCTGATATTCACCTGGAGTGCGAACATCAATAAATTGTTTATTGTTATGTTTTAAATCCGCTTGCAATTGATCCGTCGTTATTTGTTTCACACCTTTCATCGGTATGACACGCCTGAGCAATTCATAGAGGAGTGCTGCCATGATGAAGTACGGAATATAATCCATGTAATACCCCCTTAATACCCATATAGGTATATTAAGGAGAAGGAGTTAAATTGTCAACTGCAACTTGACTGCAATCCGAAATCGATCTACAGAGGAATGGCGATATACTTCACATGTCGTGGTACGTGAATTATGGTTGGTGAAAATAATTGATCAGTCCATTCGCAATCGCTTCTCCGACTTGATTCTTATATTCCGGTGAGTGAATTTCTGAAAAATCATCAGGATTCGTGATGAAGCCTAGCTCGATCAGTACAGCTAAATCACGGTTTTCCCGTAATACTTTATAATCGGCTTGTTGAATTCCGCGATCTGGCAAATTGACCGACTCGATGAGAGAAGCGTGAATATGTTGGGCTAGCTTTTGGTCGTTTCCACCGGCATAGTAATACGTACTCATGCCTCGCACAGTTAGAATAGGAAACGCATTGTAATGAATGCTAATAAATGCATCGGTCTGATTGATATTACTTATCCGAATCCGTTCATCTAGTGGTAAGAACTCATCTTCGGTGCGCGTCAAAATGACAGTCGCTCCTGCATCACGTAAGTGTTGGGCGACGACTTCGGACGTTGATAGGATGACGTCCTTTTCAGCGACATTTTCCAAGCCAATCGCACCGGGGTCTTTTCCGCCGTGACCGGGATCAAGAACAATTGTATATTGTTCCAAAGAACTTGGCGAATCCTGAATCGACGTTTCTTCTTCCTTCGGCTGGATCTCGAGTTGGTTGACTGGCTCGGATGAGGGTGCATTACTCGTGAACTGTTCAGCTATCCAACCATGTTCTTCAGTATGCAAAACGATTTTTTTCCAACCCTCCTCTGTATCTATGACTTCGAAGGTATCTCCTTGTGCTGCTGAACCGATGATGTGATCATCCAGACTTGGACCGGAACGGATATGGACATTTGAGCCCGTAATGACAACCTGACTTTGGTGTTCTTGGGCTACAGGTGATAAGTACTGTGTAGCAACCCAAGCTTCTTTTCCATGATAATATGTTTTCGCCCATCCATATTCCTCTTGAAAAATTACAACTTGATCTCCAGTTTGTAAGGATCCAACAATCGTTGCATCATGATTCGGAGCATCCCTTACGCGAAGTTCAGAAGCATGGACTTCATAGGTTCGACCATGCTCAGCGTAGCTCGTTGATGTAAAAATAAATAAACAAAGTAAAAAGAATGTACTAGATGTAAAAAATCGAATCCCCTTCATCAATGATTCCTCCGTATTTCTACAATAAACTATTAGTTAAGGATAACCGTAATGACAATCCATTAAACATGAAGTTGAAAAATGAAATATTTGACAATGGATGGTAGATGAATGAAGGGTTTCCGTTTCCTATAATTTATGTGAAAATAATCCCTCTACCCGATACATCGTGACGCTTTATGTTGACCGATTAACGAGTCGATTGTCCTGTTCTTCTCGTGAAATAATATTTGAGCCAAAGGATCCTATACAATCCGATTTACCTATTCGAACAAAGGTAGGTCGGTTGTTTGCATTTGTAACGTATCTATTTATAACAATTTGTTGTACATTTTAAGATCACATTGCATGTTTTACAATGACTCTAGTAAAATAGGATGTATAATGATGTAACCTCTACGTGAAAGCGATTATATTTATGTAAGTGAAACCCGATATTTAAATATATGGAGGGAACGAGATGTATAAACATATATTAATCGCTGCTGACGGTTCGGAGCATTCACAACGGGCAGCAAAAAATGCGGTTCAAATTGCCCAATGCAACCCTGATGCGAACATCGAAATTGTCTACGTTTTTGATCCGAATAAAGCGAAGTCAGAGGCGCTGAACCATTGGGATGTTGAATATGTAGGCGACCAACGGAAGAGACGCATTAAAAGTGTAGAAGAAATTGTATCGCGATCTGGAGTTTCCTACGAGACGACGGTTTTGAATGGAGAGCCCCGTCATATGCTCGTAGACTACGCCAATCGTAATGAAGTGGATCTCGTTGTTATTGGGAGTAGGGGTCTGAATGTTTTACAAGAAATGGTTTTAGGTAGTGTCAGTCACAAAGTCGCTAAACGCGCCAATTGTCCGGTGCTCATTGTGAAGTAAGAGCGTAAATACTATAATACGCTTCATCAATGGGAAAAACATGGAGCCCTCGCTGTTCGGGCGCCATGTTTTATTGTTTAGATGGGATGATGCGATCCTACGCCCAAATCCATTTCCAAATTTCTCGTGGTGTTGCGTTTTTCCCGTACATTAGAATACCGATTTTAAATATTTTTCCAGCCAGTTTCATAAAGAGCCCAATGCTTGCGATCAGTATGGTCAACGAAATAACAATTTCGAGCCAAGGCCACTCTTCAAGAATTGTTAAACGTAAAAGCAAAACACCTGGAGCTGTAAAAGGAATGTACGTACCGATTTGAGCGAATAATCCACTTGGATTCGCAAGTACGGGTCCAATAAAAATAAATGGTAAAAAAGGTAGCATTAAAACCATCCCATGGAATTGTCCAGCTGATGAAACGTCAGTCATCGTTGCTCCAATACCGACGAAAAGTGCTGAAAACAATAAATATCCGAGAATGGCAATCGTAACGAGCAGAATTGTTTCCGGTGCGAATAAATATGTAAATACCGGGATATCTAATTTCCAAATCGCAAACGGTACTGTAAATGCGAGGAAAATCATTGCTTGCACAAGCCCTAACACAAAATAACCGATAATTTTTCCTTGCATTAATTCCCCAGGTGTGAGAGAAGATAAAATGATTTCCGCGATTTTATCTTTCTTTTCTTGGGAAGCACTTTGAAAAATGTACATTCCAGTAAAGACGATGGAAAGGAGAATTAAACCAGCAAACACTCCAGGAATGATGCGTTTTAAGGCATCATCACCCAATCCCCCTTCTTGTTCTTTCCTCCCAGATTCATTCCCTTTTTCTAAATCAGTTGCAGTCGTCTCGTTAAAGACAAATTGTTCGGATAGAGAAGCGATTTCTTCATCTGTGAATCCAAGTTCTTTCATTTGTAAAATTTTGAGTGGCATTTCGAGAGCATGAAGTTCGTTCATGAACATTGGACCTAAATCATCACTCGTATAGACAGGGATGGTTCCTTCATCAAGCACTCGTTCATCTAGAATGAGATAAGCGGTTTGTTCCTGTGATGATAATTTTTTTGATAGCTTATCTTCAGAGACGTTTGCTTCAGCCATTTTCCAATTCAGTTGTTGTTCTTGAACAGCAGGCTGTAGCATGTCAAATATGTTCAGTTCATCGTGAATAAATACGTGTGTCAGTTGTTTATCTGTGTCCGAATCACTAAATAAACTACCGATGAGCATAAATCCGAAAAATAAAACTGGAGTGACGAAGAGTCCAATGATGAACGATTTGTTTTTTAAATTGCGTTTAACTTCCCATTTGGCTACTTTCATAGCATTACGCATAGGTTTCACCTACTTCTTGTAGTAAGTTTTTATTGGTGGCAACATCGATAAAAATTTCATGGAGTGAAATGCGGTCAATCGTTAGTTCATGAATGATGAGATGGTCTGGTAAGCGTTTGAGCCATGTTGCAGGGTGGACGTCTTTAGATAGGTAAAGAGTCAATGTATCTCCAGTTTGCTCGATCGATTCGACGTCTGCGATTTGTTCTAAATCCGTACGACGATTCGGCCCCCTAACAGTACATTTAAAATTAGCGTATTCTGTTTTGATTTCATCTAACGTTCCGTAAACAATTTTTTCTCCTCGTTGCATCATAAACAAGCGGTCACACATTTCTTCGATGAGGTTCATCTGATGAGAGGAGAGAAGAATGGCTGTTCCTTTATTCGCAAGGTTACGAATTTCCTCTTTAAATAAATCTTGGCTCACCGGGTCTAATCCTGAAAACGGTTCATCAAGAATAAGCAATTCAGGTTCATGAATCATGGAAGCAATGAATTGAACCTTTTGGCTCATACCTTTTGATAACTCTTCCATATGAACGTGTTCTTTTCCTTTTAAATCGAACCTTTTCAAATAGTAAAGTGCTCGCTCACGAGCCTTTTTCGTAGGATAGTCTTTTAAATCAGCTAAATAAAGTAACATATCCATGACGTTAACATTGTTATACAATCCTCTTTCTTCTGGAAGATAGCCGATTTTGTGGCGAGGGATTTCCGCATCGTTTTGAAAGCGAATGTTACCTTGATCGGGATACATAATCCCCATGATATTTCGGATGGTCGTTGACTTGCCTGCACCATTTGGCCCTAAAAGAGCCATGATTTCTCCTTTTTGCACAGTAAAGGAGATATTTTTAAGGATTTGTTTATGTTTAAATGATTTTTCTAATCCTTCAACCGATAACATCATTTCCATAAAAGCGGACACAACCTTTCTTAATTTTTCTTGGGAGGAAGGTTCTGGCTTAAAATGATATGTTTCTTTGTGCTCTTAAATGTTTAAAGAAAACTTAGTTAAATATATGATTGCGGATGGCCAGAAAGAATACGAGTGTCTGATCAGATGATGGGTAGGTATAATTCTTCACTTTTGAACATGTTGTCGTTTTCTTTCTTCATGTAGTACGAATGAATAGCTGGGAAGTTTCAATAAATTGTTATAAAAAAAGAAAAAGCTTTACAAAGGAATTCATAATCTTTATTATGTATGTTAGTACAAACTTACATTGTTAGTATAAGCATGCGATTAAAAGGACGCTCAATGGGACAAGGAAGTTCGCGGTGCGTTTTAAAGTAAGTAGAGGAGCGTTGTAGTTGATATGATAAAGATGTAGCAGACGAAGCCATTCGATGTGTGAAATGGTCCCACTATTGAAGATCTACGAACCACAAATGAACGAACAGGGGGAGGATGGTCTATCTTGAAGTTTGTACTAACATTCATAAAAGGGGTGTGTATAAAATGAAGGGACGTAAAAGGTTAGCCCAATTACTCATGAAACATCCGATTAAATCGATTGTGATTACGATTATCGTGATTATCATGATTGGAGTTGGCGTACGAAATATCTATATGGCGACAGGTGATGATACGCTCGTCGGTGCGGATACAGAAGTATACAAGGAAAATAAACAACTAGAGGAGCATTTCGGTGGTGAATCCATCGTCGTCGTGTACGAAACCGAGTCCGAACCATTACTAACTCCGGACCATTTACAGCATATGCAAGGTTTGGAAAAAGAATTGTCAGCAAAAGATTCTGTTTATAGTGTGGTCAGTCCTGTGACGTTAGTGGAGCATATAGCAGAAAAACAAGCAGAATCCTATGCCGACGGATTGCAAAACATCATCGCTGGTTTAGAAGAAATAGGTACACAACTGAACGCAATCCATACAGAAATGCTTGAAAATGATTCCGGGGAGAGTGAATTTCCGGATGTAGATCAGCAGATGGCTGATTTGTATGATGGATTGGAGAAAATGATTGAAGGACAAGAGAAATTAGCGGAAGGGACGGACAATCTCGTAGGAGGCTACGAACAATTCAGTGAACTAACATTTGAGTTAGCCGATCGCTTCGAGGAATTGATGGAACAAATGCCTATGGAAGAACAGCAATTGGACCAGATGAATGAGATGCACACCTATTTAAATCAGTTGGGCGAACAAATGGAGGAAGTATCGACAAATGGGTCTGAACTTCCAGAAGTTGCAAACCGAACGGCGACAGGCTTGAGTGGAATCGAGGAAGGGCTCGTTCGGCAAGAAGAACAATTGGAAACGATGCAAAAAAACCAACAGCAAAAATCTGCTGATTTGTTAGAACTGAGAGAAGGTTTAGGCGAGATGGGAGAAAATTTAATAACGATGAGCGAACAGTTGGCGACACTTGATGACTATGCGGATATCATGACTCCTGGGCTTCCTGAAAAACAAGCAACCCTTGAGCAAATGATTTTTGATGACGATGGCAAGCTGCGACCGATGTTTGAGGAATTTATCATTGATGATCAATATATGATCATGATGATTACCTTCTCCGGACAAACAGATGATGCAGATAAAAGTGCTGTCGTTAATGAGGTTCAATCATATATCGATGCTCATCCAATAGAAGGTTTGGACATGATGGCCTCCGGTAAGCCCGTACTTGATGATAGCATTCGCACGTCCATGAAAGGGAGCATGCAAAAAATGATGGGGCTAGCCATTGCGATGATGCTAGTTGTTTTAACGTTTACTTTTAAGGTGAAGTGGCGTCTCATGCCTCTCGTGACGATTCTCGTGGCCGTTGTGGGAACGGTTGGCTTGATGGGATGGCTCCAAATTCCAATTACGATGGTGTCCATGGCGGTCTTTCCCATTTTAATCGGCCTCGGCATTGATTATGCAATACAATTCCAAAACCGCTATGCAGAGGAAATGACGATGGAGGAGGATTACGATGCATGACGAAAAAAATAAGCAACAGAAGGCGAAGAAGAGCTTGCTCAAAACAATTACGAAAATGGTTCCTGCTGTTGGAACGGCATTAATTGCTACAGCCCTCGGTTTTATCGCTTTATATACATCGCCTGTGCCGATGATTCGAGATTTTGGTAAAATGTTAACGATTGGGATAATTGTCAGTTTTATGCTAGGTATATTTTTATTAATACCGCTGTTGTTTAGTAGGGATTCCTTTTTTACGACAGATCATGTGAATAAAAAGCGTAACGAAAAAAAGAAACGTATAAAGCCGAGTCGACTGTTGTCCCGTTTGACGAATACGATTATTTCCCTCCGCTGGGTGATTATTGTTGTGGCGTTCACAGTGGCAATGATTGGTATTTGGCTTGATGTGGATGCGGGAGTCGAGACGGATGTCGAATCGTTTATGCCACAGGATACAGAGGCGCTAAAGGATATTCATAAATTGCGAGATATCGTTGGCACGACGGATCAAATTTCTATCGTCTATGAGGGGGAGGACATCACTTCGTATCAAACGATGACGTGGATGGATGATCTGACCGAAGCGATTGAAGAGGAGTTTCCAGACACTGTTGTCGAAATAAAGTCACTATCAAGTGTTCTTAAGTTGATCAATGATCATGAGTTGCCAAAAAAAGAAGACATTGACGATTTTCTAGCGGATATCCCTGAGGAACAGTTAAACATGTTCATGAATGAAGAGATGACAATAGGCGTGATGACCGTTGGGATCAAGCACTTAGAAACGGAGCATTTACAGGATTTCATCACTGATTTAGACCAATTTTTACAACGTGAATCTTTAGGCGAAATGACGACAGTGATTACTGGAAAAGCGGTTCTTGATGTTGAAATGATTGACGGCCTATCCACAGGAAGGTATCAAATGACACTACTCGGAATGGGGCTCGTATTTTT
>DATGTE010000045.1:0-7764 GCA_035301985.1 Bacillota bacterium
AGAAGATGAAGAAGACGATCAAGATGAAGACAAGAATGATGAGGAAGAAACACCACCAGAGGAAATTACGAATAGTTATGTTCATCACCAAGTCACATCTCCTTTAACAGAGGATGATTCGACAAAGAAATTGATTAAAGCAGCATCTGATACAGTAAAAGATTATCAACAATTGCTATCATTGTATGAGTTATATTTTGGGTTCGACATGAGTCAACCTGATTTAAAAGGAAAATTAGAAGAAGGAAGTCTATCCGATTTATCAACAAAGAACTCACTACATCATTCATTAAATAATAAAGATCTCGCCACATTTCTCGAAGATCATTTAGTTGATGGTGTCATCGACGAGATCATGGAAGAAGTTCAACATCCTACGGTAGAATTACAAACTCAAGTCAATCAGTACAATAAGTTCGTTGATGAGATTGACCAAGATACCGATCAAATCGTGGAAAAAGTGATTGATACATCGGAGAAGGCAGAAGAGATTAATACAGGGGTAGGAGACATACTTAACGATTTAGATACCCAGCGTGAACCGAGCACGAAACAGACCCCAGCTGTATTCGACAGTCAAGACAGACAAGACAATCAAGACAGACCAATAGACATGTCGAAAAAAGAGAATCAGGACCATACAGCACTTATAGCTACGTTGGATAGTGAATTAACATCCTTACTAAGAGAGAGTGAAACATTAGCAAGACAAGCAAGAAGTAATCGCTTGTCAGCTGAACCTATTTATCAAGCACTAGACGAGGTCGATAAACAAGCTCGAGACATTCAGAAGAGCGGGGTTGATCTCGTTAACGATGCCGAAAAATTGTCGAATAACTTGACCGATCAACTCGTAGATAACCAAGGATTTGCGGATAATTTTGCTGGTGTATTGGCGAATAGCCGTATCGGTGATCGACCGAACGAAGATTTATATGATTTCCTATCAAGTCCTGTCGATGCACAAAACGAAGGTATGATTATAGGAGATGAGACATTTACACCATATTTTATAGTATTAATCCTTTTCCTCCTATCCTTATTTACAGCTTACGTGATCTCTACTTATCATCAAAAGCGTATGGAGAGGCAGGAACTGTTTGTAGAAAACCAGCCAATCATTAAAAACAACTTACCTGTCACACTGATTACGGCAGGGATTGGTGCAGTTGAAGGAATAATCATCGGTGTGCTCTCCGGTTATTTATTGCAAATGAGTCAAACAGAAGTAATAATCTGGATTGTACTTGTGACTTTAATGATGATGTCGATGTTACTCATAGCGACCTATTTATTAAGACAATTAAAAATGATAGGTATGTTTTTGTTGCTCGTCATGTTTAGTTTCTATTTGTTCCTAACAGAGTCACTAGGGTTTAGCTTTGACAAACTGCCGTTCATTGCAAACCTTCGCCAATATTCTCCACTTCAATACGTTGAAACATCGTTAATCAAAGTTTCAGAAGGATTAGCGGATCAACAGTCATTACTGATTATTTTTGCTGTTCTTGTCGTCCTGTTCTTACTGGGCCTTGTAATGAATCTGTATGTCTTATATCGCACACCTAAGAAAGAGGAGATGGATGATGAAGGGATTGTTGAAATGGATTAGTATCTTTATCGTTTGTTTTATGGCGATGGATATTGTGGAATCAATTGAGGTTTCAGCTAAAGACTCTCCTGAAAATAAAGGGAAAATGTACTTTGAAACAGACCGAATTCGTGAAGACGACCTTAAAAACCAATCGGATCATGTGGAGACGGAAATGGAAAAAATCTTTCCAGAACTTTTGCAGGAGGAAACGAAAGAGATTATCACTCGTAAACAAGATGAACAAAAAAAGTCATCCAACACCTTGAAAGAATCGATCTTCAAAGTGTCTGAAGAAGATGCTACGAATGCAACATTAGATGATGTAAAAGAAACATTGTTTACGAGTGATTATACACCTCCTAAATCATCGGAAGTGAACGAAGCAAATGAGGAAGATCCACATACAGAATCTGTAAGCAAGGGTCTTTTATCGACTATAGCCGGACTTGTCCTTCTATTGTGTGGTGGTGTTTATGCGATCTTCAATAAAATGACCAGCTAGGGGAATGAGAAATGTCCAAAAATACACATGTCAATGTTACCATCGATTTCCGAAATTGGGAGGCAGGTATCTATGATTTACGTATACCTGCCCATCAATCCGTTAAATCATTGTTATTAAACTTAATGGATACATTGCAAATTCAACCTTCTGATGGTTCTCGTTTTGCGATTAAGGTTGCCACAAAAAATTTATTGTTATCGGATGATGATATTTTACTCCATTATCCAGTTGCAGATGGCGATTTATTAACGGTTCTTTAAGGATGATCTCTTCGACACACATAAATGGATCCAGCTAAAGGTTTGGATAGAGGCAGCGAAGGCTTGTCAATCACATCCAACAAATGAATCGTATGTCGAAACGAGATGATGATTTAAATCAAATGAAGTATGGATCACTTTATATTGTAGAATTTGACGAATCCTAAATCATTGACGAGCCCATCTGTGAGGTATACCTCGCTGGTGGAAGTTTACTTTATGAAGGAGTTAAAGCATATGACAGAAAAGACAATCGAGTTTGACTCGCTCCCTCTTCGGTTTGAAGTGAAAGAAGATCAATGGATATTACAGTTATCGAAATCACAAACACGTGTAAAAAATATAAAACAATTAGGGTTGATAACACAACCCTCCGATTTTTTTGTTCCATTAATGGTTGATGAAGAAGACGATTTGTTGATTTTCTCTTTCACCGTTGATCCAAATCAAAATAAATGGGAAGACTTAAAAGCGCTCGGTCGCAACGAAAAATTACGTTTACTATGCAATGTTGCCTCACTGAAGCACTTGATAAACACAAGAATGACATTTTTCCTCCATCCCAATAATCTGCTATTTAATGATAACTTAATGCCCATGATTATTTATCGGGGAATACGTGATGTAGTCCCCCCTTATGAAATGGATGAAAAGCAATTTTTGAAGCAATTTAAATGTTTGGCGATCGCCTTATTTTCCAAAAAGTACACATTTGATCAGCTCTATTCGGGATCGCTACAACATGCAACAGGAACCGAGTTTGAGCGCCAAGTCAATGCGATTCATGATCTTGGTGAATTTATTCACTTTTTACAAAAGAGTTATCGAGAAGAACAAACAATGACCGAGAAAAACATGCAACTTGTTTCTAAACAACGTTATCAGTTGTTTAGGCGATTGTCGGTCATCATGATGATTGTATCGATTCTTTTGGCTGCTCCGCTTGCATATATTGGATTTGTAAAAATACCGTACAATGAAAAATTAATGACAGCACACGAGAAATTTCTTGCTACGGATTACGGAGAAGTGATTTCGATTTTAGAAAAAGAAAACCCAGAAAAACTACCACAGTCAGTGAAGTATATTTTAGCCTACTCTTATGTAAAAGTTGAAAAATTATCGGCTGAAGAAAAAAAAGTCATCTTAAAAAATGTGAGTTTAAAAAGCGAAGAGAGCTATTTGTTGTATTGGATCCATAATGGTCAAGGTGATTTTGAACAATCACTTGATTTAGCAAAATATTTAGATGATCCACAATTGATTATGTATGGACTAGTTAAAAAAATTGAACAAGATAAAAATGACCCAGACTTAAGCGGTTCTGAGCGCGATGAAGCGGTGAGCAAATCACAAGAAGAACTGGATCAATATCGAGAAAAATACAATCTCCTTCCTGAGGAAGACGATGAGGAAAAAGATAAAAGCAGTAAGTCAAAAGATAAGAAGAAAAATAAGAAAACGAAGAAAAAAGATAAAAAGTCAACAGACAAAAAAGAAAAAGATACAAAAGATACAAAGAAAACAGATACAGACAAAGAGAAAAAAGATTAGAGAGCCGTTTTATTGCCTTCATGAATAAAGATCAATTTTCAACGATGCACTTCTGTTAAATATAATACGCTTAGTTGGTTAGGGGAGGAAAAGGTAAGGTGGCACAATTCATATTAGTCATCAGCTACGGAAAACATTTGCATAAATGTCATTTACCTAAAGATCAGCAACAAATGGTTATCGGGAATAAATGGACAGATGAAGTCACTTTTAGAGAGTTAGAACAATCAGTGCTCGTCGATTGGGATGGTACAAAATGTCAAATCGAGGATAACTCATTACGTATAGGAGAGAAGTTGTCCTTGGATATCGACCATTCACCGATGAACTTCTATTTACTTGATTTAGATTCAGAGCACTGGCATGCCTATGATATATCAAACCAATTCAATATAACATTCGGTGCCCATAACTATGATGATGTGAGTGTGAAAGAGACAGAGATTGACTTTGTTTTGTTGCGAGATCAATTGAAAGCGAGCTTTGATCTCGAACTGCATCGTGGCTCTGTTTACCATAACTACGCACAAGTAACCGATAACATTGCTGTTGAGGCAGGTGATGAGCTATTTTTTGATGGGGTTATGATCATTGTTGGTCAAGAAGATTTGCAAATGGTAGCACCAAAAGAACGATTCGTCTCAAAACTCGTACCATTGCTGGAATCAGATTACCCTTACGATGATGAATACCCGGACTATCATCGTTCGCCGCGCATCATTTACCGAGAGCCTGAAGAAAAACAAACGATTGCCAAACCACCGAATAAACCGTCAAAGCCGAGCGAGCAATTAGCGCGTACGATTGTCCCACCTCTCGTCATGATTGCTGCATTGGGGATTGTTTCTATTTTTCGGCCACGGGGAATTTATATTATCGTTATGCTCTCGGTAACCGTTGTTACTGTCATCTTTTCAATTACATCGTATGTAAAAAATGTAAAGCAATATAAAAAAGATACGAAGCACAGAATTAAAAGTTACAAAGCTTATTTACAGCGTAAAACAAAAGAATTATATGAAATAAGTGAAGAACAACGACACGCACTCTACTATCATTATCCCGATATCAAACAAATTCGTCAGATGGCGATGGAAGTGGATGCCCGAACATACGAGAAAACGATGTATCATCATGACTTTTTAATGTATCGAGTAGGGATTGGAAAGATTGACTCGAGTTTTGAGACCGAATTCAATGAAGAAGAGTTTACGCAGCATGAAGATGAACTTGTTGATGCAGCCCGAACGTTACACGAACAATATCGTGAAATCTCTAATGTACCGATTGCAACGTCTTTAATCAATGGGCCTGTCGGTTATATTGGCCAACGGAATCTCGTCCTTGAGCAATTACAATTATTAGTGATGCAGACGGCTCTTTTTCATAGTTATCATGACTTACAATTTATCGTTATTTTTCCTGAAGAAGAGAAGTCGTGGTGGGATTGGATGAGGTGGCTTCCCCATGCACGTTTAAAGGATGTAAACGTTCGCGGATTTGTCTATCATGAACGTTCACGTGATCAAGTACTACACACGTTGTATCAAATTTTAAGTGAAAGAAAACTAGCTGTTGAAGAGAAATCGAACAAAAATGAAAAGATTTACTTTTCACCTCATTACACGATTTTAATCACCGATGAAGAAATTATTTTAGATCATACAATTATGGAGTTTTTTGACGAAGACCCGAGCGAACTCGGTGTCTCCCTCGTGTTCGTACAAGATGTCATGCAATCTCTACCCGAACATGTAACAACGGTGATTGACATTCTCGATGCAAATCGTGGAAATATCATTTTAGAGGAAGGTGAATTAGTGAACCAAGCTTTTACGCCTGATCATTTTCCAAATGGCTTTAATAAAGAAGATGTATCCCGTGCTCTAGCACCGTTGAATCACTTACAGACATTGAAAAGCTCGATACCTGAGACGGTGACTTTTTTGGAAATGTACGGGGTGGAAAAAGTTGAAGAGTTAGGGGTAGCCCACCGCTGGGCACAAAATGAAACGTATAAAAGCATGGCTGTACCACTCGGTTTACGTGGAAAAGATGATCTTGTTTACTTGAACTTACATGAAAAAGCCCATGGTCCGCACGGTTTAGTGGCAGGGACAACAGGTTCCGGTAAGTCAGAAATTATTCAGTCGTATATTATTTCGTTAGCTGTCAATTTCCATCCGTATGAAGTCGCTTTTTTACTGATTGACTATAAAGGTGGTGGGATGGCGAATCTATTTAATCAGCTACCTCACCTGCTCGGAACGATTACGAACTTGGACGGAGCACAGTCGATGCGTGCACTTGCTTCCATCAAAGCAGAATTGGAAAAGCGGCAACGGCTTTTCGGTGAACACGATGTCAACCACATTAATCAATACCAGAAGCTCTTTAAAGAAGGGGAAGCATCCGAACCGATGCCCCATTTATTCCTCATTTCCGATGAGTTTGCGGAGTTGAAAGAAGAACAGCCCGACTTTATGAAAGAGCTCGTATCGACAGCGCGAATCGGTCGGTCGTTAGGTATTCATCTCATCTTAGCTACGCAGAAACCAAGTGGCGTCGTCGATGATCAAATCTGGTCGAACTCAAAATTTAAATTAGCGTTGAAAGTCCAAGATGCACGTGACTCTAATGAAATTTTGAAAACACCCGATGCGGCAGAAATTACACTACCGGGTCGAGCGTACTTACAAGTTGGTAACAATGAAATCTATGAACTCTTTCAAAGTGCATGGAGTGGAGCCGATTATGTTCCCGACCAGGATGATCAAGAATTTATTGATACGACCGTTTATGCGATTAACGAGCTAGGACAATATGACATTTTAACGGAAGACTTGAGTGGACTTGATCAACAAAAAGAAGTAGAAAAAACTGTTACCGAGCTCGATGCAGTCATTGACTATATTGCGGATTATACGGAACAACAGAAAATCGAGCCGTTACCACGGCCATGGTTACCACCGTTACAAGAACGGATCTATTTACCTGATATACATGAAGTCGACTATACGATGGCTTGGGAGAGAGAGAAAGCGCCATTAATGCCAACAATCGGTTTTGCCGACTTTCCTGAGTTGCAAGACCAGCATCCGTTATCGGTTGATTTAGCGAAAGATGGCCACATTCTTGTCCTTTCGAGTCCGGGTTATGGAAAGTCGACGTTTTTACAGACCGTCGTTATGGATTTAGCACGGACACATCACCCAGGCCGATTGCATACGTACTTATTAGACTTTGGGACGAATGGTTTATTACCACTTAAAGATCTGCCACATGTTGCTGACACGCTGATGATCGATGAAACTGAAAAAATCGGTAAATTGATGCGCCGATTGCAAGAAAACATGAAAACACGTAAACGAAAATTGAGTAAACATGGTGTCGCAAATATCGCCATGTATGAACAAGCGAGTGGCGAAAGTGTCCCGAATATTTTAATCGTCATTGATAACTATGACAGCGTTCGTGAAACCGATTTTGTCGATGATTTCAATGCATTAATCACGCAAATTGCCCGCGAAGGCGGAGGTGTTGGCATCCACCTCATCATTAGTGCTGGTCGCCAAAACGCCTTGCGCATGCCACTACAATCGAATATTAAAGTGCAAATACCGTTGTATTTAATTGATTATACAGAAGTTCGTTCCATCATCGGTCGAACCGAACTCGAAATTGAAGAAATTCCCGGCCGAGGGCTCGTGAAATTAGAAGAAGCGACTTTATTTCAAACCGCCCTCCCGACAAAAGGGGAAGATGCCTTACAAGTCATCGCAGCCCTACAACAAGAAGCGAAAGAAATGGACGCGTATTGGGAAGGAGATCGCCCACGTCCGATTCCGATG
>DATGTE010000046.1:0-11745 GCA_035301985.1 Bacillota bacterium
TACTTCCTGTTGGTCTTGTTTATACATCCAAACGACGAGAATTAAACTCGCTAAAGCGACTTGGGACAGTAACATGAAGCCAATTGCGTAGTGGCCCGTCCAACTGAATAAAACGGAGAGCATGATCGGTGGGAAGAAACCACCTAATCCTCCCATCATTGAAACAATACCGTTGACAATCCCTAACTGATCGGGGAAGTAGAGAGGCGCGAGTTTAAAAATCGTTCCATTACCAATCCCCGCTGCAATGGCAATACCGATACAACCGATCGTGTACAAGAGGAGGGAAGGGGTGAACGCTAATAAAATTCCGCCGAGCGTGAGTCCTGCAAATACGTACATTAAAATTTTAAAGGAATTAAATCGGTCACCAAGCCAACCACCGACCGGCCGTAATAATGTCGCAATGACGATAAATCCTGCTGTTCGTAAGCCCGCATCCACTTTGTCCAACTCGAAATGAGAGACTAAAAAGTTCGGTAAGTAAATCGTAAATGCTATAAAGACACCGAATGTAATAAAATAAAATAAGCTTAACAACCACAACTTTTCATCTTGATAAACACTTTTAATTTGTTGTTTTAACGGTACGTCAACTTTCGATTCCTTTTTATCCCCGAAAACAACGTTCAAAAGCGCTGCGACAATTAATAAAATAATATAAAATTGCACGGATAGAGGATAAAATTTAGATACCATTGAGTTTCACTTCTATGTGAATTTATTCACATTGTAAACAGAAAAGAAGGAGACAAAACGTCAATAAATATTTAATAGCTTCCATGCGAAACACTGTAAATGGAATGGACCAAACATCTTTATTCGATTGCATAAATTACACAAATTAACGGAAGGTAAAATTGAACCAAATCCTTTCAAAATAATTACACCGTATACACGATAACGACCTAAGTCCCATACGAGATCATCCGAATGAGTGCATGCATCAATATATAGAGAATAGAACCATACACAAAGAATGAACTAAACAATGAATCACATCATTGCAAAATTGAAATTCTATCTCACTATCACAAGTATACTTATGTTTTGAGATATTATATGTAAAATCAAGTCTGACTTCCGATAATATATATTATGTAAACTAGAAAAATCCTCGTTTTCTATAATGGATTTATGAAATGGATTTATGAATGCTCGCAATGCTTTTGATTTCACAATTGGAGCAAACATGTGGAGAAGTTGTGTACATGGCTGTATGGGGATGTGATTCTTTTATCTGCTATTCATAAAAGACCACCACATCATTGTGATGGTCTTTCTTTTCTGCTATTGTTTAAACTGTGGTTCCTCTTCTTGAATATATTGTAAGCGTGCATTCAAATTACTAAGAATTGCCTCTTGTTGCTGTGCCATATTATGAAACATCTGTTTAGCGTTTTGGTCTTCTGTTTCTAAAGCAAATGTATTTAAGCTCGAAACAAGTGATTGACTATCTGCAATCGCTTTTTGCATTTGTGTTGCTACGGTCACCTTCATCACCTCCTGTTTTCTTATACTATCCAAGAAATATCTTTGTATGAAGATGATTGAATAAACGAAAAGATGTGAATAAACAAATAAACCTGTATCAGCTTTGATACAGGTTTACAACATCAACGTACTTATTTTTCAAAAGTGATTGTATAAATTTCGGGAGACGGAAAGGAAATACAAATATTTTTAAAGCCAAATTGTTCAAGTTTATCCTTCATCGTCTTCGAGTGAATCCGATGGTTTAGGGGTGGACCTTGATCTGTTTCTACTTTTTCCCACTCCACACATAAGCAAGTTCCCCCTTTTTTTAATAAGCGACCCACTTCCTGTAAGCCTTTTGATAAGGGTTCCACTTCATGCAATACCATCGAAGCAATAACGTAATCAACCACTTCATCCTCCATAGGGACATCTTCAATCGGACCTTCGATTAATTGTACATTTGTTAAACCTTGTGATGTCACGCGATCTCGTAAGACGGATAACATCTTCGGTTCAATGTCCAAGGCATACACTGTACCATCTGTTGCTCTTGCTGCAGGAATGGTGAAATATCCTGTACCTGCACCTAAATCAAGTACGTGTTTTTTTCCTTGAATGGTAAGTAAAGATAATGTTTGATCAAGGGGGAGTAATTGTCTTCGTTTCGGATCATCTAACTTTTTCAGATGAGCTGGGTTAAATCTTCGTTCTGACACGTTTACCAACCTCTTTTCAAAAATCATTTGCTGATTCAGACTGTTCATGTACATATTTCATCAACCATAGTGAATGAACAATTAAACCGTTTGAGGTGTATACAACTCTAATTTTACCCTATACGCTTAAAAAATAATGTCAATCCAAATTTTAATCGCAGTTGCCGATATTAATATGGCCAGGATAGCTTGTAAAATCTTCGTATTCATTTTCTTTCCTGCGTTTGCTCCTAGAGGGGCGGCAATTAAGCTAGCGATAATCATAACGATTGCCGGTCCATATAACACTTGTCCGGTAATCACTTTACCAACGGTAGACCCAATAGATGATAAAAATGTGATTGCTAATGAAGATGCAATGGTTACGCGTGTCGGTATTTTCAAAATGACGAGCATGATTGGAACGAGTAAAAATGCCCCAGCTGCACCGACGATTCCAGAACCAATGCCGACGATGAATGAGCTTATTATGGCAACGGGAACATTGAAATCAATTTCCCCATTTTCAACATCATCGATTTGTTTCTTAGGTACAAACATCATGATTGCAGCAATGATGGCCATGATCCCGTACACAAGATTAATCACATTGTCAGACAAATAATCAGAGCCAAATCCACCGAGAAAACTACCGAGTAAAACAGCAACTCCCATCGAAATGATTAAACGCTTGTTTAAATAACCACCTTTTCGAAAAGCCCAAACACCACCGATCGTAGCAAAAAACACTTGTACCGCTGAGATGCCTGCAACTTCAGCTGCAGAATACAAACCGACACCCAGTAACGGTGGAATATAAAGTAGCATCGGATACTTTATTATGGAGCCACCGATTCCGACCATCCCTGAAATAAAGGAACCGATAAAGCCGATTAGAAATAATACAACGATCAAATCAATACTCAAGTTCTCTCACCTCTTTTCAACATGAACAGTTGACGATTGATAGGTCATGTAAAATGAAGAGGCTGACGCCAAAATCACAACAAGAGGTGATTTCGGTCAGCCTAAAATATAGAACTCCTCACCTTATGCGACTTTTAAGGTGATCTTTATTTCTTTTGAATCCAAAACTTAAAAACTTCTCCTTCATCTGTTTGTTGTAACATGTCATGGCCACCTGATTTCGCCCATGCCGTGAGGTCACTTTTTGATCCTTCATCTGTTGTATGAACTTCTAAAACTTCCCCAGATTGTAGTTCATCAATCGCTTTTTTTGCACGTACGACCGGCATTGGACATGCCAATCCTTTTGCATCTAATACTTTTTTAACTTGAATATCCATTTTGCTTCCTCCCTATTGTTTTGTTAAAAGACTTTTATGTTTATTCTTCGACAGCACAACGGTTTGGACCGATTTCCATTTCCTGTTGTTCAGAGATATCAGGATCGATTTTACCCATATTCGTCTGTCTAATCTCTTGATAGCTATTTGGTTGAGGTGGTAAATTTTCTGAAACGACTTGACGAAATGTTTGCTCATCTTCAATTTGCAACCCGTCATTTTCGGCAAATAAAGTACCCAACCTTTCCGTTACGCTACCATCTTCATTGAGCTCGGAAATTTTTCCGAAGTGTGCAGGTAGTACGTATAAGTCATCGGACATCCCTTTATAAAGGTCATATAATGTTTTTCTTAAATCGCCTGCCCAATCGGCTGCTTTGCCAGCAAGATCCGGTCGGCCTATCGAATGGATGAATAGAATATCCCCTGTTAACAAATATTTGTCATCAACGATTATCGATGTACTTCCAATCGTATGTCCTGGTGAATAGACAATTTTAATCGGAGATGGTGCACTTTCAAGTGAAATATCGCTATCTTCTTTTAACTCATTGTATTCAAAAACAACTTCACTAGCGTCTTTCGGTGGTAACCAATAACGAGCACCTGTTTGGTTGCGAATCTTACGTCCTCCGGAAATATGATCTGCGTGGAGATGCGTATCCAACACATGTTTGATTGTGAGTCCTCTTTCTTTTGCAAAGTCGAGAATGGGTTCAATTGTCCGAACGGGGTCGATTACAATCGCTTCATTTCCGACTTCGACTAAATAAGAAAGGCATCCCTTACCAAGACGAACAAATTGATAAATGGCACCACCATTCGACAAATCACCGATTTTAATCGGCTCTAGGTGTTCACTCCATGACCGCATTCCATTTTGTAAATAATGAACATCTGTTAGCCCTGCTTCAATGAGCATTTCACCAACAAACTTACTCGATCCCTCTTTCGCACATACAACAACGATTGGTTCATTATTCGGTAGTTGATCGATTATTTCATCGACGCCATCCATTAAATCAAAGTACGGTTTATTGATCACTTCAATGTTTTTACCTTCAATTTTCCAATCGTTAAAAGCAGATTCATTGCGAACGTCTAAAATAAATAATCTTTCTTGATTGATAACTTTTCGAGCAATTTCTTTTGCGGTAATCGCTTGTAAACTCATGATTAATTGCCTCCATTCATACTTGTCGTTGGTCCATTCCATTGGGTCATACCTGGAACAACGTTTTTTACATTTTTAAATCCTTTTTTGTGTAACGCTTTAGCAGCAAAATCACTGCGATTTCCTGTTCGACAAATGACATAAATCCGAGCATCTTTATCTAATTCATCGTATCGATTCTCTAATTCACCAAAGGGGATCGATACGGCACCAGGTATATGGTTAAAGGCATATTCTGCCTGTTCCCTGACATCTAGAATCACAACATCTTCATCATTCATCTTGTCAGCCACTTCTTCTAATGTTGCTTGTTCATTGTATGTTAACGGCTTTTCGTGCTTTTTAGAATCGGATTTTCGAAGATAATGTTTTAAAACGCCACCTTCTTCAACCGTTCCTAAATATTGTTCACCTGTACTTTCGGCCCATGCAGCAATATCTGCTTGAGAACCTGGATCTGTCGCTTGGACTTCGAGAACTTTACCGACCTCTACATTTTCCATTTCCTTCTTTGTTTTAACAATCGGCATGGGGCAAGATAATCCTTTTGCGTCTAAAAAGTAATCTGCTTTAATCTCCATAGACGTCGTCAACCTCCTTTCATATAATACCTATACAAGTATATGTGTAAAATTTATAATAGTTTATATGAACAAACTGACATCTCCATTCTCAGCATCACCGATATAGGCACCTACACCACCATATTCAATTCCGTCGATCATTTCCTCTTTCTGAATTCCTAATAAATCCATTGTCATCGTGCAACCGACCATGCGTACACCTTGCTCCTGGGCAAGTTCAATCAGTTGGGGTACGGTCATTGCATTATGTTTTTTTATTACTTTTTTCATCATTTTTGGACCCATACCTAGCATGTGTAATTTTGATAGTCCTAATGTGTTCGGTCCTTTTGGCATCATCCAGCCGAACATTTTTTCTAGCAATCCTTTTTTCGTCGGCTTCGCTGCTTCATCTTTTAAGGTGTTTAAACCCCAAAATGTGAAGAACATCGTTACTTTATGACCATATGCTGCCGCTCCATTAGCGATGATAAATGCGGCCATTACTTTATCGAGTTCGCCACTGAATACGACAATTGTAGTCCCTTTTTCCTCTTCCATGTCTCAACCTCCTTTATACCATTACCCCTATGGGTATATTACTATGTCAAAATAAAAAATGCAAGAGGGATTTGCACTTTTTATGTTACAACTTCAAGATGCTGTCATATGCTGTTGTGAAATTGCGATTTTTTTAATTGTACAATACAGTGCTGTGAAAAGCAGATTTATCTGCTTTTCACGAGTAATTGAATCGCTTCATTAACAACTTCTGAAGAATTTTCCCCTTTTTCATATTGGTCTTCAACGCATTGTTGTAAATTTTGAGCTACAATATATGCAATAACACGATCCAAAGCACTTCTTGCAGCAGATAATTGACTGATTACGTCTTTACATTCCTTTTCCTCTTCCATCATGCGAAGAATCCCACGCACTTGTCCTTCCACTCGTTTCAGGCGGTTCTTTATTTCCGGAGTAAATTCTAATTCCATTGTAATCCTCCTCCTAATATACCCCATAGGGTATTATACAATATAAAATTACAGCTGTCCAATCTAATCAATGTCGATCAGGGGAGAGCACAATTTATCTTACCCTTCTAATCAATGATTACACGATTAATTTCGTCAAATGCTCCACTTCTAATTCCGAAAATTTTCTATGGACCTGTTCCTCGTTAAACATCCACACAGCATTTTCCAAAGGACATTTTACCGGGGCATCACATTGAATTTCCGCTAATTGCTTTGATAAATTTAACATATCCAAATGATTATTTATTTTTGTTTGTACGCCTTTCGGGAGTTGATTCAAATTACGTAGCATATGTTCTACCGTACCATATTCTCGTAAAAGTTTAACAGCAGTTTTCTCTCCAATGCCATAAACCCCTGGATAATTATCCGCCGAATCCCCCATAAGTCCTTTCATGTCAACCCATTGATGTGGCGCAATCCCTTTTTTCTTAAAAAAGTTCTCTTCCGTATAAATATCATAGTTACCGATCCCTTTTTTCATAAGCGCTACAGACGTATGATGATTGACAAGCTGTAGTAAATCATGATCTCCTGTCAATATAAGCACTTTATGTTGTTTTCCATACTGACAGGAAAGTGTACCAATACAATCATCTGCTTCAAAGTTTTTCAAACCGATATTCGGTACGTTAAAGGCTGAGGTAACTTCTTTTACAAGATTAAATTGTGGAACTAATTGTTTCGGTGGGGCGGAACGATTCGCCTTGTATCCCTCATAAAGCTCTGTTCGGAATGTATGACTCCCCATATCCCAACAACAAATGACATGTGACGGTTGAAATGTATCAACAGCATTTAAAAAGTAACGCAAAAATTGGAAAATACCGTTCGTTGGTACTCCATTACGTGATTCCATAAAATTACCACGATAAGCTGTAGCGTAATAACCTCTAAATAATAATGCCATGCCATCAACTAATAAAACGTTATGTTGTTCTGTCATTTATACTTCTTCCTTTTCTTCTCAACCACTGACAATTTCGGTTAGTTTCATATGTTTCTCGTGCAACTGCTTTATATCTACCTGTCGAGACATCATCGTTATATGGTGATCGACGTAGCGAGACACTTCATCGAGCAATTGGGTTTGTCGATCCCGGACGATTCCTTCATTTTGTCGTACATATGCTTCATGCATTCGCTCAGACATATTCATAATATATTCTTCGATGAATGGATTGAGTGTATCGTAGATGTCTTCTTTCATCACTTCCCGTTCATTGTTTACAAAAAATGCTTTCGTCCCTTTAAATTTTCCTAATGCATGTTCAAAAGGGGCAACATCCATTGTCCGAAATGCAGGAACATATTCAGGGGTTTCGATGTTCAACTCCATTAACCCAGGCACGATAAAATTCGTTTCCAATTTTCCTATATGTTTACGTACATCGTCATCTAATTCTTTCATTAATTCACGCATGTAATTTTCTATGCGCAATGAAACGGCCCGTACTTCTTGGAGCAGCTCTTGCCCTGAGTAGTCGAGTAGACTCCTAAGTGCTCGTTGTAATTGCGGCTTCGCTTTTCGACCAGATTCAGTAATTGTCGTTGGATTAAATGTATCTTTGAATAAGTCATGAAAACGAATCGAGAACCTTTCCTTAACATAGTGAAGCTGCCGATCGATTCGATGGCGAAGGCGATCTTCAATTAACTGAATATCGATTTCCTGGATGACTTGTTCAACTTGCCTTTGTTCGTGTAACAGGTGTTGCTCATATTCGTCCTTTTCTTGTTCATTTAAATTAACGGTTTCGATTAAGCTTTCAAGTGACTGTCGCGTACGATTGATGTCAAAAAGAGCTGACTCCACCATTAGAGCATCTAAATCATCATCGATAAAAGAGTGAAAAGAGCGCTCAAAGGCTGCCATCTGTTTATTTAAAGGCTGTTCATTTAATTTATCATTCAATGACTCTTTACTCGATAATGGATAGATCCGCGGAAAACGTATGCCCAATTGCAACAATTGTTCTTCGACATAATTTTTTACGAGCTTTAATTCAGATTCATTTTCAGCTAAATCACTCGCATTAATAATGAAAAACATTTTATCAAGTTCAAAAGCTTCTTTAACCCTTCCTAGTTGCATGACAAAATCTCGATCTGCTCGTGAGAGGGCATGATTGTAGTACGTAACATAAATAATTGCATCCGCATATTTAATATAATCAAAAGCAACATTCGTATGTCGTGCATTCACGGAGTTCGCTCCAGGTGTATCGACAAGTGTAATACCTTGACGCGTTAACGAACAATCATAATATAGGTCCATCGCTTCAATATAACATGCTTTCGTTTCATCCGTTATATACGTTTCAAAACGGTCCATATCGATTATGAGTTTCTCTCCGATATGGCTGACATTATGATCGTAACCGTCGATCACAGCTCGTAAAAACGACTGTAACGTTCGATTGAGTGCATCATTTTCATGTATTTTTTCAGCTTGAATCCATTGTACGAGACTTGGAACGTCTTCTGCTTGTGGAGAGAAATCTTTCGTTATTTCTAAAAGATCATCCACTAGCGTTCGCTCATCTTTCATATGAATGACGACTGTCCCATGTTTATGTGAATCAGACGGTGGTAAAATCCGATTGATGACAGCGGTCGTTGGATTCGGTGATGTCGGTAATACTTCACTGCCAATCAGTGCATTAGAAAAGGATGACTTCCCAGCACTGAATGCTCCAAATAAAGCAATCGTATATGTTCGTTCATGTAGACGTTTTCCTTTTTCTGTTAAGTCATCGATCATCGATTGAAAACCAGGTAGTGCTTTTACTGTTTCAATGGTTTCATCGATCATCGGGATCACACGGTTCACTGAATACTTCGTTTGTATAGCCGGACGTGTTGTTTCCTCTGCATGTTCAATCGTCTCTTCTACGTTTAATTCGGATAGATCCTCCATTTCATGTCCCTCTTGAAAGGTGACTTCTAACTTCTGATCCAGCACTTTGATTTGGTCATCAGATGCTTGAGGAGGATTTGTTAAAATATCCGTGAGTTTTGCTTCCCTATTCTCCAAAGTAGATTGAATCGTGTCTTGTTGTTCTTGATCATATAAAATTTGTTCTAAGCGGTTTTTCTCTTGTTCTAGTTTGTGTAATTGCTCGTTCATTTCATTTGTTACGTGCAGATCAACTTTTTCCCAAATCGCTTGAGCGGCCTGTCGAAACTTCTGTTTAATGTGTACGCTTAGATCATCTGTATAATTCAATACATAGTTCCCGTTTAATTGTGCACCTGGTTTTAATTGCTGAAGCAAATCTTCTTCCGTATATTCGATGGAAAGATTCTGGATATCATCTGTAATCTCTTGGCTGGAAATAGTATGTTGTTTTAGGACTTCATGAAGCTTATCACGCAAGCGCCATTGAATATTCGTCTCAAACGATTGTTTTAATCCATGAAAAAAATCATGTAGTCGCTCTTTTTTTACTTGTGCTGTTTTTCTTTTCGTTCCGAAAAAACCGACCTTAAAATCTTTTTGTTGGGATTCAAGAAATAATGCAGCCTGGTCCCGTAATTTTGCTGGCATTAAATATGCGTTTTTTAATGTTTGATTGAGCTCATAATCAAATGTCTGCTTAACTTCTTTTGGACGCTCTTTAGCAGCATCTATATGTTCTAAAAATGTCGTGAGTCGCTTTTGATCTTCCTCTGTAAACGAATCCTTTGTTGACCATTCTGACATTTGTTCATCCGCCGCTTGTTGTAGGTATTGTCGATGATCTTGAATGACTTGCTGTACTGCTTCATCCATACGCATCTTGTCGTCTAGACGACTCATATTAAAAAGTGAAAACAATTTATCTTTTATCATCGGGAATTGATTATGTTCCACGCTAGGATCAACAAGCGATGAGAAATAAATTCCTTTTGGTGTAACGTTCCACTGATTAAACGTTTGTTTGATGTTTTGCTCAAATTGGCTAAATGACACCTCATTTTCATCGTGCTTATCAATTTGATTAATAATTACGTAATAAGGAATGTGCATCATTTGCATTTTTTGTAAAAAATGCAAATTGACTTCGGATTGCACATGGTTATAATCCATTACATAGAACATTTTGTCTACAAGATGTAAAGATGACTCGGTCATTAAGCGATCTGCGTCATCCGCGGCATCAATTCCTGGCGTATCAAAAATCGAACAATTTCTAGGTATGATTTCTTCGGATGTACTCAACTCAATACGTGCAATCGTATCTTTATCTTGACAATATGACTTAATCATATCGAAATCATATGGTTCTTTATATTCAAGCGGATCTTCATGATGAAAAAATACGCGCGCTACTCCATCTCCAGAAGTAATATTAACAATATTCGCACTTGTTGGAATTGGACTCTTGGGCAAAATATCAGTCCCGAGTATGGCATTGATCATGGAAGATTTTCCTGCCGAAAAATGCCCTGCAAAACTGACGATAAACTGCTTTTTTTTAAATTTTTCATAAAGATCTAGTATTTTTTGTGCATTTTCTTTATCTCCATGTTCAAGCATGACATCATATAAATGGACTAGATGATCTTGATCCACTGTCGACTGTTTTACTTTAGTTACACCCACGTTCAAAAACCCCTCTCCACATGACAATACTACCACTCATTATACGTAAACAGAAGGTAAATTTCTACAAGATTCCTAAACTATACTATATCATTTGCTAGATCAAGTTTCTCTCGTGACTATTTGGATGACCTATGTTAAGCGAAAAAGAAAGAAACCAACCATTTGATTTGGTTGGTCCATGTATATAAATTATTTAGAACGAAGCTGGCGATATTCGCCACCATAATATAAAATCGGTTGGCCTTCATTTACTTCTAAATCGGTAACTTCCGCAATGTAAATGAGATGGTCACCGGCCTTGACTGTGTCTTTAACTTTACAAGCAATTGTTGCTAATGATCCCTTGATAACTGGTATTCCATCTAGTTTTGTGAAAGGGATAGCTTGGTCACTCGCTTTTTGTTTAGCAAAGATCATGGAGTAATCGCGCTGGTCTTCTGAAAGTATACTAACACCGAATTCCTTCGTCTCCTGTAGTTTTGTATACATTCGAGCTTGATCACCTATGGAGACGGCGATGAGTTTTGGATCGAGTGAAACGGACATAAAGGCGTTCACTGTCATCCCCATTGTTTCCCCTTCGTATTCAGTCGTCACAACAGTAATGCCCGTTGCAAACTTCCCCATTGTATCACGAAATTGACGTTCATCTATCATAGATGTTCCCCCTTATTTAATAGCTATATGACATGAAATAACAACCTATAAGATTAAGATTATCATGTAAATTGAAAAATTTAAATTAACATGCTTGTATAGGAGTCTGTCAAGCATTTACGGGAGCTCTCTCCTTAGAACTTTTTACTTTCTTAAAAATCTTTTGGGCATAGTCAAAAACGTAAAACCCTTATCCCCTCAATCCAAATGGATTGGGAGTAATTCCGTCATCTTTTTGAAAT
>DATGTE010000047.1:0-7569 GCA_035301985.1 Bacillota bacterium
AAGCCACTGTAGGCATCAACACGTTCTACTTCATCAATTCCATGTTTATAAAAAATTGTTTTCGGAATGGTTGGGAAATCGATGAAAGAATAAGGAACTTGTTTTTCATCATTCCAAAATGGCTGTTGGTCGATTGCTTTCCAACCATCGTCATGTTTTTCAATCGCATATTCAACAGATGGTCGATATGTTTTTCCGAGGAACAATGAATTTTTCCACAGTGAAACCATTTGTCCAGACATATAGGCATGTTCGGCTTGTTCAATCATGACATATGCTGTTGGGTGTTCTCGAACAATCATATGATCAGCTCCTTCATACTTTAGCGTTTTAATTGTTGTTCGGTGAATGGAGTCATGAAAAGAGGTCAAGCATGCATTGTTGAACGAGCTTGACCTCGATGATTTAAACCTTTTTTAAGTTCGGTTTCATGTCGATTGGTTTTGTAACTTGATCGTCTGCAATACGCACTTCACTCGTCTTTCCATTACTAGCAAATTTAAAGATGCCGTTATTGAAGTCAGTGCCGATTTCTTTATAAAAAATCCCTTCATAATAATTATCTTTAGATCGTGTGAAGCTGAGGTAATATTCGCCATCTTCATCTTTTCTTAAAAAGGCACGAACTCCCCGCTCATAAGCACCATCTTCTTCGCCTCTAAGTGTTCGATCAATGGATACGATATGAATATCGACAAAAGATAACTCCCGTAAGAGGGCGTTAGAGAACGATCCTTTTGTAATTTCTTCCCATCTATTTTGTGGGGTCTGACCGATAATGATTTGGGTGATATTTAATTTGTGAGCTACTTCAGCAATCACTTTCGCCGTGGGGCGTTTTTCATTGTCAATGAGCATGAATTCATCCACATCACACGCTTCGGCCAGTTCTTTCCATTGATCCACGTAACGAGATTTATCTGCATCAAATTCATCGTACGGTAATGGATCCACTGTTAATACATATAGTGGGCAATCTAGAATGCTCGCCAATTTATGACCGCGCTTGATGAGTCGTTCTCCATTTGGTCCGTAATATACGCAAACGAGAATACTTTCATCCATGCGACCTTTGATCTTTTTCATGACGATTTCACCTCTTGATCGTAGTTTTAACCCAGCACTTTTTGAACATCAGACTAATCTGAAGAAGATGATAGTCAGCGATAACTTTATTGGTTTCTTTGACTTGTTTTCACACCTTTTTATCACGTCATCAAAACTTTTGAAGTGCAGAGAAGATACGTTTAGTGTATAATTGAATCGTAAATTTATATTTAGAATGTTTATTTTTAGAGATTTCAGTTTTGGCATACACTTTTGTTTGGGCTCCTCCGATGCAAAAAACTGTTATGATGATTCATTTGAGTTCGTAAGTCTTCTTTTCTCATAAAACTTCTGTTACATCACTATCGTTTTTTGCCAGTTCCCATAAGAAGCCAGTTCATAAAACAGGTTACCATTTTACTCTTTTAGCTTCTAATTATCCAACTTATTGTACGGTTAGTCAAGTGGTTGATGTTATGTATTTATAGCACACATTTTCATAGGATTTTTTTGTCTGCATGTAGTGTCTACAATCGGAAAAAGGATGCGTTTCAATAGAAGTAGTTCTGTATTGGAGGTTTAAATTTGTCAACGGATTTGTCAATGATACACTGGGTGATTATCATTCCATTTCTAGCAGCCGTAATCATACCGTTTATAAATAATCGTCGGTCACGCATACATGTCGGTTGGTTTGTACTTATTGTACCAATTATATTGTTGATTTCCTTACTGCGATATGTTCCAACAATTGCCCGAGGAGATACATATACGTATACATTTGCTTGGATTCCTTCATTTGGAATTCAGTTTACAACTTATTTAGATGGCCTCAGTATGATTTTTGGTCTATTAATTACAGGAATTGGCAGTCTTGTTGTGTTGTACTCGATTTATTATTTATCTCCGAAAGAATCTTTACAACACTTTTATATTTATTTGCTTTTGTTTATGGGGAGTATGCTCGGAGTCGTCTTCTCCGATCATATGATGGTCTTGTATGTGTTTTGGGAATTGACAAGTATATCGTCCTTTTTGCTCATTGCTTTTTGGTTTCATCGAAAAAAGTCAAGGTATGGCGCGTTAAAGTCTCTGCTTATCACTGTTAGTGGTGGAATGGCGATGCTTGTGAGTTTCATTATGATATTTGTCATGACAGAAACATTTAGCATTCGTGAAGTTGTCACTACGTTCGGGCAGTATAGTGATCATGTGCTTTTTGCTCCTGCAATGATTTTATTGCTTCTCGGGGCTTTTACGAAGTCCAGTCAGTTTCCTTTTCATATTTGGTTGCCGGATGCAATGGAAGCGCCTACCCCGGTAAGTGCTTATTTGCATTCCGCGACAATGGTGAAGGCTGGTATTTACTTGGTAGCTCGTTTCACTCCATTTTTTGGCGGGGAGGAGCTGTGGTTTTGGCTTGTCAGTGGAATTGGACTCACGACTTTATTTTGGGGTGCATTTCAGGCGATCCGCCAAACCGATTTGAAAGCGCTTCTTGCTTACTCGACGATTAGTCAACTCGGTTTAATCATGAGTTTATTTGGGATGGGTTCAGTTGCCTTGTACTTGGGAGCTAGTCCTCAATCGGTTCTGTATACACAGGCGATTTTTGCTGCTTTATTTCATCTTGTGAATCACTCCACTTTTAAAGGTGCTCTATTTATGATCGTTGGGATTGTTGACTTACAAATTGGCACGAGGGATATCCGCCGGTTGGGTGGATTAATGGCGTTTATGCCCGTATCTTTTACCGTTGCTTTGATGGGTAGTTTTTCCATGGCTGGCTTGCCACCATTTAATGGTTTTCTAAGTAAAGAGATGTTTTTTACGGCGGCTCTGTCTGTAAAAGAGTTGGCGATTTTCTCTTTAGAGACATGGGGCATACTCTTTCCAATCATTGCATGGATTGCCAGTGTGTTTACATTTGTATATTCGATGATCATCGTATTTAAAACGTTTCTCGGAACGTATAGAGGGGAAACGATTGCAAAAAAGGATATTGAACCTCCAGTAGGTATGCTTATTCCCCCTGTTATTTTAGCACTTTTTATTATCGGTATATTTTTTACGCCGAATCAGGTCGGGCATTATTTGATACAGCCGGCTATGCTTAGCGTTTTCCCATCTTTTTCTTCACAAAGTCATTTACTTGAGCATACGATTTCTGCTTGGCATGGTTGGACTCCTGAAGTATGGATGACTTTAGGGATTATCGGTGTAGGCGGTCTTTTATATGCTTTGTTGCGTCATTGGCAGAGGATTTATCGGATTTTTCCGGAGACTTGGTCGCTCCATACTGTATATAACAAAACCATTTCTGGCTTGGAAACAGGGGCTTCTATGTTTACAAAATGGTATATGACCGGTGATCTCCGCGATTATATGAAGTATATTTATCTATTTTTCATCGTCACTACGGGAGGGATTGTACTCTATACCGGTGCCTTGTCATTTGATATGACAGAAGATGCTCCGGTGGCCGTATATGAATGGATTTTCGTGTTGATTATGATGGTTGCAGGAGTTGCTATGTTGTTCGCGAAGTCACGTGTGACGGCGACATTGCTGAATGGTGTATTAGGCTTTTCGATCGCCTTTTTCTTTGTGCTATTTCGGGCTCCAGATCTTGCGCTTACGCAAACGGTTATTGAAACGGTTACAACCGCATTGTTTTTGCTGAGCTTTTATTTCTTACCTAAATGGACTCCAGAAAAAACACCACGACGAACAAAAATGGTCAACATATGTATATCAATTGCTGTCGGTCTCATCTTTATCGCTGTTGGTTTATCAGCTAAAAGCGGTCAGTTGTTTGAGACGATCTCAACATACTTTGAAAATGCGTACGAATTTTCCGGTGGTAAAAATATCGTCAACGCTATTTTAGGTGACTTCCGAGCGTTTGATACGATGCTTGAAGTGATTGTCCTTTTTATCGGTGGACTAGGTGTGTACACATTAGTGAAGCATAGGCAAAAAAAGGGTGATGAGAACCATGAAAATCAATGATGTCATTTTGCACATGGTTACGAAAGTCGTCGTCTTTATCATTTTGACGTTGGCCTTTTACTTATTTATAGCGGGTCAAGATCATCCAGGTGGGGGATTTATTGCCGGACTTGTTCTAGCCTCGGCGTTTGTATTACTTTTTCTTGCATTTGATATTGAGACAATCGAACAAGGTCTACCGCTTAATTTTATGATTGTTGGGGCAACGGGGGCGTTTATTGTTGTCGCTACCGGTTTGAGTGCACTCTTTTTTGGAAAATCCTTTTTAACGCAAGGATCGATACAGGTTCCGGTTCCTTTGTTGGGAAAAATCGAGTTAACTACGGTTACGTTATTTGATGCTGGTGTTGCATTAGCGGTTGTTGGTGTAGTGATTACGGTTATCTTGAGCATAAGTAGGGATGTGTAAGTCATGGAAACATTAATTATTGTACTGGCAGGCGTTTTAGTGATGGTGGCTACATATTTAATCCTGTCTAAAAATGTCATCCGTGTCATTTTAGGGATTGCGGTTCTCTCCCACGCGGTCCATCTGTTATTGATGGCTATGGGTGGTTTGAAAAAAGGAAATGTGCCGTTAGTGGATGGTCAAGTGACATCATTTACGGACGCGCTTCCGCAGGCACTCATTTTGACGGCTATTGTTATCAATTTTGCTGTTACAGCATTTTTCTTAGTTTTGGCCTATCGTACGTATCAGGAAACAGGGGCACATCAATTTGATGAGTTACGGGGGTCAAAAGATGAATAATCTAATTGTATTACCTATGGTAATCCCGATTTTCACTGGGATTATCTTAATCTTTTTCCGTCGTTATATACGTATTCAACGATGGGTCAGCTTTGGCGCAGTTGCTTTAACCGCCGGGATTAGCTTTTATATTTTACAAATGATTCAAGTAGATGGCATTTTGCGATTAGACTTTGGTGGTTGGTTACCGCCTTATGGAATTGTTTTCGTTGCAGATTCGTTTGCAATGTTGCTTGTGTTGACTGCGAGTCTCGTGACGCTGGTGAGCCTCATGTATGCCTTTTATACGATTGGAAAGAAGCGAGAACAACTATTTTTCTACTCGTTCGTGCTTTTTTTATTAGGTGGTGTAAATGGTTCCTTTTTAACAGGTGATTTGTTTAACTTGTTCGTCATGTTTGAAGTGATGCTGTTAAGCTCTTATGTACTCGCTACACTCGGGGGAACGAAAAGACAATTGCGAGAGTCTTTGAAGTATGTCGCGATTAATATTTTATCTTCATGGTTTTTCCTCGTTGGACTGGCTTATTTATATGGAACGCTCGGTACGTTGAATATGGCCCATTTATCGGAACGAATTGCGGAAGTCGGACAAACGCCTTTATTAACGACGATTAGCATCGTATTTTTAATCGTCTTCAGTTTAAAGGCCGGATTGTTACTGTATATTTGGTTGCCGGGAACGTACAGCTCTCCTCCAACTGTGGTCGCTGCCTTGTTTGGAGCTTTATTGACGAAGGTTGGAATTTACGCGTTGTTTCGTACGTTTACCTTGCTTTTTTATCATGAACCGGAGATTACCCATACGTTAATCGGGATCATGGCAGGACTTACTTTAGTCGGCGGAAGTATCGGTGCGATTGCTTATAAAGATATTCGGCAAATTGTATCCTATAACGTGGTCATCGCTGTTGGGTTTATTTTAGTCGGTTTAGCTGTTACAACAGAAGTAGCGTTTGCAGGTTCGATCTATTATTTGGTTCATGACATTCTCGTCAAAGCGTTGCTATTTCTTCTTGCAGGTACGATGATTTCACTTACGGGAAGAACAAAAATTAATGAGATGAGTGGTTTAATTCGTAATTATCCGTTACTAGGATGGATGTTTTTCATCACGTTGTTGTCTTTAACTGGCATTCCTCCATTGAGTGGATTTATTGGGAAGGTTTTAGTTGGACAAGGTGCAGTCCAGGCCGGTTCGTATGGTTTGCTAGCTCTAGCCTTTATTTCAAGCATCTTCATTCTTTATTCCTTATTACGAATTTTTATGAATACATTTTGGGGTGAGACGATCATCAGTAAAGAAGATCAAGTACCGTTACGAACACGTTTGATCGTTCCTTTAGTTCTGTTGACGGGTGCAACAATCGGGCTCGGACTTGGTGCGGAATCGATTGCTCTGTATGTAAAAGATGCTGCACATACGTTAATGAATCCACATATTTATATTGATGCTGTACTAGACAGACCGTGATGAGTTATGAACTTTAGAGGATAGGAGGTAACGATCAATGGCAGTCCAATTTCTATTAAATTTATGTATTGCGCTTTTGTGGATGTTGTTTCGGGATGAAGGCATCCTTCGCCTGTCCACGTTTATTTCGGGATATCTTGTCGGCATCGTAATCGTTTTCCTCATGTATCGATTTTATGGAAAAAAATTTTACTTGCAACGAGTGTATGCCGCTCTAAAACTTGTACTCATCTTTAATTCAGAGCTGTTTCAGTCAGCTTATCTCGTGTTGAAAACCATTTTGAATCCACAACTCGATTTAAAGCCGGGTATTTTCAGATATGAGACGGTATTAAAAGGGGAATGGGAAGTTCCTTTACTTGCTTTATTGTTGACGTTAACGCCAGGGTCAGTCGTGATGGAAATCACTCCTGAAGGGAATGTGTTTTATGTACATGCGATGGATATCGTAAAGTATAAGGACAATTTATTACAGTCGTTAGCTAAGTTCGAAAAAGCGATTATGGAGGTGACTCGTTAGTGATTAAAAGTATACTTGTAATCTCTGTCACTTTATTCGCTGTGGCGATTGGCGTGTCGGTGTATCGGATTATTCGCGGGCCTAGTCTTGCGGATCGTGTGTTTGCGATGGATTTAATTGGTATCAATCTTATTTCTGCAATTGCGGTCATCTCTGTGTTATTCAAAACGAATGCTTTCTTAGAAGTTATTCTTATCCTGGGCATTTTAGCTTTTATTAGTACGATTGCCCTCTCAAAATTTATCGAGAGAGGTGTTATTATTGAACGCAGGCGAAACCGGTGAATGGATAGCTGCTTTGTTCATTTTAGTTGGAAGTATCATTAGTGTCATTAGTGCTTTTGGCATGATTCGCTTTCCGGATGTTTACAGCCGGGCTCATGCTGGTACAAAAAGTTCAACATTAGGTGTTTTATTAACGCTTGTCGGAGCGTTTATCTATTTTTGGGTGATGGAATCTCTGTTTAGCATTCGGCTCATCCTTGGGATTATCTTCGTTTTCATCACTTCTCCGACTTCCGGACATTTGGTCATTCGCGCGGCGTATCGATCCGGTGTTCCCATGACGGAAAAGACGGTTGTTGATGAGTTAAAAGATGTGTTTGTGGATGAACGGAAAGAGAAAAAGGGCGAATGAAATCCAGACTTAGTAGGGAGTAAATTTCCCTAATCGGCCGTCCGGCTTAAATAACATGGGTGTATAAACGATTGTCATTGTCAAGTTGACAATGACTTTAATCCGTATATAATACATTATAAAGCAAGT
>DATGTE010000048.1:0-7778 GCA_035301985.1 Bacillota bacterium
TTTATCTCAAAATGGTTTAATGATTTAATCATTGAACAACAAAAGTCATTTCATAAATGTTAAGCTTTAATAGTGAAATTTTTTGTTGTCGTCGCTTGAATTGTTTTATACTTGTTGAAATAATCACTTATGAGTTCAACCATATCCCGTTGAATTTCTTTTACGACCGGTTTGTTTTTAAACATCTCAAAATCCCCTCCCCCTGTGGCTCGATAACTATTTAGAACAACATGGTAACTCCTGTCCATTTCGATCGGTTTCCCTTGATAGTAAATTTCTTCTACTCTTTCGCCGAACGGGTTTGAAACATTGATCGTATACTCAATCCCTTCCCACATGTCATAATTGTAATGCTGTGGTTTTGGAGAAATATAGCTCGGATTAATTGAAATTTCTCCTTCGTCATTCAGAACAAAATACATCGCACTTTTTTCTAGTGCATTTTGAATATCTTTGCCCGTTAAAGATAGAACGACTAACGTATTCGGGTAAATATAGTTTGAAACAATATCACGCATCGTAACACGAGAAGCAAATCCTGTTGATTCGTTATGTAATAATGCGGTTACAGAGATATCTACGCCACTTGCCTCCATTTGAACCTTCTGAATGAATTCGATAAATGGATGTTTATTCGTTCTTACTTCAAATGGATTCTTAATCGTCATATCTCCTTCAATTCTGCCAATTGGTTGGTCAAGCCAGTTTTGCGTCGATTTCTCTAAATCATCTATATATTGAAGAACATTCGCATCCGCTTGTACCCCTTTTAATGTATGAACGCGTGCCTCTACGTTTTCAATAGCCCAAGAAGCTTTTTTTCGTTTTAGCTCTATTTCAATTTCTCCATACGTTTCACCGTTATAACCTGGTTGGATGACGAGGCAATCCCCAACTCTACCAGTGAGCACCCGGTGTTGATGTCCAGTTAATAATACATCAATGCCTTCGATGTTTTGTGCCATTTTATACCCTTGATTTTCGCCGGTTAACATTTCAGTTGGCTCTCCTGTAACTAAATCTCTTTCAAAACCACCATGATAAGCAGCGATAAATACATGTGGGCTTTCCTTTTTATGAATCTTTTGCACCCAATATTCCAAGGTCGTGTATGCATCTTTAAAATGAATACCCTGAACATGCTCTGATGATTCCCAGTTCGGAATATAATGGGTCGTTACACCGACTATTGCTACTCTGATCCCGTTTGAAAATGTTTTAATCATATACGGTTTTCCAAAATATGGAGCACCCGTTTTCGCATCTAGTAGATTAGCTGAAAGCCAAGGATAATCCGATTGGTGAACAGCATCGAGTAGTATTTTTTGTCCGAAGTTAAATTCATGATTTCCAATGACACCAGCATCAGCCCCGATATCATTCATAATTTTTATCATTGGATTTTCCTGTTCGGAATGTTCTTTTACATAATGAGTCATGAGTGGTGTTCCCTGGATTAAATCGCCGTTATCAATGACGATAACGTGTTCATTTATTTTACGTTTTTGCTGGATGACTGTTGCATACTTTGCTAGACCTAGGTCGGCTTCTTCATTGGTTCCATAAACAATTGGCATAACATGTCCATGAATATCACTTGTATAAAATAATGTAATCCGTGCACGGTTGATCAATGTAGGCATCCTTTCTCTATAGAGTTCTATTCATGATTAGACAATACGTATTCTCTATAACCCCTCTTTTTTGTCATTGTACTACTTTAAGATGATAAGAACATACCAACTTCACAAAAATAATATAGATTTTACAAAAATTTATAATAGATTTACAAGTAGTTAAATCTAAATCAATATTCGTTAGGTACACTATTAAATGATAGGAGGGAAAAAATGTATAAACAAATGCAGCGATTGTGGAAGATACTTTTCATTTTTACATTAAGTATCATTCTTTATCCAACAATACTTCAGGCAGAGGGACTGGGCGATTCAGCACCGATTATTGTTCCCGACTCTCCCAATGGAAAAACAGTTTTATTTGATAATATGCACGGCCAAACAGCCGGACAAGCAGATTGGGTGATTGACGGAGCTTTTTCCGATTTTGCCGACGGTATTGCCGCAAACGGGTATCGGGTTGAGGAATTACGAAAAATGAGACCATTTCATATAGAAGATTTGGAAGACTATGATGTTTTTGTTATTCCAGAAGCTAATATTCCGTTCAAAAAAGAAGAGCAGCATGCCATGATTGAGTATGTTGAAAACGGCGGTAGTATTTTTTTTATTTCAGACCATTACAATGCAGACCGCAATAAAAATCGTTGGGACTCATCAGAGATTATGAATGGATTTCGACGTGGAGCCTATGATGATCCAACAAAAGGAATGTCACAATTAGAAAAAAGTTCAGAAGCCATGCATGGTGTGGAAAGTTCTGATTGGCTAAATGAAAACTTCGGTATTCGTTTTCGATATAATGCACCTGGTAACATCGCTGCTGATCATGTAGTCGATCCATCAGAAGCGTTTGGAATTACAGATGGAGTGAATGAAGTAACGATGCATGCTGGTTCGACATTAGCGATTACGAATCCAGAATTAGCAAAAGGTATTCTTTATTTGCCTGATGATTTAGATGAAAGTGATAAATGGAATCCAGCTGTTGATGAAGGTATTTATCATGGTGGTGGTGTAGAAGAAGGTCCTTACGCAGCGATTTCTAAGTTAGGTCAAGGTAAAGCTGCCTTTATTGGAGATTCGTCTCCTGTAGAAGATGCTACTCCAAAATACCGCCATGAAGAAACAGGTAAACAGAAAAAAACGTATGACGGATTTACCGACGCAGACAATCATGTACTGTTGTTAAATATTATTGACTGGTTAGCAGAAAAAGAAACATATGAAAGTTTTGCTGAGATGGATATTCCTTTAGATGAGCCATCTCCGCTTTTAGACAAGGAAATTCCCGAAAATACTACCGAACCAGAGCCAGAACCTTGGGCAACACCGCTTCCTACATACCATTGGTTTGATCCGACTACTTTTGCACCAGGGTCGTTTGGCTCAAATGAAGCTCCAATGGAGGAGCCAGTCTATTCGATCAATCACGAACCTTATTTACCGAATGATCAATCATTTACAGTCCAAGTATCCGCTGAAGGGTTACAACCAGGACAAACCGTCTCAGGCTTTAATCTTGGGATGTTTCTTGATGGCGGTCAACAAATTGCAAAAGTCGAAAATTCCGATGGGAGCTGGCCATCCAACTACGGTTATAGCGCACAATTTACGCTTGAGGCGAATGATCGAGGCCAAGCAACGAAAACATTCACGATGCAAATTAATAAAAATGTAGATGGAGCTGCAAAAATTCGCTTACGACAAGGAAAAACAAACCTCGTCACGAATTCAGTCACCGTTGGAAAATCTGAACAAATAGAAGAACCGATAGAACCTATCACCATTCAAGATGCACGAGCGACATCTTCTCCTGTCATTGGAAATATGTCAGATTATTCATCATTTGAGATTACAAAGTCGTACGACATCCCTGTTCCTGTCTATGTTGAGAATGAAGATTTAGAAGAAATCATCAATAGATGGAAAGTCGATGAAAGATAATATTTCTATTGCGCCTTTGGAATTTATCCCGGGCAACTACGAATTAACAGTCATTGCACGTGATCAAGCAGGGCATGTCGTTGAGGAAACTATCCATATTGAAGTGGTTCTACATTTATCCGAACTTGATGAACTCGTTGAACATGGCAAAGATCAGGCTTATAGAGATGAAAAAATGGAAAATAATTATTGCAAAAAGCTACAGATGTTCAAAAGGCGAAAAATGAAGGATCTAGAGATAAGAAGTGGAATGCATTAATTCATCAAATGGAAGCCCAACTCGGTAGAAAAATAGAAAAAGATTATATTCATGCTTGGGAATTACCGGTTGAAATGAAAAAAGACAGTTAATCTGTCATTTTCCAGACAAACTACAATTTTGGAGGTTATCGAATCATGCGAAAAGAGTTAAAAACAAATCTGTTTTTTCTAATTATTTCACTCTTAATCTTAACAGCGTGTAATAGTAATGATGCAGACGAAACAGATGCTAAAGCTTCTGATGAAGATGCCGGCGAGGAGTTAGAAGAGCTAACGGTACAGTTCGTACCATCACAAAATGCAGATACTTTAGAAGCGAAAGCAAAGCCATTAGAAGAGCTACTCAGTGATGAACTAGGAATACCGGTAAAAGTAAGTGTTTCGACAGATTATAATACGATTGTAGAAGCAATGAAATCCGATCAAGTAGATGTTGGTTTTTTACCTCCTACAGCCTATGTACTTGCACAAGAGCAAGATGCGGCGGATGTCATTCTACAAGCACAACGATACGGTGTAAATGATGATGGCTCACCTACGGAAGAACTCGTTGATTCCTATAAGTCTATTTTTATCGTTAAAGCAGATTCAGATATTCAATCCGTTGAAGATTTAAAAGGAAAGAAAATTGGCTATCAAAACGTGACATCATCTGCCGGATTTGTATGGCCAGCAGCTACTTTAATGGAGGCTGATATTCATCCTTTAGAAGATGTTGAACCAGTAACATTAAAAGGTCATGACCAAGCGATTATCTCTTTACTTAATGGAGAGATCGATGCTGCAGTAACTTTCCAAGATGCTCGTAACATCGTTGTAAATGATTATGAGGATGTATTTGAAGAAACTAGAGTGCTCGAATTTACAGAACCAATTCCGAACGATACGATTGCCATTCGCCCTGAAATTAGTGATGATATGAAAGACAAAATCACACAAGCCTTTATTGAAATTGGAAAAGATGAAGAAGGTCAGGAAATCATTCGTGATATATATTCCCACGAAGGATATGTCGAATCACAAGATAGTAACTTTGATATCGTTAGGGAATATGAAGATAAAGTAAGTAAAGAAGTGAACGAATAAGATTTTCGAATAGCTTCATAAATGAGTACGAAAAGAATAAAGGGAAATAAAGGCTGTTAGGAAATATTAAGCCAATTTCCTTTTATTCTTTTACTTTATTATCGATAAGAGATTGTTCAAAAGTCCGGTAAGAATGACACTTCGCATTTCTTATTGGTTTGACTTTCCGCTATTCACGTATTAAACACATACGTTGCGTTGCTCAAGTCTAGGCTGTCTCGAACTGCTTGATCCTTTTATCCTCCTTTTGAACACACACTTTAACTAATTGATGAAGGTAGGGAATATTTTGATTGAATTTAAACATGTTTCTAAAATATACCCCAATGGAACACGCGGTTTAAAAGATATTAATTTACAAATTGATGAGGGTGACTTTGTTGTCATCGTTGGCTTATCAGGCGCAGGAAAATCGACGTTATTACGCTCGATTAATCGCCTGCATGACATTAGCGAAGGAGAAATCATTGTAAATAATAAATCAATTACGAAAGCGACAGGAAAAGAACTTCATAAAATTCGCCGTGATATCGGCATGATTTTTCAAAATTTCAACCTTGTTCGGCGCTCTTCTGTTGTGCGCAATGTGTTATCTGGAAGAGTTGGCTATCACTCAACACTACGAATGGTTCTCGGGCTGTTTCCAAAAAAGGATAAAGATTTAGCATTAGAAGCTTTAGAACGTGTTAGTTTAAAAGAAAAAGCATACGTACGGGCGGATCAACTATCAGGTGGACAGCAACAAAGGGTATCTATTGCCCGAGCCTTAGCACAAGAAGCAACTATTATTTTAGCCGATGAACCTGTTGCCTCACTAGATCCGTTAACAACAAAGCAAGTGATGGATGATTTAGCTCGCATAAATAGAGAGTTGCATATAACAATGGTCGTAAATTTACACTCTATTGAGTTGGCCAAGGAGTACGCAACACGAATTATCGGATTACGTGATGGAGAGGTTATTTTTGATGGTTCTGTATCGGAAGCAACCGATGAAGTATTTACGCAAATCTATACGAAAAAAGAGAAGCAAAATTTAAATATGAGGGTTGCCGAATGAAAAAAGTAGCTATTTCACAACAGAACATAAATGAAATCCTTCCACCATCAAAAATAAAACCACTCATGACCGGTATTCTTATTATTTCAATTGTACTCGCTAGTGGGTGGCAAATAGATTTTTCTATTTCTGAATTAATCGACGGTCTCCCGAATATGTGGGAATTACTCGTTCAGTTAGTGCCGCCTGATTGGGCATATTTTTCAGAAGTGACTTCACCTATGCTTGAAACAATTCGAATGGCCATCGTTGGGACGACATTTGGAGGATTGTTAGCATTCCCACTCTCTATGTTAGCAGCAAGAAATATTTTTTCATCAGCATGGATTACTGGACCAGCACGATTTATTTTAAATCTTATCCGTACACTTCCTGAATTACTGTTAGCCGCATTATTCGTGGCCATTTTCGGAATTGGACCGATTCCAGGAATTTTTGCATTAACGTTATTTTCCCTAGGAATTATTGCAAAACTTTTTTATGAATCCATTGAAGCGATCGATCCCGGACCTATGGAGGCGATGACAGCTGTTGGTGCGAACAAAATAAAATGGATTACATTCGGTGTCGTCCCACAAGTCATGTCCTCATTTACGTCGTTTTTTTTATATGCTTTTGAAATTAATATTCGTGCAGCGGCCGTATTAGGATTAGTCGGTGCAGGTGGAATTGGATTATATTATGAAAAAACACTTGGATTTTTTCAATATGAAAAAACATCTTCCATCATTCTCTATACATTAGTCGTTGTACTGTTTATTGATTATTTTAGTACGAAGCTAAGGGAGAAATTAACATGATACAACGGAGAAAAATGGTTTATATTCGTCGTTTAATTATTGTATTCATATTATTAGTCATTTATATATGGGCGTTCAGTGGTTTACCTGCTATCGAATTAAAAGAATCTTCGGTTGAGGTTGTTTCAGCTATTATTGCGGGAATCTTATCACCAGATTGGGGCTACATATATGATCCGGGTGGTGAAGATTTACTACGTGGATTAGTAGATACGATGGCTATTGCCGTTCTTGGAACATTTATCGCAGGGATTCTAAGTATTCCATTTGCATTTATGGCATCCAATAATATTACGAAAAATAAAATATTAGTTGCGTCAAATAAGTTTATTTTGAGTTTTATTCGCGTTTTTCCAGATATTGTTCTAGCCTTATTGTTTATTAAAGCTGTTGGACCAGGGGCTTTTGCAGGGGTGCTCGCTTTAGGGATTGGTGCGATTGGGATGTTAGGTAAACTCATTGCAGAAAGTATTGAAAATGTTGATCTTAGTGCTAGGGAAGCTTTGATCGCAACAGGCGCTAATCCAATTAAAACATTTATGTTTGCCGTCGTTCCACAAGTGTTACCGAACTATTTTTCTTTTGTCATGTATCGTTTGGAAGTAAACATGCGAGCAGCCACTGTATTAGGTGTTATCGGAGCAGGTGGAATCGGGACACCACTGATCTTCGCTCTAAGTGTTCGTGACTGGGAACGAGTAGGAATAATCCTATTTGGTATCATTATTATGGTATCATTGGTCGATTTTTTATCTACCAAAATAAGATCTCGCTTCACTTAATAAACTGAAGCATTGCCTTTTCATAGGAGCGTTTTTAATCGTTTTCGGTTCGCTGATGCTTTTCCTTAAAAATAAAGGATATTAAAAGAGTGTCCGGTGCATTGCATTTTCCGTCCATTGGATTGTAATAGGTTGTGATTGAAAATTAGAATCCCAGCTCCGTTTGAGCCGGGATTCTTTTGTAGAAAATGATTCAACTTTATGT
>DATGTE010000049.1:0-107917 GCA_035301985.1 Bacillota bacterium
CTGTCCCACTTTTCATACAATTTACAATTCCTTTGCAGTTTATCAATTCATTTACAAAGGACTAACAACCTTGTGAAAAACCTGCAAAAACCATGAAGTTCTTTCGTTAAACAGATAAGATGGATATAGGGTCATCTTAATGAATCGAGCAACCATGTCCAAAAGAATCTTTAAGATAATTATCGATGAACGAAGGATGAGTGACGTGGAAAGAAATGCATATTTTGATAATGCTAAAGTATTATTAATCTTTTTAGTAGTCTTTGGTCACATGATTCAACCTTTTACGGGGGAATCAAGTGGAATTGATACGTTATATATGTGGATGTATACGTTCCATATGCCAGCATTTATTTTTTTAGCAGGTTTTTTTGCCAAAGGCTCGGGAAATAAACAATACATTTTGAAACTTGCGAAGAAATTATTACTACCTTATATCATTTTCCAAATCTTATATACGATTTATTATTTTTTTATCGGAAAATCCGACTGGCAAGCGGGAATCTTTTACCCACATTGGTCACTATGGTTCTTATTTAGCTTATTTTGTTGGCACATGCTTCTCTATTGGTTTAAAAAGATTCCACCAGTGATCGGTGTTACGATTGCTGTTCAAATTGGACTCATCGTTGGTTACTTCGACGAAATCGGTCATACATTTAGTTTGTCACGGACATTTGTCTTTTTTCCATTCTTTTTACTTGGTTATTGGTTGACGAAAGAACAAGTGATGCACGTTAAAAAGAAGCCAGTTAAAATAACTGCTGTAATCATTATGGCTCTCGTCGCTATAGGAATTTATGTAGCTCCTGATTTCAACTCAGGTTGGTTACTCGCTTCGAAGTCATATGGCACATTAGGTTTAACAGAGTATGGGGGATTCGCTAGGTTACTCGTTTATGTGACATCTACTTTAATGGCAATCAGTGTATTTGCTTGGATCCCTACTGAGAGAGGACCATTGACAAAACTTGGTGCAAGAACGTTATATGTTTATTTGTTACATGGGTTTTTTATTCAATACTTCCGAGAAGCAGGTTGGTTTTCCGTTGATCATATTTTCGATGTGTTTGGGTTGGCTGCTCTGTCAGCGCTCATCGTTCTCGTCTTATCGAGCAAGCCTGTTCTTGGAGTATGGCAACCGCTTGTGGAGGGGAGTACGTCAATGCTCAGGAACTTATTGAGGAGAGAAGGAAGAACGAATTAACGGAAATCCTTTACAGCTTTAAAAATTATTTTGTAAAATATGAAACATTTTGTCAACTGATTCGTACTGTATAATACCCCCCTTTTTTTGTTGATATATTTCGTAAAAAAACAAGTTGTCTTCTTAGATGAAGCGCTTGTTTTTTTACATTTTGTTATGAATGATAACCGCCTTCTTTTGTAGGTGAACGAGCACAAAAAAGAGGTGCTCTCATTAAAAATGATCAAGCACCTTTTTTGTTCATGTCATCTTAAAAAATAAGATGTGCGATGAAAATGATAATCGGTAGCGTAATGATGGTTCGTAATAGGAAAATGATGAATAAGTCTTTGAATGAGACAGGAACCTTCGAACCTAATAATAGCCCACCGACTTCTGACATATAAATGAGTTGTGTAACCGATAATGTCGCAATGATAAATCGGGTGATTTCTGCTTCAATGGATGCTCCAATCACTGCAGGTAAGAACATATCCGCAAAGCCGATTAAAATGGTCTGTGAAGCTTCCTGGGCATATGGGACTTGCATCAGTTCTAGAATTGGGACAAAAGGTAAGCCGAGCCATTCAAAAACAGGCGTGTATTCGGCAATGATTAAGGCGATTAAACCGAATGTCATAACGACTGGTGCGACGCCTAGCCACATATCGAGAACGTTTTGTGCTCCTTCTTTAAAAAAGTTTCCAACATTTGTTTCCTGTTTCGCACGGTCTAAAGCTTTTTTATACCCATAAGAAAATGTCGTATACCCTTCAGGTATGGTGTCATCCTTCTTGCCAACCGCCCCATTCATGTATGCATCCTCTTTACGTGACAGTGGAGGAATACGTGGCATGATGAGTGCAGCTACAAATCCAGCGATGAGTACAGTTAAGTAAAAGGGTACAAACATATGTCCTAAACCAACTTCTTCAATAATGACTAACGTAAACGTGATTGAAACGATGGAAAATGTTGTACCAATCACAGCAGCTTCTCGCTTCGTATAGTAGCCACTTTCATATTGTTTACTCGTCATTAATACCCCAATCGTCCCATCACCAATCCATGATGCTAAAGCATCGATGGAAGAGCGACCCGGAAGCTTGAATAATGGGCGCATAATTTTTGTCATCAGTGTTCCGAATAGTTCGAGCAAACCAAAGTTCATCAATAATGGTAAAAATAAACCTGCAAACAAAAAGACTGAAAACAAAACGTGCAGTAAATCGTCCAACAAAAGTTTTCCTGTATCATCACTATGAATGTGGATCGGCCCAAGCTCGAAATAAACCATGACGGCAAAAATAGCCGCCACGATGCGAACAATTGTCCAAAACCAGTTTACGTGGAATAACGATTTAAAAAAGGGTGTGTTATTAAATGACTTGTCACCAGCAATTTTAGCAATGAGCGTCAGGGTCGCACTCATGATAATAATTATCATCATGATGAGCGATAAGTGATCTGTTAAAGCATCTTGTACCCAATTGGCTAAAATAGCAATGGTAATTGTAAATCCGTCCGTTGTTTTTATAGGTACCATAAATAATAAAATTCCAATCAAAGATGGAATGATGAATTTTAGATGATCTATTCGTTGATATGGATTGCTATTCATATTTATCCCCCCTTTTTTTATAGGATGTTTCGCGTATTACAAATTGTATAAAATGAATAAGCGAATGAATTTTTATACATTTACTTATTTATAAACTCTATTTTATTCGTTTTCCGTAAAAACATCAAACGTGACATCAAAATTCACAAAAAATCCTAACTCAAACGAAGGAATGACATATTTTCTGTAACATATAGGCAAATATGCCTAATACGTGCTAGGCCATATTCAGTATATTTTATAAATTTAAAAAATAGCCATTGAATCCGTTAAAAAATCACGATATACTAACATATAAGATTAGTATTTCCGTTGGGGGGAATAGCGGATGAAAGACTTTTTGCAAATGTGTCGCGATGCAGAAGAAAAGCTTGGTCGAAAGCTGGATCAAAAGGAACTTGAATTTTTGCAATGGGTTTTTGAACGCTATGTAGAAGACAAGGAGGAAATCCAACTATAAATAATCTCTGCAAATGCCAATTGACGATTGGCATCATGCAATCCATGAGGAGCAAGGTATCTTTTGGTTTGGTTTCATGTAAACCACGATCTTCCAAGTCATTGTCCTATGGGAAAGTATTGATTCGTCATGATCACGATTTTTATCGCTTTACGTATGCGATTCAATTCATATGTTGGTTAGACACGTCTTGAAATTTTATTCAAGGCTTTTTTTATGTTTACCATTCTTTCTTATCAATTCAACGAGTTGTTGGTTGTAAGCAGTGACGAAATTTAGACATTGTTGACATAATCCATTCATTCGATCATGAAAAATGATATACTGAAAATCAAGCTTTACGTAAAGGGGTGACGATCATTGGGTGTCTCATATGATACGATTTTCCAAAAGATGTTTCAAGAATTAAAGCAAGCACAACAAACCATTCATCAACAGGACAAAATGAAAATGCACATACGCCATTTGCAGTTGTTAGGTGATTTATTAGTAACAGATGAATTAAGTGAACGTGACCCAGTTCATCGATCACCAGATGAGAGGCGTGTGATGATGGGGCACGAGGAAGTAAACCAGTCATCTGAGCACGGATCTGATCAACATACTGGGGTGGATCATGGAGATGCTAATGGAGAGTCTATTTTTGATTTCTAATAGAAGAGGTGGCATACAATGAAATTATTTTTAATCCTAGGAGCAATCAATGGATTTTTGGCTGTTGCATTAGGTGCATTTGGTGCACATGGTTTGGAAGGGAAGGTCACTGAACAAGCTTTAAAAACGTGGGAAAAAGCTGTCAACTATCAAATGTTTCATACGATGGCATTGCTCGTCGTTGGAATTCTTCTTTCTAAATTCCAACATGGCAGCTTAACGACAGCAGGATGGATGTTTTTTATAGGGATTGTACTGTTTTCTGGAAGTTTGTATTTTTATTCAACAACAGGAATCAAAGGGTTAGCTATGATTACTCCGTTTGGCGGAGTTACCTTTTTGATCGGCTGGGTGATCTTCGGCTATACGATTACGAAAATCGTTTAAGTAAACAGTAGCAGGTCATTATTGTTTAAACAGAATATAAGTGGTGATTAAAAAAATGAATAGGGAACGGATCAGTTGTTTGCCAGCGTGAGGTGATCGGTATGTGTACCAGTTAGTCAGTGCATCGCAAAGCAAACTGAGTCCGATCATGTACATACTGAAGAGTATGGTGAAGATATGACCTCGAATAACAGCAAAAATAGTGAAGAAACAAGCCAGTCCAAGGGATAGTACCTCCAATTGGAAGAATCGTTGATAAGGATGTCGCATGTCATCGCCCCATCATTAACGTTAGACGGACAGGATTTCCCCATGTAAGGTTATAGAAAGGAAGAGTCAGCCTCGCATGGGAAGAACTGTCCGTCAATTTGTCTTTACTGATGATTCATAATTCAACAGAAAAAAGTGGTTCAAGACGAAGAAAGAATAGCTCTTTTCATTCGGTGTACGTCCTTGTGAAAGGGAGGGTAATCACCGCGGCGTATAGATCGACATTTGTCCCGGAGAACTACCAAGTGGATACGTGTAATTAATTTCTTCATCAAAAACGACGTAATCGAGGTACACCATCAATAGTAAATATCGTTTTCCTGTATTAGGATCACTCAAAATGATATGGTCCCTTCCGGCAGCTTCAATTTTTCCTTTAAATGTTTTTGTATTGCCTTCGATGGTCATATACACAGTGGCTTGCTTTCCTCTATTTAAACGCAAAATGTTTTCAATGAATGATTGTTCTAGAGGGAGCATTCCTTCTACATCGGGAGCCGGTGCTTGTTGTCTTTGTTGTGAATAGGCCCCATAGTGATAGGATGGATCGTATGCAGGTGATGATGGATAATAAAAATAAGGATGAGGTTGATAGGGAAATGCATACGGATTGTTCATTTGCTCATGATTTTCACTCACGATAAAAAACCTCCTCAATAGTAAATAAAATACGATTTTTAATCAGATGCCGAAATCAGTCGACACCAATGTGTGCATGCTGTTTCGGTAAGTTGACGAACTGCTCTGTACGGACAGCGTTAAAAGATTCCCGGGCATTCCGCTTGCAACGGTGTATAAAAGCAGTGCGCTTTATATCTACCTGTATTCCACTGGCCAAACCATTGAGCGGGACAGCTTCCTTCGGGCATGAAAAACCATAATGAATAGGTTGCAGGATGAAAACGTTCTCCCTGGATGACACGGCGTGCTAGTTGGATATCAACAGGTCGGGCACGTTGATAAAAATATCCTTTTTGCGTCGCTTCGAAACCGCCTGGACTTTGAAAAACCATATCCGTAATACTTGTTACTTCTGTAAAATCGAGACAATTTGCCCGAACGCGGTTCACTCCTACATTCCCTACCATTAACATGCCTAGCTTTCCTTCTCCTTCAGCTTCCGCTCGCATTAGTCTGGCAAGCAATTGTACTTCTTTATTTGTAAATGGAACGACCGCCACTACATACACCTCGTTTCACTAAGCTGATCCTACGCTACTCAGTGTATGCCTTAACAAAGATGCATATGACATGATCTTTATCAGTACGATAAGAAAGAGATGCGTAAGGGATATGATAGAGGTCTCCGAAGCGCTAGGTAGTGGATTTGTCTTAACTCGGTTGCTCGAGGTATTTTTTAGAGAGAGTGATCGAATTGGTCTGTCGTTGTTGTTTGGAACGGATGAAATGAAAGGAAATTGAAAAAGAGCCTGGGATGTATACCCAAGCTCTTTAATCCTCAATTTTTGATTGAGTGTAAAGTAGTTATGTGTATTGGATGGTTTCATTCACACGTGTTAAACGTGTAAAAACTGTGCGATATCTTCTTTTTTGAGTAGGTTTCCGACGAAGAACTCACCGAATTCTCCGTAGCGAGAACTCACCTCGTCAAAGCGCATTTCGTAAACGATTTTCTTGAACTGCAGTGCGTCATGTGCAAATAAGGTGACACCCCACTCCCAATCGTCTAGACCGATGGACCCCGTGATAAACTGTTTTACTTTTCCAGCATATTTTCGTCCGGTTAAACTATGCTCATAAAGCAATTTGCTGCGGACATCTTTTTCTAATGTATACCAGTTCTCATTGCCTTCGCGACGACGATTCATTGGATAAAAGCAAATGTGCTCCCATTTTGGAAGAATCGGCTTCAAGCGTGCTTGTGTCTCAGGTAATGTTTCAGGATCGACACCGTCTTTGGCAGGACGGTATTTTGCTAGCTCGATAATCGATACATAAGAGTGAGCTGGAATTAAAAACTCAGCAAATTTTGATTTGGCCAACTCCGTCTCCAATTCGTTAAGCTCTTCCATCGTTGGTCGCAAAAACATGAACATGAGATCAGCTTTTTGACCGACAACGGTATACATAGCGTGACTACCTTTTTTCTCTTCTTCAACGGCTTCCCATTTCGTCACTAAATCTTCGAAGCTTCGAATCGCTTCTTCTCGTTCTGATGGGGACGCGTATTTCCACGATGTCCAGTCGATAGTTCGAAAATCGTGTAAACTATACCATCCATCCATTGTTTCTACTGCTTCAACCATAATCTATCTCTCCTTCAGATATGATGTACCTGATATTTTTACTATACCATATATAGGGAATGGTATTCATTGCGAGTGATTATCGCTTTCATCGGTGATATGACGGGTTTGCAATCGGTTTTTACAGATGTAATTGTAAGAATACGCTTCCATTTGTTCGTTATTTTGTCATAATTGGACATGAACATGATTGTTTCATATTCGATGTAATCACATATTCCATTACGATTCATTATAGAGATTCAATATCGATCGATTGCATATGCGCAATTTGCTTATTTCGTTTGATCATTTGCTTGAAACGGCGGTCAAAGGCATGTAATTGTTTTGGCGATAATCCATTCGTTTCGATGATCACATGTTCATTAAAATGTTGTAATGTGGTTAAGACGCGTGATTTCATCTCATCGACTGTCAAATGTACGCCCAATAATTCAGATAAAGATGCCATTGTCTGAGGATTGACCGTTGGATAGTTAAAACGTGTCGACTCATTTTTTATGCTCACGTCATAAAATTTTCGAATGAGTGTAGCACGCTTCTGTGTATTGCCTTCTACATCTAAATAGATTTGAACAGCTGCTCCATTTTTGATGCGTCGTTGGGATATTCCGGCAAATTTTTTTCCGTGAATGCTTAAATCATAGTCGCCTGGACAATAGGAGCCAACGATTTCGTATGCTTCAATGTCATTGGTTAAATCACTGAGCATGTATTGGACAAACTGAACCATCGCTTCATAGCAATCGTAAATTGAAAACTTCTTCACATCGGGAAGAATGAGCGATACATTCAAAACTCCTTCGTCTAAGGCGACAGCGAGGCCACCAGAATTACGGACGATAACATGATATCCTTGATCGGCTAACATGTTAACCCCTTCGTGAATATAGGGAACGCGCGTATCAACAATGCCGAGGACAATCGTTTTCGGATGAACCCACAGGCGCATCGATGCTGTCGAACGATCGTCTGCACGATCGAGAAGTGCATCGTCGATGGCAAAAGAAGTTAAAGCTGTGTATGGACGATGTTGGAATGTTTTTTGTTCTGTATGATCGAGATATCGAAATTGAGTATATTGGATTATGTCTTTCCAGTTTTTCATGCGAAACTCCTTTTACTTCGTAATCATAATGTCATAACCTTTTTTAAGTTTACATGACAGTTGCTCAGAAACTCTTTTTTCTCATCCGTTACTATTATATAATAGAATCAAATTGAAAAGAAACGGGTGGAATGATGTGGCATATAAAGATGAACAATTACATGAGGAAAAAGTATTTAAAGATCCAGTCCATCGCTATGTCCACGTACGCGACCGCGTCATCTGGGATTTGATCGCTACACCTGAATTTCAACGTTTGCGTAGAATTAAACAGCTCGGTACGACCCATCTAACGTTTCACGGGGCAGAGCACAGTCGCTTTAATCATTCACTAGGCGTGTATGAAATCGTCCGCCGCATCATCAACAATTTCCAAGGGAGGCCCCACTGGAATAATGAAGAACGATTGCTCTGTTTATGTGCGGCGTTATTACATGATCTCGGACACGGTCCTTTCTCACACTCGTTTGAAAAGGTATTTGATTTAGATCATGAATATTTCACACAGCAAATCATTCTCGGTGATACATATGTAAATGACACATTAGAACGCGTCAAGCCAGGATTTGCTCAAGATGTTGCTGATGTCATTGGAAAAACGTATTCCAATCAATTGGTCGTCAGCGTGATCTCCAGTCAAATTGATGCTGACCGCATGGATTATTTACAGCGTGATTCATACTATACAGGTGTGAGTTATGGTCATTTTGATATGGAACGGATTCTCAGGGTGATGCGCCCGATGGAAGATCAAGTTGTGATCAAGTCCACAGGGATGCACGCAGTTGAAGATTACATTATGAGTCGCTATCAAATGTATTGGCAAGTTTATTTTCATCCGGTGACACGAAGTGCAGAAGTGATTTTAACGAAAATTCTTTTACGAGCGAAACATTTGTATGAAAAAGATTATGCTTTTAAATTACAGCCAACACACTTCATCTCCTTTTTTAAAGGGAATGTAAGTTTAGAGGATTATTTACGACTTGATGAAGCGATCGTTTACTACTATTTTCAATCATGGCAAGAAGAGGACGACGCTATTTTGTGTGATTTATGCGAACGGTTTATGAATCGAAGGCTTTTTAAATATATTGATGTTAATCCAAATGAACAAATCCATGATGTAATGAGGTTGAGTGAGTTATTTACAGAAGTAGGGATTAATCCACGGTATTATTTGGCGATCGATTCTTCATCGGATTTGCCGTATGATTTTTATCGTCCGGGTGAGGAAGGGGAAAGACTGCCCATTTATTTACTGATGCCCGATCAGACATTCAGAGAGCTGTCCCGGGAATCGGATCTCGTCGAAGCGATTTCAGGCAAACGACGGACAGATCATAAACTATATTTTCCAATGGATATGTTGGAGGAGCGTCTGGATGACGATCAGAGAGTAAGGGAAATCATAGAACTATTGGAGCGTTAAGGAGAGGTCAAACATGCTGACGAACCATGCTAAATTATTGCATTTTTTCATTGAGGCGAACGAAGTGACCGGTCGGAAAAAATTGCAAAAGATGATTTATATTTTACAAGTATGCGGTATACCTTTTGGTGAAAAGTTTCACTATCATTTTTATGGCCCCTATTCAGAAGAATTGTCTTTACGGGTGGAAGAACTATGTAATTTAGGGTTTTTGAAAGAAGATCGAGAAGATAAAAGCAATTATATTCAATATCATTATCAAATCACACGTGAAGGTGTTGATTTTTTACAGCAATTTTCATTGGAAATGCCGGAGATGTCACAAAAGATTGGATTGTTGCAACAACAAAGTGCGCGGTTTTTAGAGCTCGTAGCGACGATGCTCTATTTTAAAGACGACTTGCCACCGAATGAGGTGGAGAAGAAAATATCCGTTGTAAAACCGAAACAAAACTATAGTCCAACAGAATTGAAAACAGCGTGGCAGTTTATTGAAAGGATGTCTCACTGAAGCGATTGAAGGATCTCCATTCATATAGATGAAAAGAAATAATCACCTATGCTACAATAAGTAGAGAATGAAGGAATGAGAAGGAGGATCCATTGATGAGTAATGATCAATCTTCAAATAAAAAAAGTAAACAGACATTTACGATTATAAAGGATGATTCGAACGACGGTCATGGTGGATATGGTGTCGGGTCAATCAGTTTAGAAAATATGTCATCCGTCATCGTCGATCCCAATGAAAATAAAGCCTATGTAGATATGGACGCTATGCATGCTCGGAGTGATATTGAACGGCGTGTGAAATATTATCCGGATCGAGAAGAAGTCCCAAATGGGAAATTGTACTGGATTGTTTGGGTCAATATCGAGCAAAATGAAAATGGACCCTATTATGCAGGGGTAGCAGGAAGCGAACTTCGCGTTGATAAGCCGAACAAGCGAGCGTATAAATCTATGCCTGAGCATGTGACACATATGGAGAAATCGTTAAAAGGTGAAATTGTCGTTAGTCACATGGATGACCATTCGAAAAAACTGCTCGGCGACTTTCTCAAGGAGTTTAATAAAGACTTTTGGGAAAACTCTTCAGATGAATTAAAACAAGCCTTTTAAGACCGATAATTTATCGCAACCTTTAGCTACAAATCATAAACAAGAGGTATAGCCCTTTCCTAAATCAGTTAGGAAAGGGCTTTTTGATTAGACCGATCATGCAAGTTTAGAATCGGTATAAACGTGATTTCTTTTATGATTAGCAAGTTGTCCATGACGATAATCACCAACAATGGCTCACCCATGACTTTCCGTAGAATGGGTCGGACAAGCCTATTTGCAAATTATATTAAAAAAAGGATTGAAAGTGACGTAACGTCATCTTGTATACTTAATCATACAACTCGAAGAGAAAGTGGAGAAACTTTTATTTGTGAAACAATCTTCTCCGTCGTTGTATGTCACCATATGCGGTCGATTGCGGTGATCTATGCCATGGGAAAAGGGTTTCGCTATGAAGTTTTATTATCAAACAAGGGGAGTTGCATAGATGGATATGATGATTCAGTATCAGTGGGAGCTGTTCATCGGGTTAGAAGTTGTGTCATGGTTGTCACTTCTTTCGTTTTTACTCGTGCGTTATGCTTTGAAACGTCAACGTCTAAGCATGTTGTGTCTGTTGTTATTTCTTACGGTGACATTACTTGAAGGGGTCCTGGCATTGATTGTATATAAGGAGACGGGTGTGATTGACACCCTCCAAATCATCATTATGTTATTTCTTTTATATGCTTGCACGTTTGGGATAAGTGATTTCAAAAAGCTCGACCGGTGGATGAAACAAAAAGTTGGCAACTGGCAAGGCGTTGACCTGCTAACCGAAAAAGATCGTCAGGCAATGGAACGGGAACAAAATCCGCGCTGGATGGCGCGAAGTTATCGACGATGGTGGTATGGACATACACTTCTATTCATCGTGGCACACTCCTTTTTTTGGCTCTATTTTGGTAACGACGATCGCTTGCTCGGCGAAGTGTTAACAGACTGGTCTTGGCTAGAGAACATGGATTTGGATAAGATCCCTGAAAATGGCCCTTATCGTGTCGCATCAATCTATCCGGTTAGTTTGATCTGGGGAATTGTTTACATCGCTGATACGATCAACGCTTGGTATTATACGTTATTTCCAGGGCAGGAAAAAAGAAATCGAATGTATAAATAATCGGGGGTGACGCAGTTGATTACAACTCAAACCGTAACGAAGAAAACGGGAGTCACGGTAAGAGCGCTACGTCATTATGACCACATTGGTCTCTTACTTCCTGCTGGCAAAACGGCAGGGGGCCACAGGTTGTATGGTGAGGAAGAATTAACAAAGCTGCAAGAAATCCAGTTTTTAAAAACATTAGGGTTTAGTTTACAAGAAATTAAAGATATGCTTGCCGATGAAACATGGGATTGGCACATTTGCTTACAAAATCAATTGAACTATATTCTACAAAAAAAGACAAATTAATTGAGATGGAAGCGACCATTCGCGGGTTGTTAAATGGTTTTACAATGGGTGGAGAGATTGACATAACACATGTTCAAAAGCTCATTCAACTATACAAAAAAAACAGTGATCAAAAAAATTGTTTATTCAAAAGGCATTCAATAAAAAAAGAACGGGAATTATGGAAACTTCTCCCTAATGTTAATCACGGAGACCCGGATACGTTGGAATGGGTTTCCCTCATCGGTCAATTAAAACAGGTCATGGACCAAGGCATTCATGTACCAGCAGTCCAACGAATCGTCAAGCGCATGGAGGACAAACAGCAGGAAACGTTTAAAGGTGAAGAACAATTCGTCCAAAAACTTTGGGAGATTAGAAAGTCCCCCGAGCAGTCACAGGAAGCTGGACTGTATCCTATTGCAAAGGATGTACTTGATTTTTTAGAAAAAGCATCGGATCTATATAGACAAAGCAAAACGAAAAACGATCCCGATCCAGATGGGATTGATCATTCATTGATGTAAAAGTTGCAACAGAAGGCAAGGGGTGAAGCATTCATAAAACATCGTTGTACAGCTTTGATATGTTATCAGGAAATATGTACAATTGTGAACGAATGATGAACAATATCTTTAATTCTTGTACTTTGTCACAGAAATTTGTAAACTATGTGTACATGGGCTACTCATGGATTACTAGGACAAAAAAAGAAGCTGACTCAATGGGGTCAGCTTCTTTTTTTACATTGTCTTGGTCTTTATGGTTGTTCGTGTAGGAAAAAGTCATACCATTGTTTAAATAATCCTTGTTGCTTCTCTTCTTCTGAATTGTGAACATGGTCTGTGCAATATTGACGAGGCGCATCACCAACTTCAAAGTACATGATGCGGCTAGACGGACAATACGGAGTCGAACGCTTTCCTGTTGTAGGGTCGATTGGAATCCCCACAACTCCGTCTGGTGCTTGAAAAGATGGATTGTCCTTTTCGGAATGCACCGCTTCCATAAAATCAGCCCAAATGTCTTTCGCATAGGAAAACTCAGGCACCTTCGTCATCGTTCGGTTATCATCATATCCTGTCCAAATACCAGTCACAAGGGAAGGACTATAGCCAATCATCCAACTATCAGAGGGTGTTGTGCCAGACTTTCCAGCGTAAACTCGCGTTAGCTTGTCGGTAATTGCGGAGCCTGTGACGTTCATATATCCGTTCAGTTCGGGGTCAAACATTCCCGTCAGAAGGTCTGTCAAAATATATGTTTTTTTAGGGTCTAATACTTTCTTTTCCAAAGGTTCGCTTCGATTAAAAACCGTTTTTCCATGGGAGTTGACGATTTTTTCAATCGTGTATGGTCGAATATTCACTCCTCCATTAGCTAACATGGCATACCCTTTGACCATCTCTTCGACCGATACAGAAGCCGTTCCTAAAGCAAGTGAAGCGACCGGTGGAACCTCACTGGAAATACCAAATTTTTTGGCGGTATCGACGAGTGTTTCTGGCCCTAAATATAAGTGTGTTTTCACCGCGTAAATATTATCTGAAAGCGCTAATGCCTGTGCTAACGTAATGGGTTTATTCGCATAATATCCATTGTAATTATGGGGTTCATATGTTTCGCCGTCAGCTAAGGTGAAAACAGTCGGCTCACTTGCAATCATGGTACGAGCATTATAGCCTTTTTCCAATGCTGCATAATATAAGAATGGCTTAAAGGTTGACCCGGGCAAACGCTTTGCATGTAGTGCTCGGTTAAAAGAGCTTTCTTCATAATCTCGTCCCCCGGCTAGTGCTTGAATTGCGCCATTGGAAGGGTCGAGCGCGATTGCTCCGATTTCGATGTCACTTGTTGGGTCGATTACATTAGCGATGTGTTGGTCTAATGCTGTTTGTTTCTTAACATCTAAAGTCGTATAAATATCAAATCCACCTGATTGTATAGATTCAATATCAAGTTGCAAAATGTCGGCTGCTTCTTGTAAAACAGCATCTTGGAAATGAGGTCCAATGAAGCGCCGTTTTGATTGAAAGGATGGTGAGTATGCAAGGACTTCTCGAGATGCCAAATAATGTTCTTGTTCAGTGATTGTTTGTTGATGAAGCATGACGTTTAAAATGTGTCGCTGCCGTTGTTTCGCACGCTCAGATTCATGAATCGGCGAATAATAGGTCGGGCTTTTCGGTATACCTGCGAGTATTGCCGCTTCTCCTAAAGTAAGCGAATGAGCCGGTTTATTGAAATAAAATTGGCTAGCAGCTTCAATGCCATAAGCCCCGTGTCCATAGTAAATCGTATTTAAGTATCCTTCTAAGATCTCTTCTTTCGAATAAAACATTTCTAGACGAATCGCATAAAAGGCTTCTTTCAACTTACGTGTCCACGTCTTTTCATGAGTTAAATAAAGATTCCGGGCATATTGTTGTGTTAATGTACTTCCGCCTTCTTTCAAAGACAACGTCCGTAAGTCTGTTAAACTTGCTTTAATCATCCGCTTAAAGTCAAGCCCTTTATGTTGAAAAAAGCGGCGATCTTCGACGGATATCGTTGCTTCTATGACTTGTGGAGACATCTCAGCTAAGGGAATCCATTGTCTATTTTCCGTGCCACGCTCCTCACCGAAGGCCTTTCCTTGTGCACTATAGAGCGTTGTATTTTTCTCGCTCGTTAACTGAGGCGCACCTAGTAAAAATGCGACCACATAGATGCTAGCGATAAACATGATCATCAAAAGTGATACGCTACCTAATACCTTAAACGCAATATGTTTCGTTCGTTTCGATATCCATTTCTTTTCCATTGTATGTACCCTCGATTTAGTAGTATGTCATTTACATACATATCATTATTGGGAAAATCGCAACAAAATAAACTCCCTTTAAGAAAAATTTAGCCGAAAAATGTAGCAACAGGTTGTCAACTGGACTGGAAATGATATACGGTAAAATGATATGCTAGTGGAGCAATTTTATTTATAATGAGGTGCTATTGGAACGGAGGAGACATCATGAGTCAAGAGATATGGATTGAGCTGCATACAACAATTGAAGATGATGGTAACAAAGAGTACCACGTAACGACACAGTCGGGAAAGCTTTATCAAAGGGAAAATATGTATGTTCTCCTATTTGAAGAACAACTTGAACAAAATGGTACTGTGAAAAATTTGATTACGATCCAACCGGATAAAGGATATGTATCGATTAAACGTTCGGGAATGGTATCCATGAATCAGAAATTCATTAAAAATCAATCAACAGAAAACGTATTTCAGCATCCACATGGAAATTTACATATGGAAACCTTTACGAAATCAATCGATTATCAATTATCAAATACCAAACAATCAAGTCGATTGGACATCGATTATACCGTTCAGTTAAATGGACAAAAAGAGAGAAATCATCAACTTTCATTAATTTATAAAGAAAAAAGCACATGAGTTAAGCAGCTAAAATATGACTGAACGTCGTTATGCTTTTAACAAAGTTCCATTATTACTGCGAACATTTTAGACAAATTTAGCTGTTTTTTGTAGAAATATATTGACTGAATGATCATTCACCGTTAAAGTGGTAGTAGTATATTTTTTCAGAAGCCCTAACCTCACCATTTATTAATTTTTCAAAAAAATGCAATCGTTACCATCTTTGATGAAATTAACAAAAGGGGGATCATACGAATGGAGACGTTTTTACTCATTAATTTGCTGGCATTTATTGCAGTGACTGCATATGGGATTTATTTGTTTGCCAGAGTCGTAGCTACTAGAGTCTCATATATTAAACTTGGAAAAAAGTCTGAATTTGACCGCGATATAAAAGAACAAATTCAGAGAGTTATAACGATTGTCTTCGGTCAATCGAAACTGTTAAAGGACAAAAAATCCGGAGCGATTCACGTCATGATGTTCTATGGGTTTATCCTAGTACAGTTCGGTGCGATTGATATGTTCATTAAGGGCTTAGCACCGGGTAAACATTTACCATTTGGATCGCTTTACCCTGGTTTTACATTTTTCCAGGAACTCGTAACGTTGATGATTTTAGTAGCAGTGGTTTGGGCATTTTATCGACGTTATATTGAGAAACTTGTCCGACTGAAACGTGGTTTTTATGCCGGCTTAGTATTATTGTTCATCGGTACATTGATGCTTTCCGTACTGTTTGGAAATGGAATGTTACAGCTTTGGCATGAAACAGGGACGACTTGGTCAGAACCAGTTGCCAGTTTGATAGCGACGGCGTTTAGTTGGATGTCACCGACAGCTGCAATGGTAGCTTTCTATGTTGCTTGGTGGATTCACACCATTACGATTTTAGTGTTTCTTGTGTACATTCCTCAATCAAAGCATGCGCATTTAATTGCTGCACCGATTAACGTATTTGTGAGCAAGCGCGTACCAGGTAAGTTGAAAAAATTGGACTTTGAATTTGATGATGATGTAGCGGAAGAAGATATTTCTTTCGGAGTCGGTAAAATAGAAGATTTTGAACAGCTACAAATGATCGATTTTTATGCATGTGTGGAGTGCGGACGTTGTACAGATGTTTGTCCAGCAGCGACCACTGGGAAAATGTTGTCACCGATGGATCTCATGATTAAGTTACGTGACCATTTAACGAATAAAGGGGCAGCCATTACAGGGAAGACACCATGGGTTCCGTCCTATGCCTTTGCCGGTACAGCTGGAAATATGGCAAGTGCTGGTCAGGAAGAAGCAGCCGCAGCAATCGAAAGTAAGAGTTTGATTGGTGATGTGATTACGGAAGAAGAGCTGAACGCTTGTACAACATGCCGTAACTGTGAAGACGCTTGTCCTGTAATGAACGAACATGTTGATAAAATCATTGACCTTCGCCGTTATCTCGTTATGACGGAAGGAAAAATGGATGCAGACGTTCAACGTGCTGTTATGAATATCGAGCGTCAAGGAAACCCGTGGGGACTTTCGAAAAAGGATCGTACGAAATGGCGTGAATTGGACGAAACGGCATACATTCCAACGATTAAAGAACTGAAAAAAGAAGGGAAAGATTTTGAGTACCTATTTTGGGTGAGCTCGATGGGTGCTTATGATAGCCGTAGTCAAAAAATCGCTATTGCTTTTGCTAAATTGATGAATGAAGCAGGCGTTAGCTTTGCCATATTAGGAAACCGTGAAGCAAATTCTGGGGATACAGCTCGTAGAATCGGTAATGAGTTTTTATTCCAAGAAATTGCTGAGAAAAATATTAAACAATTTGAAAAAAATGGCGTGACGAAGATTGTTACAATCGACCCGCATGCTTATAACATCTTTAAAAATGAATATCCAGACTTCGGCTATGAAGCAGAAGTATACCACCATACACAATTGTTATATGATCTCGTTATGAATGGTAAACTGAAGCCGAAACGACCGATTAATGAAAAGTTAACCTATCATGATTCTTGCTATTTAGGACGATATAATGGCGTGTATGATCCACCGCGAGAAATATTACAAGCGATTCCTGGTATTGAGCTTGTCGAAATGGACCGCACGAAAGAAAACGGTATGTGTTGTGGAGCCGGCGGTGGCTTGATGTGGACAGAAGAGACGACTGGAAACCGCATTAATGTTGCTCGTACCGAACAAGCAATGGCCGTGAACCCGTCGATGATTTCGAGTGCTTGTCCATATTGCTTGACGATGTTAAGTGATGGTACGAAAGCAAAAGAAGTCGAAGATGATATCGGAACAATGGACGTTGCAGAAATACTAGCACTGTCAGTAATTGTCGAAGAAGATGAAAAAACAGCTTGATACAAAATATTTTTTCGATTATGATAGTTTAAAAGAGGGGATTTACAATTCCCCTCCTTTTTTAAAAAAGATACTCGAGCGAGCGTTCGTTCAAGAAAAGAAAGCGTTAACATAATTTTACATTTTTGTACAAGGAACGTTCTGAAAACAGCCATAGTTCTAAAAAGGAAGTCTTCGCAAGATCTTCTTCCTTGTTTCTCTCTGAACTGTAAAGGCTAAGATAATTCATTGATTACGTAGTGTTAACAATCATCAAATAAAAAAGAAAGGAATGGTTTCATGAGGAAAACAGTTATCGTATCTGGTGCGAGAACGCCATTCGGTAAATTTGGAGGCGGACTAAAGTCATTGACTGCTGCCCAATTGGGAGGAAAGGCGATTCGCGCTGCTTTGGAACAAGCGGAGATCGACGAGTCAGCAATTGATGAAGTGATCATGGGAACGGTTTTACAAGGAGGCCAAGGGCAAATTCCGTCACGTCAAGCAGCTAGAGAAGCGGGAATCCCGTGGAATGTGAAGACGGAGACGATTAACAAAGTTTGTGCTTCTGGATTGCGCAGTGTCACATTAGCCGATCAACTCATTCGTTTAGGTGACGAAGAAGTCATTGTTGCCGGTGGAATGGAGAGTATGTCGAACGCTCCATACTTTTTACCGGATGCACGTTGGGGTCATCGAATGGGTGATAAGCGTGTGAAAGATATGATGATTCACGATGGTTTAACGTGCTCATTCACTCAGGTACATATGGGGACGTATGGAAATGATACAGCTGAAAAATTTGAAATGACGAGAGAAGCGCAAGATGAGTGGTCCTACCGTAGCCATAAACGAGCCATCCAAGCGATTGAAGATGGAAAGTTTGCGGATGAAATTGTACCTGTGGATGTACCACAGCGTAAAGGAGATCCGATTACGGTAGATACAGATGAAGCTCCGCGCAAAGATACCAGTTTAGAAAAGCTCGCTCAATTACGCCCGGCCTTTGATCCAGACGGAACAATTACTGCAGGAAATGCTCCAGGTGTAAATGATGGTGCCTGTGCATTTGTAACGATGTCAGATGAAAAGGCACAAGAGTTAGGAAAAACTCCTATGGCAACTATACTTGGTCATGCAGAAGTAGCCGTTGAAGCACAAAATTTCCCAGAAACCCCTGGATTAGTGATTAATAAATTGCTAGAAAAGACCGGTTACTCTAAAGACGATATTGATTTGTTTGAAATCAACGAAGCTTTCGCTGTCGTATCGCTGGCCAGTGGAAAAATTGCTGGAATTGACATGGAAAAAGTGAATGTAAATGGTGGGGCGGTAGCTTTAGGACACCCAATTGGTGCAAGTGGTGCACGAATTATCCTAACACTGATTCACGAGTTGAAGCGTCGTGGCGGTGGTTTAGGCGTTGCTGCGATTTGTAGTGGTGGCGGCCAAGGAGATGCGATTTTGATTGAAGTTCCGAAACTATAAAAGATGACTCTATCGTTCATTGCTAGCTCTTAGGAAGTATAAGAGATATGCGACATATCGGACGCAGATCGATTTAACCGTTTTCCTAATGATAGAGGCCGTCGCCTTGGACGTTTATCCTCATCAGGCTTGTTATTAATCTCTCTGAGGGATAAAAATAACGGCTGTGAAAATGCGGCGGCTCGTCTATACAGAAGAAACATATATGTCTCATGGAACGGATAGAAACCACTCAAAAAGTCAACAAAGGTTTAAACAACTTAGGAGGTTATTTTTATGGCTATTGAAAAAGTAATGGTTATTGGTGCTGGTCAAATGGGCTCAGGGATTGCTCAAGTCTTTGCCCAATCTGGATTTGAAGTCCTTTTAAACGACATGAATGAACAGGCTCTAGACAAAGGCATGAACAACATTGAAAAACTCCTCGAAAGAGCTGTCGAAAAAGAACGGATGACAGAACAAGCTAAAGAGGAAACGATTGCAAGATTATCAAAATCTACTGACTTAAAAGATGCAGAGGATCGCGATCTTATCGTTGAAGCAGTTGTTGAAAATATGGATGTCAAAGCAGATGTCTTTAAACAGTTGGATGAGATTGCTCCGAAGCATGCCATTTTGGCGACAAACACATCATCCCTACCGATTACACAAATTGCAGCTGTTACGAATCGTCCTGAACAGGTGATTGGTATGCACTTTATGAATCCGGTTCCTGTTATGAAGCTTGTGGAAGTAATTCGCGGCCTACAAACGAGCGATGAAACCTATGAAGCTATCGAAAAAGCAGCCAACGATTTAAATAAAACATCTGTAGAAGTCAATGATTATCCTGGCTTCGCTGCAAACCGAATCCTCATGCCGATGATCAATGAAGCAATCTACACAGTATACGAAGGAGTCGCTACACCAGAAGACGTCGATACGGTGATGAAACTCGGGATGAATCATCCGATGGGACCTCTTACATTAGCTGATTTTATCGGCTTGGATACTTGTCTTTACATTATGGAGGTTCTCTACGAAGGATTTGGTGATAGTAAATACCGTCCATGTCCATTATTGAGACAATATGTTAACGCTGGCTGGCTCGGTAAGAAGTCTGGTCGAGGATTTTATACGTATCAATAAGAATTAGTAATCGATGCACCATCTGTTTGTACAAAAAATGTAGTTTTACGATTGATCATTTTTACAAGTGAATATAGAAGTATATCTAGGAGCGTGGTCAGTCCCGAGGGGGAACAACACGATTTAAAAAGGACATACAGGGGGAAACAACATGAACTTACAGTTTACAGAAGAACAAGAAATGATGCGTAAAATGGTTCGTGACTTTGCACAGGAAGAAGTATCTAAGGAAGTCGAGCGAATGGAAGAGGAAGGTCGGTTTCCAAGGGAATTAATTCAGAAAATGGGTTCGCTTGGATTAATGGGAATTCCAATCCCTGAAGAGTATGGTGGAAGTGGAATGGACTTTACATCATACATTATAGCGATTAATGAATTGGCTAAAGTAAGTGCAACTTTAGGTGTTATTTTATCCGTTCATACATCGGTAGGAACGAACCCTATCTTATACTTTGGTAATGAAGAACAAAAAAGACATTACATTCCGAAGCTAGCTTCAGGGGAATATCTAGGGGCGTTTGCCTTAACAGAGCCTAGTGCGGGATCGGATGCAGCTAGTATTAATACAAGAGCTGTCAAGGAAGGCGATCATTATGTATTGAATGGTTCCAAAATTTTTATTACAAATGGTGGTGAAGCCGATACATACATCACCTTTGCCCGTACGAGTGAAGAAAAAGGATCCAAAGGTGTCAGTGCCTTTATTGTCGAAAAAGATACACCTGGTTTAGTCATTGGAGCGAATGAAAAGAAAATGGGTCTACATGGCTCTCCTACTGTGGAGCTTAGCTTTGACCAATGTAGGGTTCCCGCTACACAACTTCTCGGTGAAGAAGGCCAAGGCTTTAAGATTGCAATGTCCAATTTGAATGTAGGTCGGATTGGGATTGCTGCACAGTCTTTAGGAATTGGTGAAGCTGCATTAGAGCATTCCATTGCCTATGCAAAAGAACGTGAGCAATTCGGAAAGCCGATCGCTCACCTGCAAGGAATCTCTTTCAAGCTAGCTGATATGGCTACACAAGTAGAAGCAGCTAGATTATTAACCTACCGTGCCGCCTCGCTCGTCCAACAAGGATTACCATGTAGTAAAGAAGCGTCGATGGCGAAGATGTTTGCATCGCAAACTGCTCGTGAAGCTGCGATTGAAGCAGTACAAGTATACGGTGGATATGGCTATACAGAAGACTACCCAGTCGAACGTTTATTTAGAGACTCTAAAGTAACTGAAATATATGAAGGTACGAATGAGATTCAACGAATTGTCATCGGGAAACAATTATTGCGCTAGGATGTTAAAAGCGTGAATGGAAAATCGACAGACTAATTGGTCGGTTTTCCATTCACATCAAAACACTAGCCTGTTAGAATAGAAGAGTAGCGATAAAAAGTATGAATCAGATATTCGAACAAACGAGGAGGAATAGAGAATGGATTTTCAATTGACAGAAGAACAAAAAATGCTTCGACAAATGGTTCGAGATTTTGCAGAAAATGAAGTAGAACCGACAGCGGCAGAACGAGATGAAGAAGAACGTTTTGACCGAGGTATTTTTGATCAAATGGCTGAGCTCGGTTTAACGGGCATTCCGTGGCCGGAAGAATATGGCGGCATTGGCTCCGACTTTGTCAGCTATGTCATCGCTGTCGAAGAGCTATCTCGCGTTTGTGCATCCACTGGTGTAACTCTATCAGCTCACTTATCACTTGCGAGCTGGCCGATTTACAAGTATGGAAATGAAGAGCAAAAGAAAAATTTTCTTTACCGTTTAGCGACAGGTGAAGCGCTAGGTGCTTACGCGTTATCGGAGCCTGGTGCCGGCAGTGATGTCGCCTCGATGAAAATGACTGCCAAAGAAGACGGTGATGATTACATTCTTAATGGAAATAAAGTGTGGATTACAAATGGAGAAGTCGCTGACATTTATATCGTTTTTGCGAAAACAGATACCGATGCTAAACATCGTGGGATCAGTGCTTTTATTGTTGAAAAAGGGACGGAAGGGTTTTCGTTCGGTAAAAAAGAAAAGAAACTTGGCATCCGCTCATCCCCTACGACAGAATTGATTTTTGAAAATTGCCGTATTCCAAAAGAAAACATGCTCGGTGAAGAAGGAGAAGGCTTCAAAATTGCAATGACGACGCTTGATGGGGGACGAAATGGTATTGCAGCTCAAGCTGTGGGAATTGCTCAAGGTGCCCTCGATGCATCGATTGCTTATGCGAAAGAGCGTGAACAATTTGGCAAGCCAATCGCTTATAATCAAGGTATTTCCTTCAAGCTAGCAGATATGGCGACAGAGGTTGAAGCTGCTCGACTATTAACATATCAAGCGGCATGGCTAGAGTCACAAGGGTTGCCTTACGGTAAAGCGAGCGCCATGTCAAAACTATACGCAGGAGATGCAGCAATGCGTGTTACAGTTGAAGCGGTACAAGTGTTTGGAGGATATGGATATACAAAAGATTATCCGGTTGAACGATATATGCGTGATGCGAAAATCACCCAAATCTACGAAGGAACCAATGAAATTCAGCGTCTCGTAATCGGTCGAATGTTAACAAAATAAGTATAGGTAACTTTTCATCATTACAAGCTAGCCCGTTTAGGTTAAGACGAATGAATGTTCGTCTTAAGGGCGGGCTGGCTTCTATATAAATGAGCCACTTTAAAGCCTCTTTGATCACATCACCAAAGACTTGTATGACGGTAAATTATAAGGAGGGGATGTGACATGGTAGAAGATGGACTTTCTTCAGTGAAAAGCAAAGAATTAATTGAAAAACGTCGTAAACAAATGATTCAAGGGGCGATTACTCTTTTTAAAGAGAAAGGGTTTCACCGAACAACGACTCGCGAACTTGCTAAACAATCAGGGTTTAGTATCGGAACACTTTATGAATATATACGGACAAAAGAGGACGTATTATTTTTAGTGTGTGATTCGATTTATGAACAAGTGCGCGAGCGATTGATGGAAAAAATTGACTTGGAAAATCCGACTGTTGATAACTTCATAAATGTTGTGAAGTCATATTTTATCTTAATGGATGAGATGCAAGAAGAAGTACTCATCATGTATCAAGAAGTCAAGTCACTTAAAAAAGAAGACATCGACTATGTCTTGGAGAAGGAACGTGACATGGTCAGTATGTTAGAGCGAGTTATTGATACTTGTGTACCTAAAAAACTACCGTCACGTGATGTTACGTTAATAGCGAACAATATTTTCATTCAAGGGCAGATGTGGGGATTTAGAAGATGGATGTTACAAAAACAGTTTACGCTTGAAGAATATATCGATCGCCAAATTCATTTCCTTTTAAAAGCACTCGATATCCACGAAGCTTAATATACTGTTAATCAATCGTTTGTACAAAATGAGGGGGGACCTTAAAAACCGCTATGCATTGAAGGTTATCGAATGATTTCATGCACTAGAGGGGATAAGGGCAAACCTCACCGTGAATAGACTGAAGATTGACTACTATCCGAATGGTCTATAAAAATGAATTAGATTAAGGATGGGCAAGGGAGTTTCATATTATGTAATCATATATAAGGGGGTTTTAATTATGGAGCAAATCGAAATTTATCAGTCAACACATCCGATTCGTTTTGTAACCGCTTCCAGTTTATTTGATGGGCATGATGCATCGATTAATATTATGCGTCGCATTCTGCAGTCGAGTGGAGCAGAAGTGATTCACCTAGGGCACAACCGCTCGGTTGAAGAAATTGTCCACGCTGCGATTCAGGAAGACGTGCAAGGGATTTCCGTTTCATCGTACCAAGGGGGACACGTCGAGTATTTTAAATATATGATCGATTTGTTAAAGGAATTAGGGGCCGATCATATTAAGGTTTTTGGTGGCGGTGGTGGAGTGATTATTCCTCGTGAAATAAAAGAGTTGCACGAATATGGCGTATCAAAAATATTTTCTCCCGAAGATGGACGCCGTTTAGGTTTGCAAGGAATGATTAACCACATGCTTGAAGAATGTGATTTTATGCCGCCGATCGATCATAAACAAGATTTTGAAAAGCTGTTAGAAGGAAACCGACAGGCGATTTCACGATTCATTACGTTTATGGAAAATGAAGAGGATGAAGAAGAAAAGAAACACGTATTGAATGCTTTAAGAGAGAAGGGAGATTCTTCAATTCCAGTATTGGGGATTACTGGAACGGGTGGAGCAGGAAAAAGTTCATTGACCGATGAGTTGATTCGCCGGTTCATTCATGAAGTTCCTGACAAAAAAATAGCGGTCATTTCCATTGATCCGACAAAAAGAAAAACCGGTGGGGCTTTACTTGGCGACCGTATTCGTATGAATGCCATCTTTACCGATCGAGTTTATATGCGATCATTAGCGACACGTGATTCAAGGAGTGAATTATCGAAAGCCATTCAAGATGTGATTGCCGTCGTTCGTGCATCGGGTTATGATTTCATTATTGTGGAGACGAGCGGAATTGGCCAAGGGGACGCTGCTATAACCGAAATCACCGATTTATCTATGTACGTCATGACCGCAGAGTATGGTGCACCGACACAACTTGAAAAAATTGACATGATTGATTTTGCTGATTTCATCGTCATCAATAAGTTTGAACAACGTGGCTCTGAGGATGCACTTAGCCAAGTACGCAAGCAATATGAACGCAGTCACTTGCTCTTCCATGAAAACCAAGAGGAGTTTCCTGTTTTTGGAACGATTGCAAGTCAGTTTAATGATGTCGGTACGAATGCATTGTTTGCAGCGATCATCAATAAACTCAATGAATCCTATGGTTGGGATGCTCCAATCGCATATGAGGGAGATAAGACGAGCGAAAAACAAAATATGATTATTACGAATGAGAGACGTCATTATTTATTAGAAATCGCAACCCATGTGCGTAATTACCATAAAAATGTTGAAAATCAAAGTGAAGTTGCTCGCAAGCTCTTTCAGCTACATGGTGCTAAACAAGCCGTACAAGATGAACAAACCGAGCAGTTGCTCGAGAAAACGATCGAAAAATATGAAGAAAAGCTAGATGCATCTTCTAAAAAACTTCTCCAATCATGGGATGAAATGAAGGAGAAATATGCACAAGAAACAATGCGTTTTCCAGTACGTAATCGGGAAATTGAAGTCGATATCCAAACGGAATCATTAGCTGGATTGAAAATACCTAAAGTCGCTTTCCCGACCTATACAGATTGGGGAGACCGACTCACGTGGCTTCTTAGGGAAAATGTTCCAGGAGCATTCCCATTCACTGCTGGGGTTTTCCCTTTCAAACGAAAGGGTGAGGATCCAACACGACAGTTCGCTGGTGAAGGGACACCGGAGCGGACGAACCGACGCTTTCACTATTTGTCAAAAGGAGAGGAAGCGAAGCGCCTGTCAACTGCTTTTGATTCGGTGACACTGTACGGAGAAGATCCGGATTATCGACCAGACATTTATGGAAAAGTTGGTGAAAGTGGAGTAAATATTTGTACATTAGAAGATATGAAAAAACTGTATGACGGTTTTGATTTAACAGATCCGAAAACATCCGTTTCCATGACGATTAATGGGCCCGCTCCAATCATCTTAGCGATGTACTTCAATACAGCCATTGACCAGCAAGTCGATAAATTTACAAAAGAAAACAATCGCGAACCGAACAAAGAGGAGTATGAAACGATTAAAGCAGAAACGTTATCTGTTGTCCGGGGAACGGTTCAAGCAGATATCCTTAAAGAAGACCAAGGACAAAATACGTGTATTTTCTCGACGGAATTTGCTTTGCGTATGATGGGTGATATTCAACAATACTTTATCGATAACAACGTACGAAATTATTATTCTGTATCGATTTCCGGTTATCATATCGCTGAAGCAGGAGCCAATCCAATTACACAGCTTGCATTTACATTAGCAAATGGATTTACGTACGTTGAATATTATTTAAGTCGCGGGATGGATATCAATGATTTTGCTCCGAATTTATCATTCTTTTTCTCGAATGGTCTCGATCCGGAATATACCGTTATTGGTCGGGTAGCACGCCGTATTTGGGCGATTGCAATGCGCGACAAATATGGGGCAAATGAGCGGAGTCAAAAATTAAAATACCACATTCAAACGTCTGGCCGATCACTCCATGCCCAAGAAATCGACTTTAATGACATACGAACGACTTTGCAAGCGCTACTAGCGATTCAAGACAATTGTAATTCACTGCATACAAATGCTTACGATGAAGCGATCACAACACCGACAGAGGAATCTGTTCGACGCGCGATGGCCATTCAAATGATTATCAATCGGGAATTTGGTCTCATGAAAAATGAAAACGCTCTCCAAGGGTCATTTATTGTTGAAGAACTGACCGATTTAGTTGAGGAAGCCGTTTTACAAGAGTTTGAGCGGATCAATGACCGCGGAGGTGTTCTCAGTGCGATGGAACGTCAATATCAACGCGGGAAAATCCAAGAAGAGTCCCTCTATTACGAAGCGAAGAAACATTCGGGAAAACTACCGATTATCGGCGTAAACACGTATTTAAATCCAAATCCACCATCTGAGGAAGAAATCGACTCCATGGAATTAGCCCGAGCGACGAAGGAAGAAAAAGAACATCAAATTCAAGAACTGAAAAAGTTCCAAGAAGCAAATAAAGGGAGTGTCGATGAAGCATTAACCCGTTTGAAAGAGGTTGCTGCTTCAGGAGGAAATATATTTGCAGAATTAATGGAAACTGTTCGGGTTGCAAGCTTAGGACAAATTTCCAAAGCTTTATATGAAGTAGGAGGACAATATCGCAGAAATATGTAGTTGCTGATAAAAGTTGTATCGATCGGTATGATCATTATGCGAAAACAGAAGAGCGCTAGTACTGCTCGTAATTATAAATCATGTGATTGAAGGTTGAGTAAACGGACGATTTTACTCAACCTTTTGTTATGCCCGTTATCCAACCGATGACGATTCGGTAAAGCGGACATGTTTCATAAAAACATCAAATCCATGTCTAAATGATGAAGATTACATGAATAAATATTGAACAATAACAGTGGTTGCAATGGTTGTTATGACTTTACTTGACGACAGTTGTAAATGTATTTATATTATAAAATATAAAAACACAAACAAGGAAACAATCTAAATATAATCTGAAGAAAAGGGAGTGCAGGACCGTGAGCTTGAAAAGTTATAGCCACGAACAATTACAAAAGATGTCTATGGTTGAATTAGCTGAACTTGTATTATTGGATGAAAAAAAACCTTTAAAATTTAAAGATGTTTTTAAAAAAGTTGCGGAAATGAAAGAATTGACAACTGAAGCGCAAGATCAATTAATCGCTCAGTTTTATACGGATTTAAATATGAATGGACGATTCGTCAGTTCAGGAAAAAACATGTGGGGTTTAAAGCGTTGGTATTTGGCCAAGCAAGTGAAAGAGGGTCAATCAGATGATCCACGTGTCATGGACAATGAAGAGGAAGACGAATTGTTAGGTTTAGAAGACGAAGAAGAATTTGATGAGTATGGAGAGTTGGGAGAAGACTATGAGGACGATGAGGAATTTATCCCGAATTAATGGCTGATAAAATCGCTATCCAATCAGTGGCAGCGTGCAAGTATATCCTTTAGGATAGGTCTGCTTTTATAAGGTGAACGTTTTGTTTCATCATCTAGAATATCGCTGTTGATTGGTCATAGCGTGAATCTTGACTTTTCAAGGACATATGCGTACAATTCTTATTGGGCTCTTTAAATCAAAACAGCGTTTCCCCTCTGTTAGGGGAGGCGCTTTTCTTATTTTATAACTCATGAGCTTGACCTTAGTAACCCAAACGTGTGTGATGTGACAAATGATATAGCAGAAATGAAAGAGGGATGTATGATGACTAAATATATTTTTGTTACAGGTGGTGTCGTTTCATCACTAGGAAAAGGGATTACGGCTGCTTCGTTAGGACGGTTGTTAAAAAATCGAGGCTTAAAGGTGACCATTCAAAAATTTGATCCGTATATCAATGTTGACCCCGGAACGATGAGTCCGTATCAGCACGGAGAAGTTTTTGTAACGGAAGATGGTGCAGAAACCGATTTAGACTTAGGACATTATGAACGGTTTATTGATATAAATTTGAATAAATATAGCAATATTACAACTGGAAAAGTGTATTCCAGTGTCATAAAAAAAGAACGTCGGGGTGACTATTTAGGGGCTACTGTTCAAGTCATTCCCCATATTACGAATGAGATTAAGGATCAAGTTTTTCGAGCCGGGAAAGCGACTGAAGCAGACATCGTCATTACAGAAATTGGTGGTACAGTCGGTGACATTGAGTCACTACCTTTTCTTGAAGCGATTCGGCAAATCAAAAGTGATTCCGGAAAAGAAAACGTCATGTATATTCATTGTACACTCGTTCCATACATTAAAGCAGCGGGTGAGATGAAAACCAAACCGACCCAACATAGTGTGAAAGAATTGCGTTCGTTAGGTATTCAGCCAGATGCAATTGTATTACGAACAGAAATGCCGATTAGTAGAGAAATGAAACAAAAAATTGCCCTCTTTTGTGATATTGATGAACAAGCGGTTATTGAGATGCGTGATGCTGATACACTTTATCACATACCTATTGCCCTACAAGAGCAATATCTCGATCAGTTAGCTTGTGAGCATTTACAGTTAGATTGTCAACCAGCAAATATGGAAGAATGGAAACTGCTCGTGAACAGAGTGAGGAACTTAAGTCGAAAAATTGATATTGGCTTAGTTGGTAAATATGTGGAACTACCGGATGCCTATCTTTCCGTTGTCGAATCGTTGAAACATGCAGGATTTGCATACGATACGGACATCCACATTCATTGGATTAATTCTGAACAGTTGAACCGAGAAACGATCCAAGAGGCGTTAGCGAATGTTGATGGAATCGTTGTTCCTGGGGGATTCGGAAGTCGAGGAATCGACGGAAAAATTGAAGCGATTCGCTTTGCGCGTGAAAACAATATTCCTTTTTTAGGAATCGGTTTAGGCATGCAATTAGCAGCGGTCGAATTTTCCCGCAACGTTTTAGGCTGGTCGGATGCTCATACAGTAGAGATTCATCCGAATACAAAACATCCTATTATTACGACAACAACTGCATCTGAGGAAACGGGTGCATGGCGATTAGGGAAGTATCCATGTCACTTGAAGGAAGGTACGAAGACGAAAGCAGCCTACGGCGGTGCGGATATCGTCGAAGAGCGTCATCGTCATCGTTATGAATTCAACAATAATTATCGAAAGCAACTTGAAGAGAACGGATTGATCATCTCTGGTGAAAGTCCGGACGGAGAGTTAGTTGAAACGATTGAAATAAAGGATCATCCATGGTTTGTCGCCTGTCAATTTCATCCAGAATTTAAGTCGCGTCCAACAAGACCACAAGCATTATTTTTAGGATTCATTGGAGCGACTGTTGAACAAAACAACTGATGAATGCATACCACGAGTAATCGATTGCTCGTGGTTTTTTAACGTTAAAAAATGAAGCAATTAGATCCATTCTCTGCAATCTTTTTCGAATCTTTTAAGTAAACGCAGTAGATCGATTGCACTATGCGATTATAGTTTGATCAAAGGGGACAAAAAAGTTTGGATAGTTGTGAATCTCAGAACATCAGTCGTGATGGATGAATGATATAGAAAAGAAGGTATTCCGGCGATTACTAGCGAAATGAATCGATAAGAGGAGATGATTCATCGATGAGAAAAATTTTAATAGCTGACGATGAACAAGGGATTTGTTTATTGTTACAAGAATTATTAGAAACAAATGGTTATGAGACCGTGACGGTTCAAACTGGAAAAGAAGCATTGGATGCTTTGAAAGCGGATTCATATGCACTGTTGATCATCGATTATAAATTACCGGTGTTAGATGGTGTAGAAGTGTTGGAACAACTCAATCAAGAAGGGTCTTTTACAACGCCTGTGATCATCATGAGTGGTTTAGTTGAGCAGATCGACGGGCGGATAAAAAACATGCCATTTGTTAAGGATGTGTTAGCCAAACCATTTAATATTGGTGATTTACTATCCTTGATTCAAGCGTATGTTGAATAATTGTTCACATACTTCGTATGAAGCATGCATACAATTGTTGCTAGTTGTTTGCATAGTTGGTATTCTAATATTGAAGTATCATTTTATTGAAAAATGAAAGGATCATCTTAGAGGGAGGAAATAGGATGCCGTTAGTTTCAATGAAAGAAATGCTGGAAAGAGCAAAAGAAAAACAGTATGCAGTTGGTCAGTTTAATTTAAATAATTTAGAATATGCGCAAGCGATTTTACAAGCAGCTGAAGAAGAGCAATCACCTGTGATTTTAGGGGTATCAGAAGGTGCACAGCGATATATGGGAGGTTATAAAGTAGTTGTTGCCATGGTCAAAAGTTTGATGGAAGAGTATGGTACAACTGTCCCAGTAGCCATTCACCTCGATCACGGGTCAAGTTTTGAGCAATGTGCATTAGCGATTCAGGCAGGCTTCACATCGGTGATGATCGATGGATCACACTTGCCACTAGAAGAAAACATTGCGCTAACTAAAAAAGTTGTCGAATTAGCTCATATTCATGGCGTTTCCGTGGAAGCTGAACTTGGACGGATTGGTGGCGAGGAAGATGATGTCGTAGTCGATGACGCTGAAGCTTTTTACGCTATTCCTTCCGAATGTGAGCAACTTGTCCGAGAAACAAATGTGGACTGTTTTGCACCTGCATTAGGTTCTGTTCATGGGCCGTATAAAGGTGAGCCAAATCTTGGTTTTGATCGGATGGAGGAAATTAAGGATTTGACAAACGTTCCATTAGTATTACATGGCGGAACAGGTATTCCAACGAAAGATATTCAACGAGCCATTTCATTGGGATCAGCAAAAATCAACGTGAACACGGAAAATCAGATGGAACAGACGAAGAAGATTCGTGAAGTGTTGAAAGAGCAGCCAGATTTATATGATCCAAGAAAGTATATGGGACCCGGTCGAGAAGCTATAAAAGAAACGGTTATCGGTAAGATGCGCGAGTTTGGCTCATCGCAACAAGCATAAAATGCGAGCGAAATAACACATACTACATATGAGATGAGGAAGGAGGGAGAAAAGATGAAGTTTTTTATTGACACAGCGAATATTGAAGAAATTCGCGCCGCCAATGAATTAGGTATTTTAGCAGGTGTGACGACGAACCCTAGTCTCGTAGCTAAAGAAGGTGTATCCTTCCATGATCGCTTACGTGAAATCACTACTGAAGTGTCAGGATCGGTCAGTGCTGAAGTCATCTCTGAAGACAAAGAAGGGATGATTAAAGAGGGTAAAGAGCTTGCCGCTATTGCCCCAAATATTACCGTTAAAGTACCGATGACGATGGAAGGTTTAAAAGCCGTAAAAGCATTTAAAGAGCTGGACATACAAACGAATGTAACGCTGATCTTTAATGTAAATCAAGCTCTTTTGGCTGCGCGTGCTGGTGCTACATATGTATCTCCTTTCTTGGGGCGCTTAGATGATATCGGTCATGATGGGATGACGCTCATTCAAGTCATTTCCGACATTTTTTCTCAACATAACCTTTCCACACAAATTATTGCAGCTTCAATTAGACATCCATTACACGTGATAGATGCTGCACGAAATGGAGCACATATTGCTACCATTCCCTATGACGTCATTGAGCAACTAGTCAATCATCCACTAACGGACCAAGGAATTGAAAAATTTTTAGCTGATTGGAACAAACAAAAATAACTAACTAAATAACACGTGAGTTGGATAGACTAAGGATAGAATCTTTTAAACTGTGTTGATAATTTTTGGTATTGGCTTACGAATAAACAGGGTGAATACTTGAATTCGATCAAATATACGGGTTCAAAATCACGTTTTGAACTACCTCTATTTTACAAAAGCGAGGTCTTGACATGGAAAAAATGCTAGTAGAAGGTGGTCATGTATTACATGGAAAAGTGCGGATTAGCGGTGCGAAAAACAGTGCGGTCGCATTGCTTCCCGCTGCGATCCTAGCAGATTCACAAGTATCGATTGAAGGTCTTCCGAATATTTCGGATGTATACACATTGAGTGATTTGCTTGAGGAGATCGGTGGGAAAACGACTTGGGACGGACAAACAATTCATATTGACCCCACTCAAATGGTGTCGATGCCACTTCCCAATGGCAAGGTAAAGAAATTACGCGCTTCTTACTATTTTATGGGAGCGATGCTCGGTAAATTTAAACAAGCCGTCATCGGTTTACCCGGGGGATGCTTCCTAGGCCCTCGACCGATTGATCAGCATATCAAAGGTTTCGAAGCTCTTGGTGCTGAAGTGACGAATGAACAAGGTGCGATTTACTTACGGGCCAAGGAGCTTACCGGAGCGAGGATTTATTTAGATGTTGTCAGTGTCGGTGCGACGATTAACATCATGTTAGCAGCTGTAAAAGCAAAAGGACAAACGGTTATCGAAAATGCCGCTAAAGAACCTGAGATTATCGATGTCGCGACGTTGCTAACAAACATGGGTGCCAAAATTAAAGGTGCAGGAACAGATGTGATTCGTATTGAAGGTGTTCCATCATTACACGGATGCAGACATACCATCATCCCTGACCGAATTGAAGCGGGTACATATGCTATAGCAGCAGCGGCTGTCGGAGAAGAAGTCATGATTGATAACGTCATCCCTCAGCATTTAGAGTCGCTACTTGCAAAATTACGTGAAATGGGTGTGACGGTTGAAGAAAGTGATGAACAACTACTTGTGGCTTCACGCCAACCATTAAAAAGTGTCGATGTGCAAACGCTTGTTTATCCAGGTTTTCCAACTGATCTCCAGCAACCTTTCACCAGTTTGTTAACGAAAGCATCAGATACAGGTGTGATTACCGACAAAATATTTTCTGCGCGTCATAAGCACGTTGATGAATTACGGCGGATGAATGCGAGCATAAAAGTGGAAGGTGGTTCGATTATCGTTTCTGGTCCTGTACAACTAGAAGGAGCTCGTGTAAAAGCAACTGATTTGCGAGCAGGAGCAGCGCTTGTTGTTGCAGGATTAATGGCGAATGGAATCACCGAGATTACCGGTCTTGACCATATTGATCGTGGTTACGAACGGATGACCGAGAAGCTGACAAATCTCGGCGCACATGTATGGCGCGAAGACATGACAGAAGAGGAAATTGCTCAAATTCACAGTTCTTGATGCGCCGTCAATGACCGATGGTTGAACAGATCAAATAATCGGTCATTTTTTCTTGTCAATGGCAAAATTCATTTGTAAGCGCTCAACGATTGGTTGAATTGACTGCCTGTAAGGGAACACGGTATTTTTAAAGGAGAGACGAACATGGAAAGAAGTTTAACAATGGAATTGGTTCGTGTAACGGAAGCAGCCGCATTATCATCTTCACGATGGATGGGGCGAGGGAAAAAAAACGAAGCAGATGAAGCGGCTACTACCGCTATGCGAGCTTTTTTTGATACAATCCCAATGCGTGGGACCGTCGTCATCGGGGAAGGGGAAATGGATGAAGCTCCGATGTTATATATTGGCGAGAAACTTGGCACTGGGACCGGACCGCGTGTGGACGTTGCTGTTGATCCGTTAGAAGGTACAAGCATCGTTGCCCAAGGTACATGGAATGCTTTATCCGTTATCGCGATTGCAGATCATCATACCTTATTACATGCCCCTGATATGTATATGAAGAAGATAGCTGTTGGGCCGGAAGCAGTTGGAACAATTGACATCAATGCTTCGGCGACAGATAATTTAAAAGCGGTTGCGAAGGCAAAAAATAAAGCTGTCGAGGATATCGTTGCGGTCGTCCTTGACCGTCCTCGACATGATGAATTAGTGCGCGAGATTCGCCAAGCTGGTGCCCGGATTAAATTGATTCCAGACGGTGATGTAGCTGGTGCCGTGAACACTGCGTTTGATGAGACCGGTGTCGATATATTGTTAGGGATCGGTGGTGCACCAGAAGGAGTTCTAGCAGCAGTCGCCTTGAAATGTTTAGGCGGTGAAATTCAAGGGAAATTGATCCCATCAAATGATGAGGAACGTGAGCGTTGTCGAGAAATGGGGATCGACGATTTGGAAAAAGTTTACTATATGGAAGACTTTTGTAGCGGAGATGATGCCATTTTTGCCGCGACCGGCGTCACGGACGGTGAATTATTAAAAGGTGTTCAATACAAAGGTTCAAAGGCGACAACACAGTCCGTCGTGATGCGTGCAAAAAGCGGTACCGTTCGTTTTATTGATGGTGAACACCGCTTAAAAACAAAGCCAAACCTCGTTATGAAACCTTGATTAAACAGGAGATTGAGGAAGATGAATCGAGCTATTCTGCACTTCCTCTTCCTCTTTCTACATACTTCGCCCCTCTAAAAGTTGAATATTCCAAAGAAAACAGGTATATTATAGTTGTTTAAGAGATGCATTGCATGAATCAGACGTACGTCTAGATGTATGGCCGTTGATTTCTTCCTAATCTTTTGAAATTAGAAAACTTCAATTCTAGCTTCTGACATCTCTTCATTTCTTCCAAGTTCAAACTACCTGATAAGAAGTGAATATCTCATTATACGTTTTAGCACTCATCCATTAACGAATCAAGTTATCATCAATACCATTTTTAAAAGGTTGTCATAGAGGACAAAAGTTCACAACTAAATATGTAAAGGAATAGGCGTGGTGATTGAATGGGTTCATTAACAATCTCGCATTTGGAGACATTGACATTAAAAGAAATTTATGAATTGGCCCGCGATTATAAAATTTCATATTATGCAAAGTTAACGAAACGGGAATTAATTTTTGCAATCTTAAAAGCACAGGCGGAAAAAGATGGCTACCTGTTTATGGACGGAATCTTGGAAATTATTCCATCGGAAGGTTTTGGTTTTTTAAGACCGATTAATTACTCTCCAAGTGCTGAAGACATTTACATTTCTGCCTCACAAATTCGCAGATTTGATTTAAGAAATGGTGATCAAGTATCCGGTAAAGTACGTCCCCCGAAGGAAAATGAGCGATATTATGGTTTGTTACATGTCGATGCGGTGAATGGCGACGACCCTGAAACGGCGAAGGAGCGCGTGCATTTTCCAGCCTTAACTGCTTTGTATCCAGATCGTTTTATGAAATTGGAAACAAAGTCGAATCAATTATCGACAAGAATTATGGATCTAATGACACCAGTTGGTTTCGGTCAACGTGGCTTGATCGTTGCTCCACCAAAAGCCGGAAAAACGATGTTGTTAAAACAAATCGCTAACAGTATTTCTGAAAATCATCCTGAGGCGAAACTCATTATTTTACTTGTAGATGAGCGACCGGAAGAAGTAACGGATATCGAACGTTCTGTACATCCTGATGTTGATGTTGTCAGCTCGACATTTGACGAATTACCGGAAAGCCATATTAAAGTATCTGAATTAGTATTGGAACGTGCGATGCGGTTGGTCGAGCATAAGCGTGATGTCATTGTGTTGATGGATAGCATTACACGGTTAGCTCGTGCGTATAATTTAGTCATTCCACCTAGTGGACGAACATTGTCAGGAGGAATCGACCCAGCAGCTTTTCATCGTCCAAAACGTTTTTTCGGAGCTGCTCGAAATATTGAAGAAGGTGGAAGTTTTACAACATTGGCAACAGCTCTCATCGATACGGGTTCGCGAATGGACGATGTGATTTATGAGGAATTTAAAGGAACTGGAAATATGGAATTGCATTTGGACCGTGGTTTAGCGGAACGAAGAATTTTCCCCGCGATCGACATTCTCCGTTCAGGTACGCGAAAAGAAGAGTTGTTAGTTGATAAGGATCACCTTGATAAAATGTGGGCAATCCGCAAAACGATGCAAGATTCGCATGACTTTTTCGAGCGTTTCTTACGCCGTTTGAAAGCCTCGGAATCAAACGAAGAGTTTTTACAGATGATGGATGATGAAATGAAACGTCGGGGAACGAGATAATGAATGTGAAATAAATCCAATTGAAATAATCAGCATCATTTATTTTCTATCTATTGCAATCAATTCTCTACACTGTTATAATCTTTACGTGAGATTATATAGAAGTTTTATATAACAACTATGTTACGAAAGAAAGTTCGTATCAAGGTAAAAAAGGAGTGGAAAGATATGAAAAAGGATATTCATCCAGAATACCGAAAAGTCGTATTTCTTGATACAAGCTCAGATTATAAATTTTTAAGTGGATCGACAAGAAGTTCTGATGAAACGATTGAATGGGAAGACGGCAACACGTATCCATTGATTCGTGTCGAAATTAGCTCAGCATCACACCCATTTTACACCGGCAAACAAAAAGCTGACAAAGTCGGTGGACGTATTGATCGCTTTAAGAAAAAATATAATCTGAAGTAAAAATAATGGAGTGTACTTGCCTGAGAAAATTACAGCGGAAGTCACCGATAGGAGTGTGACGGAAAAAGTTTGTAACGTTAACTTTCACGTCACACTTTTAAATTGTCTTTTTTTAAGGTGATTGTTTACACCCGTTTCACAAGAGATGGAAAGCTGTGAAGGAATGGACTCGGCAAGGAGCCTCTTCCCTAATAGACGTTTCACTTCGTGACTAGAAGGTCAACATGGAGGAACGTGATCTAGCCTTCGAGCAGGCGATACGATGTTTTTGCCTGTTTTTTCTATTTTCGAAAGTCGTTTCCATCAAAAAGATAGGCTAAAATGAAGGCATGATTTGAATAATCATAAAACGACTTGTAAAAAGGAGCGCTTCCTTATGTACGTAATGAAGCAAAGTGGTTGGCTTGAGGTCATCTGTGGTAGCATGTTTTCTGGTAAATCAGAAGAACTTATACGTAGACTTCGCAGGGCGCAATATGGCAAGTTATCTGTCGCCGTTTTTAAGCCGATGATTGATAATCGATATGCTGATGATTCAGTTGTTTCCCATAATGGCACCTCGATCATCGCACATCCGATTAAAAAGGCAGAGGAGATTTTTCAAAGAATCGATGACTCGACTGATGTAGTTGGAATTGATGAAGTACAATTTTTTGATGAACAAATTATTTCCATCACGGATGAATTGGCTAACCGAGGCATTCGAGTGATTGTCGCTGGGTTGGATACAGATTTTCGTGGTGTTCCCTTTGGTCCGATGCCCAAATTAATCGCAATGAGTGAAGCGGTGACGAAATTGAACGCTATTTGTCCGATATGCGGTTCTCCTGCGAGTCGTACGCAACGCTTAATCAATGGAAAACCTGCATCATTTGATGATCCAATTATCATGGTAGGGGCTTCAGAGTCCTATGAACCGAGATGTCGGCATCACCATGAGGTACCCAATAAACCGACACATAATGACAAGTTACGCAAAGAATCATACTGAGATAAAGAGCGCGTTATGATGTGCACCCCTAAAGTTAGACCCAAAAATCTAACTCTAGGGGTGTTTTTAAAAAGCATGACAGACTCTTCCAGCCATATGACTTTGACCAGACCTTCATCGTATACTATAATTATACTGTTATCCGAAAGAGGTGATGATGATGTTAGATCGTTTGCAATCACTAGAAGATCGTTACCTACAGTTAAACGAATGGCTTAGTGATCCTGAAGTGATTAGTGATTCAAATAAGTTGCGAGATTATTCAAAGGAACAGTCTGATTTACAGGAAGTGGTTCAAGTATATCGTGAGTATAAAGAAGTCATCTCCCAACTCGATGATGCGAAAGAGATGCTTGATGAAACCCTTGAAGATGATGAAATGCAAGAGATGGTTGAGATGGAGATTGCTGAATTATCCGAACGACAAGATGAGTTGCAAGAAAAGCTGAAAATTCTTTTAATACCGAAAGATCCGAATGACGATAAAAACGTCTTTGTGGAGATTCGTGGGGCAGCTGGTGGTGATGAAGCAGCTCTGTTTGCAGGTGATTTATATCGAATGTACGTCCGATATGCTGAAAAGCAAGGTTGGAAAACGGAAGTGATGGAAGCTCATTCAACCGGTGTGGGTGGTTTTAAAGAAATTATTTTCATGATCACCGGAAAAGGTGCCTATTCCAAGTTGAAATTTGAAAATGGCGCACACCGTGTCCAACGCGTTCCTGAAACCGAGTCCGGCGGTCGGATCCATACGTCGACAGCGACTGTCGCTGTGCTACCAGAAGCGGAAGAGGTCGAAGTTGACCTGAATGAAAAAGATATTCGTGTTGATACATTTGCTTCCAGTGGACCTGGTGGCCAAAGTGTAAACACAACGATGTCTGCTGTTCGTTTGACACACGAGCCGACGGGAATTGTCGTCTCGATTCAAGATGAGAAATCGCAAATTAAAAATAGGGAAAAAGCAATGAAAGTTCTTCGTGCTCGCGTCTATGATAAATATCAACAAGAAGCCCAAGCCGAATACGATGAAACACGGAAGTCAGCTGTTGGTACGGGAGATCGCTCGGAACGGATTCGCACGTACAATTTTCCGCAAAGCCGTGTCACGGATCATCGGATCAACTTGACGATTCAAAAATTAGACCAAGTGCTCGATGGGGAACTGGATGAGTTTATCGATGCATTGCTTGTCGAAGAACAGACGCATTTATTGGAACAAATAGGTGAATAATGTGCAAAAACATGTTAAGCAGTATGAAGTCCTGCAATGGGCTTCTCTTTTTTTAAAAAAATATGATCGTGAAGCGAATGTTGCTGAGCTCCTTCTTCGCCACCATTTAAATATGTCGCGAACCGAATACTTTGCTCATATGCGTGAGCGGATTCCTGCCAAAGTTGCCCAAGCATTTAAAAGCGATATTATGAAGCATGCACAAACAGGTATACCTGTCCAACAGATTATCGGTTATGAAATGTTTTTTGGCAGGCCGTTTTACGTTGATGAAAACGTTTTGATTCCGAGACCAGAAACAGAAGAACTCGTTCAAAGAATCATCGAGCATGCTCGGAAAACGTATGTCACAAATGAGCCGATAACGATTGTTGATGTTGGAACAGGAAGCGGTATCATCGCGATTACGTTAGCCTTAGAGCTTCCTTTTGCTATTGTATATGCAACTGATATTTCACCAGACGCACTTGCTGTTGCGAAAAAAAATGCTACAAATCTTCAAGCACAGGTCACTTTTTTAGAAGGTGATTTTTTACAACCCTTGATTGATCTATCTACTAAAGTAGAGATTGTTGTATCGAATCCACCTTATATTGCAAAACATGAGCGGGATAAGCTGAGCGACACGGTAAAAAACTTTGATCCTGCCATCGCCTTGTTTGCTGAAAATAATGGTTTAAGAGCTTATCAAACCATTATTTCTCAACTCCCCCATGTCATTATAGAAGGGGGTTCCGTTTATTTTGAAATCGGTCATACACAAGGAAAAGCAGTTGCTTCTCTGTTAAAAGAAACATTTCCAATGAGTGAAGTGACGGTTGAGCAAGACATCAATAAGAAAGACCGGATTGTTTCTTGTTACCTCGAGAGCATTTAAATAAGCATGTATGATTGAGCATACAAAGGAATCGTAAACATTTACTAGAATGCTAGTTTAAAATCATTATGTCCTGTCCATACTGTGAATACAATAGAGTAGAAGTGGGGCATGAATGATGAAAAAACTAGTGTTTTTTATGTGTATTTGTATAAGTTTTGGTATGGCCATGCTGTATTTATTACCCGTTTTAAAAGATCGTATATACTCTTCGGAAACGATGGATTATCAAGTGATTCCCGATGATGCCATTCGCTTGCGTATTTTAGCTCATAGTGATGAGGAGGCAGACCAAGAAGTGAAGCGTGCCGTTCGAGATGCCGTGAATAAAACAATTTCCGAATGGGTGCAAGATCTTACGGAGATCGAAGCGGCTCGTAACTTGATTGAACGTAACCTCTCCACTGTCGATGAAATTGTCGGTCAAACGTTACATCAACATGGAATGGCGGATGATTATCAGGTGACATACGGAGAAAACATCGCTTTTCCCGCGAAATTATATGGATCTTATTTATATCCGCCTGGTGAATATGAAGCAATATTAATTACCATAGGTGAAGGACAAGGAGAAAATTGGTGGTGTGTTCTTTTTCCTCCGCTTTGCTTTTTAGACTTTGAAAACGGTACGACTGTTGCTGAAGCGAGTGAAGATGAGTCGTTAGACACGCAAAGGGAAAAGGATGGAGAACGTGACGATCGTGAAGAAAACGAAGAAGAAGACGAGAGTCATGCATTCCGCATTAAATTTTTCCTATTTGATTTATTCGGTTGGTCATAGATAGCCCCCTCTAAACATAGAATGGTAGAAAGATGTATCAGTAGATTTTAAAAGTAATAGGGGTGAAGCAATTGGAAGTAATCGCGGCACATCAAGTACCAATGGAAGAAGTGGAAAACTTTATTTTACAAGCGGAACATGTCGATCTGAAAGCGTTGTTGACGGAAGGATACGTTGTGAAAATGGACGGGACCATTCAAGGATGTTTTGCGTTATCCACAATGGAAAAGGACATACTATGGTTAAAACAACTTCACATTATGCAACCGTTTGCTCGGTATTTACCCGTGTTACTCGAAATAATTTTACAAATGACGAGAGAAAAACAGGCAAAGAAACTATATGTTCACAGTCACCAAACTGCGATTGACTTGTTATTAGATGCTTTACAATTTCATTTGCAAAATGATCTCTTAGCTTTGGAAAAGTATCGGCGTCAGAGTGGGAATTGGTGGGCTTATGATGTTTCATAAGCAATTATACACATAATCCACAACCATATGTGGATAAGTTGTGGTAAACGTGTTGATAAGACTGGTTATTTGTTTATAAACTGTGTGTAATTGAATAGTAAAAAGAGAAAGACATGCGAAAAGTGAATCAATGAAGCTGTTTCTCGACCTGTGGATAAAAACACAGGTTTTTGTATGCCATTGTTGATCTATTTTTTAGGTGTATGGTTAACTTCGCGCATGGAACATCCGTGTCCTTTGCGTAAAGAATGGCCATCATCTAAACTTAAATGAGTGACTTAGATAATGAATCACATTTAAAAGGTTTATAGAAGGCAATGCATCACGGATAAAAATTACCATTAGACTGAAGAGAGAGGTATGGTCATGTTTGTAACGAAATGTTGGAATGTAAAAGGTCATCTTGAAGATCACATGCATCACATTGATGAGGCTGCTCAACTTCTGCGGAAAGGTGAGGTCGTTGCTTTTCCTACTGAAACAGTCTATGGGCTCGGAGCTGATGCGACGAATGAGGGAGCAGTTGCTAAAATTTTCAAGGCGAAAAATCGTCCCCAAGATAATCCACTCATCGTTCATGTAGCAACGAAAAAACAATTGAAAAAACTTGTGCGTACGTATCCGATATACGTCGACCGACTGCTTGAGGAATTGACTCCTGGTCCGATTACGTTTGTTTTACCGAGCAATGACACGTGTGCACGGAATGTGACGGCAGGATTATCTACGATTGCTGTAAGAATTCCGAATCATCCCATCGCTCAAGCATTATTAAAGGCTTGCGGTTTTCCTGTTGCTGCCCCGAGTGCCAATTTATCAGGGAGGCCAAGTCCGACAACAGCTGAGCATGTTTGGAGTGACTTGAATGGACGAATAGCTGGCCTGTTGGACGGTGGACCCACTGGAGTAGGCGTCGAATCAACAGTCATCGATTGCACCGAACGGATCCCGATGATCCTACGACCTGGTGGGATTACCCAAGAAGAACTTGAGTCCATTGTTGGCGACGTCAACGCTCAACCATCCTCAACTAAATCGAAGGCTCAACCGAAGTCACCGGGAATGAAATACAAACATTATGCACCAGAAGTTCCTCTGTGGCTTGTGGAAGGTACAGCTGAAGCAATTCAACAAACGATTGATCAACAACGAAAACAGTCCTTACGTATAGGCGTGTTAGCGAGTTCACAAACAGCAAAACAGCTTTGTGCTGATCGCATCATCCCTTTAGGTGAAAGCATTCAAGACATCGCTATGAATTTATACGATGGTTTACGTCTGTTTACAAAAGCGGAAGTGGATGTAATTATAAGTGAAACATATCCTGAAAGAGGCTTAGGACAGGCGGTCATGAATCGTTTGCTGAAAGCAGCGAGTAAATATATCAAAGGAGCAGAGAAGTGACGAAGTCCTCGAAAACATTTATGTTTTAACGTACAGCATAAGGTTTGCGTTGAATACGAATAAAATGAATTTTTTAAGGGACGAAGCCATACGATGTAGAACATGTTAAGTGTCACATGCAAAAGGAATGGCCAAGAGAGGGTGAAATAAGCCGTCCCTAATCATATTCCTTTTAGGACAAGCATATAATGAAGTGCATTGTTCTAGGAGGGATATGGATGACACAAAATATATTTGCTGAATGGACACCTTTACTGTTTATGGCTTTTGCTTTAGGTATGGATGCCTTTTCGGTTAGTCTCGGTCTCGGAATGCAGATGCTTCGCTTGAAGCGTATAGCGATCATCGGTATAGTCATTGGTTTTTTCCACACAATCATGCCATTGTTAGGAATCATTCTTGGAAAAGCGATTTCAACACAAATAGGTGATTTAACGATGTTCGCTGGAGGGCTTCTCATCATAGGTATCGGTTCTCAGATGATTTTTACTTCGTTTAACCGAGAAGGGCAAACATTTCTTAAACCTGTTGGCTTTGGACTTTTTCTACTTGCACTCACCGTTAGTATGGATAGTTTTTCGGTAGGTTTAAGCCTCGGTTTATTTGCTACCCAAACAGTCGTTGTACTCTTTTTGTTTGGATTTATGAGCATGGTTTTAGCGTGGGCAGGGTTATTGCTTGGGAAAAAGACGCATCATCTCTTAGGCACGTATAGTGAAATGCTAGGTGGAAGTATTCTTTGTGGATTTGGGTTGTACATCTTGTTCGGTTAAAGTGCATTTTTTTCAGGTAAGAAATGTACGTAGTGAAGTTAAGATGATGAATCATTTGTTTACCCAGGGAGATTTTTCGGAACCTCTTTGTTTCCTTCACCTTTTCGTAAAATGAATGCAGTATTTCCTCGTTTATCATAAACTTTTCTCCAATCACTTTTCATAAAAATGTCTTCCATGAATCTGACAACAGTATTTTTTCATGGTATATTTATTATGGGAAGATTCATACGTCGATTACGATGTAAGACATCCATTTAAATATGCATGTTGTCGGAGGTTTTTTAATGAACATACTGTTTGTTTGTACTGGGAATACGTGCCGAAGTCCCATGGCTGAAGCCCTATTAAAAGACAAAATGCCACAATTAGAAGTGCAATCAGCTGGGATTTTTGCTGGTGAAAATGAACCGGCTCATCAGTATACAATTGAGGTGTTGAAGCGAAGAGGCATCACGTTGAACCATCGTTCACAGTCGGTAGATCCAGCGATTTTAAATGAAGCAGATCTCGTCTTAACAATGACTACACGGCATAAACAATCACTCATCGTGCATTACCCCGATTTTCAAGATAAGTTTTTTACCCTAAAAGAATACGTTTCTGAAGCTGATAAAGAAGTATGGAAAGAACTGAAACAATTGTACGCAAGCTATGAAGAAAAACGATCGATTTACATGCAGAAAAACCAACATAAAATGGACAATGTTCTCTTGGACCAAAAGCTCGCCGATCATTTACAACCTGAAATGAAGCGGATCAGTCAATTAGAAAGAGATTTAATCAACTATGATATTTCAGATCCATTTGGTGGAAATGTAAAAGTATACGAAGAGACACTAGAGGAAATTGACGAATCGATCAAATTATTAGTACAAAAACTTCAAAATAATACTTCATAGGAAACGAAGATACACAATGGGGTAAAACGTATCGATTTCGTCTACGTATGAAACGGATGTCATTTACAACTATCTTAGCAATCATTACGTACTCATGTAGTGCTTTTTTTCTTTATTATGTGTATGATGATGTAAACGCGCTATGGGATATTTCTGAAGTAGCAAAAAAGTAGTCAAAGTAATCGAATTGATTTGCGAATGGGTTGATCAACAGATCTAAGCGATTCAAAAAAACAGCGACCTAACCACAAGAAGTGGTAGCAATCGTCGAACAAACTTCTGTAGGAACGGAAGTCCGTGCATCAATCCATGAGCAAGCGAGCACAATAGAAAATATCGATCAGTCAGACCATGCATGAAGCGGTCAAATCGAACAATTGAAAACGCACATGAAACCATTTGATGTGTCCTCGTAAATGAATGAGACTTTGAGAAAATACATACCTTACGATGATTGACGAGGTGTGCCAAAAAAAGCGGACGTTTTCTCCTGTATAATAAAGAACAATTGCCTACATCAATGAAAGGAAGTGACATAAAGATGAAAGTCATTTTATCAGCTGATCATGCAGGTGTAACCATTCGAAATGAAGTGAAAAAACTGCTGGATGACATGGAAATCGATTATGAAGATACAGGGTGTAGTTGTGAAGCATCTGTAGACTATCCTGACTATGCTCTACCAGCTGCTGAACGTGTCGCTAATGGTGAATTTGATTATGGAATTTTAATTTGTGGGACAGGTATCGGCATGTCCATCGCTGCTAATAAGGTGAATGGCGTTCGCTGTGCATTAGTGCATGATGTATTTAGTGCTAAATCAACTCGCCAGCATAACAATGCTAACATACTTGCGATGGGTGAGCGTGTGATTGGCCCTGGATTAGCAAGAGAAATTGTCAAAACTTTTCTAGAAACTGACTTTGATGGTGGACGACATGAACGACGTGTCGGAAAAATCACTACCTACGAACAACAACATAAAACAGTTTGATTTTCAATTATGAAGGTTGTTCACTCTTTTAGTCCATCAATCGGCAGGTGAAATGAAATGGGGAAGATATTGAAACATGTAGAAAAAGATATCGACGCCCTTGTTTCGGAATGGGTGGAGAGTTCTTATTTACAACAGGATGATTTATTTGTCATCGGCTGTTCGACAAGTGAAGTTGCCGGTGAACGAATCGGTACAGCAGGAAGTGAAGACATCGCTTTTCAAATCTTTCAAGGACTGCAAAAGCTAAAACAGATGACAAATGTTCATCTTGTGTTTCAATGTTGTGAACATTTGAATCGTGCCTTAGTAATGGAAAAAGAGACGATGGAAACATATGAGCTCGAAGAAGTAGCCGTGATTCCCGTTCCATCAGCAGGGGGGTCAATGGCATCTTTTGCTTATAAACAATTTACAGAACCAGTCGTCGTTGAAACCATCCAAGCTCATGCTGGCATCGATATTGGTGAAACGATGATTGGAATGCAGCTGAAGCATGTAGCCGTACCTTTGCGTCTGCAGCAGCGTTCGATTGGACATGCACGTTTAAGTGGTGCGCGAACGAGACCGAAGTACATCGGAGGTAAACGGGCAATCTATAAAGTGTAATCATAACAGCATGGCACCCCATGTACCATGAGAGGAAGTCTGTTCGGTAAAAGTCATTCAAACGATTGATCAATAAAAGGATCTCAGTTGCTGAAGTATATGGAAACATCTTATGAAATGATTATGGGAGGTTTTTGTTTTGAATCAAGTGAAGCAGTTAAATCCTGAATTAACTCATGTTAAACAAAGTGATCCTGATTTATATCAGGCGATCCAAGCGGAAAAAAAACGTCAACAAGACAAAATTGAACTCATCGCTTCAGAAAATTTTGTATCTGAAGCTGTTATGGAAGCCATGGGCTCTGTATTGACGAATAAATATGCAGAAGGTTACCCAGGCAAAAGATATTATGGTGGATGCGAGCATGTCGATGTTGCAGAAAATTTAGCTCGTGACCGTGCCAAACAACTATTTGGCGCTGAGCATGTCAATGTTCAGCCCCATTCAGGTGCCCAAGCAAACATGGCTGTTTATTTTTCTGTTTTAGAACCGGGTGATACCGTTCTCGGCATGAACTTAAGCCACGGTGGACACTTGACACACGGCAGTCCAGTGAATTTCAGCGGAGAGTTGTATAACTTTGTTGAGTACGGAGTCGATCGAGAAACGGAACAACTTGATTACGATGTCGTCCTTGAAAAGGCTAAAGAAGTGCACCCCAAATTAATTGTTGCCGGTGCGAGTGCTTATTCGCGTGAAATTGATTTTGCCAAATTTCGTGAAATTGCCGATCATGTCGGAGCTTATTTAATGGTTGATATGGCGCATATCGCAGGGCTCGTTGCAGCAGGCATCCATCAAAATCCTGTTCCATATGCCGATTTTGTAACGACGACAACGCATAAAACATTGCGTGGTCCTCGTGGTGGGATGATTTTATGCAAACAGGAATATGGTAAAAAAATCGATAAATCTGTCTTTCCAGGTATTCAAGGCGGCCCGTTAATGCATATCATCGCAGCGAAGGCAACATCTTTTCAAGAGGCATTATCTGCTGACTTTAAAGAATATGCGACGCAAATCGTAAAAAACGCTCAAGCATTGAGTGAAGCCTTGATTGCAGAAGGTATTCGCATCGTTTCTGGTGGGACAGACAACCATTTATTACTACTAGACGTTACTCCACTGGGATTGACTGGAAATATAGCTGAAGGCGTCTTAGATCAAGTTGGGATTACAACGAACAAAAATACAATTCCATACGACACAGAAAGTCCATTTGTGACAAGTGGTGTTCGGATTGGAACTGCAGCTGTTACGACTCGTGGTTTTAAAGAAGAAGAGATGAAAGAAATCGCACGGATGATGTCGCTGACCTTAAAAAATCACGACGATCCAAAAACGTTGAACAAAGCGGCTGAAAGTGTACAAGCATTGACAAAACAATTTCCATTATACGAATAATCAAAATGAGGATACTTCCGTGGAATAGGAGGTATCCTCATTTTATGTTCCTAAAACTCATTTTAAGCGGTGACTTATGATGGTCGATGATTTATGGCCTTTATTGGTCATGTTACTTTGAGTCGTTTTACACGAAATGGGTCTGTGAGTATGCAATGAGTATCGTTATGTTCCCATACGATGGGTCTATGGTCTATATGTAAAGAAGTCGTTATTTCTAGAAAATTCGGCAGTTTTATGCACCTCTTGAATCATTGTCTATTTTTCAGTACAATTTTAGGGATGTTAAAAATTTGAGGGAGTGATCAGCAAGATGGGAAAAGTTCACGTACTTGATCATCCGTTAATTCAACATAAATTAACGTACATAAGAAATAAACATACTGGAACGAAGGAATTTCGCGAGCTCGTTGATGAAGTAGCCATGTTGATGGCATTTGAAATTACAAGAAATCTTTCCTTGCAAAATATCGAGGTGGAAACACCGGTTACACAAGCACAAGCAAAAATTTTAGCGGGAAAAAAGATCGGTCTCATCCCGATTCTCCGGGCAGGGCTAGGCATGGTAGATGGGATGCTTAGATTACTTCCTGCAGCACGTGTTGGTCATGTAGGATTATATCGTGACCCAGAAACGCTACAACCTGTCGAATATTATATCAAATTACCGAATGATATTTCTGATCGTGAATTAATCGTTCTCGATCCGATGTTAGCGACGGGTGGATCTGCCAATGACGCGATTCATTCATTGAAAAAACGTGGTGCGAAACATATCCGTCTCATGTGTCTCGTCGGTGCCCCAGAGGGTGTAGAAGTCATTAAAGAAGAGCATCCAGATGTCGATATCTATTTAGCAGCTTTAGATGAAAAATTGGATGAAAGAGGCTATATCGTTCCAGGTCTTGGTGATGCAGGCGATCGTTTGTTCGGTACGAAATAAAATTTCATAACACGAATTTTCTTCAATGTATGTTTCCCCTTTTATAACAAATGCTATATGAAAAGGGGATTTTTTTATGTCGAATGTTCATAAACGGTTTATATTATTGCTATTCACTTTGAGTGGAATGTTATTTACGTCTTGGTCTGTACAAGGTGAGAGCATCACCAAAGATGAACAATCGATTATTGTTGAGGTTACTGGTGATTCACATGAACATAAGAATTATATAGCAGAGTACTATCCAGCGGTAGAAGTCGTATCTGTTTACGACACTTTGTTTAATGGTTTGGCTCTACAAGCAGATTCTAAACAACTTGAAAAAGTCATTTCACTTGATTTTATTAAAGCTGTCCATGCTGTTGAAACATATCGGGCACATACGTTGGAAAAATCCCGTCCCTTGGACACGTTGCATCACTTGGAGAAGTTGTATCCTCACGCCGTAATTCCGGGGCACATCAATCAGACAACCTATACTGGAAAAGGAGTAACCGTCGGTGTCATCGACACAGGAATACAATACGATCATCCTGATTTAAAAAAGAATTATGTGGGCGGTTATGATGTCGTAGATTTTGATGATGACCCGATGGAAACGACTGAAGAAGAAGGGATGCCGACGATTCATGGCACTCATGTTGCAGGGATTATTGGGGCGAATGGTTTGTTACAGGGAGTCGCTCCTGATGCTGATATCCGTGCTTATCGAGCATTAGGACCTGGAGGAATTGGAACATCGATTCAAGTCATCGCCGCAATGGAAGAAGCGATTCGTGATGGGGTGGATGTTATGAATTTATCCCTAGGAAATGCAGTGAATGGACCTGATTATCCAACAAGTATCGCTGTGAATCGAGCAATTGAACTCGGCGTATCGGTTGTTGTTGCAAATGGAAATGATGGCCCAGATCGTTGGACAGTAGGTGCTCCAGCTACTTCGTCAAAAGCATTGTCTGTTGGGGCTTACCGTGAACAAGAAATGATTCCATATGGGTATGAACCACAGACGGACCGTTCAATTCCCCTTGCATTGATGATTGGTTCCATCCCTTGGCAATTAGAGAAAAGTTACCCCGTTGTTCATGTTTCATCCCAGCAATGGGAAGGGAATATGAATGGAAAAATAGCCTTAATCCAACGTGGGGAAACGCACTTTTATGAACTGGCTAAACGAGCAGAAGAAAACGGAGCAGTTGCAGTTCTTATCTATAATCATGACAAAGGTTTATTCAATGGGTCGATTATGAATGAAGATGCACCTGTTAATATCCCAGTAGCAGCGATTACGAAAAAAGATGGTTTGTGGCTCCAAGAGCGAGGTGAAATATGGCTTGAAACAAAATTCAAAGAAATGGCGGAAGGTGTAGCCGATTTCAGTTCACGTGGACCGGTAACGATGAATTGGGCGATTAAACCCGATTTATTAGCACCGGGAACAAACATCATTAGTACTGTTCCCAATGGTTATCAAGCTTTGCAAGGAACGAGCATGGCCGCACCCCATGTCACAGGGGCGATTGCACTTCTCAAGGAAGCGCATCCTGATTGGTCACATGAACAAATCGCTGGGTCTTTGCAAACGACTGCTCGTATCCTCTTTGATGAGGATAAGTCGCCTCTTGATCCGACCATACAAGGACAAGGCATGATTCAACCTCTTGAAGCTTTAAAAACAGATACGATTATATACAATTCGTCTTTGTCCTTTGGAAAGATGAGCGGGTATCGTCCATCACAAAGCGTAGAGTTAATCGTCGAAAATATGTCGAATCGTGCGCAAACCTATTCATTTGATATACCGTATAAACAAAAAGGGGTCAGTTGGAAACTGCCACAATCCTTTACACTAGAAAAACAAGAGAGAGCCACGATCCCGATTGAGTTGCAAGTGACTTCACCGGTTGTTGATCAAGGAATCCACCAAGGCTGGTTAACCATGCAGTCACATGATGATACGTATCATATACCGTACCTATTTATGAATGAAACGGCTGATTATCCAAAAGCTATGGGTTTTGAATTTTCACTAGAACCTTTTTCGGATGACGCATATCAATATCAGCTATACGTAACCGAGCCAATTAAACATCTAAACATTGAATTGTACGACCCAGATACAATCATTTATAAAGGAAGTTTACTGTCGACAAATGAGGTTGAAGTTGGAATGAATGAGGGGCAAATCGACACAAAAGACGTACCGTATACAGGGAAATTCCGAGCGCTTATAACGGTTTTACTTGAAGATGGAACATATGAAAATTATGAAACCGAATTGTATATTGATTGAGCAACTTATGTTGCATAAACAAGTCGTGTGGAGTGTAAAATGATAACAATCGTATGTACGATAACTTTCAATTTCTACATTTTTCTAATTCGTTCACAAAAAAGTCAAAACTAAGGAGTCGATTTTCCATTATAATGGCGTATAGTAAGGACTGATGCAGGGCAAATGATCGCATTGCAATAAACACCATTTTCTGGCACACGTTGTGACGAGTTGGCGATGCTAAAATGATCCATCCATGAACATCATATACTCCACCGAATTCATGACTTGGTAGGAAGATGAATGGTGTCGATATTTAGAGGAAAGTAGCGTCGTTATCAGCTCAATATAAGAATGAAAGAATTTGGTAAGAATAAAAAGACGAATGATTTCAGAAAGCAATTGACAACAAAGTATGGCTATTGTAAACTTGCTTAGTGTGGAACAGTGATGAAGGTTTCATAATCCAATGAATTTCGGCTTTTTTGATGCAGATATTACATAATAAATATAGAAGCATTTAGAAAGTAATGTTCCTCTAACAAACTCGCTTATCAAAAGTTCGAACACCCACAAATGTAGCCTTTTAAAATGGACAACTAAAACCCTATCAACAGTGTATAATAAAGATGAAATTTTGGGAGAGAAGAGTAAAGATGTCGCTTTATGAAAAAGGAATCATTCGACAACGAAAATGGATGCTCTATCTCTTATCCCTAATTGTATTGGGAGCAGGATTTAGTCCGTACCCGAGATTTTTCTGTGGTCTGTTGTTAGGTAGCGCTGTTAGCTTTTATAATCTATGGTTGCTCCAACGAAATATTCGGCGCTTGGGTGAAATCGCAGCGACAGAAGGAAAGAGAAAGTTTAGTATAGGATCTATTTCAAGATTTGCTGGGGCCGCATTTGCCGCATTGATGGCACTTCGCTTTGAAGAATACTTTCATATCGTTGGTGTTGTCATTGGATTAAGTACCTCATATCTCATCATCATAGCCGATGTTGTCACGCGGATTCTTTCCCGAGAAGGTAATTTTTAACAGAAAAATGAAGTTGAAAATTATATGAAATACTGACATGTATGCGACAACAACGAAATATTCTTCGAGCACAAAACAATATTACCTGAAAAGAGGTGATGAAACTGGATACGAAGGCACCGATCGTAGAAAATGTATTTGGGATTTCTTGGCTTTCGTTTGACTTAGCGAATGTCCTTATGATTGCACTTGCGTCGGTCATTGTTTTTGTCCTTAGTGTACTGGCCAGTCGAAATTTACAAATGAAGCCAACAGGCGCACAAAACTTTATGGAATGGTTTATTGATTTTGTAAAAGGTATGGTTAGCGACACGATGGATTGGAAAACAGGACGTTTATTCTTACCTCTAGGATTAACATTATTTTTATTTATCCTAGTAAGTAACGTGATCGGAATGGTGACAGCAATCGTAATTGATGATGTAGCATGGTGGAAATCACCAACTGCTGATGCAGGCATAACCTTAACATTAGCTGCCATGGTCGTGTTACTATCACATTTTTACGGAATAAAACTAAAAGGATTTAAAGGCTATGGGAAAGGCTTTTTCCAACCGGTCGCTTTTATGTTTCCGTTTAAGATTATTGAGGAATTTACAAATACATTAACATTAGGTTTACGTCTATTCGGTAATATGTTTGCAGGTGGTATGTTAACAGCGCTCATCGTCGGCCTAGGGTCTAAAAGTGTCGGTGGATTTATCCTATCTGCACTGCCAATGATAGCGTGGCAAGGGTACAGTTTGTTCATTGCGGGTATCCAAGCATTTATTTTCACACTGTTGACCATGCTGTATATCTCGAATAAAGTGACAGAGCAAAGCTGACACAACTTGTACTAACTCATGTATGTTTTAACTTAAGAAATTCATTTTTTCTTAAAGTGAAATAATAAATTATTAGGAAACTATAAAAGGAGGATTTTTTAAATGGGAGCTTTAGCAGCAGCAATTGCTATAGGTTTAGCAGCATTAGGAGCAGGTCTTGGTATTGGTATGATTGGTAGTAAAACAGTAGAAGGGATTGCACGTCAACCGGAACTACGTGGGCAGTTAACAATTACGATGTTAATGGGTATCGCGCTCGTAGAGGCTATTCCAATTATCGCGGTAGTTATTGCGTTCATGGTGCAGTAATTATTGCATAACGTTTCGCGAATAATGCTTGTTAACAAATAAACATGGCGGGGTTCGTTTCCGGATGAATCTACGCCATTCCTTTATATGCAGTCATTCTTTATGAAAAAGCCTTACAATAAGTTCTATATATTGTCAAGTATGTGCTGAAATGAACGAGTTACACTGAAAGGAGTGAAAACTGTGCATCTATACAATAGTTTTCTAACGATTGGAGCAAATGTAGGTGGTTTAAGAGTTGGCGATATGCTCGTTACGCTAATCTTTTTCATCATCCTTCTCGCCTTGTTAAAAAAGTTCGCTTGGGGTCCATTGATGAATGTGATGGAACAACGTGAAACATATGTTGCGAATGAAATTGAAGCTGCAGAAAAGAGTCGCAAAGAAGCGGAAGCTGCCTCTCAAGAAGCTCAGGCTCGCTTGAAACAAACGAAAGAAGAAGCACAAAAAATTATCAATGATGCAAAAGAAGCTGGTGCACAGCAAGAGAAAAACATCATTGAATCAGCCCGTGAGGAAGCGTTGCGCCTTAAAGAAGCGGCAGAAGCAGATATCCAAAGCGAAAAGGAAAAAGCAATCCAAGCCCTTCAGGACCAGGTGGCCTCATTATCTGTCCTCATTGCCAGTAAGGTGATTGAGAAAGAAATCAGTGCACAGGATCAAGAGAAATTGATCAATGATTATATCAAAGAGGTAGGAGAAGAGCGATGAGTGAAGCGATAGTTGCCAAACGATATGCAGATGCTCTTTTTCAACTCGGTAATGAAAAGAACACATTAGATCAATTCGTTGAGGAGTTTCGGGTCGTTAAAGAGGTTTTTCAAAAAGAAGAACAACTGAATACATTCTTGGAGCATCCGCGTATTGATCAAATGAAAAAGAAAGAATTGCTTGAGGCAGCATTTCAAAATATGGATCAAGATGTCTTGAATACGCTTTTGTTACTACTTGAGCGTGACCGTGTGCAAATTGTACCATCTATGATTGATCATTTGATTCAACGAGTGAATGATGCAAAAGGTATTGCAGAAGCAACTGTTTATTCTGTTCGTGAACTGTCAGATTCTGAGAAAAAAGAGCTTGAAAACACCATCGCTAAACGGTTCGAAAAACAATCCGTTACGATTCATAACGTCGTTGATCCGACTATAATCGGTGGGATTCGGGTACGCGTTGGCAATACAATAATCGATGGGTCGATCAGTGGTAAATTGAGACGAATGGAACGCGAAATTGCAACTGCAAACAATTGATGATAGGGGTGAAATGGTATGAGCATCAGAGCTGAAGAAATTAGTACATTAATTAAACAACAAATCGAAACTTTCGATTCAGATATACAAGTAAGTGATGTCGGAACAGTCATTGAGATCGGTGACGGAATTGCACGAGCTCATGGCTTAGATGATGTCATGGCAGGAGAACTTGTTGAGTTTTCCAATGGAACGATGGGTATGGCTCAGAACCTTGAAGAATCAAACGTAGGTATTGTCATCCTCGGTCCGTATGATGATATTGCAGAAGGTGACGAAGTACGCCGTACCGGAAGAATTATGCAAGTACCTGTAGGAGAGGAGTTATTAGGACGTGTCGTGAATTCCCTTGGCCAACCAATCGATGGTAAAGGTCCAGTAGAAACGACAAAGACACGACCAATTGAAGCACCAGCACCAGGTGTTATGGATCGTAAATCTGTTGACGAGCCATTGCAAACAGGTATTAAAGCGATTGACGCGCTTGTTCCAATCGGACGTGGACAACGTGAATTGATTATCGGGGACCGACAAACAGGAAAAACAACGGTTGCTGTCGATACAATTTTGAACCAAAAAGATCAAGATATGATTTGTATCTATGTAGCGATTGGTCAAAAAGAATCAACAGTTCGAAGTACCGTTGAAACATTCCGTCGTTACGGTGCGCTAGATTATACAATTGTTGTATCTGCGAATGCGTCTGAACCAGCACCGCTCTTATATTTAGCTCCATACGCCGGTGTCGCTATGGGTGAAGAGTTCATGTATAACGGAAAGCACGTGTTAGTTGTTTATGATGACTTATCTAAACAAGCAGCTGCTTATCGTGAGCTTTCCTTGCTCTTGCGTCGTCCACCAGGTCGTGAAGCTTTCCCAGGTGATGTGTTCTACATTCACTCTCGTCTATTAGAACGTGCGGCTAAATTAAGTGACGCTAATGGCGGTGGATCTCTAACAGCTTTACCGTTTGTTGAAACGCAAGCAGGAGATATTTCAGCTTATATTCCAACAAACGTTATTTCAATTACGGACGGTCAAATTTTCCTACAGTCCGACCTTTTCTTCTCAGGTGTACGCCCGGCGATTAACGCTGGATTGTCTGTATCCCGTGTCGGTGGTGACGCTCAAATCAAAGCGATGAAGAAAGTTGCCGGTACATTGCGCTTAGACTTGGCCGCATACCGTGAACTCGAAGCATTTGCTCAGTTCGGTTCAGACCTTGACGAAGCTACACAGGCGCGTTTGAACCGTGGGGAACGTACCGTAGAAGTGTTAAAACAAGGTTTGCATAAACCAATTGCAGTGGAAAAGCAAGTGATGATTATTTATGCATTGACGAACGGTTATCTGGATGATATCCCAGTTGAGGATGTCATGCGTTTTGAAGAAGAATTCCATGTTTGGCTTGACCAAAATGGAAAAGAACTGTTAGATTCAATTCGTGAAACAGGTAACTTACCTGATCAAGACAAAATGAATCAAGCAGTTGAATCCTTTAAGAAAACATTTTTAGTATCGGAATAAATAGATAGGCGGAAATAGGTAAGTCTGACGGGATGGGTTAGTAGATGTCGCCCCGATGATTTTCCTTATTTCTGACCTCCAACCTTCGTTGGAAAGGATGGTGAATCAGCTTGGCATCACTAAAAGAAATTGAATCCAGAATCGAATCGACCGGTAAAATGAAGCAGATTACGAAAGCAATGGAGATGGTTTCTGCCTCGAAACTCGGTAGGGCGGAGGAAAATGCGCGTGCATTCGTTCCTTACAGTGAGAAAATCCGTGAAGTCGTCTCCCATATTGCCAGTAGTACAGATGCACAACATCCTATGTTAGAGAACCGTGAAGTGAAGAAAACTGGATACATTGTGATTACGTCGGATCGAGGATTAGCAGGGCCTTACAATAGTAATGTATTAAGAAGCCTGCATCAAACGATCAAACAACGCCATCAATCTTCTGAAGAATATACGATTATTGCTATCGGCCGAATGGGTTATGATTATTGTACAAAAAGAGATATTCCTGTTACCGATAACATCTCTGGGATGGCCGATCACCCGACGTTTTCGGATATTAAAGATCTCGCATCAGCAACTGTACAATTATTTAGTGACGGTGAGATTGATGAATTGTACATCGTATACAGTCACTACATTTCCGCAATCAATCATGAAGTAACGACAACAAAACTACTGCCGATTTCTATTGAAGAGACAGGAACGAGCAGTCAGTATGAATATGAACCAGATGAGGCTCAAATTTTGGAAGTATTATTACCACAATATGCCGAAAGTTTGATTTTTGGTGCATTGTTGAATAGTAAAGCGAGTGAGCATGCATCGCGAATGACAGCGATGAGAAGCGCGACAGATAACGCTGAAGAATTGATTGATGATTTAACATTGTCATTCAACCGTGCTCGTCAAGCAGCAATTACCCAAGAAATCACAGAAATTATCGGTGGAGTTGCTGCCTTAGAATAGTTCCAAAGAGCCGCTTAAATAGTAAGTTTAGGAGGGAAATCGATGACGAAAGGACATGTTACACAAGTTATGGGACCTGTCGTAGACGTTGCATTTAACGAAGGACAGCTTCCAGATATAAATGATGCTTTAACTGTCCAATTTGATACCGGTGACGGTAAAAATGATCGTACGCAACTAACATTAGAAGTCGCACTTCATCTTGGCGATAATACTGTACGCACAATCGCAATGTCATCAACAGATGGTGTAAAGCGGGGCTTACCAGTTGAAAATACAGAAAGACCAATATCTGTACCTGTTGGAGAAGTTACGCTTGGACGTGTATTTAACGTCTTAGGTGAGAATATTGATTTAGATGAACCACTACCAGAGGATACACGATTGGATCCGATCCATCGTGAAGCACCTCAATTTGAAGACTTAACAACGGACACTGAAATATTAGAAACAGGTATTAAAGTGGTTGACTTATTAGCTCCTTACATTAAAGGTGGAAAAATCGGTTTGTTTGGTGGTGCCGGTGTCGGAAAAACGGTACTCATTCAAGAACTGATTAACAACATCGCTCAAGAACACGGTGGTATTTCTGTTTTTGCCGGAGTTGGAGAACGTACACGTGAAGGGAATGACCTTTACTATGAGATGAAAGATTCCGGGGTTATTGAAAAAACAGCGATGGTATTCGGTCAGATGAACGAACCACCAGGTGCACGTATGCGCGTAGCCCTAACTGGACTAACGATGGCCGAATATTTCCGTGATGAGGAAGGACAAGACGTGTTATTATTTATTGATAACATCTTCCGTTTTACTCAAGCGGGTTCAGAAGTTTCGGCACTTTTAGGTCGTATGCCATCAGCGGTAGGTTATCAGCCTACACTAGCAACAGAAATGGGTCAGTTGCAAGAGCGAATTACGTCCACAAACAAAGGTTCTGTAACATCCATTCAGGCGATTTACGTACCTGCGGATGACTATACAGACCCTGCCCCAGCAACAACGTTTGCTCACTTGGATGCAACGACAAACTTGGATCGTGGTCTTTCAGAGCAAGGGATTTATCCGGCAGTGGACCCATTAGCTTCGACTTCTCGTGCATTAGACCCAGAAATCGTTGGTGAAGAACATTACCAAGTAGCACGTGATGTTCAACAAACACTTCAACGTTATCGAGAGTTACAAGATATTATCGCCATGCTCGGTATGGATGAATTGTCAGATGAGGATAAATTGACGGTAGCACGAGCACGACGCATTCAATTTTTCCTTTCCCAAAACTTCCATGTCGCTGAGCAGTTTACTGGGCAACCAGGATCATATGTCCCTATAGATGAAACAGTTAAAGGGTTCAAGGAAATTCTCGAAGGTAAATATGATGATCTTCCAGAAGATGCTTTCCGCCTAGTCGGACGTATTGAAGAAGTCGTTGAAAAGGCAAAAGAAATGCAATAAGAACGACAGATGAGGCAGAAAAAAGGTCGGGATTCAATCATACGCTATTCGTCGGTTGTATGAGGAACTCCCAACATGTCTGCCTCTTGTCTTAAGGAGGGGTTTCATTGAAAACACTAAAAGTGAGTGTTGTTACTCCTGACGGCCCAGTTTTGGAAGACACTTGTGAAATGGTTAGTTGTAAATCTAAAAATGGTGAATTAGGCATTTTACCGGGCCATATTCCATTAGTGGCTCCACTTACCATTAGCTCTGTCCGTTTAAAAAGCGGTGATGAAGAAAATCAGCTAGCAATCAATGGTGGACTGTTGGAAGTGCGACCTGACGAGGTAACGATTCTTGCACAAACGGCAGAAAGACCGGAAGACATCGACGTTGACCGGGCACGTCGAGCGAAAGAGCGTGCAGAACGTCGTTTACAACAATCGAAGCAAGATAATGTCGACTTTCATAGGGCAGAATTAGCACTCAAACGGGCAATCAACCGCTTAAAAGTTGCTCAATAAATTAGAATGAATAACGTAAAATCTCTCATAATATGTCATTGTGAGAGGTTTTTTGTTTCAACAAAAATAAGGTTTTCTGCAATCCGTTGAAGTACTTCATACGTCCTTCAAAATTACTTATATTTTACGATAGCGAATAATTTTGCTTCCAGCTATATGTTTTGTAGGGAAATGACCAAACTATTTCATATAAATGTCGTTATTTCCCGGGAAATCTAAAACAGACACCTTTTTTGCTTTAAAAACTCGAAAAATATCTGCTCTGTTTAAAAAGAATTTTGATTGACAATCATCATGAACAATGGCAAAGTTACAAGTAAATCTTGATAAGGTGGTTTTTATGATCTCAATTAGTCAAACAGCGATCATCAGTATGGTATCTCATTTGATTTTTATCGTCATTACGTGGAGAGTCGTACAAGCGATTAACTTTGAACCGCTGATCCGAAAAGGTCGCGTAATGGAAGCAAGAATTCTTATGTTATTCATTACGATTGTTGTTGGATCGGGAGTCAGTCGATTTTTCCTCGATTTTGTTAAATGGTCCCAAGACTTATTGTATTTATATTAATAACTGAATGAACGCTTGATATATGCAAAATCTAATAATCTAGTAAATGACGTATGTTCAATCACCTCTGTGACGATACTATAACTAGTTTCGTCATGGGGGGATTTTTTTTGAAAAAATTAATCGGGATGAGCATGTTGATTTTTCTAACCGTGTTCAATTCTTTCTCAATTGCTGATGATGAAATGATTGAGCTGGCCACTATTGTGGAACAATATAAAGGGACGATTGATCTGTGGGAAGTGACGGTAAAAGAACAGATGAATGTGAACACCTTAAATGAATTAGTACGAGAGTTACAAGCGAGTAAACAGCAATACAAAGTTACGGAAAATAACGAACGCAGTATTCATTCCTTCACACATCACAATGAATCAACTTCGATTGTCGAGACAATCGAAATTATTATACCGAAACAAGCTTCACAAACAGGAGAGTTAATCGCTATATTATCGAGTGATACATGGAATCATTCCGTTTTAACTCATTATCGTAATCATGTGCAATTGTTAACAAAAAAGTACTTTACAGAGTCATCTATGAAATATACTTGTTTGACCACTGCAGTTGATGATATAATTAATCTTGGTTATTTGTTAAAGAAATTGTCGAATAAACTGTTATTCGATGACTTTTATGAACAATATGATACAGTTGAAGAGTCAAGATATAAAAAAATAATTTATGCGTATAGTCCATTATTGGATGGATATTTTGAATCAGCGAATCAACGAATGAACTTTCAAATGGCGATCATGAATAACAACTCAGAGGGAATAAAATGTACGATTGGAACACCAATCCTTATAAATGAATATTAATATAGTGACATTGGATCTGAAGGAGATTTGGATTATGGAGAAAATTATCGTAAAAGGCGGACAACAATTAAACGGCACTGTGACAATCGAAGGTGCAAAAAATGCGGTATTACCAGTCATTGCAGCTAGCATTATTGCCAGTGAAGGGAAAAGTGTCATTCACGATGTTCCTGTTTTATCTGATGTGTATACGATTAATGAAGTATTGCGCAATATGAATGCGGATGTGCATTTTGAAAACAACACAATCACCGTTGATGCTTCTAAAATTTTGTCTACGGAAGCTCCATTTGAATACGTTCGCAAAATGCGTGCTTCGGTGCTCGTGTTGGGGCCATTATTGGCGCGTTATGGTCATGCCAAAGTAGCTATGCCAGGTGGCTGTGCAATTGGATCTCGTCCTATCGAACAGCATTTGAAAGGCTTTGAAGCGATGGGAGCCCAAGTTCATGTGGGAAATGGCTTCGTTGAATGCCATGTCGATGGTCGGTTACAAGGAGCAAAAATATATCTTGACATGCCAAGTGTTGGTGCGACAGAAAATATAATGATGGCTGCTGCTCTTGCTGATGGTGAAACGATTATCGAAAATTGTGCCAAAGAGCCAGAGATTGTCGATTTAGCCAATTATTTGAACAAAATGGGAGCTAACATCGTCGGAGCGGGCACTGAAACGATTCGAATCACAGGCGTAGATCAATTACAAGGCATTGAACATACCGTGATCCCCGATCGTATTGAAGCAGGAACATTCATGGTAGCCGCCGCGATTACTGGTGGTAATGTTTTAATTAAAAATGTTGTCAGTGAACATTTGCGTCCGGTCATTTCAAAACTCCAAGAAATGAATGTGACGATCACTGAAGAAGAAAATGGACTACGTGTGATTGGACCGAGTAAACTGAAAGCAACGGATATAAAAACATTACCACATCCAGGATTTCCAACCGATATGCAATCACAGATGATGGCGCTCATGCTTTGTGCCAAAGGAACGAGTGTCATTACAGAAACAGTATTTGAAAATCGTTTTATGCATGTCGAAGAGTTCCGCCGAATGAATGCTCAATTGAAAATTGAAGGTCGTAGTGTCATCATCGAAGGACCTTCGAATTTACAAGGGGCCGAAGTTGCTGCAACAGATCTTCGTGCAGCAGCTGCCTTAATTTTAGCTGGATTAGGTGCCAAAGATTATACACGCGTGACCGAACTACAACACTTAGATCGTGGATATGTTAACTTTGTTGGCAAACTAGCATCATTAGGTGCTAATATCGAACGGGTTAATGCCGATGGTCACGTCATCGAACCAGTTGTACAAGTAGAAGGAAAACCGGGTAAATCGGGAAAAATTATTGCTGAGTTATCATAAATGATCCACGGATCATAAACAGATGGAATGTGCATGATGTTCCATCTGTTTTTTTGTGTTGTTTTTTCTTCATCTCCGTACTGTACCTCTATGAATCGACTCCATTACGTTCAAAAATTCATATCAAGTCTTCTCAACAATAAAAACTTGTGATACAATGAATGAAAAATTACCATTATTCTGAAAAGTAATAGCAAACTACTCATGAAATGTTTAAGTTTGCGGATATAGAAAGGGTGTCAATGATCGTAATAAACATATGTTTTGTTGATTAAACGTAGCATAATTAATGAACGGATCTATTTTAACCGCCCGATCATGTTCACGAATGATCTTATGAAGCCACTGAAATGTTCGCTTTCGCTTTCGAATTGAATCACCTCTTCATCACCGAATCTCCCGAACGCTATTTCAACATTTTTGAAACCGCTTACACATAGAGGTAATTAGAGGCATTTGTCTGAATCGATGTCCATCAAAATGGAGGGGAATCATGTGTTGCGCTATATTGTCAAACGATTGCTGATTATGGTCATTACCCTATGGATGATTGTTACATTAACTTTTGTGCTGATGGTCAGTATTCCCGGCTCTCCTTTTAATAGTGAAAACTCATCGAATGAGGTCGTCCAAGAAAATTTAGAAAAACATTATCATCTTGACCAACCGTATGTGATCCAGTATTTACTCTATATTAAATCGATTATTACGTTTGATTTCGGCCCATCCATTAAGCAATCGAACCAAAGTGTCAATGATTTGTTATGGAGAGGATTTCCGATTTCTTTTGAGTTAGGAATTGTAACGATTGTTGTTGCAGTTATTTCCGGAGTTACATTAGGAGTCATTGCTGCGTTACGGCATAACGGTGTGATTGATTATATGGCAATGGCTTTTGCGGTGTTAGGAATTTCAATACCGAATTTCATTTTAGCAACTTTGTTAATTCAACAGTTAGCAGTGAATGCAGAAATTTTCCCCGTAGCGAGATGGTCAAGTCCACAACATATGATTCTTCCAGTTCTCGCTTTAGCTACTGGTCCGATGGCGATCATCGCAAGGTTAACACGATCTACGATGTTAGAAGTCCTCACGCAAGATTACATAAAAATGGCTCGCGCAAAAGGATTATCTCCAGGAAAAATCATCATCAAACATGCTTTACGGAATGCCTTGATGCCTGTGATTACAATTATGGGAACCTTGTTAGCAGGTATATTGACAGGAACGTTTGTCATCGAACAAATTTTTGCAATTCCTGGGATGGGTAAATATTTCGTAGAAAGTATCAATCAGCGGGATTATCCTGTCATCATGGGAACGACAGTATTTTATAGCTCCTTTCTTATCGTCATGCTTTTTCTAGTAGATATCGCTTATGGACTACTTGATCCTCGGATTAAAGTGCATCAAGAAGGAGGAGAGAGACAATGAAGTTAACCGAAGAGGTCAACCAAAAGGAATCTCCTTCGACGATTCCTGATGAATGGTTTCGTTGGAAAGAAAATGATCACACAGAGACCGAAATTGTATCTCGACCATCCTTATCTTATTGGAAAGATGCATGGAGACGACTCGTTAAGAATAAGATGGCAATGTTAGGGTTAATCTTTCTCGTGTTACTAGCTGTGATGGCCATTCTTGGACCAATTATCTCACCTTACGATGTGAACAGGCAAGATTTACCGAATCAATATCAACCACCATCCCTTGAACATTGGTTCGGAACAGATGCAGCCGGGCGTGATGTTTTTACAAGAACATGGTACGGTGCAAGAATCTCCTTATTTGTCGGGCTGATGGCCGCTTTAATTGATGTGACGATTGGGATCGTTTATGGGGGAATTTCTGGATATAAAGGAGGTCGTATCGATCAGATCATGATGCGCATCATTGAAATTTTGTACGGTCTTCCGTATCTATTAGTTGTTATTTTATTGCTCGTCGTTCTCGGTCCAAGCTTGACAACCATTATTATCGCGTTAACCGTAACGGGTTGGGTCGGCATGGCGCGAATTGTCAGAGGACAAGTGCTCCAATTGAAAAATTATGAGTTTGTTTTAGCTTCTCAATCTTTCGGAGCGAATACATCAAGGATCATTCGGAAAAATTTGCTTCCGAATACGATGGGTCCCATTATTGTACAAATGACGTTGACAGTTCCCACAGCTATTTTTGCTGAAGCATTTTTAAGTTTTATCGGACTCGGCATCCAGGCTCCTTATGCAAGCTGGGGAGTGATGGCAAATGATTCGTTAAGTGCGATCTTATCGGGACACTGGTGGACATTGTTTTTTCCGGCCTTTTTCATTTCATTTACGATGTTTGCTTTTAATGTGCTAGGTGACGGACTGCAAGATGCATTGGACCCGAAATTGAGGAAGTAGGTGAAGCCATGAAAAAAATCCTTGAGGTGAATGATCTTCACGTAACTTTTACGACTTATGGAGGTACGGTTAAAGCTGTAAGAGGTGTCGATTTTCATTTGCAAAAAGGAGAAACGTTAGCAATCGTCGGCGAGTCTGGTTGCGGGAAGAGCGTCACAGCCAATGCCATCATGCGATTGATTCCGGATCCGCCAGGGAAAATATCAGCTGGATCAATTTTGTTTAAAGGCCGGGACCTAACGAAACTTTCCGAACAGCAAATGCGCGCGATCCGTGGGAGCAATTTGGCGATGATTTTTCAAGATCCGATGACTGCCTTAAATCCTACACTTACGATTGGGACACAATTGATGGAAGGGCTTCGTCAGCATCATAACGTTACGCGCGATGAAGCAAAACAAAGGGCGTTGGCCATGCTCGATTTAGTAGGAATCCCCAATCCAGAGGAAAGGCTTAAACAGTATCCGCATCAATTCAGTGGAGGGATGCGCCAACGAATCGTCATTGCCATTGCCTTGATTTGTGAGCCAGAACTTTTAATCGCTGACGAACCGACGACAGCGTTAGATGTTACGATTCAAGCTCAAATTTTAGAGTTATTTAATAAGATTCAAAAAACAACCGGTGTTTCAATCATTTTGATTACACATGATTTAGGTGTAGTTGCTAATATAGCTGATCGAATCGCTGTCATGTACGCAGGTAAAATCATTGAAATCGGGGAAAAGAGAGAAATCTTTTACAATCCACAACATCCTTATACACAAGGGTTGTTAGATTCGGTACCACGTCTTGATGTGCATAAGGATCAATTAACGTCCATCGACGGTACACCACCGGATTTATTTTCACCCCCCGTCGGATGTCCGTTTGCTATGAGATGTCCATTTACGATGGAAGTGTGTGATTACGTTTATCCGGAGAAATCTGAGTTGACGCCATCCCATAAAGTACATTGTTGGCTTCAAGATGAACGGGCTCAACGTCTGCTCGCTTCTATATCTTCGAAGTAACTTGCATATGAATCGTTGTTCATTGTCACTTTGTATCATATAGATCATCGATGTGATCTATAAAATAAAAGGGGGAAAAGTGGATGAGAATGAAAAAATCTTTATTCTTCTTGTTGATGATGTTCATGGTAGCTGTTTTGTTAGGAGCATGTACAGCGAATGAATCTGCTGGAGAAGACCCAGATCAATCAAATGACAAGCAAACAGGTGAAACAGAAGAAGGTACCAATGCTGACGGAGGAGAAAAAGTACTTTATCTTAATAACGGGGTAGAGCCTTCTTCACTGGATCCTTCCATTGGATTTGATGAAGTATCCTGGGACCCGCTCAACAATTTGATGGAAGGTTTGACGCGTCTTGGAGAGGATCATATGGCCCAACCAGGAGTAGCTGAAGAATGGGATGTTTCTGAGGACGGGCTGACATATACGTTTTATCTTCGCGAAGATGCGAAGTGGTCGAATGGGGACCCAGTCGTTGCGGAGGATTTTGTCTATGCATGGAAGTATATGCTTGATCCAGAAACGGCCTCTCCTGCAGCATTTCTCGCTTATGTGATCGAGGGAGCCGAAGCATATAATAGTGATGAAGGCTCAAAAGACGATGTCGCTATAACTGCTATTGATGAGAAAACACTAGAGGTCGTATTAACTGCTCCCACTGGATATTTTTTAGACTTATTAACCAATCCAGCTTTCTTCCCGGTGAATCATCAGGTGGCCGAAGAAAATCCAAATTGGCATGCGGAAGCGGATTCTTTTGTAGCGAATGGCCCGTTCATGCTTGAGTCGTGGGATCATGATAATGAAATGGTGTTTGCAAAAAATAACGAGTATTGGGATGCGGATGTTGTCAAATTGGATAAAGTTCACTTTGCTATGGTAAATGATACAAATACCCAATACCAAATGTTCGAAAAAGGTGAATTAGATACGGCGAGCATTCCTCCAGAGTTATCCGATGAGTTAATCGATGGTGAAAATGTATTTGTTGGGGAATCTGGAGGGTTGGAGTTTTATCGGTTTAACGTGACTGAAGAACCGTTCCAAAATAAAAAGATTCGCCAAGCTTTTGCGCTCGCGATTGATCGTGAAGAAATTGCACAATATGTCGTGAAAAATAAGGTAGAGCCAGCATATGGATTCATTTCACCAGGATTTACAAGCCCTTCCGGAAAAGATTTCCGTGATGAAAATGGGGATCTCGTCTCCTTTGACCCTGAACAAGCGAAACAGTTGCTTGAAGAAGGAATGGAAGAAGAAGGGTATGATGAATTACCAGAAATCGTGTTGTCATTTAATACGAGCGATCCGAACAAGGCCGTAGCCGAAACGTTGCAAGATATGTTAAGCGAGCATCTCGGTGTAGATGTGACATTGGAAAACCAAGAATGGAATGTGTTTGCAGAAGCGCAACAAAACTTAGAATTGCAATTTTCTCGTAGTTCATTCCTTAACGATTACAATGATCCCGTAAACTTTTTAGAAAGTTTTATTACAGATTCTTATATGAATCGTACAGGTTTTTCGAGTGAAGAATATGATGACTTAATTAAGAAAGGTCAAACGGAACTCGATGAGGAAAAGCGTTGGGAATATTTGTACGAAGCAGAAAAACTACTTGCTGAAGAAATGATTGCCATTCCAATTCGCTACTACAATACAGTTGTACTAGAAGCTGATGGTATTACAGGAATTCTTCGCCATCCCGTTGGTTATTTTGATTTAAAATATGCAGATAAACAGTAAATGGCTCGTTAAGATGAAAGATTCAATGGCTCATTTCTGAAGTGAGAAATGAGCCCGCCTCTTTTATTGAATGGAGAGCGACATTCGTGAGACGTTGGGAAAGAAGGTGAATCAAATGCTTTATCCAAAAAGACTACAAAAAGGAGATACGATTGGGATCATCGCTCCAGCGAGTCCACCAGGTCAGAAAGATTTACATCGTGCGCTACCCTTTTTTGAAAATATCGGTTTGAATGTAAAGTTAGGTAGACATATTACATCTGTTCACGGTTATTTAGCAGGGACAGATGACGAACGTTTAGAAGATTTACACGAGATGATTGCTGATGAAGCGATTAAAGGAATCGTATTTGCACGAGGTGGTTATGGTACGGGGCGACTTGTATCAGCGGTTAATTATCAATTGATTAGAGAGAATCCGAAGATCATGTGGGGCTACAGTGATTTGACTTATTTACATACTGCCATCCGTCAATTGACAGGGTTGATTACCTTTCATGGACCCATGGTAGCTTCAGACATCGGTAAACATCAATTTGATGACTTGTCTCGTAGCATGTTTGATCAGCTATTTACCCCAATGATGCTTCACTATACAGAAGCCATTTCACCTCTTCATGTCATCGTGGGCGGGGAAGCGAGTGGTCCCATTGTCGGTGGGAATTTATCGTTAATCGTAAGTACTTTAAAAACTCCATATGAGCTCGATACAACACATAAAATATTATTACTTGAAGATATTGGTGAAGACCTTTATCGGGTGGATGCGCTGTTGAATCAATTGACGCTGGCAGGAAAATTGACCGATGTAGCAGGGATCATCATCGGAGATTTTCAAATGAAACAATCGGAAGCGAATACATCACAGTCATTACAAGCCATTTTTCACCATTATTTCCATACCTTAGAGGTCCCTATCGTTTCGGGATTTCGCATCGGACATTGTTTTCCTCATTTTGCGATTCCATTAGGGGTGAAGGCAATCCTTTCAGCGAAAAATAAAACATTAACGATTTACCCCGGCGTAAAGTAAAAAACGTTCTAAAATCGTGAAAGAATAGAAACCATCAACATATGAATATTGATGTTCGTGGTGAAATCGTCTACAAGAGAAAGGGGGTTAAACGATGTTAAAGCAAACGTTTGATCAATCACCAACACGCAATAAAATATTACAAGTACACCGTTTGAAAAAGCACTTTCACATCGGGCGCGGATTAACCTTGCAAGCAGTGAACGATATTACATTTCACGTGAATCAAGGAGAAACATTTGGGCTTGTCGGTGAATCCGGTTGTGGAAAATCGACGATTGGCCGAACAATTATGGGCCTTTATGATAAAACGAGTGGAGATGTATATTATGACGGTAAAAATATTCATGAGCTTGACGAACGTGAGAAGTTTTCGTTTTATCGAAATGTACAAATGATTTTTCAAGACCCCTATTCTTCTTTGAATCCACGGTCCACTGTCCGTGAACTGGTCTCTGAGCCGATGAAAGTCCATCGTCTTTATTCACATCCACGTGATGAGCTGAACCGAGTGTATGAGCTGTTAGAGGAAGTGGGGTTGAATCATGATCATGCGAATCGTTATCCACACGAGTTTAGTGGTGGACAAAGACAACGAATAGGCATTGCTCGTTCCCTAGCCTTAAATCCACAGTTGATCATTGCTGATGAACCCATTTCTGCGTTAGATGTTTCTGTCCAAGCACAAGTTGTTAATTTATTAATGAAATTACAAGCTGAAAAAGGATTGACATTTTTATTCATTGCTCATGATTTGTCTATGGTGAAACAAATTTCTAATCGAATTGGCGTCATGTACTTAGGACACATGGTTGAGATGACGAATAGTCAACAACTATATGCGAATCCACTGCATCCGTATACGCAAGCTTTGTTATCAGCTATCCCCATTCCTGACCCGGACATTGAAGAAAAAAGAGAGCGAATTATTTTACAAGGAGAGTTACCGAGTCCCATTCACCCTCCAAGTGGCTGCGTATTTCATACGCGATGCCCAGTAGCGATGGATGTATGTTCTGTTCAAAAACCTACATGGAAAGAAGTTGAACGAGAACATTATGTAGCTTGTCTTCAATACGAATAATTGCTCATCCAAAAACAATGATACGGAATAGAATAAGTGAGGAAACGCTCTTATCGACGGGAGCGTTTTTTTAGTAGAACGGTGTTCCGTTTGTGTCCTAGGTAAAGTTTCGCATAGGACAAAGCGGATGCTCATACAAATGTAGTAAGAGCCTAGTTTTTCAAAAGATGTTGTTTCGTGATGGACAATATCTTTATGTTCTATTCTTTTTGTACGTGTATACGATAAATAGTAGAGGAGATAGAAACAGATTTTTTCAGAAGTCATGATAAAAGAGTCATGATAAAAGATGATTGTAAGAATAGAAGGAGGATGTCCGTGAAACATAATCATCACCGCCGCAAACGAGCATTAAAAAAATTGAAGCGATACAAAAGACTCCCGCGCTCCATTCATCCGAAACAAAAACGACCTCTTCGTAAAAATCATCCTATGAAACATCGAAAAACTTTGTCACGATTTAAAGTAACGGGCGGAGCACCGACATGGAAGGTTCCGAGTATATTGTTTGTCGCCTGTATGATCAGCACGATTTTAATCCTTCCTACTTTAATTGTACTACCATCGGATGAACATGAACCTCATGAAGCTACCAACACAAAACAGGGTGATAGTGAAGAACTTGATTCACTTGATTCAACTCTTTCTGTCGCTGTGATGCGCACAAAGTCAGAGGAGATAGAAAATGTACCTTTAGAAACATACGTATCTCGAGTTGTTGCCTCAGAAATGCCAGCAGAATTTGAAATGGAAGCCTTAAAATCACAAGCACTTGCCGCGCGAACGTTTATCGTCAATCATTTACTTCACAAGGATGAAAAAAAAGTCGATGGAGAAGAATCTGATGTTTTAGATACGGTGCAACATCAAGTGTACAATAACGAAGAAGAACTGCGTAAAACATTGGGAGCAGATTATGAAAAAAAGATGAAAAAAATAACACAAGCTGTGGAAGAAACGAAAGGAGAAATTTTAACATATAACGATACTCCGATTACGCCTGCTTTCTTTTCGACAAGCAATGGCTATACTGAAAACTCAGAAGACTATTGGGATAACGAGCTTCCTTACTTACGAAGTGTAGAGAGTCCATGGGACAAAGACTCACCAGAGTTTCTTGACCAAAAAACATTTACAATCGCAGAAATTGAGCAAGCACTCAACATCACTCTCCCACAGACAGCATTAATCGACTTTGAAGTATCTCGAACTGAAGGAAAACGTGTGAGAGAATTGACACTCGGTGATGATACGTTTACGGGGAGAGAAATTCGAGAAAAATTAGAATTACGATCCAGTGACTTTACAATTGAACAAAAAAATAATCACCTTGTTTTTACAACGAAGGGATATGGACACGGCATTGGTATGAGTCAGTATGGTGCAGATAGGATGGCCAAAGAAGGAAAAACATATAAAGACATTGTGTCATATTATTATCAAGATGTAGAAATTAGTACAGTACCAGATGTTGCACCAGCATTAGTAGTAAAATAGGGGTTGCTTGGACGAAGAGTCATTTCCATGCTGCGGTTATTTGAATCACTAGATGAAGAATACTTTTAAATAGCATGAGTTCATCAATCCTCTTTTTCAGTCCTCCTTTTGCCCAGTTTACCGAAAAAAATGCATGAAATTGAAAAAAACGAATCTTTTATGTATATATTTTCCTCTTTCGGCTCACAATGGTTGTTGAGGTGATGAGAATGAAAGAGGAAAACAAAGGCACTCCGAAAAATAAATGGAGTCGCATCTACCGAAAGAAGTGGTTTTTTCCAGCGCTTTACTTAGCCATCGCTACCATACTTCTATCGGTTGTTGTTTGGTATCAAAATGTAGGTCAAGTTCCTGAGGCTGAACAGGAAACCGAACAAGGAGATGACTATGTACCGAGTCCATATGATGAAGAGGCTGAGGCCGTCGTTGATCAGCAAGAAGTTATCAAAATGCCTGTTAAAGATAAAAAACAAGCAGAAATCGTAACTAAATTTTATGATTACAACGCAGAACAAGAGGATCAGGAAAATGCATTGGTCCTTTATAACAACCGTTACTATCAAAGTACAGGCATTGACATTGCATTTGAAGATGGCGAACCCTTTGATGTCATTGCATCTTTAAGTGGAACCGTTACAGAAGTTAAAGAAGATCCGCTTCTCGGCAATGTCGTCGTCATGGATCATGAGAATGATGTGATGACCTATTATGCAAGTTTGCAAGAAGTAGATGTCAAAGCGGGTGACAAAGTAAAGCAAGGTGAGGATTTAGGTGTTGCTGGTAAAAATTTATTTGGAAAAGATCACGGGACACACGTTCACTTTGAAATTAGAAAAGACGGAAAAGAAGTTGATCCAGAAAGCTATTTCGATCAACCAGTGAGTAAGTTGGACGAGGAAGCAGCTGAAGAAACGACAGAAGAAGAGAAAGCAGAAGACGAAGCACCAGAAGAAGAAAAAACAGAAGATGACGCAACAGACGAGGAAAATAAGGAAGAATCATCGGAATCAGAAGAAAATAAGGAAACCTCAACTGAAGAGGGTAATGAAGAAAAAGACAATGAAAAGAAATCTTCTGAAGATGAGCGCGAAGGATTGAGTGATGATCCTTCTCAAAATGAAGATCACGAGTCAGATCGTTCAGATGTGAATCAAGATGAACAACTGACTCCAAATAAAGACGACCATCCATTTGACCGTTAATTCATAAAATCGACATCATGGAGTGGCTTGTCGAAAGTCGAAAACATTTATATGAGTGATAAACTCAGTCCTAGTAAAAATGTGTTACTAGGATTTTTTTGTGTCTCACGCTACATATCCCTAAGTTAGACGGTGCTATTTTCTGCAAAAATGAAATTATCTTTTCATGGGAGGAGTATTCTCAATCCGGGTTGTTTTCTCTGACCATCGATTGGTAGATTTCTTCTAGCGATGTGACCATTCCCTTTTCATCTTTATACATAACATGCTCTCGTTTAAAGTGAACAGGCGAATCGAGCCCAGCAGCTGCTGCAAGACGAAATAATCCTTTGCGTAGAGTGAGTAAATAGTTTGCCGTCCGATGTTTTTTCTCATCAATTACAAGTGCTTTTTGTAAATCAGGGTCTGTTGTAGCTACTCCAACCGGACAGGCATTGGAATGGCACTTCAACGTTTGAATACAGCCCACAGTAATCATAAATCCACGTGCAATATGAACAAGATCTGCTCCCATCGCTAGGGCAATGGCGATGCGGTCTGGGGTAAACAACTTGCCGGATGCAATCACCTTCACTTGCTGTCGAACACCATATTTTCTTAATGCGTAATCGAGTAAAGGCAAGGCTGATTTAATTGGTAATCCGACGCTATCTGCCAATTCTTGGTAGGATGCACCTGTGCCGCCTTCACCGCCATCAATCGTAATGAAGTCAGGACTTTGGCCACTTTCTTTTATATGTTTTGCTAATGCATCAGCTTCTATGCGCCCCCCGATGACGATTTTTATTCCTACTGGCTTTCCTGTATGTTCACGAATTTCGTTCATAAAGGAAAAGAGAGAGGACAGATCATCGTATTCGATGAAGCGATTTGGACTATCGATGGATTGATATGGCTTCACCATTCGAATGCGGGCAATTTCTTCGGTCACCTTTTCGGCATCAATGTGCCCACCCCGTGTTTTTGCTCCCTGTGCTAGCTTAATTTCAAAGGCCTTCACTTGAGGTATGTTGCTCTTCTCAAGAAGTTCATCCCAATCGAAATTGCCTTCTAAATCTCGCACGCCAAATAAGCCTGGACCGATTTGCACCATAAGGTCTACTCCGCCCTTTAAATGGTAATCGGAAATCCCACCCTCGCCCGTATTCATCCAGGTACCTTTAGCAATCCCTAATCCCATCGATAGTGCAGTGATCGCATGGTCACCTAAAGAGCCATAGCTCATCGCCGACATCCCAATTTGCCCCTTTATAATAAATGGATGTTTTGTATTCTCGCCGATGACGATTGCATCTGCATCGTCTAATAAATATGCAGGTGAGTCATCTTGTACCCACTTTTCTTTTCGTTGCGTAAACAACGGATCTTTTAGTAAAAGATACCGATGCGTGATAGCTCTTACATCTGGATTCATACGTAATTCGTTTGTCAGTTTTGGGAAGAGGGCATTTCTTATATAAAAACCTGGTTCATCAAAATCTCGTTGCGATCCAAAGCCAATGACGTCTCGTTTATATTTGGCACTTTTAACGATATGTTCATAATCTTTTCGCGAAAAAGGTTTTCCTTCCAAATCATGATTAAAAAAATATTGGCGTAACTCGGGACCGATTTGTTCCAAGAAATATCTTGCTCTTCCTAGGAGTGGATAGTTACGTAAAATGGGATGTTGCTTTTGCTTTCGATCGATATAAAATATGTATGTTCCGATGATGATTAATGTGATTACAATAATGGTGACAATCGTAAAACTAATCACGGTCATAATATTCGCTATGTTCATCTAGATCACCTCACTTGTTACGAAAGAATCTTTGGATTTAGGTTGTTTCAAAAGCAAGAAATTTATCCATGAATTAAGAGAGGGGTGGCTGAAGAAGGTGTTTATTTCCAATAATTCACATGCATAAACTATAAAAATGACAAAAAATGTCGAACAATTATCCTTGTTTTTGCTAAAATGTATGATAATATAATAAATAATTACAATATTTCCAACAATTGTTACATATTCTGTCATTTATTTGTATAATCCATGCCGTCATCGATCCACTTACTTATTTGATTCACCGTGTCAACGGTACTTCTAACAGCCGATCTTCATATATCTCATAAAAATACTCAAGCGTCTTATCTTCAACAATTGTAAATATGATGTGAGAAAGGAATGCGAATTATGGATGATGCGAAGATTAAGTTTATGTCTGAAGCTGAAATGATTCGGGGGAAAGGCTTGTCGTTTGGACATTTTGTGATGTCGCTTTCACAAGAGCACGACCACGAGACGGCTCATGACTTGACACGTCAATATTGCCTCCAATCCCCATCAGACGAAATTTGTAAAACGTGCATGGAATTTTTATATATGAATGGTTATTTTGATGATTTACGCCGAATCATTGACAGCAATAAAACGTCTCAACAACAAACAAATCAATTATGGGCAGAAATATATCAGATCATGATCGACCGCCGAATGAAAAGACACCCATCTCACCTACTACTCCAACGTTTGAATAGCATCATGACGGATGATGCGAATTTAACATGTTTGATCGAACTAACGAGAGTATCCATATATTATGATCAAAATAAGTTTGGAAAAATCGCTAACCTTCTTGATGAACAACACAATTTATTTTCTCAGGTAAATGATCGCTTTTTATTGTCGAGTTTTGATTTGAGGTTATATCAACTGTTGTTTGTTTATTATTGGGTTCGCAATGAATTAATTATGGCGCGAAAGTATGCTTTTCGAGCCCTCAATGAAACGAATAGTGTATTAACAAAAGCTTCTCTGCATACGAATTTAGGGTTGACATACACATTTGATACGTATGCGCAAGGTATGTACCATTTTAAAGAAGCATTAAAACTTGCGAACACATACCAGTTGGAACAAGTGAAGCGTTCCATTCAACAAAAAAACATTCCATTTTTCTCGGCACATTTTGGACATGTTGAAGGTATTGAAACGGATGATCGTAGTGAACAGGCACATTTAGAGATTGCTAAAGGGAATCGTTCAAAAGCCATCACTATTTTAGAACAAATGCCGCTTGATAGTCCTTTTAAATTATATTATTTAGGGTTAGCGAAGCAAGATAAAGCTATTTTACTCCAATCGTACAGTGATTTTATAAATAAACGCAGTGACTACTTTTTTAGTCGTTTGCCATTGAATGTTTTAAAAACGATGGATCATCGATAGAAATCGTCATGCAGGTCACGACACACATGATCCACTGATCAACATGACCGTTGAAGTACTTGCTTAGATCACTTTTTCATTGATCAGCTATAACAGTTGTGCACATAGGGTTCAACGTGTTTTCGATGAGATGAATGAGCATATTCGTTAAAAAGGAGGGATGAGCATGACAAAGTTTCGTGCATTCGCCATCGCGGGATTGTTAGCATTCGTCGTCGCATTTGCTGGAGTAGGCAAGGGGCAACTCACAGCGGATCCAGAAATGGGTCAAGTGGACGGAATATTTGCGGATCCAGAAATGGGCCAAGTTGATTAACTAAATCAAGAAAGTGCACACTAAGATTGTATGTGAAAGTGGTTTGCTTTAAAATATGTTGAACCCGAATGTTCATTGATAAAGAGGTTGGGACATAACCTTTTTAAAATGAATGAACCGCATGAAATCCAATTTAAAAACCTTGGTTTCATGCGGTTCTATTTTTATGATTTCATCTATAATCAATTTTTTCAACTTATGTCCCGACCCCTTTTTATGATTACATTGATTGGAAACGAATGAATGATTGAAAAGAAGTGATTGATCCGAAAAAATCTAATTTCCGCTCATGACGTCTCCTACTGAAAGTAGTGGGGGCCGTGTGAAGAGCAGATACCTTTGATCCAGCTTGCATATCAAATATGAAATGCTCACGAATTGAACATCTTCATCCTCCATGTTGTTTTCCCTATGGTTACGAACACGTTGTCCATTTTATGCAAACAATCCATTTTACTCATATTTATTGTGAACTCGTAATAAAATGTTACAAACCAAGCATTCTGTAAAGTCTGAGGTGAGAGCTTATGTGGCTCTTTAGCATACGGTGAGCTGATTTGAAATACATATAAATTGTACGGAGAAAACATAATGCTTATACACGGAGACATGCATGACGAACGTGTTGATGGAGTAATCATTTCAACTATTCATTATCATAGGGCAACTGGATCAACATATTTGTACTAACAAACGTGAGTTATGCCACAAAGTTATTAGCTTTTTACACAAGTGTAAAAAGAAGCGAGAAAACGAGTGCGAATCTCTAGTTTCACATCACCTTGTCTCAAATCCACACCTCGGAAATATCCAACATAGGGAGGAGAATGGTGTGCACGATTACATCAAAGACAGGACGATCAGGATAGGAGAACATGTCGTGGAGACGAGGAAAACGGTTCGGATGATCGCGAAAGAATTTGGTGTTTCCAAAAGCACAGTTCACAAAGATTTGACCGAACGTTTACCAAAAATAAATCCCGACCTTGCAGCAAAGGTTAAAGAAATTTTAGAATACCATAAATCCATTCGTCATCTTCGTGGAGGCGAAGCCACGCGAAGAAAATATCAAATGAAATCACAAAGAGACCCAATGATGGAACAAATGAAGGAAGATCAATTTCCAGGTACCATTCCTCATCGCTAATGAATCAATATGAACGGTTATTAGCCGGAACATGAAGGGGGTGATTTGTCTTCGGCTCTCTATTCATATGTACCATGTGCTCGATATGAAGAACGCAGCTTCCTATGTTGCGTTCTTCGTTTATTACAGCTAGACAGAAATTTTTCTCATTTTGTATTTACGTATCGAAAAAACACGTAAATGGAATCGTAAGCATACACTTTCAGTAAGATCATATTGGCGACTCACATCATTGATATGAAAACAGATTGAATGACTATGTACATGCACATGTCGAAAAAAAGTTTAGAACTTTATGCAGTTATATGTAGAAATTTGTGGTATGATATAATAACATCATTATGTCGATTGGTAGGCATAGTATTTTTTTATGTTAGGAGGATTTGAACTCATGTTTTCTAGGGACATAGGAATTGACCTTGGAACAGCGAACGTATTGATCCATGTGAAGGGCAAAGGAATTGTATTAAATGAACCCGCAGTTGTCGCAATGGATCGCATGACAGGAAAAGTTCTAGAAGTCGGCGAAGAAGCGCGTCGAATGGTTGGTCGTACACCTGGTAATATCGAAGCGATCCGCCCGCTAAAGGAAGGTGTGATTGCTGATTTTGATGTGACAGAAGCCATGTTAAAACACTTTATAGATAAAATCAAGGTACGTGGTTTTTTATCGAAACCTCGCATGCTCATTTGTTGTCCAACAAACATTACAAAAGTTGAGCAAAAAGCGATTAAAGAAGCAGCTGAAAAATCAGGTGGTAAAAAAGTTTATTTAGAAGAAGAACCGAAAGTAGCCGCGATTGGTGCGGGAATGGAAATATTCCAACCGAGTGGGAATATGGTAATCGATATCGGTGGAGGTACGACCGATGTAGCTGTATTGTCGATGGGAGGCATTGTTACATCGGAGTCCATTAAAGTCGGTGGTGACAAATTCGATCATGAAATTCTTCAATATATTAAAAAAGAATACAAACTTTTGATTGGAGAACGTACCGCCGAAGAAATCAAAGTCCATGTAGCAACAGTATTCCCAGGTGCAAGGGATGAATCATTGGAAATTCGTGGCCGTGACATGGTTTCCGGTTTGCCACGAACAATTACCGTGCGCTCGGATGAAATTAAAGAAGCGTTAGATGAACCTGTAAAGCTGATTGTACAGGCTGCTCGCACAGTTTTAGAGCAAACATCCCCTGAACTATCCGCAGATATTATTGATCGCGGTGTGATGTTAACAGGTGGTGGTGCCCTCATCCATGGAATTGATGAGCTTTTGGCTGAGGAATTGAAGGTTCCCGTATTTTTAGCCGAAGAGCCGATGAATTGTGTAGCAAAGGGCACCGGAATTATGCTAGAGAATATTGATAAAATCGAACGTACAAAGACGGTTTAACATCTCTTAAAAAACTTTACCCTTTTTGAATACATGTTAAACCATAGATTGAAGGATTGTAGGTTTTCAATGTTACGAGGGTTTTACACAGTAGCCAGTGTCACAATTGCTTAACAACGAAATCAAGAAGCATGATTCAATCCTATCGCAATGCGAAGATACCGAGATATAAAACGGATCAGACTACATGACGTGCATTTCCACTCATACGGATGCAGTAAGTCAGAAAACAACGTGTATTAAAATCGTTGACGAAAGTAGCATTGAGCGCTGAATGAAATGGGCAGAACAGGTTAATTACTATTCGATATCACCATGTTTTTGCATCAAGTATAAATGGGGGGATTAATGTCACGCACGATGATTTAGGCGACGGTAACGATGAATCAGTTGCAGAAAAAATGAGATGTTGTTGGACATAATTTGGCAAATAGTCAAACATCAGGCTATAAAAGTCGTCAAGCTGAATTTTCCTCTTTGTTATATCAGCAAATCAATCATATGGCAGATCCGGAAAATGCTGAAGGACGTATAACGCCAGATGGTGTACGCGTAGGATCCGGTGCCAAGCTAGGTTCAACAAACGTTGATTTATCACTTGGTTCAATAAAAAATACCGATTGCCTTAAGCTTTTGTTTTCCAAGAAGAAAACTTACTCTTCCAAATTCAAGTAAATTAGACGATACAGTGCAGTACACTCGAGCGGGCTCATCAATCATTTGCGTTCATAAAAGGTTGACGAATCATTTCTTGATAAACTATAGTTAAAGTTAAGTAAATCACATTGAGAGGGAATAAGGAGAAACCGAAGCCATGCAATTGAAACAAGAAGACAGATTTCCTGCAGATACAAGGAGAGCGAGACGGCGACGACAAGAGGAAACAAAAGATCCAGTCACCCGTAAAGAACTCAAGAAAAAACGAAAAGAAGAGGGAAAAAAACATAAAAAGCCACGGCGTCGTGCGTTTCCGATATGGCTGAGGCTTGTTGTGATCATTCTTCTTGCAGCAGTTGCTCTCGCAAGTGGTTTAATGATCGGTTATGGTGTAATTGGTGACGGGGTTCCAATCGATGCTCTTAAAAAAGAAACATGGCAACATATCATTGATATTGTGATAAAAAAATAATCATTCGGAAATAACAAAAGACTTTACAAAAATGGCTTGCAACACGTTTCTAGAAAACAACGCAAGCCATTTGTGATGAAAGGATACACTTTCACACATCGTAACAACCGAAGGACGATGTGCCGTGAGTTATTGAAAAATAGAGGAGGCGACGATGTATTGGATATTCAAGATATTAAACAAACGATTCCACACCGATATCCGTTTTTGCTTGTCGATCAAGTGTTAGAAATCGAAGAAGGAAAACGAGTTGTTGGTTTAAAAAACGTTACGATAAATGAACCGTTTTTTCAAGGGCATTTCCCGGACTATCCTGTCATGCCGGGCGTCTTAATTGTTGAGGCACTTGCCCAAGTTGGTGCCATCTCGGTATTAGGGATGGAAGCGAATAAAGACAAGCTCGGATTTTTGGCTGGCATCGACCGATGTCGTTTTAAACGACAGGTACGACCTGGTGACCAATTGAAATTAGAAGTAGACATTATTCGTATGAAAGGCCCTATTGGGAAAGGGAAAGGAAAAGCAACAGTCGATGGTGAAATAGCTTGTGAAGCAGAAATCATGTTTGCAATCCAGTGAGTCAATGAACAAATTCCGGTGAAATGACGCATCACAGCCAGTATATTATGTTTCAAAGTAAGAGAATGCTCAAGGCTTCATCTCCTCATGCAATGTTCGCCAATCTGGATAAAAATCAATAGCCAACAGAATCTTTTCCGTTTAACCGTTTACATTTTCTCTTGTTTCGTCCGTATGCGTAAACGGATTTTGTCCTGTATGATTTGGAAATCATTAAGCTTCCCTATGAATAGATGCAAGTAGAAATCTTTTGCGTATGTTTTTGAGTATCCATCCGTATGACATTGGAAAGAAGGGGTAAGCTAAATGGCGAGAGCGGACAATAAAGGAGGAAAATGTTATGCAACGAAAATGGTTCGGCAAGCTGGGTGTCTTATTACTGGCTCTGTCTTTGATCACAGCATGTAACATGGATAACAATGGTGACAATGGTGATATGAATGAAGGACCATTGAATCAGCAGGAAGATCAAGATGGAAATCAAAATAATAATGGTGATCAAAATCAGCAAGATGGCGAAGACAATTTGAATGATAATAACCAGAACAATGACATGGAGATGGACCGCAACGAAGATGAGCAATAAATATCATTCCATCGACGATTGAACATAGGTTCTTGAATTCAAGGTACATATCCTTTGGTTTAAAATGAACGAAGGATATGTACTTTTGTGTTTTCAGAAGAAATGTTCGAAACGATTGAAAACGGACCCATTGCTCGTCTATCAACTGCAGCCATCGACTCGTATTTTACGTGTGGGACGTATCGAAAATTGTAACGGGAGTCATGACGGGATGGACTAGTTCCCCTCCCTTTAAAACGGTCATGCTAATCTTTGAATTCAACCATACAATCACATGAAACATGTTCGCAGCCACTTTACAAATGAAGCATTGGAACGTATAATTAAATCTATGAAAAGATCAAAAAAACGGTATTGAAAGACGATTTGTTCATAAAATATATATATAATTGTCATGAAATTTTGAAACTATTTATCTCGTAAAACGTATGTTTTAATACAACCAATGATTTGTCCAGGTGCGTAGCGGATTCGGTTTGAGGATTTACACTACGTGGTCGGCACGTTCAATCGTTTCGAAAATGATATGAAGATCTGTCCATGAAGTTAAATAAACGTTGGAGGAGTAAACACGATGAGGAAAATTTTTTTGACCCTAGTAGCAATTGTTGTAGGGAGCACACTTGCTGCGTGTAACCAAGAAGATGAAGAAAAGGGTAAAGGTCAAACGGAAAAGATTACCCCGGTTGAGACCACCCAAGCAGACAAAGGAGACTTTGTCATTGAAAAAACAATCCAAGGAAGGATGACCCCTGAACAGATGAGCCCTGTTACGTTGCAAGCCCCGGGTGAGGTAGAATCATTGAAGGTGAATGAAGGGGATCAAGTCAATCAAGATGATCTTCTGGCAACGATAAAGACACAAATGGGAACGCAAAATGTAAGGGCACCGAAAGCAGGAACGGTTGTCAATCTAAGTGCCGGAGAAGGCGAAATGGTAGGAAATGAAGATCCCTTTACCATGATTGCGACGATGGATACGATGAAAATGGAATTTTCTGTAACGGCTGATGAACACAAACTGTTAAAACAAGATGATAAGCGTAAAGTAACATTGCAAGACACAACATATGATGCGACGATTTCCAAAGTGGGTTCATCACCTGACGATACAGGACTTTACCCTGTAGAAGCAACGATTGATCAGGAAGATGTCGATATTTTAATAGGTACAGTGGCTAACATAAAGATTCCGGTAAAGCGGGTGAAAGATGCGATCATTGTCCCTACGGAAACGATTGTTGAAAAGGGTGGCGAGTCATTTGTGTTTGTCATTGAAGATGATCAAGCCGTCGAGACAAAAGTAACGATTGAAGAGACGCAGTCTGACAAAACTGCAATCAAAGGTGATGTGAAAAAGGATGATGAGATTGTTACAACAGGACAGCTTTCACTTCAAGATGGCAGTAAGGTAAATGTAGTAGAAGCGGGGGAGTAAATCGTGAAGCTAGTAAAAACATCAGTTAAAAGGCCTGTCGGTGTCATCATCATCGTCCTAGCCATCATAGCACTCGGAATTGTTTCAGCGCGCAACTTGGTTGTAGACTTATTTCCAAAAATAGATTTACCCGTTGCCGTTGTAGCAACAACGTATGAAGATGCAGCACCACAGGAAGTAGAAAATTTAATCAGTCGACCGATTGAATCTTCGATAAGCTCTGTTGAGGGAATCAACACGATTCAATCACAGTCACAGTCAGGTAATTCCCTGGTATTAATGATGTTTAATAATGGGGTAGACTTGGACCAGGCACTCCTTGATGTACGCGAAAGAGTGGATCAGGCGAAGGGAATGTTACCAGATCGAGCGGGGGATCCTCGAATTATGCGGTTTAGCCCAGATCAACTTCCCGTCGTGTGGGTCAGTTTAACGGGGAAAGACGCCAGTCAATTAACAGCGATTGCTGAAGACGAAATCGTTCCTTTTTTTGAACGTCAAGAAGGTGTCGCGTCTGTTACCGTTGAGGGTGGCAAAGAACGTGAGATTCAGCTAATTTTAGATGAGGGAAAGTTACAACAGTATGGGATCAACCCGCAATTGATTGTCGAATCATTGAATAATCAAAACCAATCAGCATCGGTTGGCACGGTTGAAAAAGGTGATAAAGATCTACAACTTCGCGTCGCTGGTGAGTTTGGGTCAATCGAAGCAATTGAACAAACGGTTCTTCAAACCGAGGAAGGTGCAACACTACACGTAGAAGATGTTGCTGAAGTGAAGGACACGTTTAAAACGGATGATGCGATCACACTCGTCAATGGTGAACCATCGATCGTGCTGTCGGTTATGAAAAAAACAGATAGTAACACCGTCGAAGTGGCAAATAACATTACTTCTGGAATCGACCAACTGACGAATGATTTACCGTCTGATGTTCAGTTGGATCCGATCATTGACACCTCTGAATTCATTCAAATGTCCATCGATTCCGTCATTGAAAATATTTTAATCGGTGGCGCAATCGCCGTGTTTATTTTACTGCTGTTTTTGAAAAGCATGCGAGCAACGATTGTGATTGGATTATCGATTCCGATTGCGGTTATTTCCACCTTCACATTGATGTATTTTACGGGAGAAACGTTAAATATTTTAACCTTAGGTGGATTAGCTTTAGGACTCGGAATGATGGTAGATAGTTCAATTGTTATTTTGGAAAATATTTATTCCTATCGTCAGCGTGGGTATAGCCTAGTCGAAGCAGCTATCAAAGGGGCATCTGAGCTTGCTCCTGCGGTTATTGCTTCTACGACAACGACATTAGTTGTCTTTTTACCGATTGTGTATGTTGAGGGAATTGCTTCAGATTTATTTACACCCTTAGCGTTAACTGTATCTTTTTCACTCATTACATCGCTCATCGTAGCGGTTACTTTAGTTCCGATGTTATCTTCTAAACTATTGTCACAGGCGATGGAAGACCATGGACGCCGTTATTGGTTCAATCGCTTTTTAGACTGGGTGAACAAAGGGTATCGTAACGTATTAAAAGGTGTATTAAAGTATCGGAAAACGACTGTTTTTGGAACGGTTGTCGTCATTGTAGCGAGCCTTGCACTGATCCCTTTTATCGGTGCAGAATTTATTCCGTCTGCCGATGAAGGGCAAATGGAAATACAGGTGGAAACGAGTCCAGGAACGTCCATCGAGCAGATGGAGGAAATCGTTGATCAAGTGAATGAAAAATTAGATGCTTATGATGAAGAGGTTGAAACGAGTTTTGTCAGTGCAGGGGGAGATGGTATGGATATGTTTGGCGGTACGTCGAACACTGCGACGATTATGGTCCAACTTATCCCTGCAACGGAGAGAGAACAATCGACAATCTCGATCGCTCAAGCTCTTGATGAGCAATTACAGGAAATCCCAGGTGCTGAAATAGCGGCTAGAGCGATGGACAGTGGTATGGAAATGGGGGATCCGGTTCAAATTGAGCTCAGCGGACCCGAACATGAAGTGTTACGCGAGCTTGCGGATCAAGTCGTAGAAGAGATTTCCTCTGTGTCAGGCGTATATCATCCAGAAACAGCGGCTTCGGATGCTGTACCGCAAATGAATATTGAAATTGATAAAGATCGAGCAGCTGCATATGGACTGACGCAAGAACAAATATTAGGACAAATTGAATTGAAGTTCACAGGGCAGATCGCTACCCAATATCGAGAAAAAGGCCAAGAAATGGATGTTACGTTGCAATATCCAGAAGATGAACGACAGACGATTCTCGATTTAGAGGATATGGCGATTCAATCACCAACCGGAGCAACGATTCCGTTAGCAGAAGTGGCTTCATTTAAAGAAGAGCAAGGTCCGGTCTCACTATTACGGCAAAATCAACAGCCACAGATGAATGTATCAACGGATATCGTTGATAGAGATTTAGCTGGTGTTGTCTCTGATATCGATGATGTATTGGAAAATATGAACTTCCCTGAAGGATATCGTTATGATATGGGCGGGCAGGCGGAAGATATGGCCGACTCTTTTGCAGATTTAGCGCTTGCGTTAATCTTCTCTATTTTTCTAGTGTATGCAGTCATGGCTGTTCAGTTTGAGAACTTTCTCTATCCGTTCATTATTATGTTTTCTATGCCGGCAACGGTCGTCGGTGTCATAGTTGGATTGTTTATCACTAATTTGCCGTTGAGCATTCCAGGTTTCATCGGAATTATTATGTTAGCAGGAATCGTCGTCAATAATTCCATCGTACTTGTCGATTATATTAATATTTTACGAAGACGAGGAATGGATCGGTATGATGCTATTCTTGAAGCGGGAAGAAGCAGGTTGCGCCCGATTTTAATGACAACGTTAACGACGGTATTAGCGATGATTCCACTCGGTTTGGCTCTCGGTGAAGGAGCAGAAATGCAACAACCATTAGCAGTGACGATTATATTTGGATTGACCATTTCAAGTATTTTCACCTTGTTACTGATCCCGGTTGTCTATACGTTTTTTGATGATTTATCGGCAAAAATCATGAAGCGACGCAAAAAGAAAAAAGAAGCATAAATAAACAAAAGTAAAAGGCTGTCATCATCCACTCTGATGGGGCAGCCTTTTTTCATGCTCATAGAGAATCTGTCTCTTGTTTTGAAGAACGGATTGTTCATCAGTCGATCGGTTGATTCAAATCATGTCTGAGTTCTTTCATATCGACGAGGGACTCCTATTGAAAGGATCATGATGTTCACACAAGTCGATCTGCAGTCAGTTCCCTTTTTCATACAAAATCGTCTGTGCAATGCCGATAAAATATTCCGATTCTCTAATAATATGGTCCATGACAACTTGAGCTGTCATATTCCCTTGAATCGCTTGACTATTTTGTTTCATGTGACGACAAAATTGGATAAAGGCAACACTTTCCTGTAAGCAAAATGAGGCGAGCTCAAGCACTTGCTTTTCCAGCTCTGGCGATAGTTTATGTGGACTGCGGTTGACAGACTCAACAAAGCGGACGACGTGTTGATGGGTCGTTGTTAACACATCTTCCCATTTGTTGAGAGCTTCTACGTAGCTTTTCTCCAAATTATCCATTAATTCACGCATGACAACCGTATGTTCCGCCTCTTGCTCCTTCCAAAATTCGCATTCATCGAGGATACGAAGGGGCATTTGACTCCCATAGTAAAATTGCAATTTGTTAGCCTCCCTGATGTCAAAATGTGTGTTCAATAATAGGTATGCATTCTGAAAGGAGAACATGCTTCTATAAGAGGAATGTCATGGGAGTCACTTCAAAATATGCATCCATCACTACGAAGGGATCATCATGAATAAAGAAACGATGGATAGGATTGGAATGGCACTAACCAGTCCGATGGCAATGATTGCAAATTGATGAAGTGAATGTTTCATGTCATCCGTTACATCGAACGTCCGTTGTAAAAAAATAAAAAATATCGCAAAGCCCATTAATAAAAGAATGATTAATCCTGGCGTATGTAGTTCTTCCATCGTTTGTACAGGTGTGATATTCATCATGCCAAAGACGATGAGTATGATCGGTATGGTTTCAATCATGGCTACCCAAATAAAAAAATAAACTTGCGTTTTAATGAATTGCTCTGGATTTTCCTTCATGCGTTCGACACTGATTTTAAAGATGATGACAAATGGAATGACCGCCAAAAATGTTGCCACAACAAAAATATACGGATTCATTGAAATCTCCCCCTCTGAAGTATGATCAATGAGCGCACAGGATAAGTATCCACCACAAATATCGTTGTAACGATGAAAAAGTATTTTAATTTTAGCATAACTCTAACATTTGCTCAATGTAAATAATAAAGATATAGTAAAGTCGGTTACACTTGTTTAGTTTTTGTGCTCTCCACACATTTTCATCTTTTGATAAAGAAACTTGTCGGATGCGAAAAAGGCTGTCACAAGCAAATGGTGGATACACGATGTAGCCGTAATCATGGTCAGTTGCAACACTTCAAATGTTTTCGATATAATTTAGAGTAATGTGTACAACAAGACCAACAGTTAATTAGGAGAGTAAAATGATTCACTATGCCGATTTATTTGTTGCATGTGCGATAGCTCTTATTACCACGTTTATACTTACATATCCGGTGAGGAAATTAGCCATTGCCATTGGGGCTGTTGATTTTCCTAATCACCGAAAAATACATACAAAAGTGACGCCAAGACTTGGTGGATTAGCTATTTTTCTTGGTGCTTTGTCCGGTGCGATTTATTTACAACCGCAACATGAACATTTACCAGAGATTGCTATGGGTGCCGTTGTGATTATTGTAACAGGTATTTTAGACGACCGTTATAGTGTTCGCCCGCTCGTTAAGTTAACTGGACAACTCATTGCAGCATCCTTTCTCGTTTCATCAGGCTTGATTATTGAACGCATTACACTGCCTTTAATCGGTTTAGTCGACTTAGGGTTTATGAGTGTGTTCATCACTGTTTTGTGGGTTGTCGGGATTACGAACGCGATTAATTTAATCGATGGGCTGGACGGCTTGGCTACAGGTGTCTCCACGATTGCCTTACTCAGTATTTTTATCATGGCGTTAATCGATGCGCAAATGATTGTTGCTTATTTATGTATTGTCTTGATCGGGGCGAACATTGGATTTTTATTTCATAATTTTTACCCGGCAAAAATTTATATGGGCGATACAGGGTCTAATTTTCTAGGATACATGATTGCGGTCGTTTCAATGCTCGGCCTTTTTAAAAATATTGCCTTATTTAGTTTTATCATTCCAGTCATCGTATTAGCCGTTCCGATTTTTGATACGTTGTTTGCGATTGTCCGTCGGGCATCTAATCATGAAAGCATCATGATGGCAGATAACAAGCATATCCATTACCGTTTACTCCAAGCAGGCTATAGCCATCGGCAAAGCGTATTGATTCTTTATGCGTTCAGTGCTTTATTCGGGCTGTTAGCAATTTTATTTTCAAATGCTACCCAAACTGTAGCACTCGTCATCACCGCTCTACTATTATTGTTACTTCATATTTTTGCTGAAATTGCTGGCCTCGTAGCTGATGGGAAACAACCTGTCCTTGACTTATTAAAAAAACCTTTCCAAAAGAAAAAGAAACGAAATCGATAGGTCGGGATAAAATCTTTTTAAAATGAATAAACCGCATGAAATCAAATGATAGGGATCGGTACTGACTCCCGAAAGTTAGAGTGAAAAATCTACTTTTTGGGGGTAACGACCACCATCTAATTTAAAGCTTTGATTTCATGCGGTTCTCTTTTTATGATTTCATCTAAAATCAATTCATTTTCAGCTTATGTCCCGATTATGCAGCTGATTTGCCCATTCACCTATTGACGTTTTCAATGGCATCCCATATTATAAGAATATTGTTGTAAAAAATATTAATTTAAAAATTGTGAAGAGGTGGAAATCTATTTATGAGGAAGTTTATTTTATTATTAGGTAGTTTGTTCTTAGCTATGATGTTAGCTGCTTGTTCATCCGAAGCTGATGAAATAGTAGACTATCACAATGGTTACATTGAGAACGTAGCTGATCGAATGGATGAAATGGACGAAATGGGAATCGAGGCGTTAAACGATGAAGAAGTTCTTGGCGCTTATGAAGATGAGCTCCTTCCTTTTTTGACTGAATTAAAAGATTATATGGATAGTCAAGATGAGTTGGAACATGACGTGACGAAGGAGTATCATGCATTAAGAAAAGATGCCATTGATAAGCTTCATGAAGGATTTCATTTACATTATGAAGCGTTGAGTGATTACGACGAGGGATCCATTACGGAAGAAGAGCTATTCGAAAAGATAGCAGAAATTGACGAAGTGTTTTTAGAAGCGGAAGAGAGTACGGAAGCAGCCGAGGAACGGATCGATGAATTGTCCGATGAGTATGATCTTGAAGAACTCGATGATGATGACGAGTAACATAGAAACGTTCATTTTACTTCAAGGGAGTTTTGAGCTCCATAAGAAGAGCGGCTAACTGTAAATCGAACTCGAAGGGTAGTATTCAATCGCTTTTATAACATAATTATAAACAAAATCCATCCTGGAAAGACGGATTCAAACCGTTTTTACAGGATGGCTTTTTTGTGACAATTTCATGCAGATTCACTCACAAACTCCAATAATGGAATCCTTCTGCTTCACAATCTTTTCGGTCAAAGAAGCTCTTAATATCAATCAATACTTTTGTATCTGTTCGATAGAGATTCTTCAATTTCTCAAAATCGTACGTTTCTTTAATTTCTTCGTGAGGAACGGCGACGACGACACAATCTAAGTCTGTTAATTCATCTTCATCGACAAGTTCAATCCCGAACTCACGTTGTACGTCTTGAGGATCAGCAACAGGGTCATGAACGAATACGTTTACTCCGTAATCTCTTAGCTCTTCAATAATATCGATGACTTTTGTATTACGTACATCGCCGACATTCTCTTTAAATGTAATGCCGAGCACAGCAACTCGTGCTCCGTCGATTTGTTGTTTTGCTTTAATCATCGTTTTAATAATGTTGCTGGCGATATGTTTACCCATATCGTCATTGATCTTCCGGCCGGCGAGAATGATTTGTGAATGATATCCTAACTGCTCCGCTTTATATGTGAAGTAATAAGGGTCGACACCGATGCAATGACCACCGACTAAACCGGGCGTGAAGTTTAAAAAATTCCACTTCGTATTCGCAGCTTCAAGGACCGCTTTCGTATCAATGTCCATTTTATTAAAGACCATAGATAATTCATTCATAAAGGCGATATTAATATCGCGCTGTGAGTTCTCGATGACTTTAGAAGCTTCGGCAACTTTGATGGATTCCGCCTCATGTACACCTGCTTCGATAATCGATCCGTAAAGCTTAGAAATCTGTTGTAAAGCCTCCTCATCAGAACCCGACACGACTTTGGTAATCTTCGTCAATGTATTTACTTTGTCACCTGGATTAATTCGTTCTGGTGAGTAGCCAACTTTAAAATCTGTTCCAAACTGCAATTCCGATTCTTCTTCAAGGATCGGAATACAAATTTCTTCTGTCGTGCCTGGATAAACCGTGGACTCATATACGACGATTGATCCTTTTGTTAAATTGCGGCCAACGGTTTTGCTCGCACTAATAATCGGTTCCAAATTCGGCGTTTTGTCGGTATTAATTGGTGTCGGCACAGCGACGATATGAAAACGACACTTTTGTAAATCAGTTTCCTTACTGGAAAATGTCATCGTCGTCTGGCGAATGGCATCATTACCAACTTCGTCTGTTACATCTACGCCACTTCGATATTGAGCTAATTTATCTTCGTTGATATCGTAACCGATAACATCATATTTTTTAGCTAGTTCAATGGCGAGTGGAAGGCCCACATAACCTAAGCCAATAACGGAAATCTTTTCTTTTTTTGATTGAATATTGTCAAACAAGCTCATAAATTTTGCCGTCCTTTATCATTTCGTATTTTATAGCAAACTATATACAGTAATATACAATTATCGTGTCGTTTTGTATAGTATTTACTATTCAATTACGGTCTCGATCTCATGATTTTGTGTCTATTGATTGTAACGAGTTGATAGGTGAATGAATCAGTCAGAGAAATGCTCTGTTTACACGGTTATGTCGATTCCTAACTGTGTCTATAACCCAGGGGGAAAGCAGAGAAACCGCCTTGCTGATTTTGTTTTAAAGAGTGTTCAACAATGGTTGGATGATTCACTGAAACATATGTCCGCTATACATGACACATCTGACGCATATGGACAATCGAAGCTTTGGATAGTTCCATACAATGTGATAAAATTACTATGAAAGTATATTACATTACGGGATTCACTGGATAAAGGAGATTGGAACGATATGAGAGTGAAAAAGGCAATCATTCCGGCAGCTGGACTCGGAACGCGTATTTTGCCGGCAACGAAAGCGCAACCAAAGGAAATGCTGCCGATTGTGGATAAACCAACGATTCAATATATTGTTGAAGAAGCTGTCGCAGCAGGAATTGAGGATATTATAATCATCTCTGGGCGAGGAAAGCGTGCCATTGAAGATCATTTTGACACGTCTTATGAACTAGAAGCAAATCTTGCTAAAAATGGTAAACAAGATATGCTCGAAATCGTCCAATCGATTTCTAACTTAGCGAACATCCATTACATTCGCCAACGCGAACCGAAAGGACTTGGACATGCCATTGCTTGTGCACATAGTTTTATAGGGGAAGAGCCTTTTGCTGTTTTGTTAGGCGATGATATCGTTGTTTCTGAAGAACCGTGCATCAAGCAATTAATGGATGTATACGAACAATATCAAACCTCTGTCGTCGGCGTCCATACAGTCCCTTATGAAGATGTATCGAAATACGGAATCATCACCCCGTTAGAAACGAAAGATTACGGTCCGTCTGTTAGTGCTGTGAAAACGCTCGTAGAAAAACCTCCACGGGAAGAAGCGCCATCCAATTTGGCGATTATGGGTCGATACGTTCTATCCCCAGAAATTTTCCCTATTTTAGAGACACAAGAGCCAGGAAAAGATGGCGAAATCCAATTAACCGACGCGATCGTCCGATTAAATCAAATGGAACAAGTATTAGCGTATAATTTTACAGGAAAACGATACGATGTCGGAGATAAACTTGGATTCGTTCAGGCAACCATCGACTTTGCACTCAATCGCGAAGATTTGCACGATGATATAAAGAAATATATGGAAGAAAAATTGCAAGCTTATGAAGAAAACGAGGAGTGAGCACCAGTGGATATAGCAGTACTTGGTACAGGTTATGTCGGGCTCGTAACCGGCGTTTGTTTAGCAGACCTCGGTCATCACGTCACATGTATCGATATTGATCACGACAAAATAGCTACGTTAAAAAAAGGAACGAGCCCCATTTATGAAGAAGGTTTAACCGAACTGTTACAAAAAAATTTACATAACGGAAATGTACGTTTTACGACGGATTATGCGGAAGGCCTTTCTGGAAAGAAACTCATTTACATCGCTGTTGGTACACCACGAAGCGACGATGGTTCAGCTGACTTAACGTATATTGACGAAGCGATTACATCGATTGCTAAGCACGTTGTTGATGATGTCATCATCGTCACGAAAAGTACCGTACCTGTCGGGGCAAATGAGTACATTCAAGAGAAGATCCAAGCGAACGTTGTGAAAGATGTCACGATTTCAATCGTGTCCAATCCGGAATTCCTTCGCCAAGGCTCAGCTGTTTATGACACATTTCATGGTGACCGGATTGTTATCGGTTCAGATGATGAAAAGGCTCTCGATATTTTAGAAGAAGTGAATGCTGGATTCCAATGCCCTATTGTCAGAACGGATTTACGAAGTGCTGAGATGATTAAATACGCTTCGAACGCTTTTTTAGCGACGAAGATTACATTCATTAATGAGGTGGCGAATCTTTCAGAAAAGATCGGTGCGAATATAGATGATGTTGCTAAAGGGATGGGCATGGACGAACGTATTGGGCCCCATTTTCTCAATGCCGGGGTCGGATATGGTGGGTCCTGTTTTCCGAAAGATACACGGGCTCTGTTATCCATTGCCAAACGTGAAAACTCTCCAATGCCGATTTTAGAAAATGTCATCGCAGCGAATGAGCGACAAAAACGAATCATCATCGATAAACTGTTGCAACGATTTGGCGATCTGCAAGGAAAAAACGTAGCTGTGCTCGGATTAGCATTTAAACCAAATACGGATGATATGCGGGAAGCCCCATCGATTTTAATTACAAATGAACTGATTGAACGGGGTGCTTCTGTTTCTGCCTTTGACCCTGTTGCGACCGTCAATGCGAAAAAGATTCTTCCTGAAGCGATTGACTACGCCACCACTATAGATGAAGCAATCCGCGATAAAGATGTAGCGATTATTTTAACGGAATGGGATGATATTAAACGTTATCCGCTGAAAAACTATGTTTCCGATATGGCACGCCCCGTCATTTTTGATGGAAGAAATTGCTTGTCATTAAAAGACGCTAGAGAAAGTGGTATCGAATATCACTCCATCGGTCGCCCGACAGTCCATTATCCAAATTGAAGAGCAAAGAAAGGAAGACGGGAGAGATCGCTTTCCTTTCTTTGTCGTTTCATTTATCTGATTGTGTGAATATATGCATAATGCACAAGATGTCGTATGTTTTGAGTCATCTTTCAGTCGTTTTCCTAATTCAGAAGAACGTCTCGTTATGGAATCATGGAGGGTGGATCCATTTACGTACATCATCAAGGCCATTACAGCGTAAATGATTCCATCCGTTTCTAAGTCAAAAACTCCTGGCAGTCGGCTTTTTTATGTTCCAACCATTCAGCTCTTTCCAATGCCTATCCAGCCCTTGACCATCCTTCCTTACGACTCACCTGATGATTTCGACAATTTCTTTATTCGTCATGCTATGATATAATTCTTTACGTATTGTGTACTTTTCGACGAGAAAATGGTCATGTAAGGGAAGGCTGAATAGAGTGGAAAAGAAAAAAATATTATTTTTTATATATCACCTCGGAGCAGGTGGTGCAGCACGGACGTTGTTGAACGTGTTAAATCATCTCGACCGCACACAGTTTGAACCGATTCTTGTCACATTAGATTTTCAAGGTGATTATGAAGCGTATCTCAAACCGGATGTGACATTTATTAAATTAGATACGAAGCGCTTGCGTTCAGCTATTTTTCCACTCGCTAAAGTCATCCGCACTGAACGACCTCATCTTGTATTCAGCACAATTCCCGTTTATAATACAGTAGCGATTTTGGCTCGGCTCTTTTCCTGTACACGTACGAAAAATATCGTTCGTGAAGCAGCATTTTTAGGTGGAGACTTTACGACCAATTTGAAACTACGTATCGTCGGCTGTTTATACCGTTTGTCGAGTCAAGTGATTTCTCTATCTGAAGGTGTGAAGGAAAATCTCGTTCAACGTTATAAAGTACATCCGAATAAAATTCAAGTGATTTACAATCCAGTGGATCTCGACCACATTCGAGAACACGTAGCGAAAGGACAAATCGCTACCGAGCATCAGCCTATTTTTTCTGGTGACACGAAGGTCATCGTAACGGCTGGACGGCTTGTTCAAGATAAAGATCAACAGACCCTTATTCAAGCAGTGGCAAAAGTACAGAAACGTCTACCGGTTGATTTAGTCATTCTCGGCGAGGGTGAACTGGAAGCGACGTTGAAACAACAAGCAAAAGACCTTGAAATTGAAAATCACGTTCACTTTATCGGTTTTCAGAGCAATCCTTATATTTATTTTGAACAAGCCGATGTATTTGTATTATCATCGCTTCGTGAAGGGTTTGGTCACGTTTTAGTCGAAGCGTTAGCAACTGGGACACCAGTCGTATCAACGAACTGCAAACCTGGTGCCGAAGAAGTGTTAAACGGTGGTGAGTTTGGCAAGCTATGTGAAGTAGGAAATGCGACTGACATGGCAGCCGCCATCATCGATGTCCTGACGCGTAATCAAGAAGAAACAGAAGAAATCATACAGAAAGGTAAACAACGTGCCGAACAATTTGCTGCTAAAAGGATTGTTAAACAGTATGAAAGCGTATTTCAACAAACGATTGATGAAGGAAAACGGAATAGAAAGCGGAGATGAGAAACTATGAACACGCCTAAACGCGTCGTCCATTTAACGACGGTTCACCATCCGTATGATCCACGTATTTATCATAAAGAGTGTCAATCTCTCCAAAAGGCGGGGTATGATGTTACGTTAATTGCGCAACAATCGGAAGGTGAGTCGAGGAAGAATCCGCCAATCAAACACATTCCCATCAAAACATATGCAAGCCGCTTCAAGCGGATGCTTTTCGGGACGTGGGATACTTATCAAAAAGCTAAAAAATTACAAGCCGATGTGTATCATTTTCATGACCCTGAGCTCATGTTTGTCGGCTGGCTTTTAAAAAAGAATGACAATGTCGTCGTTTATGATATCCATGAAGATTACGTTACAAGTATCTTGCAAAAAGAGTACATGAAGAAACCGGTGAAAAAAATGATCGCCGTCATGTACAAGCTGCTTGAGAAGTTTTTTACCCGTCATATGGAACTTTGTTTAGCCGAAAAATATTATAAAGAAATCTACAAACGTGGGACATGTATTCTAAATTATCCTACGATTAATGAAACGATTATCAACCACAAACGACAAAGAGGACGGCTCGAAAATAAGTTGTTGTATACTGGTAATGTGACTTATGATCGAGGAGCACTTACCCATGCGCGCATCCCGCGAATAGATGGCAGCATTTCCGTACATTTTATCGGTAAGTGTGCCAGTAGTATCGCGGAAGAAATGTATGCGACGGCTGGGGATCGAAAAGACCGTTTAATAATCGAAGGAATCGATCGGTTCGTTGAAAAAGAAGATATTGAAAAAAGGTACGTGAGTCATCAATGGCTTGCAGGGATTGCTCTATTTCCCCCGACCGAACATTATATGAAAAAGGAATTGACGAAGTTTTTTGAGTATATGAATGCTGGGCTTCCAATTATATGTTCAGACTTTCCAGTTTGGAAACAGTTTATCGAAACATATGAATGTGGGATTGCGGTTAATCCAGCTAGTGAATCTGAAATCAAAGAAGCGATTGATTATTTACGTAACAACCCTGATGAAGCTTACCGAATGGGGGAAAATGGTAAAAAAGCCGTGATGGAAACATTAAACTGGCATTCAGAGGAAAAGAAATTGATTACATGGTATGATCAAATGTTGAACGAATAATCGATGGATTCGAATGAAAAGGATTGTGCTTAAACAGTGGAACCGAAACAAAACCCGTTAATTTCAGTGATTACTCCTGCATACAATGCAGAAAAATTCATCAAAGAAACGATGGACTCTGTGCGCGCTCAGACGTATTCCAATTGGGAAATGGTAATTGTTGATGATTGTTCAACGGATCGAACTGTTGAATACATCAAAGAGTACCAAGCCAAGGATTCGCGAATTCATCTGTTTGAGCTTGAGGAAAATAGCGGTCCGGGTGTTGCACGAAATAAAGCGATGGAGCACGCCAAAGGGCGCTATATTGCTTTTTTAGATAGCGACGATCAGTGGTTTCCCGAAAAGCTCGAAAAACAATTGCGGTTTATGCAAGACAAAGATATCGCCTTTTCTTTTACGAAATATGTGCGCATGCGTGAGGATGGCACGTTGACAAACGCCGTTACAGAAGCACCGGAGTCGGTCGGTTATGATGATCTCATGAAACATTGCGTAATCGGCTGCTTAACCGTCATGCTTGACCGTGCTAAAATCGGTCATTTAAAAATGATGAATTTACGAACGAGACAGGATTATGTGTACTGGCTGACGATTACGAAAAAAGGTTTTCGTGCGTATGGTTTACCCGAACCCCTTGCAAAATATCGCCTTGTCGAGGGTTCCATTTCCAGTAATAAATGGAAAGCAGCAAAACAAAACTGGTATGTGTATCGTCATGTCGAAAAGCAAGGTTTATTTAAAAGCTTATGGTACTTCGCCAATTACGCATGGAAATCCGTGAAAAATCTGATCAAATATAAAAGTACACGTTGATAGAGCGGGCGTAGAAACCGACAATTGTCCGGCCATGATTATGTTAGGTGGTGTCATGTATAGTTATGAAAACATATATCCAAGAAATCATTAAACGGAAAGACTTGTTATATTATTTAGTTAAATCAGGATTGAAAGCCGAGCATCGGAATAGCTATCTCGGTTATTTTTGGTGGTTATTAGACCCTTTATTAAACGTACTCGTTTACTATTTTCTCGTCGTCATCATTTTGGGACGAGGTGGAGAAGACTATCCTGTTTTTCTCGTCATCGGTTTAGTCGTGTGGCGTTGGATTAGTACATCGATTAACTCATCAGCGAAATCGATTTTACGATACAGTTCGATTGTCAATCAAGTGTATTTACCGAAGTCCATATTTCCGTTATCCTTTACGATTACACAGCTATTTAACTTTTTATTTGGTTTAATTGTCATTGCGATCTTTTTGTTGTTTTTTGGTGTCATGCCCGGTTGGCAAATCGTCTATTTGCCCATTCTCATCATCGTTACGCTTGTATTTTTATTAGCGATTGGCCTCGTGTTAGGGTATTTTACCGTTTTCGTACGGGATATTGATAATTTACTCTCACACGTCATTCGGGTCTTTTTCTACGCATCACCCATCATTTGGCCAGGGGGACGTTTGCCGGATGAATATAGCTGGGCTGTCGATTATAACCCAATAGCAATTATCGTTGGTTCATATCGAGATATTTTAATGTATCAACAAAGTCCAGATTTCATTGGGTTGGCTGCCATTTTCGTTCTATCCATCATAGCGACTATTTTCATGATGAATTATTATCGTAAACATGAACACAAAATTATCAAAGCATTGTAAAACGGATGAAGTTGATAGATGGCGATGAACAAAAAGTTTTTGAATATATGTAAAAGAGGTTTTATACATGTTGAACGAAAACAATTCAACCATTGATGAAACGAGAGAAGCCGTTATCGAAGCAAAAGGAATCGGTGTATCTTTTGACAGTGGTAACCATCAAGATGATTATAAATCGCGTGTATTACGCTTTTTAAAAAATAGAGGGAAAGTCGAACGACCGAAGAAGATTTGGCCCTTAAAAGATATTACGTTCACAGGCTATAAAGGTGAAATTCTTGGCATTATCGGTGCAAACGGGGCTGGGAAAACGACGCTTAGTAAAATCATCGCCGGCCTATTGAAACAAGATAAAGGTGAAATAACCGTCGATGGAAAAGTAACTGCTTTATTTTCTTTTGGAATGGGCTTTAATAAAGAATTAACCGGTCGAGAAAATGTCTATTTAAATGGAATGATGTTAGGAATCGACTTAGACCAAATCAATCAGTATATCGATGACATTCACGAGTTTTCTGACCTCGGTGAGTTTATCGACCAGCCGATGAAATATTATTCAAGCGGTATGAAAGCTCGTCTCGGTTTTAGTGTCGCATCTCACTTAAACCCAGAAATTCTCATCCTTGATGAAGCATTGAACACAGGGGATGCCAAGTTCAGTAAGAAAGCAGCCGAGAAGATGAAAGAACTCGTCAAACGGGCAAAAATGGTCATCATCGTTACGCATAGTTTACGTTATGCCGAGCGAAACTGTGATCGTCTAATGTGGCTGGAAGGCGGAGTCGTAAAGGAAATCGGTGAACCAAAAGAAATCGTGAAAAAATATCGCGCTTCAGCTCCACCCCGACCACGGAAAAAGCGTCGCAGTCTCGAATTGCAGAAAACGGAAACGACGATTGGCGATGAAACGGTGATTAAAGCGAATAACGTCGGCGTCTCGTTTGAGTTAAATACGGGAACGTTTTGGGCGTTGCGTAATATAAACTTTGAAATTAAAGAAGGAGAAGTCGTTGGCATTATCGGTCACAATGGGGCTGGTAAAAGTACGCTATGTAAAGTGTTAACGAGAATTTTAGCACCTGATGAAGGAACCGTAGAGCTCAACGGAGAAACGTCCTCTTTGTTAGGGTACGGGACAGGCTTTAATCCTCAATTGACCGGGACAGACAATATTTATTTAAATGCGATGTTGTTAGGCATCCCGAAAAAGCGTGTCGAAGAAAGCTACGATGCGATTGTTGAGTTTTCCGGATTGAAAAAATCAATCCATAAACCGGTGAAGGAATATTCAAGTGGAATGCGCTCTCGCCTAGGGTTTAGTATCGCAGCGATTTTAAAACCAGATATTTTTATCATTGATGAAGCGTTATCGACGGGTGATTTAGCTTTCCGGCAAAAAGCAACCGAACGGATTCAAGACATGATGGAGCGGGCGAAAGCAGTTATTATCGTTACACATAGTATGAATTTTGTAGAACAAGTGTGTACGCGTGGTATTTGGTTGGAAAAAGGCCAAGTTCGCTTTGATGGCGACGCCGAAGAAGCGGTCGAAAAATATCGAGATGCCATGGGTGTCAAGAAAAAAAGGAAGAAAAAGAAGAAAAAAGCGAGCCCTAAGAAAAAAAGCTCACGGCAAGCAAATAAAAAGAGCAAAAAGGCTAAACCTAACAATGCATAAGAGAAGACTTTTGATGGTGGTGACAGACAGTTGTTGCAAACCTTTAAAAAAATAATCGTCGGGCTAATGGATTGGTTCGTGTATAGACTGCTTAGTGAGAAACAGAAAAAGTGGCTGGCAAGCCTTTTTTCAGAAAAACAGAAAAATAGATTAAAACAAATCACAAAACATGGGAAAAGACACGCCCAACGAGAGCGTGTACAAACAATTAAACACCACCTGTATGATTTGGGCTTTACAACAAAAGGATTAGAAGCGCTCAAACAATTACATGCGACAACGGATGACGAACCATACTTGAAGCGTCTTACCGCCTGGGAACTCGCTTTATGGTATGCGAATCAATATACAAAAGAAGGCGCCCAAAAAGCGCTTGAGTACCTTGATGCGGCAAAAGATAAGGAAAAAGATCGTGACCAATTACGAAGAATCGCGATTATCGAAGCGGAATGCTATGAGCGACTCGACCAAATCGCTGAAGGAAAAAAAGTAATCGATCATCAATTAGCGATGCAACAACATCCTGATTTGTTTTTGGCACGTGCGAATTTGGAAGCGACAATGGCTCAACGTCTGCCGTGGATCAATCGCGCTTTCGGAGTGTATAACTTACAGCCTATCACTTTTCATGCCAGTGATGGTCCCGTTACGTACGATGATTTACGGACAGAGGCGTTCGATGAGCAAATTGTCGATGGTCCGAAAGTATCGGTGATTTTACCGGCGTACAATGCCCAGTCAGGAATACAGATTGCAATCGAATCGATTTTAACGCAAACATGGAGAAATATTGAACTCATCGTCGTCGATGATTGTAGTACAGATCGCACAAAGGAAGTCATTGAACAATATGTCGAACAAGATTCTCGCGTGAAGTTGTTTTCGACACCACAAAATAGCGGACCGTATGTCGCTCGTAACATCGCTCTCCAAGAGGCAACGGGTGAATACGTCACCGTCAATGATGCAGATGATTGGTCACATGCCGAAAAAATTGCCACCCAAGTGCAATATTTAATCGATTATCCGACCGTCATTGCGAATACGAGCGAACATGCGCGTTTAACGGAAGAAGATTTAAAATTGTATCGTCGCGGAACACCAGGAAAATATATTTTTCCGAATATGTCTTCCTTAATGTTTAGACGAAAGCCTGTTGTTGAAAAGTTAGGTTATTGGGATAGTGTACGTTTTGCCGCAGACGGAGAATTTAAACGTCGACTCATTAAAGTGTTTGGTAAAAACCATATCGTCGATTTAGAAACTGGACCTTTATCGTTACCACGGCAATCTGTCTCTTCTTTGACAGGAAGTTCTGCTTTCGGTTACAACGGCTTTTTCATGGGAGCACGTAAGGAATATGTTGAAAGCTTGGAATGTTTTCACGCCCAAGCCGACACATTGTATTATCCGTTTCCACAAGAGGCGCGACCATTTCCAGTGCCTGAGCCGATGTGGCCCCGCCGGGAGGATAAGCCGTCGGGACGGCGACACTTTGATATCGTCATTGCAGCTGACTTTCGTAATTTGGATAAAAATGAAGCGATTGTTGATGAAATAACTACACTAAAAGAAGTGAAGCAGCGTATCGGACTGATGCAAATGAACGACTATGACCGAGCGCTTACTGATGACATCGATTTACACGTGCGACAACTGATCGACGGCATCAACACCCACATGCTCGTATATGGGGAAAAAATTACGACAGACGTGCTGCTCATTCCGAATCATCACGTATTACGAGTGTGGCAAAAGTATTTGCCAGATGTTGATGCTAACCATCTCTACGTACATGTTCAAAAAGGATTACATCAAGTGGAAGACCTCAGGAATTGCTTACAACAGACGAAAGATTACTTTGGGAAAACAGGTATTTGGTATCCAACCGATGACCGGATTCGAGAACAAATCGTCGCTCATGAAATCGACGAATTGCATGTAGCGAATGAAAATTGGGGGAGTACAGTTCGCCATGTGTCACACGAATGATGCACAAACAACCCGACACGAGTCGATTGAGCACTTAACGAAGCAGTTAGCTGAGTTAGAACAAACGCTCGAAAACCAAAAAAAACAAACTGAACAAACGCGACAACTTCTGTTACAATACAGACGACCGTTCAATCGTGTGAGGACAAAGGTGCAGTCCTTGTCAAACATGCTGAAACGGCTCGTGAAATGGCTTAAAGCCCCGGCGGCCTATGCATTAGGTAGACGGAATATCAAGCAGTTGTACAGCAAGTCATATAAAATAAAAAACGCATTAAATACATTGAAGCCATATACATTTCATTTATATGATTTAGGCTTTACATCGAGGGCTTTAGCCGATTTGGAACAGTTACGGTCTGAAACAGATGATTCGTATATTCAACGGGCCATCGCCTGGGAGCTTGCTCTATGGTATGCGAATCAATCGACTGCTGATGGCGCTCGTCAAGCTTTGGAAAACCTTGAAGTCGTGATCAATGGCGAAACGAATCCAGATCAACTTCGAAGAGCGGCCATTATTCAAGCGGAGTGTTATGAACGACTGGATCTCATCACAGAAGGTAAAAAAGTGATCGACAACCAATTGACACTTGCGAAGCATCCTGATCTATATTTAGCACGTGCAAACTTGGCGGAAACGATTGCTGAGCGTACAATGTGGATCAATAAGGTGTTCGCTTTATATGATTTGCAGCCGATTTCTTTTACCGCTTCGGATAAAGATGTCGTGACGTATGACGATTTAGCGACAGAAGAACCTACGAATTCGTTTACAGACGGTCCCAAAGTATCGATAATTTTACCAGCTTACAATTCAGAAACGGGAATCCGTATTGCGATTGAATCCATCTTAACGCAAACGTGGAAAAATATTGAATTATTAATCGTTGATGATTGTAGTACCGATCGCACAAAAGAAGTCATTCAATCTTATATGGAAGATGACTCGCGCATTCGACTATTTTCGACACCACAAAATAGTGGTCCCTATGTCGCCCGAAACATCGCTCTTCAAAATGCAACGGGGGAATACGTGACCGTTAATGATGCAGACGATTGGTCACACGCTGAAAAAATCGCAACGCAAGTACAGCATTTGATCGACAACCCGGACGTCATTGCGAACACAAGCGAACACGCCCGTCTAACGGAAGAGTTGAAGTTGTACCGGCGTGGAACACCAGGAACGTACATTTTTCCGAATATGTCTTCCTTAATGTTTAGACGCAAGCCTGTCGTTGAAAAGTTAGGTTATTGGGATAGCGTGCGTTTTGCGGCCGATGGAGAATTTAAACGTCGTTTACTGAACGTCTTTGGTAAACAACGTGTGATCGATTTATCAACAGGCCCTTTATCGTTACCACGGCAATCTCTCTCTTCCTTAACGGGAAGTTCTGCCTTCGGTTATAGTGGTTTTTTCATGGGGGCGCGAAAGGAATATGTTGAAAGTTTTACGTATTTCCATCAACAAAGCGACACGTTGTATTATGGGTTTCCGGAGCAAGAAAGACCGTTCCCCGTTCCAGAACCGATGTGGCCCCGCCGGGAAGACAAACAATCTGGAAGGCGCCATTTTGATGTCGTCATCGGAACCGATTTTCGTTTAGGTGACAGCGATTTAAAAGTGATCAAGAGGATGATTCACATCCACAAGCAGCACGGCTTACGCACAGGGCTTGTGCAAATTTCGCGTTATCATTTAGGAAAACGAAAAGCCCCATTCAACGCCGGTATTCGTGAATTAATCGATGGTACCGATGTGCACATGCTCGTCTACGGTGAACGGATTACGTGTGATGTTCTATTAATTAAACATCCACCTGTTTTACAAGAAAAACAACACTATCTCCCAACGATCGAGCCAAAAACAGTATCGGTGATCATTGACGTTTTACCCGTAGAAAACGGAACGAAAATCTATGAATGTAGACGTTGCGTCCGGCACTTAGAACAATATGTTGGTAAACGCGGCAATTGGTATCCTTATGATCATGATGTCCGCACGTCGTTACGAAACAATCATCGTCACGAGTTGCGAGCGATTAAACAAGCAGCTGAAAATTGGTTAACTCGGGGGCAATTGGATGACAACTGGTATCGAACACGGTTAGACGACTGGATCATCGCAGATCACCCGGATGAATCAGAGGGAAGAGGAAGGGGATGACGATTATGAAGAACGTGGAAACAAAGATGAATCCACAAGACGAGAACGAAAAGGAAAACATTGAGCAAACGAAAGGTTCACTTCCGTCTACCGTCCCCCCGGAACACCAACGGGAACAAGAGGAAAAGCTTGTCAAAGATTTGATCGATACAGAAGGAAAAATCACCGCTTTAGAAAAAACAGAAGAAAATTACCACAAACAAATCCGTCACATTCAACGAAGTAACACATGGAAATATTCACAACCATTTCGAAAGCTTCACAATTGGTTTTCGAAAATAATCGGCCGGAAGAAACAAAATGAACAGAAGCATCAGGTTCAAGAGTTATATGCACAAGTACAAGATTTAAAAAAACAACTATATGCGACAAGAGAACAATTAAGACAGGCACGATTGGATGATCGGCATCTCGATTCCACGCAAATCACTTCCCTTGTGAAAGAATTGAGGGATGACGGCAAATTACTTGACTATGTCGAGCAAGCGGTTGAAGATAAACAGCAACACGTCGCAAACTATAACGATCTGCTTATCTATGCGGCCCGAACGTTTATGAATGATCGGGCAGATTATCGAAATTATGTGTATTCTAAAGTCTTACCCGCATTAAAAACGGAAGAAATCCCCGAGTTTATGATTCGAGCAGGACTCGGAGAAGAACGAATACCATTAACCGATGTCGCTTCCTTTCGAGCGAGCTTGCATATGCGCATGCGTCAAAAGCAACTCATCGATGCATTACCTGAGTTTTTACTAGATGATAAAAGCGATGCGTATCAATTTATCGATGAAATCGGTGTTCGTCGTCCGAACGTATCCGCCGAAATTTATTCACTCGAACACATCCCTAAACGAGAAGGAATTGTCATAAAACCCGCTGATGGAGCGGGTTCGCGAGGTGTATATCTCATCAACCGTTTTAGTGATATAATAGACGTGAAACGCAGGAAACGGATCGACAGCTGGGAAGCGTTGAAGCGGCAAATGATTCGAGATATTAAATCCGATTGGGTTGAAGAAGATCAATGGATCATAGAAGAAATTATTTTCGAAGATGCAGAAAAAACAATTCCCGCTAGCGATGTGAAATTTTACTGTTTTTACGGGAAGGTCGGTATCATTTTGGAAATCACTCGTTTCCCGGAACTAAAATACTGCTGGTGGACAGCAACGGGTGAAAGGGTTCGAGCAGGTAAATATGATGAAGATCTATTCAAAGGCAAAGGTGTTTCGAAGCGTGAAATTGAACTCGTCTCTGATCTGAGCTTACAAATACCCGCTCCGTTTATTCGCATCGATTTTTTACGATCGAGCGATGGGTTGATTTTTGGTGAATTCACCCCTAAGCCGGGAAATTATGATGAATTTGATGATCGAACAGATCAAAGACTCGGTGATTACTATATCGAAGCAGAAGGACGTCTTACGAATGACTTGTTGAATGGCAAACCATTTACAGAATACAAACGTTTTGTCAAAAATAAAGGAATCGAAATTGGCTAAGAAAGAAAAGTTTTCGGGAGGATATATTCGATGAAAGAGGACAATATGGCAGGACTTCCACATTTAACCAATGAGATTGTAGCTGATGCTCACGGGCATTTATTAGATGCTTATGCCATATCTCTTGAAGGGTGGAGGAGAGGGTTAACATTACGGTGGCACATCAAAGACTCTGAGAAATTTAGTGAAATGGAAACGTGGTTTGTTGATCGCCCAGGTCAATTATTTTCCCTAAGTTCCGAACAGAAAACACATTACTTTTTCCGAACAAGAGGGGATAAAGTTACGAACGAAGCAGTTCGAATCGGGAAGGATAAAGAAAAGACCAAACAACTACTCCATGAAGCTGGTATTCCTGTACCCGAAGGAAAACAATTTACGGAAGAAGCATCGAATGAGGAAATTGTAACGTATGCTTCGTCCTTAGGGTTGCCAGTCGTCATTAAGCCGACAGATGGTAGTTTTGGTAGGGGAGTAGTTTCTAATATTACTAGTACAGGTGAATTAACTTACTCACTTGAATATGTACGGACAGAACTGAATGAACCCGATGTCATCGTTGAGCAGTACATACCTGGGGATGATGTTCGATTATATGTTGTCGGCGATCAAGTCGTCGGTGCGATTAAGCGTCTTCCACCAAACATCATAGGAGACGGGGTCAACTCAATCAAAGCGTTGATTGAGTTAAAAAACGAGCAAAGAAGTTTGAATCCACGTCTCGTCAGCTGTCCGATTGATGTGACAAATGAAGTCATTGATATGATCGGGCGAAAAGGATATACGTTGGAAACAGTTCTGGATCAAGGTGAACAACTGTTTCTCAGTACGAAAGGAAATATTTCAATCGGTGGCGACCCGATTGATGTATTAGATGAATTGCCAGCAGAAGTGAAAGAAATGGCTGTAGATGCTTTACAAGCCATCCCAGGCTTAGAGCATGGAGCAGTCGATTTCATTATCAACACGGATAAAGAGGCGGCGCATCAAGCAGTCGTACTAGAAATCAATCCGACCGCTCAACTCGGTGGTATTTTATATCCAATCAAAGGAAAGGCACGGGACGTTCCAGCTGCCATTATTGACCATTATTTTCCAGAGACCTATGAAAAACAATTTACGAAAAGCAATACGTACTTTGATTTACACGATGTTCTCGAACCCCTACGATTTAGGGATGCGGAAACGACAACCGTTACCCCTTCACCAGAAGGAAAAATATATGCTAAAAAGTATACCGTTATTGGTGATGTCCAAAACATCGGCTATCATCGTGGATTGCGTAAACAAGCCTTTGAACGGCATTTACACGGGTTTGTCATGAACTTAGAAAATGGCGATATTGAAGTCGTTGTCGGAGGTACAGACCCAGAAATGGTCGATGATTTCAAACAGGCTTTATGGGAAGATGAAGAACGTTCACACGTATTGGAAGTACAAGAATCGGACTATGATGCACCGATCAAAGTTGGATTCGAAGTCAAAACAGATTTGAAAATTCAACTCGAAGAATTGAAACGATATAAACAAGAACTCGAACAGACTGAATTTGAACTGAGAAAAGCAGAAGTGAGACGAAGGAAACTTCAGAAAAGCTTTTCATGGAAAGTGTCCAAGCCAATCCGAGTCATTGGCTCACTCTTTAAAAACTCAAACGAACATGAGAAGCGTATGCTTTAGGAGGAAATACACAATGAAAAAGAAGCAGGATATTACTTTACCGCAGCTTCCAGCAGAGATTGTTAAAAATGCTCGAAAAACAAGATTGGATGCATTTGCTGTCGCTCTTGAAGGGTGGCGTCGAGGATTACAATTAAAGTGGTATACAAAGGATTCAAAGCATTTTGATGACATGATTGTTTTTGGTGTGAATCCTCCAGGCAGACTGTTTTCACTGAGTTCAAAAGAACGCACCCACTATTTTTTCCGTACGAGAGGTGATAAAGTCACCAACGAAGCTGTGATCAATGGTTCGGAAAAAGGTGTTACGAAAAAGATGCTGGATGAAGCAGGCGTTCCTGTTCCACAAGGTAAAGGTTTTGATGAAGAAGCAACGGATGAAGAAATTATCGAATATAGTAAAACATTAGACTATCCAATCGTTTTAAAACCAACGGATGCGAGCCTCGGTGCAGGTGTCGTTACAAACATCAATAGCGACGAAGAATTTCTCAAAGCGTTGCATTATGTCAGGCATGAATTAGAATACCCTGAAGTTGTCGTTGAACAGCACGTCAATGGAAAAGAATATCGAGTCTATGTTGTCGAAGACCAAGTCATTGCTGCCTATAATCGAATCCCCGCGAATATTATGGGCGATGGCGTACATACCATCGAAGAGTTAATCGATTTAAAAAACCGTGAACGACGGAAAAACTCAAGGCTCAATAGCTGTTTAATTCATATTGATCGAGAGATTCTCGAGTTTATCGAATCACGAAACTATAATTTAAACAGCATACCTAAAAAAGGTGAACTGATTTATTTACGGGAGAAGACAAACGTGTCCACAGGGGGCGACCCTGTTGATGTGACGGATGACATGCCCCAACGTTATAAACAAATCGCGATCGATGCAGTGAAAGCCATTCCGGGTTTACATCATGCAGGTGTCGATATTATTATCAATGAAAATAAAAATCTCCGTAATCCAGCAGTCGTCATCGAACTAAATCCGACGGCACAGATCGGTGGAATTTTATTTCCATTACGCGGGAAAGCTCGTGATATCCCGAAAGCGATTATCGACTACTATTTTCCCGAAACAAAAGGAATGGATACATCGGATTCACAAATTTACTTTGATTTACGGACGGTCTTAGAACCATTGGAGAACCGAACAGCGATTGAGGTTCAAGTCGCCCCGGCCCCAATGGGTAAATTGCATGCGAAACGGTTTGTCGTATCAGGCAATGTCCAACGCCATAGTTATCACCGCTTTCTCATGAAACAGGCAATGGATCGTAATTTGCACGGTTACGTAAAAAATATGGTGTTCGATGAAATTGAGATTATCGTCGCTGGAACGGATAAATCAGCGATTGCTGATTTCAAAAAGATGATCACCGAATACCCTCAAGCTTCCAAAGTGAGTGAGATCAAAGAAGAAGATTACCATGAACAAGTGACCGTCGGCTTTGAAATTGCTGAAGGATACAATACGTCAAGCATTAAATCCGTCCAACATGCATTACGAAAAATGGAACAAGATTTACAGCAAAAAATTAAGCAGAAAAACCGCATTCAAAAAGACAATCGTCATATCGTCAACAGTAATTCATGGAGAATCACATCACCGATTCGCAAATTAGGTGCGGTAGTGAAGGAGAAAAAATAATAGCTTAAAAATGTTAATTAGTGAAGTTATATTAATTGAATAAACTTATAAATTGATGTTTTGAGGTGTGTTATGAACGATAACAAAATGAAGTTTACGCTCGCTGCTACTGGGGATATATTGTTGCATAGCAGATTATATAACAAGGCGAAACAAAAAGATGGGTCATATGACTTTAGTGGTTTACTAGAGGATGCCAAACCTTTGTTTAGAGAAGGCGATTTAAAAATAGTGAACCAAGAATCGATTATTGGTGGAACAAAATTAGGTTTATCCAGCTTTCCAGACTTTAATAGCCCAATCGAAATAGGCTATTTATTAAAAGATTACGGTGTAGATATTGTTAATTTAGCAAATAATCATGTGTTAGATAAGGGTAAAAAAGGAGTAATAACTTCGATTAAGAATTGGAACAAAATAGGAATCCCTTATGTTGGCGCTTATAAGTCAGAAGAAGATCAAAAAACGTTGCGTATTTTTCATAAAAATGGTCTTCGAGTTTGTTTTGTTTCGTACACAAGAAATCTGGGAATGAAAATACCCGTAAATCATGAATATTTAGTAAATGATTTTCGTGGAACAAAAATACTGAAAATATCCAAGGAAATACGTCAAATAAAAAGTATGGATTTAGCCGATGTGATTATTTGTTCAATTCATTTCGGTGAAGAATATCATATGCTACCAACGGCAGATCAAAAGAAAATTGTTGCATCATTAGCTGATGCGGGGGCTGATGTTATTTTAGGGCATCATCCACATGTCTTGCAGCCACCTGAATATATAACAGATTCCAGGGGACTACAAACTTTTGTCATTTATTCCTTAGGCAATTTCTTTTCTGGCCAAAAAGGATTATACAGACAAATAGGTGCATATTTTACAATCGATATTGAAAAGAAATCATCGTCAAGCCCCATATTAAATATTGATAATCCAAAAATAAAATTAACCTTTGTGGATAGCTCAGATAAAAAAGATTATAAATTATATTTATTAGAGGATATTGTTGAACAAAGAGATATGATCAAGACCCATATGGGAGATTTCGATTCAGTAGAAGTATATGAAAATATAAAAAAGCACATGAGAAGATGGATACCAGACTTGGATATTTCCTGAAAGATTGAGGAGAAACAATTATCATCTTAACAATATTAGTAGTATTAGAGGGATGTAAAAATGGACAAAAATCAAGCGACTTATTTGCCACACCTTCAAGATTCAATACCTGAAGAGGCATTTGGGTATACAGTAAGTATGTATAGTGTAGCTTTAGAAGGATGGAGAAGAGGTTTAACTTTAAAGTTTATCAATAATAATCGAAAAAAAGCCCATATCAATTATAAGTTGTCCTATAAAGGGAAAGAACATCGATTCACAGTAGCGCGAGGGGATGCTGTTCCAAAGTCTGCAATAAAAATTTGCGTTGATAAAGATTTGACAAAGGAATATTTACAGAAAGC
>DATGTE010000050.1:0-37203 GCA_035301985.1 Bacillota bacterium
CGATATAGATGATCCCTAGTAACTTCCCAATCCATTGGCCAAACACATCGACTTGAATTCCGAAAATGTCGGCACTTTCATATTGTTCAAGAATAAAAATCATGGCGAAAACAACGATGATGATATAAATCGTAGCAATCAAAATGGATAGCCAGGAATCTTGCTGTGCTTCTTTAAAAATATACTTAGGTGCCCCCATGATCCCTGCACCAATTTGTAAGGAAGAAATGATGAAAAACAGGTAGAATGCACGCACTTTATGGTTTGATCGTATATCTATATTTACTTTCATAATTTCACCTACTTATTAAGACCTCGTTTTTAGCCGAGATCGTTTCGGCCGATAAAATTTCACGACATGATCAGAATAACGGAATGGCAAACGAAAGAACACTTTATTAAAATCACGGATGTGTAATGGGTAAAGTGGTAATAAATATGGATGTCCTAAAGATTTCATCCGCAATAAATGAATCATTAATAAACAGAGACCATACATGACCCCTAAAATACCTAAAAATCCTGCTAGTATGATAAACGGAAAGCGCATCAACCGAATTGATGTGCTCAATAAATAATTAGGAATTGTAAAGGAGGCGAGGGCACTCATCGCGACGATGATAATTAAAATGTTACTCGTCAGTCCGGCAGCCACTGCTGCTTGTCCAATGACTATCCCTCCGACAATTCCCATCGTTTGTCCTACTTTTGTCGGGAGTCGAGCTCCGGCTTCACGCAACAGTTCAATCATAAATTCAAGAATTAATGCTTCGAGTAACGGTGGAAACGGAACGGCAGCCCTTGATTGTCCAATCGTAATCAGTAATTGCGTAGGAATGAATGAATAATGATAGGTGACAACTGCCACATATATTGCTGTAATAATAATCGAAAAAAAGGCTGCAAAAAAACGTAATAATCGTAAAATAGACCCTGAACCCCATCGCATATATAAATCTTCCGTAGATTCAAGTAAGCTGAACAATGTAGAAGGTCCGATAATACCAGTTGGACTATTTTCTACTAAAACACCGACTTTTCCTTTCGTAACGGCATAAGCAAATCGATCGGGTAATTCAGTTGAATCAAATTGTGCAAAAAAGGAAAACTGAGAGTCTTCAATATGTTGTTTGAGTACAACACTATCTTCGATTTCTTTTACGTCTAAACTTTGTAATCGTTGACGCATCGTCTGAACATCTTTGTCATTGGCAATTGACTTCATGTAGACGAGGCGAATGGAACTTGGAACAATACTTCCAATTGTATATTCTTCAATCACTAGGTCATTTGAACGGATCCTTCCGCGAATAATATTTAAATTGGTCATCAATGATTCCGTAAAGGATATTTTGGGTCCGAGAACGATCGATTCCGTTTCCGCTTTTTCTAATGCACGTTTTTCTTTATCCAGTAACGGATAAGAAATGATTTCGGTCTCGTTTTCAATATAAATAAATACGTCACCAAATAATAGACTATTTAATATTTCATCTAAGGAAGTTGTTAATCTTCCTCCACCTAAAGGAATCTCATTCAATAGATCATCATACGTCCATTGCTTGTCGTTCGTTAACAATGGATCTAACAAGGAATTTTCAAGTGCATCACTTTGGATCATATACGGAATACAGATAACGGCAAATGTTTGTCCATGATGTTCATATTTAGAAAACATCAAGTCTGGAAAACTTTGCAATTCTTTTTTCAAAACTTGTTCAAGCTCATCGATGGATAGCGGTAAAATTGTCTGTTGTTTCTTCTTCCTTCTTTTACGCATAATATCCTCCTGAATCAGTCCATATACGACATAGTATGTGGATAAACAAAAATATTATGATGTCGATGCGCTGATTCCAAATTACCGTTGTTTTTCAGTCGATGAAAGGTAATGTAATGGGTTGAGGACTTCTTATGATAAACTAAATGCATGAGTTGACCTAGATAGAAGTTTTGACTTGGAACGAGAGGGAAAACGATCAATAGGCACGATGTGGGGTGGCTTATGAAAAAAGATAAACAAACGCATTCAGATATCATTGATGAGGATTTATATGAAGAATTCGATGATGAAGAATTATTTGAACTTGTGGAAGAAGCTCGAAAAAAAGCTTTACAACAATCGAAACGGGATAAAGAAAACGAGAAGTCGAAACGTCCGTTTCCAAAATGGATGTTTTGGTTCATTGTTGTAGCTATGATTTTTAATGTCGTTGCTTTATTACCGCAAACATTTTCCATCCCCGCGATCGATTTTTTAAAAACGTCGGCTCAATTATCAAGTCAGGATGATATCCAAGCCTATAAAAAGGCGGTCGTCGTTATAGAAACGGACGATAGCAGAGGAACGGGATTTTCCATTTCAGAAGATGGAACCATTGTTACGAATCACCATGTCGTTGGCGATGAGGACGAAGTTACTGTCGCCTTTCCCGATCATGGCTTATTTTCTGCAGAAGTCGCGCAAACTTATGCTGATATTGATTTAGCTGTTTTAACCATTGAAACAGAAGAACCATTACCGTCTTTAGAGATGGCTAAAGAAATGAGTATTTCTAAACAAGAAAAAATATATTTTATTGGTAATCCGCTGCGCTTTCAAGGGATTGCAAATGAGGGAACAATGATCGGTTATACAAAATTAACGAATTGGAAAAAAGAAACAATCATGATGAAGGCGCCTGTTTATCGTGGCAACAGCGGAAGCCCCGTTATCAATTATGCCGGTCAAGTCATCGGCGTAGTGTTTGCTACGTTAGAACATACTGAACATGGAAAGGTCGGACTATTTGTGCCGATTGATTATTTATTCGAAAAAGTAAACGTTGATTCCTTAATTGATTGAGGGTGTTAGGGAATGCACGAAGGAGGTGCATTCCCTGTTTATATTTTTAAAACATCGGTTGATCCATACTTCATGGCGTGGTCCAAGTAATACAGAAGATTATCATGAGATGTGACAATGTTGCGTTCATCAGTTGCATAATGATAAGCGTGTAAAAACTGCTGGATTTTTTTGGACAGAATATCATCATTTGTCCGAACCATCAGTACGAGTAAGTCGTCCCATTGTCCCCATAAGGTGTAATATAACGCTTTGTCGTAATCATTCGTATCCATGTTTCCCCTCCTCAATCCAAAGGGTTATCGTTATGTTTCCCGTATTATATATATATTTTCAAAAACAAAAATGGTGTAGTTGCCATTTAAAGGGTAATCATGAAAATAAGAATAATAAAGAGAGACAGACCCATAATAAAATTAAAATTGTAAAGGAGGAAAAATGGTTTATGAAAAGAAAAGTCTTTACTATCGTAACAGCTCTCACATTCGCACTTGTAGGCTGTCAAGGAAACAATCAGGAAGGACGAACGAACGATAACAATATCGAACCAACACGATCGGAACAGGCAGGGGACGGAATGAATCGAGATGATCGAAACTACACAATGGATCGTGATGGCGAGCGTAATCGGGACGATCAAGATATTCGAAATAACTTGGACTCAAGAGATGGGGATCAAAATAACGAAACAAATCAAGGCAATAACAATGACCGCTATGACGTTGCCGAAGAAGCCGCAGAACAAATTACGGATAAAATAGACGAGATTGATCAAGCATACGTATTAACGACGAATAACAATGCGTATGTAGCGGCAACTTTAGATACCGATGGTAATAACAACAATCGGAACACGGATGATCATACGAATCATAACGATACAAATAATCGAAATATGACAAATAATGACCAAAACAACACAAATAATCAAGATGGGGAGCAAGGGGAAGAATTAACTGAAGATGTGAAGGAAGAAATATCTGATATCGTTAAATCAGTTGATAACAATATCGATAACGTGTTTGTCTCAACGAATCCTGATTTCTTTGATTTAACAAATAATTATGTAGATGATGTGAATAATGATCGTCCAGTCAGAGGCTTTTTCGATCAAATGGGAAATATGATTGAAAGACTCTTTCCGCAAAATCCATAATTGAAAACAAGATATATACTTTATAACGAGTGCCTGTGGTACTCGTTTTTTAATGATTGTTTTTCAAGTGCTAAAAGGATGAAAGGAATGGTTTGCATGAAGATCCTCTAAATCGTTTTGCAAAATAGATATCATGTGATACGTTAAAACAGAAGGGATATGTGGAAGTAAAATGAAATCAGGTGGAGGAAGTTATATGTGTGAACAACCACTCATCTATTTACAAAAAAATCGTGAAAAACTGTTGCAATCATTGTATGCTTTTTTATCGATCCCTAGCGTAAGTACGGATCGTGCCTATGTGAAGGATGTCCAAAAAGCGGCCGACTTTTTGGAACGTTATTTACAGGAAATTGGATTTGAAAACGTTTGTCAACAAGAAACAAAAGGTCATCCACTAGTGTATGCCGAATATATGAAAGCAGGACCACATGCTCCGACCGTCTTAGTCTATGGTCATTATGACGTCCAACCTGCAGACCCTCTCGAATTATGGGATAGCGATCCGTTTCAACCGGAAATTCGCAATAATCGCCTGTATGCACGAGGAGCAAGTGATGATAAAGGCCAAATTTTTATGCATTTAGCCGTGTTCGAAGCGTATATGAAAACAAAAGGACAGCTTCCCTTGAATGTTAAAGTATGTATCGAAGGAGAAGAAGAAATTGGCAGTGAAAGCTTATATGATGTATTGAAAACGAGACGAGAATTATTTCAAGCTGATTTCGCTGTTATTTCAGATTCGGGCATGGTTGCAAAAAACCAACCGACCATCCTTTATGGTTTAAAAGGTTTTACAGGGTTAGAGATTACGGTTACCGGTCCCGATCATGATTTGCATTCGGGTATGTACGGTGGTGCAGTCAGAAATCCAGCAATGGCTTTAGCTCACATACTTTCCACCATGAAAAATGAGGATGAAGTGATCACAGTTGAAGGCTTTTATGATGATGTGGAACCTTTAACCGATCAAGAAAAATCGCTGATCGGACAGGTAAAAAGTGAAGATTTTGTGCAAACAACAGGCGTGCCAGAAACGGCCTCAGAAAAAGGATATACACCTCAAGAACATACGATGGCACGACCTACACTTGAAGTGAACGGAATGTATGGTGGCTATCAAGGAGAAGGAACGAAAACAATTATTCCTACATCAGCGACGGCAAAATTAACATGTCGTCTTGTCCCTGGTCAACACCCAGAAAAAATTCAACAATTACTTGAAAAACATATTCATAAAGTAGCTCCTTCCGGTGTTGATGTTCATGTTAAAAAAGAAAAGCTTTCCGCTAAAGCATATAAAGTAGAACCGAATCATCCACTCATTCAAAAAGCAGCTGACAGTTATACAAAAGCGTTTGGAAAAGAGACGGTTTATGTCCGCATGGGTGGTTCAATTCCTGTCGTTGAATGGATTGATGCGCTGTATCAAATTCCGATCGTATTACTTGGATTCGGTACACCAGATGATCGGTTGCACGCGCCGAATGAAAGCTTTCCATTAGATAGTTTTGATTTAGGGATGAAAACACTCGTGTACTATTGGGAGTCCATTTCATCGTAGAATTAAAAAACGAATAAACGAAGGAGGAACATCATTATGAAAATAGCTGTTGTTACAGGTGTTTCCAAAGGATTAGGGGAATCCATAGCTAAATTATTTTTACAATCAGGAGTTCAAGTTGTAGGGATTTCAAGAAGGAATAATGAAGAACTGCGCCAGTTAGCTGACGAAAAGGATGCATCATTTCATCATTATTCATGTGATTTAAGAAAAGTCCAGGCGATTGAAGAGACATTTCAACAAATTTATACGGAAAGAATTGTACATACTCAACCTACAACGGTTTATCTTGTGAACAATGCAGGAGTTGTGGGCCCGATTACGCAAGCGATGCATATGAACCATGAAGAATTGGCCGATCATGTACAAGTGAATACCATTGCACCGATGATGTTGATGAATTCATTTTTACAAAAAGCGACGGAACATGATTTTAAATTGATTGGCGTAAACATTACATCAGGAGCAGGCAGTAGACCTGTGTATGGTTGGAGTGCTTACTGTAGTACAAAAGCAAGTATCAATATGTATACGAAAACCGTCGCTTTGGAACAAGTGGAAAAAAAGACAGGGCATAAAATCATCGCCTTTAGTCCCGGCATTATGGATACAGATATGCAAGGAAAAATACGCGAAAGTACGTATGATGAATTTATCCAAATTGATACATTTAAAAACTATAAGGAGCAAAACGAACTTCGTCACCCTGACACAGTTGCTGATGTTTTATATAACATATTGCAGGATGAGGAACAACTTGAGAATGGAAAGGTTTATAGATTGTACGATTATGTATAAGTGTGGAAATGATTTCATCCCGTTAGAGTCTGCTTCATGGTGGAGCAGACTCTAACGTTTAGTTTCGAGTTCGGATAGATGAAGTTTAATTCCCCATCGCTTCCACGCTGACCATGATTCATGGATGATCAATCGTCCTATTAAATAGCGAACTTATCCTCCTGTTGGTAGTGAAGATCTTATCCCCACAACTTTTGTGCTTACACAGAGTGATCAAGACTTTTGTTCAAAAAGAAATAATATAACGATTGTGCATGTTAGAGGGCTTTATGTTACACTTTATGATGGATTAATGCCCATTACTTGTTACATGTTTAAACATGTTGAGCTTGATCACATAAACTAATCGATGAGTATAGGAAGAGGAAGGAAGAAGCGAATATGATTACTAGAAAGAGCAAACGTGAAATTGAGCAAATGCAAAAAGCGGCAGATATTCTTGTGAAGTGCCATAAAGAAATTGCGAAAATGATTAAACCAGGGATTACAACGATGGAAATCGATACTTTTGTAGAGGAGTTTTTGGCAAAACACGGAGCGACAGCGGAACAAAAAGGATTTAATGGCTATCCCTATGCAACATGCGCATCCATCAACGATGAGATTTGCCACGGTTTTCCTCGCAATGAGAAACTAGTTGATGGTGATATTGTCACGATTGACATGGTTGTCAATTATAAAGGTGGATTAGCTGATTCGGCTTGGTCCTATGCCGTTGGTAATGTTGATGAAAAAGGTAGACGGTTGATGGAAGTAACGAAAACGGCTCTTTATAAAGGCATTGAACAAGCACGGGCTGGTAACCGCATCGGTGATATTGGGCACGCAATTCAGACATACGCGGAAGGAGAAGGCTATTCTGTTGTTAGAGAATTTACGGGACATGGGATCGGTCCAACGATACACGAAAGCCCACATATTCCTCATTTCGGAGAACCAAATAAAGGGCTTCGTTTAAAGGAAGGCATGGTCATAACAATCGAGCCGATGATTAATGAGGGTGGTTGGAAGAGCAAAATGGATCGTAACAACTGGACGGCGCGTACCATCGATGGAAGCAGATCTGCACAGTATGAACATACAATTGTCATTACGAAAGGAGATCCAATCATTTTAACGGAGCAGGATGAATCTTAATATTTACTTTTGTAACGAATGAAAAGACTTTTTTCAATTGAATACTGTCATAACGGGGAGGGAGTTGTATGCGTGTCGTTTCGATTTGTCCGAGTAATACAGAGTTGATGGGATATTTAGGCAAGGAAGATTTACTAGTCGGTATAGATGATTACTCAGACTGGCCGGCGTCCATTACACATTTGCCGAGAGTTGGACCGGACTTAAACATCGATATGGAAAAGGTCGCTCGTCTTAAGCCTGATCTTGTACTCGCCTCATTGAGTGTTCCAGGAATGGAGAAAAACATCGATGCTTTAAAACAATACGATTTACCCTATATCGTGTTGAATCCAAATTCACTTGCCGAAATTGGCGAAAACCTTCGCCGAGTTGCCACGGCAATTGGCTATAAGAGCTTAGGAGAACAAACATCACAACAATTTTTGGATGAAATTTCTTCCTATCGTAATCAACTATCATCGAACAAGGAAAAACCAACGCTTTATTGGGAATGGTGGCCCAAACCGATTTTTACACCAGGAAAGAAAAATTGGTTGACAGAAATCAGTGAATTAGCAGGTGCCGAAAATATTTTTTCGACAGAAAATACCGCCAGCTTTAAAACCGATTGGGAAGATGTTAAAAAACGTAACCCAGATCATATTTGTATGGTATGGGTCGGGGTAAAAGAAGAAAAAATGAATCCTGATCTTGTCCGCAATCGTCCAGGTTGGGAGCAAATGAATGCCATCGAAAAGGATCGGATTCATGTACTAGAAGAATCTTTATATTGTCGCCCCTCGCCACGACTACTTGAAGGTTTGGAGAAGTTAGTAAAGACGATTTATAAAGAAACATGATACACGTTTGATACAAAAAAGATGTACCATCGCACATTTTTCGATGGTACATCTTTTTTTATGAATGTGCTGTCGCTGTTTTCCCCCCAAATAAAATCGTAATGATCGGGCTGAGCAAACAGAAAAATGCAAATGGTAAGTAGACGAGTACAGGCACTTGAAGCACATCAGCGATGAATACACCACAAACGCTCCATGGCACAAGGGGGTTGATTACTGTGCCCGCATCTTCTAATGTACGGGATAAGGCTTTTTTAGATAGACCTGCTTTTTCATAGACACCTTTAAATGTTTCTCCAGTTAACAAAATCGATAAATATTGTTCCCCAATCATAACATTGATTCCGATGGCCGTCATTGCGGTGGATAAAATAGTCGAACGGACACTGGTCAACTTATCTTGAAAAGCCGTTAAAATAGTTGGAATGATTCCGGTTGTAAATAGCAGACCTCCAAAACCGAGTGCAAGAAGCACAAGTGAAATTGTAAATAACATGCTGTCAATTCCACCTTTTGTTAGCAATTCATTTACGGCGTCAAAGTCCGTTGTACCTGTATATCCTTCAAACCAAATGGTCCAGATGTCTGATGGAGCGATTCCTCCCATGAAGATGGCTAAAAAGGTCGCCACCAAACTGCTCGTAGCAATGGAAATGAACGCTGGAATTTTAAAAAGGGTACATAGAACAAGAATCATTAATGGAATCCAAGACGACCAATGGATTAAATTTGTCGATGCTAAGGCAGCCTGATAATCACTTGAGATTCCCATCGATACGGGATCTTTTGGAGATAGGATGAGAAACCCGATGAATGATATAATGAATGCTGGAATGGTCGTCAAGCTAATATGTTTTATATGTTCAAATAAGTCGACGTTTACAATGGTCGATGCCAAGTTCGTTGTATCAGATAGCGGAGACATTTTATCACCAAAAAAAGCTCCAGAAACAATTGCACCTGCTGTAATAGCGAGTGATGCATCCATTGCTTCAGCGATACCGATGAAGGCAACACCAATCGTTGCTGTCGTCGTTAATGAACTACCGAGAGAAACTCCGATAATCGCTGTTACCGCAAAAACAAGTGCATAGAGCCATTGTCCTCCGACCCACGTAAACCCCGTATTAATTAATACAGGAATCGTTCCACTCACCATCCAACTACTGATTAAAATACCGATGAGGAAAAAAAGGAAAACGGCACCCATCCCGGCTTTTGCACCTTCAATCATTCCAGCTTGTAAATCATGGAAAGATATTTTTTTAACGAGACCATAAAATATGAGTAAAAATATCCCGAGCAAGATAGGGATATGAGGAACGGTGCCTACATGGATGATAAAATAACTGATGATTCCTATGAGTATAATCGATAAAATGACTGATTCTAGAAGCGCTGGTTTTTGCTGTGGTTTAACTTGAAACATGTGTAGACCTCCTAATCATCTTTCCAAGAAAATAAAAAAGCTTCATCCCCGATAGGGACGAAGCTAAAACTCCGCGTTACCACCCTGATTGATGAATTGTATGTAACATACAATCAACCACTTCACTGCGTACATCCTGTTTGTAAAATGTGTAATTCGATCCTCTCCTGCCAAAGTTCCCACCAACCACTCTGTCTCTTCATGCTGCTCAGAGATCATCTACTGATCATTTTAGGATGTCTATATGTAGTTTACAGAAAAGATTATTAAAAAATATACAACGTATCAGCTACTTTTGTCAACTATAATGTATAAATGGGATGTTTTTTCAGCTAGAATACTGGTTGAATCCTTCATGGTGCATTTTGCATACGTTGGAAGAGGAGTTTTACAAGATGTACATATCGCCAAGACGTAAAGCGATACACTCTATTTTTCATTGGCCGTATGTAAATAACGGTTTGTTAACCATCGTTCGATGATCGACAAAAGTTCATCATCAATGGGGTGGTCGATTATCTTTTTATATTCTTTCGTAAGACCGAGCATCGTGTGGTGAGTTGTGACGTGACGTAAAATATGATTGACATGGGGGAGGAGATGCCATTCCGAATCTCCTTTGACGATTTCAGCAATTCGCTCAGCGTGATCCGGTGGTACTTGGAGATCTTTGTCTCCTGTAATCGCGAGAACCGGACACGCTACTTCGGGTAAATAGTCACAAACGTTATAATGACGTTGATCACGAATCCATTTCGCATTGATTTTGGCACCTCGTATTCGCATAACAGCCTCATCAGAATCGTTAATTTTTTTCATCAATGATTTGTTTTGTTTCTTTATCTTTTGAGAGAGTTTCAACACTCGATAAAGCCAGCCTTTCAACCCTTTTGTATTTTCAATCTCTTCTATTACCATTTCCAGTTGTTTTAGAAGTAAATCCTTAGAAGGTTCTGCAGCGCCGGCTAATAAAATGAGACCTGAGACAGGGGTGTGATGATGAACAGCTGGAGCAATCATTGCTCCTTCGCTATGTCCTAAGATAACAATCTTTTGTTGGTCGACTTGATCATAGGCTTGTAAAAATTGAACAGAAGCGCATGCATCATCAATTAAATCGTGCACACCTGTTTCGTAATAGTTTCCGCCACTTTTCTGGATGCCTCTTTTATCGTAACGTAAAGTCATAAAACCAAGCACTGTTAAAAACTCGGCCAAATCCTTATATAAGTTGAGTTGCAATTTTTTATCATTGCCATCCCGATCCAATTTCCCCGTTCCTGGAATGATTAAAACGGCGGGATACTGATTTCTTTTTTCCGTTGGCCACGTTAATGTCCCGCTTAGAGGATAAGCCCCTTCAATAGTTACATCTGTACATTTATTCATGATTATTTCCCCCTTTATACAGTCATGATCTGATGAATCGTTTTCTTCTAAAACGGATGGTTTTTCCTAACTATATTTGAAAAATAGTGCCTAAACATAAATTCTCGATGAAAATTTTCGACGGATGATCTTTCCAAGAATGGATCACTTGAAGGATTGAGAAAATGGTTCGGATTTATCCTTCACACCTTAAGTTGATCATTTATGATTGTAGCAGACCCTGTATCGATATGAAAAAGAGATACTCTTCACCTTGTAAAAGAAAAATGTTCGTTTTTTTGCGACGAAGCAATAAGTTGATGAATATCTTTTTCTTTTCTAAAAAATCAGTTATAATAGATACAATTTTCATAAAAAGGTGGGGTGAATAATGACGATGCCCGATATACAAGAACAACCTGTTTCCAATCCAAACATAATGATTCAGAAAGGACTGACCGCTGCACTACCGATTATGCTCGGTTATCTTCCAGTCGCGATTACATATGGTGTATTGGCTAAGCAGTCTGGCCTGTCATTAGTAGAGTTAACGTTAATGAGTGCATTTGTATATGCAGGGGCCAGCCAGTTTATGGGAGTTAACATGCTAGCAGTTGGTGCAGGGTCGATTGAAATCATCGTCGCTACATTTATTTTGAATGTCCGCCACTTTGTAATGAGTTTATCATTTATGAATCGCCTAAGAGAAATTAAACTCAAGTGGAAAGCTCCGCTAACGCTCGGGTTAACCGATGAAACATTTGCCGTAGCTTCTTTTCACAAGAAGGAAGCCCAAATGGAAAATGGCGTATTATTTTATACGGTTTTATTTATATTATCCTACATATCTTGGGTGGGTGGTTCATTTTTAGGTGGTGTTCTCGGTGAAATTGTTCCCGACCCATTGAGTCAAAGTATGGGGATTGCTTTATATGCGATGTTCATCGGTTTACTGATCCCTACGGTGAAAAAGGAAGTTAAAGTAGGTCTCATTGCTGTGATTGCGATGCTAATTCATACACTTTGCAGTGAAGTATTGCAATTGAGTGCGGGATGGTCGATTGTAATAGGTACGATTTTAGGAGGCTTTTTCGGTGTGTTTATCTTCGAGGAGGAAGAGCAGTCATGATCTTTTTTATTATTATCGGTATGGCGCTTGTGACAATGATTCCGAGAGTCATCCCAGCCTTTATTGTTGAGAAGTTATCGTTTCGCGCTTGGGTCAATCGGTGGTTAAATGCAATCCCTTTTGCCGCCTTAGGTGCATTGATTTTTCCGGGCATTTTATCTGTAAACGCGGATAAGCCATATATTGGTCTAATCGGCGGTCTGATTGCCATAGCCCTAGCTTATATCGGGCTAAATGTTGTTTTAGTCGTCATCGGGGCCATTGCGACAGTATTTGTTTTATCATTGTAATTTATTCCTATGCACACAAAATGAACCGGATGCTCAATCCTGTAAGAAAGAGCAGCCGGTTTTTGAATAGAATCACAGTTACCAGTCGTGAATGATGTTTAGATCCAACTGCCAAATTTCTTGATGTAAAATCGTTTGCTTATTTGGATCAGTCCGGCATAGCCAATTAAAATAGCGATGAGCCAGAGGAAATAACTGCCAGGTAAAGGTACGAATCCCATGCTTTTTCCGACGGTTGAATAAGGAAGATAGACGCCAATTCCCATAATGATGATCGTCAAAATAACGACGGGTTTTGTGGCCATACTTTGAATGAACGGTATTTTTTCGGTACGAATCATATGGACGATCAATGTTTGTGTTAATAATCCTACAACAAACCAACCCGTATGGAAAAGGGCTTGGTTTTCAACAGTATTCGCTCCAAAAACATGCCACATGACGACGAATGTAACAATGTCAAAAATAGAGCTGATCGGTCCGATATAAATAATGAATGTCGTTAAACTCTTTGTATCCCATTTTCGCGGTTTGACAAGAAATTCTTTATCCATTCGATCCCAAGGTATGGCTAGCTGAGATATGTCGTACAATAAGTTTTGGACGAGTAACTGTAAAGGCAACATCGGTAAAAAAGGAATAAACATACTTGCGACGAGTATGCTAAATACATTTCCGAAGTTTGAGCTTGTTGTCATTTTAATATATTTTAATATATTACCAAATGTCGTACGTCCTTCGACGACTCCTTCTTCAAGAATGGTTAAACTTTTCTTCAAAAGAATGATATCGGATGATTCGCGTGCAATGTCGGTTGCCTGATCTACTGAAATCCCGACATCTGCTTTACGTAACGCTGGTGCATCATTAATCCCATCCCCTAAAAATCCTACCGTATGTTCTTTTTGTTGTAAGACTTGGACGATGCGTTCTTTATGAAGTGGGGTTAACTTTGCAAACAAATTCGTTGACTCTGCTGCTACGATTAATTCCTCATCTGTAAGATGGTCAATCTCTGGTCCAAGAATCGGCTGTCCTGCTTGAATACCGATTTGCTTACAAACATTCTCGGTGACAACTTCATTATCACCTGTTAAAATTTTGACGTCGACCCCATGCTTTTGCAATTGGTGAATAGCAGTAGCCGCTGATGGCTTAGGTGGGTCGAGAAAACCAATAAAACCTGCAAGTATGAGGTTTTCTTCATCCTTTTCTGTAATAACATGTTGCGTTGACGCTATTTCTTGATAGGCGACTGCGATGACTCGCAATCCTTCATTATTTAATCGGGTGAGGTAGTTGGTGATCTGTTTTCGTAGCTCTTGTGATAAAGGGATGATTTCACCCTCATGTTCTACTGCATTTGCGAGCATCATCATCTCTTCGACAGCCCCTTTAGTGATTATGAATTGTTGATCGCGCTCATCAGTAGTTGCGACCGCAACGGATAGTCTTTTCCGTGCAGAATCAAAAGGAAGTTCGTCGATTTTTTCATACGGTATGCTGTCATGTTCCACAGGGGCTGTCGACTGTTGATATTCGATAATCGATTGATCGAGAAGACTCCTTGTCCCAGTCTGAAATAAGCTGTTCACATATGCTAAGTAGAGCGGGCGATGTGATGGTTCGCCAAATGGATTTTGGTGAATCGATAAAACAAGTTCATCCTCTGTTAATGTCCCAGTTTTATCTGTACAAAGAATATTCATCGCTCCGAGGTTTTGCATCGCATGCAATTGTTTAACAATCACGTCTTTTTTGGATAAGCGAAGTGCTCCTCTAGCTAAGTTTGCTGAGACAATCATCGGGAGCATTTCGGGTGTCAGACCGATGGCAATTGCAATCGCAAAAAAAAGTGCTCCCTGCCAGTCATCCTTCGTAATTCCGTTAATGAGAAAGACAAAGGGAACCATGATGAGCATGAGTTTAATCAAAAGCCAACTCACTTTGTTAACCCCTTTATCAAAACTTGTTTCGGCTCGTTTACCGACAATGCTTTTCGCTAACGAACCGAAAAACGTCTCATCACCCGTCTTAAGAACGATTGCTGTCGCGTTCCCACTGACAATATCCGTTCCTTTAAAACAGAGGTTTTTAGCATCAAAAATTTGTTCTGGTCTCTCAGTAAGTGTCGCATTCTTTTCTACTGGAATAGCCTCACCTGTCAATGTCGATTGATTGACGAGTAAATTCGTTGAAGAAAGAATGCGGATATCCGCAGGAATGATGTCACCAGCTTGCAAGGAGATTATGTCACCTGGTACTAATTCTCCGGTTACTATTTCGGTTACTTGGGCGTTGCGGACGACGGTCGTTGTTTGCTTAATCATTTCTTTTAATTGTTCGGCAGCTCGCTTCGAGCGAAATTCTTGCCAAAATTGGATGGCGGCACTCAAGACAATCATAATCGTAACGATTATGGTTGCCTCAAAATCATCCGTGAGATAAGAAAAGAGGCCAAGGACGATGAGAACATATATAAACGGATTATGAAAAGATGTAAGAAGTTGGACATACCATGGAGGGAGTTGTTCACTACTAACGATATTCCATCCATTAGAGTGTAAACGTTCGTTCGCTTCACGATCTGTAATTCCATCATCGGTAGACTGTAAAGTTGATAAGATGTCATCTCTATGGAGTTGGGAATATTTAAGTAAATCATCCGATTGTTGCGTTTGTCGGTTATGTTGAGTAAGAAACATGGAAGTTCTCCTTCGTGTAAAATCTTTTCTGAATGTTATCCCTATAAACTGTAAGTGATACATAGGAGTGTGTCAAGGCCAGTTATTTACCACTGTAGGTGCAGTAGAATCATATATAATCAATCTATTTAAATATTTTAGGTCTTGCCTATTGCAATTATTCAAAAAATTTAGGATAATAGAAAAAAGGAACAAGGGGGAGTGTTCCATGAAAAAGGAAAAAACGATTTATCAACTCATTCGCTACGATGGAGAGGTCATTCATGCGAAAAGAGAGATCCCGTATGATATTAAATTATCATCACGGCTGATCTTAGACGAGCTCTGTTTTAAGTGGAATAAACATAAATTATTGAAGCAAATCGACGAAGCTTTAGAAGAAGGAGATCGAAACAAATTTGCAAGACTTAGTGAAGCGTACAATCAATATATTTGGGAATGAATGTCAGTCAATGGATCCTAATATTGTAACGTAAGTCGCCTTGCCGAAGTTGGCAGGGCGATTTCAGTATCGGTAAGCAGAATGATAGGGGTTGTTGTAATCTTCTAAAGTGTGTAGGTTTTGTATATTTTAATGAAATGGTCTTATTGTATAAAATTTTCATGTTTATAAAAATAACGAAGTTTGTAGTTCCAAAGCGGGGGGATGCTCATGAAAAATAAAAAGGCAGTGTTTAGTTGGGTATTATATGATTTTGGTAATTCTGCATTTGCAACGACAATTATGGCGGCCGTTCTTCCTGTATTTTATTATGACGTGGCAGCCAAAGGATTGGATGAGTCACTAGCAGCAAGTTATTGGGGATATTCGCAATCCATCGCTGTTCTTCTTGTCGCGATCTTAGCTCCTATTCTCGGTGCAATTAGTGACTATTCCGCAGCTAAGAAGAAATTTTTACGGTTTTTTTGTTATATGGGTGTCCTGGCTAGTATTTTATTAGCTTTTGTCGGAGAAGGCGATTATATATTTGCTTCTATTTTGTTAATTGTTGGAACGATTGGGTTCTCAGGCGGAAATGTATTTTATGATGCATTTCTTCCTGAGATTGCCGAGGAAAAGGAAATTGATAAAGTGTCGGCAGATGGGTTCGCTTGGGGTTATGTCGGTGGTGGCTTATTACTTGCGATCAATATTTTAATGATCTTGAAATACGAATGGTTTGGATTAGCAAATGCGACCGTAGCAAGTCAAGTATCATTTGCTTCTGTCGGTATTTGGTGGTTTGTTTTTTCCATTCCACTCTTTAAAAATATTCATGAAGAGAAAAAAACGACGGCGAAACGCGAGCATTCCTATATGAAAATCGGATTCACTAGAGTGATCTCTACATTTAAGGAGATTAAACGGTATAAACAATTGTTAATTTTTCTATTTGCATTTTGGTTGTACAATGATGGGATTTCGACAATTATTAAAATGGCAACTATTTATGGCCGAGATATTGGAATCGATAGTCATGCATTGATTACAGCATTGCTCATTACGCAATTTGTCGGTATTCCGTGTACATTTTTCTTCGGTTGGTTAGCAAAGAAAATAACAGCTAAAAAAGCATTGACATTTTCCTTATATATTTATTTAGGAATTGTTATTTTAGGCTATTTTATGACGTCGGCTATTCACTTTTATTTGTTAGCGATTAGTGTCGGCTTTGTACAGGGAGGTGCTCAATCTTTAAGCCGATCCATTTATGGTCGCATGGTTCCTGCGGATAAGCAAGCGGAGTTTTTCGGATTTTATGGAATATCGTCCAAGTTCGCTGCGGTATTCGGTCCGTTTATTTTTGCCTTAGTTGGTCAGCTGACCGGTTCAAGTCGCTTTGGAATCATTTCGTTAATCATATTTTTTATTGCGGGAATTGTTTTATTAAAATTTGTCGATATCGAACGCGGAATGAAAGAAGCAAAAGTAGGAAAAACTGCTTAACGTATTGTACAATATTTAGTACAATTTGTATTAAGGGACGTGTCAACGGATGAAACTCCATCAACTACGCTATGTTTTATCACGGCTAACTCGCATATTAGGAGACATCAATGCACTTAAAAACGGGCGAATCGGCTGGCGAACAAGTCGGCGCATCATGCGGAAAATCATTAGAAGTTGGTTCAAATAAGGGGGTGGAAGGGCTGTCGTTACCTACTGACAGCCTTATTCATTCATCATGCTCTGCACAGAGACGATACGATGTAAGCATGTCCAGTTTTTATATGAAGATTAGAGGATTGGATCACAATACATGTTTTGTAAATGGAGTTCAACTGGTTTTCCTGTATCATAAGATATATTTCCAATCATTTCCTGTAATTTTTTCATGGTCCTGTGGTCATCATTGAGCCAATATTGAAGCACATTTTTCGCCACTTGTATTCCAGTCAATTTAGCTTGTTCATACAAATCGATAAAGCTATCTGTATACGGTTCCTTTGTTGCTGAATGATACCAAGTATTTCGTTCCAAATTCAAATAATCGATTTGATCATTGATTGGTTGATGTGAATATGGGGAGATGAGAGATGGGAATATTGTGTTTTTCCAACCATGTGGATCGGCTAAAATCCTAAGTGCCCATTTCATATCTCGATACGCTTTTTGAATATATTTTGGCGTGTCAAACGCAACCTCAGGATAATACTTTTGGATCGTTCGATGCAATACATACAAAATGTGTTTAGGCATCGAAAAACCGACATCAATTTCTTTATAGCTAGCTGCTTTCCACGTTTTTAAACGGTGATATTTTTCCATCATCAACGTATCAATCTGCACTTCTAATTTTTGATGTTTGCTTCCTTCATAACCTGCTCGGTAATGAATATATGGATGTGTGCTCCGATCTAATAAGTGATGCGTTATAAAACCGAAGACATAAGCTTTCATTTGTTTGTCCCTCTGTTTCGCCACTTGAATCAAATCGATTAAAAATGGCCCACAATGTTTCGTGTGCATGAGCTCGCCAATTTTCTGTATGCGCTCATTTTGTAGCCAAGGCCAGAAGTTGTAATAGAAAAAAGGATCTGGTCCTTGAGCGCCTAGTTTCATCATTGTATCTTCTTCTGCGGATAATGCTGGAAGATGAAGCGCATCGACAACTTCTTCACAAAAAAGGACATGTGTCCAAATGTTTGGCAAGACAAGAACCCTCCCTTAATAAATGGATAAAGAGAACAGTTTGTACAATGTGTCGATGGATGCAGGATATAACAATCGATTTTTCCCAGAGCGTTTTCGGAATGGTTACTTTACTAATAGTATATATCATTGAGTTGGCTATCGAGTGAAATAAAAGACAGTTTTATGACAATTCGAGTCGTGTTACCAATGCAGAACAAAAGTGAAGTCCAACAAAATTTATTTTCTAAGAAGCAAATGGTTAACTATCTACAAAAGTTTGCTACAATGGTAGTAAGGAGTATTTAAATTGATCATGGGAGGAAAATACATATGGACTATCGCATCGAACACGATACACTTGGAGAAGTTAAAGTACCAGCGGATAAATACTGGGGAGCCCAAACACAGAGAAGTAAGCAAAACTTTCCAATTGGGCAGGAAAAAATGCCAAAAGAAATAATTAAATCATTTGCCTATTTGAAAAAAAGCACGGCTCAGGCGAATAGTGATTTAGGATTGATGGAGCAAATCAAAGCAGATGCTATTGCCTATGCAGCTGATCAAATCATCGCTGGTCAATTAGACGATCATTTTCCGTTAGTTGTTTGGCAAACAGGTAGTGGTACACAATCGAACATGAACGTCAATGAAGTGATTGCCTTTGTCGGAAATAAATGGTTAGAAGAACAAGGAAGTGATGAAAGACTTCATCCAAACGATGATGTTAATAAATCACAAAGTTCTAATGACACGTATCCAACTGCTTTTCATGTAGCTGCTGTGCTGAAGCTTGAAGATACTGTACTTCCAGCTGTACAACAGTTGAAAGCTACACTCAAAGAGAAAATGGACGCCTTTGAAGAGGTCGTTAAAATCGGTCGTACACATCTACAGGATGCAACTCCGTTAACGCTTGGTCAAGAAATCAGTGGGTGGCATCGTATGCTCGAGCGAACTGAAATGATGATAAGCGAAAGTGTAGAACATTTAAAAGAACTGGCGATTGGTGGAACGGCAGTAGGAACGGGCTTAAATGCTCATCCCGAATTTTCCAATCGTGTCTGCAACGTAATCAGTAAATTGACGAATAAAGATTTCAACTCGGCTCCGAATAAATTCCATTCGCTTACGAGCTATGACGAAATCGTTTACGCACATGGCGCGTTAAAAGCACTGGCAGCTGATTTGATGAAGATCGCTAACGATGTTCGGTGGTTAGCTAGTGGACCGCGTTGTGGAATTGGCGAGATTACGATTCCATCCAATGAACCTGGCAGTTCCATTATGCCTGGTAAAGTAAACCCAACCCAAAGTGAGGCCTTGACGATGGTTGCTGCCCAAGTGATGGGGAATGACGCGACAATCGGTTTTGCGGCAAGCCAAGGAAATTTTGAACTAAACGTATTTAAACCGGTGATGGCTTATAATTTCTTACAGTCTTGTCAGCTTTTAGCGGATGGCATGTTGTCATTTGATGAACGTTGTGCACAAGGAATTGAACCAAATCATGAGCAAATTAACAAAAATTTAAATGATTCATTAATGCTTGTCACCGCTTTAAATCCACATATCGGTTATGAAAATGCAGCAAAAATTGCTAAGAAAGCATTTGAGGACAACTCGACATTAAAAGAAACAGCTGTAAAGCTTGGCTTGTTAACTGAAGAACAATTCGATGAGTATGTGAAGCCAGAAGAAATGACCTCTCCTAAATAAATTGTGAAATGATCCACTTGTGTGCTCGTTTAACGAACATACAAGTGGTTTTTTATGAATTCCTCTCAACTTTCAACACCATCTATAATCAATCACTTTTAGGATATAAGTAACCGCACAAAAAAATAAACAAATCAAGCACAAATTACCAGCCTTTAATCGTGATAAGTTTTTCTGTATTGCTAACAATAGAAGTACAGGAGGTGATCATCATGGCTAATAACAACTCAAACAATTCAAACCAATTAGTTGTACCTGGAGCACAACAAGCTCTCGACCAAATGAAGGTTGAAATTGCTCAAGAATTTGGTGTGAACTTAGGTGCTGATACAACGTCACGTGCAAACGGATCCGTTGGGGGAGAAATCACAAAACGTTTAGTACAAACAGCTCAACAACAATTAGGTGGACAATTTCCACAACAATAACGATGGCTTACAGGGTTTAAACCCTCTAATATATTTAGGGAAAGTCAACCGGCTTTCCCTAAATCACATATACATATGTTACATATATGCCTTCATGTAGATGATTTAATTCTCTTTTCAGTTGCTTCATCGAAAAAATGTACATCATTCATGTCAAGAGCGAGTTCGATACATTCATTTCTTTCAACATCAGTGTGAGAATCAATACGAGCAATTAATTCTTGACCGTTTAGGGTTGAATAAAGATATGTTTCTGATCCCAATAATTCCGCTACATGAACGGTAACAGGTACGGTCGTTTTCGGTGAAGAACGAATGAAGGTTGGGTCATGATGAACATTTTCTGGACGAATTCCTAAGATGAGTTGTTGACCAACATAATTTCGTTCTCGTAACATGATAAATTGATCTTTCGGAACCTTGATTTCGATATCATCAACAATAAAAAAATCGTCTATTAAAGTTCCACGTAAAAAGTTCATCGGTGGTGAACCAATAAAACTACCTACGAATACATTGTCAGGAAAATCATATACATGTTTTGGTTCACCTATTTGTTGGATGAGACCATCTTTCATAACAACTAAACGGGTGGCCATCGTCATAGCCTCTGTTTGATCATGGGTTACGTAAATTGTTGTCGTCTGTAATCGTTGATGCAACATCATAATTTCCGCCCGCATTTGCACACGTAATTTTGCATCGAGATTTGATAAGGGCTCATCCATGAGGAAGACATTTGCATCGCGAACAATTGCTCGTCCCAATGCAACCCGTTGCTGTTGTCCACCTGATAGTGCTTTTGGCTTACGATGTAAATAATTTTGGAGCCCGAGAATGTCGGCAGCTTCGTTAACTCGGCGCCGAATCTCATTCTTTTTGAATTTTCTGAGTTTTAATCCAAATGCCATATTATCGTATACATTCATATGAGGATACAAGGCATAGTTTTGGAAGACCATTGCAATATTGCGATCTTTCGGTGCGACATGGTTCATCAACTGACCATCGATGTACAGTTCACCCTTCGTGATTTGCTCTAGTCCGGCAATCATACGTAAAGTAGTCGATTTTCCACAACCTGATGGTCCGACAAATACAATAAATTCCTTATCTTGTATATGAAGATTAAAATCATCGACGGCAACAATGTCTTTAGCGAATACTTTTTGGATATTTTTCATTTGTAATTCAGCCATAACCTGTTCCCCCACTCGTCCTTTTATTATTAGTTTATTTATCGTTTTCAATATTATGCGTAGGATACACGAGGTAAAATGTCGCATGCCAAGTGTTGATGTTTTATATTGGTACTCAGAAATAAGTTCGGGAATCGAAGAGTACAAAGGGATTCAGGCAGCAATTGCTTTTTTATGGGGAGTAAGGCTATACATATGATTATTCCTTTGTTATAGTTACTTTTAGAGGTTTTTCAAGATCGGCCATCGTGTTATTGTACAATAGCGATTTTTGTAAAGGGCGACTTTTGAACCGACCAAATTATAAAAGGAGATATGTTCATGTCTAATATGTATGACCATGCGCACGATTTAGAAAAGGCAATCCGTGAAAGTGAAGAATTTCAAAATTTAGAGAAGGCTTTTCATGCTGTTATGAATGATGAAGCTGCTAAAAAAATGTTTGAGAACTTTCGGGATACACAAATTAAATTGCAGGAAAAACAAATGCAAGGATTGGATATTACGGAAGAAGAAGTTCAAAAAGCGACACAAATTGTAGAACTTGTGCAACAACATGAGGAAATATCTAAATTAATGGAAGTTGAACAGCGGCTCAATATCGTCATTAATGACATCAGTCGAATAATTACAAAACCGTTGGAAGAGCTTTACGGAGCACATGAAAAAAATAATTAATGAAGAGGACTCGCAGAAAGACATTTGCTTCTGCGGTCTTTTTTTATGCATTTGAAAAGTGAAACATCGTGCAGGATTTTTTCAAAATATGTCGAATTTATCTATTATACACTTAAATAAGGAGGAACTTTTTGGTGGATACAGTACTTCATGAAAGCAAGCAAGGGATCTCATACATTTATTTAAACCGACCCGAATTGTATAATGCTTTAGATCTAGAAATGTTAAAACAATTACTTGAAGTTATTGAAACGGTGGAACAAAATGGTGATGAGGTTGTTATTCTCGCTGGTAAAGGGAAAGCATTCAGTGCGGGTGGCGATATCGGCATGATGGAAGGCTTTGCAGAAAAGACATTTTTTGATGATGTGATGAAGTCGATTTCGCAAATCGTTTCTAAATTATACATGATGCCGAAAATCGTCCTATCTGCTGTCCAAGGACCTGCAGCTGGATTAGGTTTAAGTATAGCTTTGACAGCGGATCATGTCATCGCACATAAAGAAGCGAAGTTAGGCATGTTATTTCTCGGAGTTGGCCTCGTTCCCGATGGTGGTGGTCATTTTTGGTTACAAGAACGATTAGGTTCACATCAAGCGAAGCAATTTATTTGGTCAATGGAACAAGTAAAAGGGGAACAAGCCCGCTCAATGGGGTTAGTTGATTCTCTTACCGATAACAATACGCTTGAAGTAGCGACAAAAATGGGCCAGAAACTGCTATCCTCTCCATTGAAAGCAATGATTGCAACGAAAATGCTCTATCATGCTGAACGAGAAGACGACTTAAAAATATATTTAAGTCGTGAACAAAAAGCCCAGTGGAAGCTTCGTCAGACTGCTGATCATCAGGAAGGTGTACGAGCTTTTTTAGAAAAGAGGCAGCCTGAGTTTCAAGGGAAATAACGAAAAATACAAAAGCGAAGCGACTTCATTGAAGTATTCATTCAAACTGAATACGTATGAAGTCGCTTTTTTATTTGGCATGAGGTAGGCTATGCTACAAAATTCAGAAAGTTCATCGTATACTTTCGCTCATAAAATCATGATGCATAGCCTATACGATTAGGGCGTAGATCATTATATGAGCTGAAAATTTGGTGTGATCGAACGCATCCTACAATATTTTTAAAGGATTTTCTCACGGTATTCATGTTATCTGTGGAATAAAACTAACTCAGCGTCGGGTGAGACACAGCGGTGTGTATGTTCACTATAGCCTTCTTCTGTTAATTTTTCCATGCCGATTGTCTTCGCTGCATCATGATCTTCAGCTTCAAATGTTTCATCTAGCAATTTTTCTCCTGTTGGATCAAAAGCCGTTAGAAAGTATGTTTTCATTTTGAACTCCCCCTTGTAGTTAATCTGTACCTCTATTATATATTTTTTAACACGAAAAAGAAACCTAACTCCCCTCAATCAGTTCATAGGAAACAATTTCTACCATAACGATCCCTAATATCGAACGTGCATTCGCACCTTTGTTTTGCTACAATAGGAAGATAATAGGAGGTTGCTTCCGTGTCAAAAGAAATTTCTTTTATTCATGCAGCGGACCTGCATTTGGATACGCCTTTTAAAGGGTTAGCTAATATTCCTGAACATATATTTGATGATATCCGTAACAGTACATTTATAGCTCTAGATCGCATTGTCACTGCAGCGATTCAAAAACAAGTAGATTTTGTTCTCATGGTCGGTGATTTGTTCGATCATGAAAATCAAAGTTTACAAGCACAAATTCGCTTACGTAAAGCATTTGAACAATTGGCACGGCATCGAATTGCTGTGTATATGTCTTATGGAAATCACGATTATTTGAACGGAAATATTTTTCCGATGACTTATCCAGATAATGTACATATTTTTCCAGATGAAAAAGTGCGCCAGTTTATATATGAGAAAAACGGCCAAGAAATGGCAGCAATTTATGGTTTTAGTTATGAAAACCAGTCCGTACAAGAGAAAAAAGCTACAGAATATCGTGTGATGAATGAACAAATCCCGTTCCATATTGCGACATTACATGGTAGTTTGGCAACGAATACCGACCATGATACATATGCTCCATTTCGGGTGAGTGACCTTTTATTAGAGCCTTTCGATTATTGGGCGTTGGGACATATTCACGAGCGTGACATACTAAAAAAAGATCCCTTTATTGTGTATCCAGGAAATACCCAAGGTCGACACCGTAAAGAAACAGGTGACAAAGGATGTTACTATGTTACGATGACAGAAACGTCTACAGAACTTTCATTTATTTCGACACAGGCAATTGTTTTCAATCACGTAGAAATAGATGTTTCTTCATGTAATACGATTCGTCAATTAGAACGGTTATTAACGACAGCACTAACTAGCGAGATGAATAAGGACATGCCTCAGCTTATTCATTTAACGTTTAAAGGTGATCATGAAGAAGTTCGAGCTTGGAAGGAACACGATTATTTTGATGAATTAGTTGACGTAATCAATGATTCATTTTTGTATCAAAACGATTGGATATATATTTATGAATATGCTGTCCAAACTCAGTTTTCGACGGATGCATATCCTACTTTTGAAGAAGGCGATCATTTTTTCAAAGAGTTGGAACAGATGTTTCGCTCGACATCGATTCAGCCATACCTTCAAGATTTATATCAACATCGGCAAGCTCGAAAGTATTTACAGCCACTGTCAGATGAAGAAGAACAACATATAAAATCAGAAGCTTATCAACTCTTAATGTATCACTTACTAAAAGAATAAAAGGGGGGAGTAAGAATGGAAATACGTAGTGTGACCATCTACGGGTTTGGTAAGTGGATTGACTATACCGTTGATTTTGGTGAAAGTGCATTCGTTTGTATATACGGTGAAAATGAATCTGGAAAATCAACATTGTACCAATTTATTTTATTTGTATTATTCGGCCTCCCTCCTAAATGGCGGAAGTTTTATCGCCCGAAAACGAGCAGTCAAATGGGGGGTTCGCTCACTGTTTTCGATCCGGATATAGGTGAAGTCACTATTGAACGGTTAGATCATGTGGAAAATGGGGCAGCTCGATGTTATACGCCTGATGGACAACAATTTGACGAACGTTGGTTGCATAAGAAACTCGGGGGTATACAACGTAAAACCTACCAAGCTATTTTTTCATTTTCTGCTCGCGATCTCGTACACATTGCTCGTATGAAAGAAGAAGATATTGGAGAAGTTCTTCTTGGAATTGGACTCACTGGTTCGAAGTATATTTATGATATTGAAAAACAGTTAGACAAAAAGATCGGTGAACGATTTAAACCATACGGAACAAAACCAGTGATGAATCAACAAATTGAGTTGCTCAACAAACAGTTTCATGATCTGTTGACAGCCAAAACTGAAGAATCCCATTATCGGCATAAACAGGAGAAACGAAGGCAGTTAACGGACAAAATCAGTCAGTTACGAGAAAAATTGCGCGCCAAAAAAGAAAGTGTCTTACAAGTCGAAAAAAAACTCCAAGCACTGCCATACGCATATGAGTACCGTTCATATATAGAACAATTACAACGACTACCGAATGATACTTCTGTTCCTGAGCACGGAGAAGAGCGCGTGCAAGCGTTAAAAGAAAAAATATTACCGTTACAAAGTGAATTGTCCATTTTGCAAACGAATGAACAGACTTATAAAAAAAAGATGATGAAATTACAAGCTTCATTGGGACAAGTTACAAATAGTGATGAGGCAAGAAATATTTTAAAGAACAAGCCAACGTATGAAAATAATCGCAAACGTATTTATGAACGAAAGCAAATGTTAACAAAGCTAAACGCACGTTTAGATTCAGCGCTTTCCGAATTAAATATCGACCTTAGTCGAAATGATGTAAGGGCGTTGCATATTCCATTTCATTTGGAAAAAATGTGGAATGAATTGAAAAATGACACGGAACATCTCAGTATGGAATACGATCAGTTACAACAGGAAAGAGGACTGTTAATCCATAAAAAAGAATACTGGGATCAGCAACTTAGAAATGTGAAAAACAAGCAACTATCCTCAGAACATACGAGAAAATTGCAAAAAATCATGGAAGAGTACGAACAACAACGCCTTTTAGAAAAACTTCAAGCTGATGCTTCTCAAAAAGTGGAATCATGGGAACGCGAAAAAAAAGATAACCAAAAACGGCACACGATTGTGTTAGTCATCAGTTTCGTCATCGCTGTTGTTTTCTGGATGCTTTCACGCTTTTTATCTTCATCATTTGCGGGCAATGTGTCAATTATCAGCCTCATCATCGGTGGGCTACAATGGTTGTGGGGACAAAGAATGCTTCGCCATATGGAGAAAATGATTCACCAACCAAAACGTGAAGCTCCTTCTCAACATGTACCTGAACAGGAGCAAGCCGAAGCAGAGCGGTTGTTAATGCGTAATCAAGATGCAATTAATGAACAACGGACAATTGATGAGCAATTAAAAACAATCGATGTTCAACTGATGCAATGGGATGAAAAACATCGACTTTGGAAGCAAAAGAATGCACGATTGCAACAATATGTTCGTGAATATTATGAAAGCTATCCGTTTTTACAGTCGATTGATGTTATATATTGGCCAGAAATCTATCAATCGTTAAAGTCATTACGGCAGATGGGCCGAGAAGTGGAAACGCATCAACAGGAAGTCGAACGATTCGAAGCGCACATCTTGTCTTACGAAGAAAAGGTGAATGCATTTTGCGAAGATTCTTCCATACAGGTAGAGCAATCACTTCCCCTTAAGTTGGAGAAGATTGAAGCATTGGTGAGGGAATGGAAGCGAATGGAAGACCGTATCGAACAATATAACGCTTGGATTTTGGAAAATAGACAACGGGAACGACAAATACAACAGGAAATCCAAACGTATCAAAAAGAAATCGATCGGCTCCTTCACATGGCCGGTGTCGATACGGAAGATGAGTTTTATAAAAGAGTGAACCAAGTGGAAAAACGAGAGCAATTACTGAAAGAAAAGAGAAAGATAAACAACCAATTTTCACGTATTTTTACGTCCGAAGAATGGCAGCAATTTATTGAAGAAACACCGAAGGAAAACACGTTGGAGGTCAACTACCAACAAGATCAACAAGAGATTGAACGATTAGAACAACAAATCGATCATTATCGCCAAAAGAAGGCTGATCTCAATGCAGAATTGATGAAAATGGAATCTTCTGAAGCGTATTCACTAATGATGCACCAGTTCCAAATGGAGAAAGAAACGTTCAATCGAACAGCAATCGAATGGGCTATTTTAAAAACTGCGAAAGAAATGCTTTTGGAAACGAAACGAATTTATCGTGATAAATATTTACAAGAAGTTATGAAGCAGACGACAAAATATTTTAAAGTGTTGACAAATCATAAATATATTCATGTACATCCACCAGCTGATGATCAACCATTTTTAGTTACAGCTCACAATCGTATCCAATATACGGTAAATGAGTTATCACAAGGTACAATCGATCAACTGTATATTTCTCTACGATTTGCTGTAAGTGAGGTCATGAGTGAGGATAATCGTTTACCGTTTGTCATTGATGATGGATTCATCAATTTCGATGATGTGCGAACAGAGCGGATGATTGACATTATCGCTTCGACATCGGATCATCAGCAAATCATCTTATTTACATGTAAAAAAGATCTTTACAACCAGCTCCGACATGATGCAAAAGTGATAGATCTATCTTCAATGACGATGCAAAAACAGAAATGAAATGTGTTGTATTCACTAGGGGCGATTGTATAATCATGAAAAAGATGTTATTTTCGATGCATAACACGATGGGGAGAGATAAAGATTGTACGAGAATTCGAATGATGTAACAGAGTGGGATTTACGAGAGCAAGCACTTGAAAGATTTATACAAGTCATTGCAAAAAATATGACGTTGTACGGGATCACTCCATCGGTGGGCAGGTTATATGGAGTGTTGTATTTTTCGAATGATCCAATGACGTTAGACGATATGCGCGAGGCACTAAAGATGAGCAAAACGAGTATGTCTACAGGAGTTCGCTCTTTGTCAGAAATGAACATGGTTGAACGAATTTTTAAAAAAGGTGTGCGCAAAGATCTATACCAATCAGAGGAAGATTGGTATCAATCATTTACATCTCTATTTGGTAATCGCTGGCGTCAGTTTACAGAAAAAAATATTGAAGAGGCCGATGAAGCGATTAGTGAATTGGAGCAATTACAACAGCAAACGAAAGATGAGCAGTTGATAAAAAAAATCCATCGTGATTTGGAACGACTGCGTTATGCACAAAACTATTATGCGTGGTTAATGAAGTTTATACATGTGATTGAATCAGGGAAAATCTTTGATTACATACCGAAAGATGAAAGGTAAAGATCCACTTCAACGATTTTACCGTTGTTTGCAAAGCAGTCGGAAAAACATCTATAGAACAATGCGATCATCTATGACCAAAGGGGGATTTTATGAAAAAAGGTATAGGGTACCATCAAATTGGCGACTCATTTGAAGGTTTCGTCTTGATTAAAGAGGCGACAAGAGGCGTGGCTAGTAATGGCAAGCCATTTTTAACATTGATTCTCCGCGATGCAACAGGGGAAATCGATGCTAAGCTTTGGGACGTTACAAAAGAGGATGAAACAACCTATATTTCAGAGCGAATTATTTGGATTTCCGGTGCAATTACTCAATTTCGTGGTAGGGCGCAAATGAGAATCGCTTCGATTCGTTTAGCACAAGCAACGGATGGTGTGCAAGTTTCTGATTTTGTCGAGAAAGCCCCGGTTAACAAAGAAAAATTGCATGATCAAATTACCGAAGCGATTTTTGCTATGGAAAATCCGGCTATCCAACGAATCGTTCGGGCAATCGTTAAAAAATATGAAGAACCGTTATTGCTCTATCCTGCAGCGGCCAAAAACCACCATGAATATGTTTCCGGATTAGCCCATCACATTGTTAGCATGTTAGCTATAGCACGAGAGTTAGTCAAGCTATACCCACAGCTTAATAAAGATTTATTATATGCAGGAATTATTTTACATGACTTAGGAAAAATTAAAGAATTATCAGGAATCGTTACAACGACGTATACCATTCAAGGAAAATTGCTTGGACATATTCCTATGATGGTTGAGGAAATTGGTTCTGTCGCTAAGGAATTGAATATTGATGGAGAAGAAGTGTTGATTTTGCAACATCTCGTTTTAAGTCATCATGGAAAATCTGAATGGGGAAGCCCAAAGCCACCCCTCATACAAGAGGCAGAATTGTTGCATTTCATCGACATGATTGATGCCAAAATGAACATGTTAAATCGTGCATTGGACAAAGTAAAACCAGGTGAATTTACAGAGCGTTTGTTTGCTATGGAAAATCGCTCCTTTTACAAGCCAACCTTTGAAAAATGAAAATCGCTAGTCATTTTTTTATCCATTCCACCATATACTTATGATAGACATGGTGGACAAGGAGGATTGAACGTGATCTTTGATATTCCTTGGTGGGTTTTTATGATGATTGTATTCATCTTTTTTAGTGGGTATATGTCGTATCGAGCGATGCGAGCTGAAAAAGAACTCGAACAGCAGTTTATCGAGCAGGAAGGTAAAGTTTATATTGAACGAATTAAAAAAGAACGACAAGATCGACAACAACAAGAACGCACGTCCAACTAAAATGGCAGGGAGTGATTGATGAATCAAACTCCCTGCCATTTACTTAAATGATCGGTTTGTTTCAGCTGCCAATCTTTGTCATGGATAAACTCTTATTCTTTATCTTTTTCATCATCTTTCTCATCTTCTTTGTCTTCTTCTGCACCTGTTTTGAACAGATCTTCATATTCATCAATATTTACTTCAATTTTTGCGTCTTCCATAAGTTGATCTATTTTGTTTTGTGCTTCTGTAAAATCGACTTTTTGATTGATGAGTTCGCGGCGAATTTCATCTTTATTTTCTTTGAATGAGCCGATGTCTTCTTCGGACTCACGCTTGTCCGTAACTTTAATAATATGAACTCCGAATTCGGATAAAACAGGATCGCTAATTTCTCCTTCTTTCATTTCATAAGCAACGTCTTCAAATTCTTTTACCATGTCCCCGCTAGAAAAATACCCGAGTTCCCCATCGTTGTCTTTTGTGCCTTCGTCAGTTGAATATTCTTTCGCTAATTTGCCAAATTCTTCACCTTTATCGAGTTTCTTTTTCACTTTTTTAGCTGTTTCTTCATCTTCCACAAGAATGTGTTGGGCTTCGATTTCTGTTTTCATACGGTCATACTTTTCTTTCAGTTCCTCTTCGGAAATCTCAACATCTTCAGATACAGCTTCTTCCCAAAGAAGGCTGAACCGTATCGCATCGCGTAAAGCATCTTCGTCCTCGACACCTTGCTGCTGAAGAACCATTTCAAATTGGTCACCGTATTCATCTTTCATTTTATTAACTTCTTCGTCGACTAATTCTTCGTCTACTTCATATTTGTCCTCTAAAACTTTCGTAGTGACCATTTCTTGTAGGACAGAATCTCCTACACGTTCCTTCATTTGGTTATAAAACTCATCTTTTGTAATATCCCCAGCTTTAGATTCTACAACTACGTCTGGATCAGATTTGTCCGATCCACATGCTGCAAGACCGAGGATTGCAATTAAAATTGTTGCTACGGTTACTATTTTTTTCATTAATCAACACTCCTAATTTTAAGGTTTCCATAAACACACACTGATGTTTAATATACCACATCATACGAAAGGAAATATAGTCCTTTTGAAAATTTAACGTATCTGAGATGAAGGTAAAAGTTTGGAAATGACTTCGATGCTCTGATTCGTATGAATGCTATCCCAGCATTGAATTTATTACTTTAAAGTAGGATGAAACGAGCAAAATAAGGATCATAATATTGATGACACGAAAAACGCCTGCTTGTCTCTTTCGGTTAGTAATCTCTAATGTAACACAAAGCTTGTATGTTAGGGAGTTAAAAATAAATAGTATAAATAGAGCGTAAAATAAAAAGAAAATAGTCAAATAATCCCTCCTTTGCTTCATTCAAACACACTTATTAAATGAACGTAACGACAAGACAGGTTGTCACGAATGAGCGGATTGCATCATCCTCACCTTGAAGCATGAGAGAAAACGAAACGTCTTGGCCAAAAAATATTGTTATTAAACCTTCAAACTACTCATTTTCTAATATCTTATTGTAAAAGATGCTTGACTGGGGATGAGTCATATAGTGATTGGAATTTTAGCCAATGGGGTCGTATTCATGTTTTGTTCCCGTACGAAAAAGCATCATATTTATAACTTTACCAAAATATTTGCTTCATGAACAGCAAGGAAGACATAATTTTTGAAAAGAGGAACATCGATCATGAATAACGAATGTGTAATTGAATATGAGCTACACAAAGCACGTGATTCGTACTTTCTTTATAAAATGTATATTAGTATAATAGGATAAATAAAGGAAAAATTAGTGGTTTATACGTGCAGTTCAGGAGTAGGAGGCGATTATTATAGGATATGAGCCATACAAACACTACTTTCCATTTACAGTTATTACTAAAGACAATGAATATTGAACCATACCCCTTCACAAAGCTGGTCATTATGAATAATTTGTCCGATCAAGAATATGAAGAACTATTCACTTTGTTAGAAGGGTTAAATGAAACATACGAAGCACAGAAAGAAGATGGATTGTTAGATTTCACCTCTTTATTGGTTCATTTTGCTGGGATGCTCAATCAGAAGCTACATCCAACCGAAACGATCTATGCCTTGAAGAAAGAAGGATATTTTCCAAAGTTGATGTCGGAGTTTGTCCAGATTATTAATGACGCAAAAAGGAGACCTCACAACATATTTAATCGATTACCAAAGATGGATTGATGCCATCTTTGGTTTTTTTGGTTAAGCGTGGTTAAATGGTAAAACCTATACATAAACTAGAGGGGAAGGTATAGCGAATTATTCATTACTCTTTTGTGTTTGTTTGATGTCTTGAATAAATGTTTCGATTTGCGTATGGAATGCAATGATCTGATCTAATTGTTGTTGGATGAGCTTTTCTTCGTCATTGATCGTTTGTTCATTACATTGACTTTTTAAATGAACAAGTGTGCGTTTTTGCTGTTTTGTAAAATCCAGCCATTGATTGATCTGAGAAATGATAAATAGATTAAATAAATTCGTATCTGCTTCATATAAATTTTTTCGACATCCTTTTTTCCATACCCGTTTCACAAGGTTTTGTTGTGACAAATTGCGGATGCTGGTGCTCATCGATGTTTTGCTTTTTCCTAAAGCATCGCCCATATCATCTAATGTTTTAGGTTCTTTTTCAGTATATAAATAAGCGAATAATCTCGCATCTAAAGGAGATAAACCAAATCGTTCAATTGTTTTTGCAAATTCGCTGATGACTTGATATGTCATATTTTCTATGTACTGTTTCACCATGAAATCCTCCTACGCATTGCTATATTAAGGTTACACTAAAAAAATTCGTTTTTAAAATGGACAATCTCGTTGAATTTGCAAGAAATTTAAAGGAAATTGCAGAAAATCATTTGACAGAAGTATACAGTATAAACTGTTTGTACAATATAAACATAATTAACGGTAAACAATATTTGAATTGGAAAGCTCGTCATTATATAGTAATACAGTAGGTTTATACCGTGCGAATTGTGGAAGATATCTTATATAAGCTTTCCTAATCATCATGAAAGGTGTCACTTGGAGTCCAATATGTATAGTTCGACAAGAGTGCTCAACTGAACGTTCAGTTTAAATAGAAATGATGGTATAACGGTACGAAAAAAATGAACAGAGGTGAAAATTGTGCCCATAATCGAGGTAAAAAATTTATCAAAGATTTTCGGGAAAAACACAAAACAAACATTAAAGCTATTGGATGAAGGCTTGTCGAAACAAGAAATACTGGAGAAAACGGGAAATACCGTTGGTGTAAATCGGGCTTCTTTTTCGGTTAAAGCCGGGGAAATCTTTGTCATCATGGGCTTGTCGGGAAGTGGTAAGTCAACGTTGATTCGCCTTATTAATCGTTTAATTGAACCGACAGAGGGAAGTATTCTCATTGATGGGGAAGATTTGTCAAAAATGGATCAAGCATCTTTACGTAAAGTTCGTCGAGAGAAGTTGGGAATGGTATTTCAAAGTTTTGCCCTTTTCCCTCATCGGACGGTTTTGGAAAACGCAGAGTTCGGATTAGAAATTCAAAATGTACCAAAACAAGAACGTAAGAAAAAGGCAAAGCATGCGTTAGAATTGGTTGGCTTAGGGGAGTATGTCAACCAAAAGCCGAGCCAATTGTCCGGTGGTATGCAACAACGTGTTGGTTTGGCGCGAGCTTTGGCTAATGATCCGGAAGTATTGTTGATGGACGAAGCTTTTTCAGCATTGGATCCACTGATACGTAAAGAAATGCAAGATGAATTGATGGATTTACAAGCAAAAATGCAAAAAACGATATTATTCATCACGCACGATTTGGATGAAGCCTTACGGTTAGGCGATCGTATTGCTCTCATGCGTGACGGTGAAATCGTCCAAATCGGTACACCTGAAGAAATATTAGTAAATCCAGCGAATGCTTATGTTGAACGATTTGTAGAAGATGTTGACCGTTCGAAAGTGTTAACTGCAGGGCATATTATGAAACGCCCCGAGACGATTAGTATTGAACGGCATGGTCCCCGTGTAGCCTTAGAGCGTATGCGGGAGGAAGGGTTATCAAGTATTTTAGTTATTAACCAACAGCGAATTTTACAAGGTTATGTCACCGCTGAAGATGCGTTGAATGCGATTACTAAAGATAAGAAACTTGAGGACATTATTAAAACGGATATCCAGAAAGTTGAGAAAGATACGCCGATGCGAGATATTTTTAATAAAATACATGATATACCGATTCCGATTGCAGTTGTGGAAGATGACCGATTAGTCGGAATCCTCGTCCGTGGTGCTGTCATTGCTGGGCTCGCTGGTGAAGGAGAGGGGGAGACGATGAATGTTTGATGAACTTAATAAACTATTAGATTTTGCATCGAAAATACCAATCGCTGAGAAGACAGAACAATTTACAGATTGGTTGACAAGTAAGTTTGCATTTCTGTTCGATGTCATCAAAGATTACTTTGGTAATTTTATGGATTGGACAGCAGATGCATTAACCGCTATTCCCCCGATTATATTTATTCTCGTCATTGCTGTGATTGCCTTCTTTCTATCTGGAAAGAAATTTGGATTGGCAGCATTTTCCATTGTCGGGTTGTGGTTAATTTATAACCAAGAGTATTGGTCTCATATGATTGAGACGCTTTCCTTAGTGATTGTTGCGAGTATTTTATCGGTCATCATCGGGATTCCAACAGGAATTTTAATGTCCAAAAGTAGAATCGCGGAGACGATAATCACTCCGGTCTTAGACTTTATGCAGACGATGCCTGCTTTCGTATACTTGATTCCAGCGGTTGCCTTTTTCGGAATTGGAATGGTTCCGGGGGTGTTCGCTTCATTGATTTTTGCGACGCCACCGACTGTTCGATTTACAAATCTCGGGATTCGCCAAGTGTCGAAGGAATTGGTTGAAGCATCAGAAGCATTCGGTAGCACGGGTACACAGAAGTTATTTAAAGTAGAGTTACCGATGGCGCGAAAAACCATTATGGCAGGTATTAACCAAACGGTTATGCTGGCTTTGTCGATGGTTGTGACAGCATCGATGATCGGTGCTCCTGGACTTGGAAGAGAAGTTCTCTCCTCTTTACAACGTGCACAAGTCGGTACAGGTTTTGTTGCCGGTATTGGAATTGTTATTTTAGCGATTATCATTGATCGATTTACACAAAAGGCGAACAAAGATCAATCATAGTTACGTATTCGAAGGAATGGATATCTTTTCATTCATGAAAAGTCCATATATATCATTATGTTAAAGGAGCGTTTTATACTTTATGTTTAATTGGAATTGGAAACGTCTAGGCGTAGTTGCTGGACTTTCATTGTCACTCGTTGTCGCTGGTTGCGGAGGTTCTGGTGATACTTCACAAGATGATCAAAGTGCAGGTGACGGTGACAGCGATACATCGTATGGGGAGGAAATGGATTTTGAAATCACCGGTATTGAGCCAGGTGCTGGTGTATTCAAAGCTTCAGAAAAAGCGGTTGAAGAGTATGATTTAGAAGGTTGGGAAGTACAAGCTTCTTCAAGTGGTGCGATGGCTACAGCACTAGGTGAAGCGATTGATAATGAAGAACCAATTATCGTAACAGGATGGTCTCCACATTGGAAATTTGCTAAATATGACTTGAAATATTTAGAAGATCCGAAAGGCGTTTTTGGTGAAGAAGAAATTATTGGAACGATGGTTCGTGAAGGTTTGGAAGAGGATATGCCAAATGCGTATAAGTTATTGGACCAGTTCGCGTGGACGACAGATGATATGGAATCCGTTATGTTAGATATCCAAGATGGAGTAAGTCCTGAAGATGCAGCAGCATCATGGGTAGAAGAAAACGAAGATAAAGTAGCCGAATGGACAGAAGGCGTAGATGAAGTAGATGGTGAGGAAATCGAACTCGTTTACGTAGAATGGGATTCTGAAGTTGCTTCTACACATGTAGTAGCTAAAGTATTAGAGGACTTAGGCTTTAAGGTAACAGCAACCCCGCTTGATAATGCTGTTATGTGGCAAGCAGTAGCTAATGGCGAAGCGGATGGAATGGTTTCAGCATGGCTACCAGCTACTCATGGTGACTTGTATGAACAGTATAAAGATCAAGTGGTCGATCTTGGTGAAAACTTAGAAGGAGCTAAAATCGGCTTAGTCGTTCCAGAATATATGGACATTGATTCGATTGAAGACCTTGATACAAAATAACTAAATGAACGGCTGATTAGTACGAATCAGCCGTTTTCTTGGTTAAAATTTTTTAAAAAAATGGGAAAATTTTATTAAACTAAATCTGCAGAGGATGGGAGACATTTAAATCGATGAATCATTATAAAGCTTTTTTCAAAACGGGTACGCTTATAGCTGTTTTAGTAGCTGTTTTTATGGTAGGTTGCTCGGGTGACAATGATACGGAAAAGAGTAAAACTGAGTCGGATAGCGAGAATTATAGTGAAGCAGTGAATTATACGATTACAGGGATTGAGCCTGGTGCTGGCATTTCAGTAACTACGGAAAAAGCAATTGAAGAATATGAATCTTTACAAGGTTGGAACGTTGAATTATCTTCGACAGCTGCGATGGCTGCAGCATTAGATCAAGCGATCGAAAATGAAGAACCGATCATTATCACAGGTTGGAATCCGCACTGGACATTTGCGAAACACCCGGATATGAAATATTTAGAGGATCCAAAAGAAATTTATGGTGGCGTTGAACAAATTAAAACATTAGCACGAAAAGGATTGAAAAAGGATAAACCAAACGCTTATAAATTCATTGAGCAATTCAATTGGGATGTAGAAGATATGGAAGGCATCATGTATGAAGCGAAGGAGACGGGCGATGAAATCGATGAAGTCGCCAAGCGCTGGGTAGAAGACAATCCTGAAAAGGTAGCTGAATGGACAGAAGGAGTGGAAGATGGTAACGGTGAGAAAATCGAGCTTGTTTCAACTCCGTGGGATTCTGAGCGCGCATCATCTGGTGTAGTAAAAGAAGTGATGGAACAAAAAGGTTTTGACGTGACGGTGACACCTGTTGACGTAGCGGTTGTCTTTGAGTCGGTTGCTAATGGAGATGG
>DATGTE010000051.1:0-21162 GCA_035301985.1 Bacillota bacterium
ATCCAAATAACCGGTCCAATAAGAGGAAGTTAAAAAAGTTCATGCCCTACTTTTCTCTACTTCTTTAATAATTTCTACAATTCGATCACGGGATGTATCATTTGAAAAATCTTTCATCGTCTCTTTCATCTGATCCCCATCTTGTTTTAGCTTCATAAGCTCTTTCATGAGCAACTCTTTTGTTAAATCTTCCTCTTGGATTACGCGCGCATACTTTTGCTTTTGAAATGACTGGGCGTTAACAATTTGATCACCCCGACTTGCTGCTCGCGATAAAGGAATCAAGAGCATTGGTATTCGCAACGCTAAAAATTCAAAGATGGCATTGGCACCCGCTCGTGATAAGACAAAATCTGTGATCGCAAAAATATGCTTTAACTCGTCATTCACATATGCAAATTGTTGATAGCCCTTCCGCTGAACCGTTGAATCGACTTTACCTTGCCCACAAATATGAACGATTTGAAAGTGATTAAGCAGTTCATCTAAACTTTGTCGAACCAATTCATTAATGGATTGAGCACCACCACTCCCTCCCATCACTAGGAGAACTGGTTTTCCCTCCGTAAACTGACAGATTTGGAAACCTTTCATTCGCTCACCTTGAAAAAGCTCATCGCGAATCACCGCACCGACATATTCAGTCTTATGTTCAGGCAAGCCATTGACCGTTTCCGGAAATGTAGTCAAAACTTTCTTCGCAAAAGGGATGGACAATTTATTAGCAAGCCCCGGTGTGTAATCCGACTCATGAATCACCGCCGGCACACGGCGTAGTTTTGCAGCCAATATAACTGGAACAGAAACGAATCCTCCTTTTGAAAATATGACATCAGGCTTTTTCTTTCCGATAATTCGCCAAGATTGTAGCATCCCTTTTAAAACTTTAAAAGGATCTTTGAAGTTTTCAATTGACATATAGCGACGCAGTTTCCCCGTCGAAATCGGATAATACGTCACATGACGGAGTGGCTCGATTAACTTCCGTTCAATCCCTTGTTTCGATCCAATATAATCGATTGTCCATCCTTCTTGCTGGAAGATTGGTATTAATGCTAAATTGACCATGACATGACCAGCTGTTCCACCACCCGTAAACAAAATACGCTTCTTTCCCATCCTATGTACTTCCTTTCTTAAATTGCACGAAATCAGTGGTATAATGATAAAATGATCTCCTATTTTTACAATGACCTACATTCAACTGCACAACGTAATGATATTTTTTTCAAATATTTGCATACAACATATATGCAACCCACTTTATATCCTAATCGAAAATGATGGAAAAAGGAAGAGCATCATGTATGAAACGAGTACGTTAAAAGAAAAACTTAAATTATTTTCCACTATATTAATCCCTATTCTCATCACTCAGGTGAGTATGTACTTAATGAATTTTTTTGATACAGTAATGTCTGGGCAAGCAGGGGCAGAGGATTTAGCAGGCGTTGCGATTGCCTCTAGCTTATGGGTACCCATCTTTACAGGTGTTAATGGGATTATTTTAGCCATCACTCCAATGATCGCTCAACTAACTGGAGCAAATAAACACGAACATGTTGCTCATAAAATTCAACAAGCCATTTACTTATCAATCGCCATGGCACTTACGATGATGTTCGTTATTTTTGTTGCTTTGCGACCGATTTTACATGTGATGGATTTAGAGCCTTCCGTCCGGCACATCGCGACCTATTATTTAGTTTCGATCAGTACAGGAATTGTACCTTTATTTGTTTTTAATACGTTGCGAAGTTTCATTGATGCCCTCGGACAAACCCGAATGTCAATGATCATTATTTTAATATCCTTACCAATCAATATTTTATTCAATTACATCTTTATTTTTGGAAAGTTTGGGGTTCCCGCTTTCGGAGGAATTGGCTCCGGAATAGCGACCGCGATTACGTACTGGATGGTATGCCTCATATCTGTTGGTATTGTATACAAAGTCCATCCTTTTCGTACGTATCAAGTCTTTATTCAGTGGGGAAAACCTGTTCTCATGGAGTGGTGGGAACAACTTAAAATCGGTATTCCCATCGGGTTTGCAATCTTTTTTGAAACGAGCATTTTTGCTGCAGTTACGCTCTTTATGAGTGTCTATAATACATACACCATTGCTGCGCACCAAGCAGCTATGAACTTCGCTTCCATGTTGTATATGATTCCTCTTAGTGTAGGGATTGCCTTAACCATTGCTATCGGTTATGAAGTCGGGGCGAAACGTTTTCAAGATGCACGAACATACGGACATATCGGATTAAGTAGTGGGCTGTTTATCGCTGTTTTTGCTGGAGTCATCTTATATGTATTTGATGATTTCGTTGCTAGGCTATATCACTCCAATCCACAAGTCATTGCCTTGACGAAACAATTTATTTTTTATGCAATCTTTTATCAGCTTGCCGATGCTTTTGGTGCCCCGATCCAAGGAGCTCTTCGCGGTTACAAAGATGTGAATATGACCTCGATCATTGCTCTCGTATCCTATTGGCTTATCGGTTTACCTACAGGATGGTTATTAGCCAATTATACCGAGCTGGAACCATTTGGTTATTGGATCGGTATTATCGTTGGATTAACTGTCGCAGCCATTGCATTATTCACGCGGCTTTCGTATGTCCAAAGAAAGTGCGAATCCCATGAAATGATCAATGGACCAAGGTAATAAGTGTACAACCGGAAAAATAAATATTCCGGTTGCTTTTATTGCTTAAAACTCGATAACCCCTATAGACACCGAGATGATTAATAATACAATACTTAAACCCCACATCCAAAAAAGAGAATAACGGATGTGACGCCCCATTTCTAAGCCAGCTAAACCAAGGGCTAACCAAAGGGCTGGAGAAAATGGACTGACAAAAGTTCCGACAATATTTCCAATAATCATTGCATATGTAGTTGATAAAGAATGAATACCAAATGTAGTACCGATTTGTTCAACAACTGGTAATAGTGCGAAATAATAAGCATCTGTACTCAGTAATAAATCAAATGGCACACCTAAAAAACCAATCATAAGATGTAAATATGGAGCAACCATTCCTGGTAATATTTTTACTAAATCCGTAGCTATCGAGTCTAACATCCCTGTTCCGGACAAAATTCCTAAAAACGATCCAGCAGCCAATATTATCGATGCCATTGTTAAAGCATTTGGAGCATGTGCACGAATTCTTTCCGTCTGATCCTGAACATTCGGATAATTAATAACAAGTGCTACACTCAAACCAATCATGAAAACAAACCCAGCAGGAATAACCCCCCATACTAAGACTACAATTACAGCTGTCGTTAAAAGGACATTTAACCAAAAAAATTTAGGACGTGTAAGTGAATATTGAATAGATTCTCCCTTGTTTTCATCTACATGATCCTCCAATACAGCTGCTATTTCCATTTTCCCATAACGCCTCTCGATTTTTCGTTTTTCCAAATATCCGAGAAGTATAGCTAGGAGAATCATTAAAGCCATACCGATTGCTTGTACTGGAATGAGTGGCCTCCACAATTCGATTACATCCATACTTAAAACAGAAGCTGCTCTTCCTAAAGGCCCAGCCCATGGTAGCATATTCATAATACTTGCACTTCCCCCAATCAACAACAGCAGTAAGTATGGACTCATCTTTAATCGCTGATAGAGCGGAAGGAGCGCTGGAATGGTAATCAAAAATGTCGACGCTCCTGAACCATCCAATTGGGCAATAGCCGCAATGAACACAGTAGAAACACTTACAGTGATCACATTCCCTCGCGAAATCGTAACCATTTTATGAATGAGTGGATCAAAGAGGCCTACATCTTGCATGATACCAAAAAATAAAATTGCAAAAATGAACATGATAACGACACTGATTACAGATTCGATTCCTTCATTAAAAAACTCGCCAATTTCTCCAAATCCAAATCCGGCTATAAATGCGCCGATAATCGGAACAATCACCAACGCAACAATCGGTGTAATATTTCCACGAATCAACAAAATAACGATTATCAAAATTGTCAAAAACCCAATCAAACTAAGGCTTAGCATTGTTTATCTTCCCTTCTTTTCTCATACGCCATATTTTTATTTAAATTAAGACGGTGATATTTTCTAGAAAATATCATCAGTGGTAGATCAAACAATACTATATTTTTTTACGTACTCGATGCCATCATCGCTATTATTTTTTCTTGTTTAATCTTTAGCACAAGATGACCCCCAATAAATTAAACGGGAATGGAATTTAACATATTGAGGTAATCATAATTTAAATGACGTAAACTGTCAATGAATTTACGTAATTTTCTGTTAAATGATCGGCCAAATTTTCTCAAATTTCTACTAGATATATTTCATAATCTTTTAAAAACACAATATATTGTTACCATAAGATCGAATTCATATTTTTTTTTTGAGTAAAAGACTAAAGGACGCCAAAAAATCATAAATCCTAAAATAGATGACATTCAATTGAACCTTTATTTCGTTTTATTTGCTCGTCGCTATTTACAAACAATCCCCGAATAGGGGCTTTGTCAAAAGAGACCGCTATTCGGGGATGTACTCATTGTTTATTCAAATTGTGCTCAATTCATTACCCTTCTAACAATAAATCATATGGGTCTTCGAGCATTTCTTTAATGCGCACGAGGAACTGTACCGATTCTTTACCGTCAACGATGCGGTGGTCATAGGATACAGCTAAGTACATCATTGGACGTACTTCAATTGTATCATCAGGCATGACAACAGGTCGCTTCACAATGTTATGCATTCCTAAGATTCCTACTTGAGGTGCATTCAAGATCGGTGTAGACATCATTGAACCGAAGACGCCACCATTTGTAATCGTAAATGATCCACCTTGGAGATCACTTAGAGATAATTCGTTATCACGCGCTTTCAAGCTAAGTCGTTTAATCTCTTTTTCTACTCCTGCAAAATCCAATTTATCTGCATCACGTACAACTGGAACGACTAAGCCATCATCGGTTGATACGGCAATTCCAATATCATAGAAATCTTTCAGGACAATTTCATCCCCTTGAATTTCTGCATTCAAGTATGGGAATTCTTTCAGCGCACCAACTACTGCTTTCGTAAAGAATGACATGAAGCCAAGTTTGATACCATGTTTGTCAACGAATTGTTCTTGACGCTCTTTACGAAGATTCATAATCGCTGTCATGTCTACTTCATTAAACGTAGTCAACATCGCTGATTCTTGTTGTACTTCGACTAATCGGTTCGCAATTGTTCGACGACGACGTGTCATTTTCTCACGTCTAACCGGTTTATCGAATTCTGTTTTTTCAACTTTAGGTGCTTCTTTCTTAGCTGGTGCAGGTTTACTTCCACCTTTGGCAGCCGCTTCAACATCTTCTGGGCGAACTCGACCTAACGGATCACGAGGGCTCACTTCGCTCAAGTCAATGTTTAACTCACGAGCTCGTTTTCTAGCAGCTGGTGAAGCGATCACATCATCTTGTTTGCCTGCTTCATCTGCTGGCTTAGCTTCAGCTTTTTCTTCCCCTTTAGGTTCTTCTTTCGCCTCTTCTTTAGGCTCCTCTGCCGGTTCTTCTTCAGAAACTGCTCCAGCCTCAGCATTTTCATCAAGCTTAGCGACAACGTCCCCGACGACAACATCCTCGCCTTCTTCAACGACAATTTCCGTAATGACTCCCGTATAGTCCGTTTGAACTTCAACGTTGACTTTATCTGTTTCTAAGTCAATGACAGGGTCACCTTTTTCAACTTTATCACCTGGCTTCACTAACCATTCAGCAATTGTTCCTTCTTCGATCGATTCAGCAAGTTCTGGTATTATAATTTCTTTCACTGGGAATCTCCTCCTAAGATCTTGGGGTTAAGTGCTTCTTCTAGCAGTTTGTTTTGTTCTGCTTTATGGACATTCGGTTCGCCTACTGCAGGTGAAGAATGCTCTGGACGACCGACATATCGCAACGATTGACCCTCTTTCAATAAATCTCTTAAATAATCTTGTACAAAATTCCATGCTCCCATGTTTTTCGGCTCTTCTTGAACCCAAACAACCTCCTCTAAATTCGGTAATTGTTTCAATTCATCTGCAAGCTCTTTTGTCGGGAATGGATAGATTTGCTCGATACGCAGTGCACGTAGCCAATTATATTTTTCATCGGAATGATCGATCATCTCTTCGATGTCAACCATCACTTTTCCACTGCCTAAAATAAGACGTTTTGCATTTTTCTTGCTCACTTTCAACTTCGGTTGGTTGCGAATCACTTGGAATTTCCCGTCAGTAAATTCTTTTGCTTCAGAAGCCATGCGTGGATTACGCAATAAGCTACTCTTCGGCGTCATCAAAATAAGTGGTCTCGCTTCCTCACGACCACGCATTTTAGCCTGTCTTCTCAACAGATGGAAAAACTGGGCAGATGAAGTTACATTGGCAACAATCCAATTATTCTCCGCTGCCATTTGTAAGAAGCGCTCAAGACGTGCACTAGAATGTTCTGGTCCTTGCCCTTCGTAACCATGTGGTAAAAGCATGACCATATTCGATTTATCGCCCCATTTTGCACGGGCAGATGAAATAAATTGGTCAAAAATCACTTGAGCAGCATTCGCAAAGTCACCAAACTGGGCTTCCCATATCACGAGGGTGTCAGGTGAATGTACACTGTATCCGTACTCAAAACCGAGCACGCCTGCTTCAGATAATGGACTGTTATGAACATCAAAGGATGCCTTCGCCTCGTCTAATCCATGCATTGGACTGTATTTCTCATTCGTTTTCTCATCATTCAACACGACATGACGATGGGCAAATGTTCCACGTTCAGAATCTTGACCTGTAAGTCGAATAGGGATTCCGTCGTTTAGAATGGATGCGTAGGCAACTAATTCTCCTGTACCCCAGTCCGCTTGATTTCCTTCATCGAAAGCACCTTCACGACGTCTCAAAACCCGTCTTAGCTTCCGGTTTTTATTAAAGTGATCCGGGATACGGAGCAATCCTTCATTTAATGATTTTAATGTCTCCAGTGGTACAGCTGTTTCATATTTATCAAGTGAATGTTCCAAAACATCTGGCATGCTTTGAATTTCCACATCGCTTGCATCATTTTCTTTCATACTGTCGTAAATTTTTTGTAACTCATCATTAACATCTTTTTTCATTTGTTGAAACTCTTGCTCCGTAACGACACCTTCATCTTGAAGTTTGTTTGCAAGAATATGGGCTACCGATGGATGCTCATCAATCTGTTTGTAAAGGAGTGGTTGTGTCACACGCGGTTCATCCATTTCGTTATGACCGTAACGGCGGTAACCGACTAAATCAATTAAGAAATCTTTATTGAATTTTTTACGATATTTATAGGCGATGCTCATTGCAGAGACACACGCAAGCGGATCATCAGCATTCACATGGATAATCGGAATTTCAAATCCTTTGGCTAAGTCACTTGCATATCTTGTGGAACGCCCTTCCTCTTGGTCTGTTGTATACCCTACCAAGTTATTAGCAATGATGTGTAATGTTCCGCCTGTTGAATAACCAGTCAATCCACTCAAGTTCAATGACTCGGAAACAATTCCCTCACCGATAAACGCAGCATCACCGTGAATTAACACAGGGATTGCTTTATTAACATCCTGTTTTGGATAGCCAGGCTGTGTTCGATCATCTTGAGCAGCACGAGCAAAACCTTCAACAACTGGATTGACAAACTCTAAGTGAGAAGGGTTATGTGCTAACGTAATTCGCGTCGTCTCTTCGTCTCCATGTTTGACTTCTTTTACCGCACCAAAATGATATTTGACATCTCCGCTCCATCCGTAGTTGATACCAGAAGAACCTTCTGATGGAATCAATTCTTTATTCGGCGAATGGTGGAACTCTGAGAATATGATATCAATTGGTTTACCTAAAACATGTGCGAGTACACTTAAACGACCGCGATGGGCCATCCCCATCATAATATCATCAACTTTGTCTTCCGTTGCGTACTTGACAATACGATCTAGCATTGGAACCATTGATTCCAAACCTTCGATTGAAAAACGCTTCTGACCGACAAATGTTTTTTGTAAAAATCCTTCAAATCCTTCAACATTGGCTAAACGTTCAAGTAATTGTTTTTTCTCGTCGTTTGATAAGGATAAACGGGCCTCTTCTGACTCAATCAAATCACGTAACCATTGTCGTTCTTCATCATTGTTTACATGATCATATTCAAAAGCCATTGTACCTGTATAATACTTTTTCAATTCTCGTACAACGTCATAACCATTTTCGACATGGCTAGGTGCATTCTCCCATAACCATGAAGCTTTAATTTTCTTCAAATCAGCTTCGCTTAAACCGTACGTTTGTGGATCCACTAACTCACTGCGACGTTCTTTATGGACACCGACAGCATATATATCGGCCTCCAAATGCCCGTAACGTCGAATAGCCTCAACAAGTTTCATAGCTGAGGTCAATTTCTGGATATTTTCAATAGGAGCCTCTTGTGTTTCAGAAATAACATAGTCTTGTTTAGATAACCAAGCAGGCGCTCCATATTGATCAAAAATTTCTTTAATGGACGGATCAACAGTTCCAGGGTCTTCCTTATATAATTCATACTGTTCTTCCATATAGCCCAAGTTTGGACCATGAAATCTTTTCCAGAATCTTTGTGCAGATTCTTCATTCTGTGCCACGTCTTATACCCCCAATAGAAGTTAACATTCCCCGTTGTTCACGGATTTCCACATACACATTACATTATAGGATGCATATAGGATTTCATCAACTAATATACTCTAATTTTTAAAGGGGATACAATGATCGCATAAACCATCGATCAAAATGCATTATTCGTAGCAAATTCGTCTCATTTTTCTGTTTCTTCTGTCAGGTTTTTTGTATGTTTTTTTCCATAATAATTCACTTTTGTGAAGTAATTCGCTATAATAATGGGTATCGTATGCATAGTAATCATTCACATGTTCGTTCAAGCAAAGGAGGAACAAATATGAAATTAGCATTAATTCTAGGGGTTGTACTTGTGTTTATCGTTTCATTCTTTACATCCGGTTATGAAGCGAAACCAGGTATACCAAAAGACAATCAATAACGATTCCATGTTTACAAATGGGAAAAGCATTCATGACTTTTTCCGTTTCAAAAAACCGTCACGTATAAACATGACGGTTTTTTGAATGAAATGATTGGCTTGATTTGAACGGCATAGAGGTTAAGCCATTCCCGGAAATTTCTGTTGACGTAATGCCTCATAAACAATAATAGCCGCCGCATTGGACAAATTGAGAGACCTCACTTGATCTGTCATATGGATGCGCAAACATCGGCAAGCATTTTCTTCAAGCCATTGCTTTGGAAGACCGGCTGTTTCCTTACCGAATATAAAAAATATTTCGTCATCTCGATTGCTTAAATCAACATCTGTATAATAATTTTCACCATAATTTTCTACATAATAAAAAGTACCTTTTGGATACTGGTCATAAAGCTGTTGAATGGAATCGTATTCCTTAACATTCACATGTTTCCAATAATCTAATCCAGCACGCTTTAACATTTTATTTTCTGTAGAAAAACCGAGCGGATGAATTAAATGAAGTGTTGTATTAGTTGCCAAGCACGTTCTAGCAATGTTACCTGTATTCGCTGGAATTTCTGGTTGATGTAGTACGATATGCAAAGTCACGAATCATTCTCCTCAAGTATCTCCAACAAAACGTTATCGATTTTGCGTGGATATTTTTTACGAATATAGTACACGATTATTCACCGATTGTAAAAAACTTATATTGTATGTTAGGCGTCCATGCTGTGGAGTCCTCATATGACCAATAACGATGGCGACTATTATCCGTGTGGGCATTGACAAGAGGCATTCCATTCGCATCTTTGGCGACGACAATAGTCGTATGATCCCACCTTCCATCCCCTTGGAAGTCATAACAAATGACATCTCCTGGCAAAAGATCTTCCACACGTTCTACTTCCCTACCTGTTAACCCTGAAGTTGATCCGCTCAAATACCATCGCAGTGAATGAGCCACAGACCAGCTGAAACTCCAATCATTGTCTTTATACCACCACCCCCGCTCCCGAACCGGGGCACCCCACATCGGAGCTCCTCCAGCAGCTAAACATTGGGAAACAAAATTTGTACAATCGACAGAAAATCTTTCATACGCTGGATTATAACTGTTCCACCAATATTCTGCGTACTGAACTGCTGCCCGTCGATCATAGGAAAACCTCTTTGACAATTTCGTACGACTCGTTTGTAAAGATTTGTTTGGTCCTCGTGTAAAGCGGTCCTCATATACGCGGACCTGCTCGTGATTTTTAATTTCTCCATCTATCAACACGAATCGATAAGGAATGATTAGTTCTTCCATATAATAATAATCACGCTGCTTGATGAATAATGAAAGATGCAGTAAATATTGAATCACATCTTTTCCATCATATCGTTTACGGCTAAAAACCCGACCATCACCATTAAGACGAATCATTTCGGCGCCACGCTCTTTAAGTAACTCCTGTTTGCGATCCCACCAATGAGCGAAAGGTTTTTCAGCTGTCAATTTCTCCAACCAATACGACTCCAATTTTCCCACAACAATCCCCTCCCCTCCTATGTATATGGGGGATGTATAAAAAAAGAATTTTCAGATCCACGTACAGATCAATTTCATTCGAAACCACGTGCATGCCCACAGCTCGTTATGACCTATTCACGTCAAATGTTCGTCTCTTGAGATGATTTCTTTCTCATGCGTTAATAAAAATCCTTTCTTATCAAGTCCTCCGTTATAGCCGATCATCTTCCCGTTCGTACCAATTACGCGGTGACAGGGAACAATGATTGAAAGTGGATTTCGATTAACAGCTCCACCGACAGCACGAAAAGCTTTTGGTCGGCCAATCGCTTCGGCAATTTCTTTATAAGTCTTCGTTTTTCCAAATGGAATCTCATCCATTAGGGCTTGCCACACGTCCTTCTGAAAAGACGTCCCATGACAGAACGTATCGAATGAGAAAGTTTGCCGATTTCCAGAAAAATATTCAGTGAGTTGCTGCTTCGCTGCATCAACGTGGTGAGGACTGTGAACAAATTTAGCGTCTTTCATATACTTATTCACCCATGCCATCAACTGGGCAGGAGGACGTTCCATCGTTCCATAATCAATGCGGACGATATACTTTCCGTTGCTCATAAGTAACAGCGTGCCAATAGGTGATTTGATTTCATCGATATATAGATGTGGACGGCTCATCGTAAACACCCCCGTTTGATCATTACAAAAGTCAATTTAATACTTTGTTTTTTTCTTTTGATTGTTTAAACCTTTTTCCATTTCAAACAAGACGCGTTCATCTTTTTCATGACTCTTCGCCTCTTGAATTGCCGCAAATGCTTCCTCTGTTCCAATTTTGCCCAATGACCATGCTGCTGTTCCACGAATTTCCGGGCGTACATCGTCATTCATGACCGCGATTAATTCATCAACAGCGGTTTGATCTCGATAGTGGCCAAGTGCGATGATCGCATTACGCTGTAGTGGTTTTTTACCACGCCAAAAACCGGAAATGTGTCCAAATTTCTCTCTGAAATTTCGATTCGACATCCGCAACATCGGCTTTAACTTCGGTTTTGCCACTTCAGGTTCAGGTTCAAACTCTGGATGATGATGAAAATCAACTTTTCGGTTCCACGGACAAACGATTTGACATGTATCACAACCGTATAAACGATTGCCTAGTTTAGAACGAAATTCATCCGGCAAAAAATCCTTCGTTTGCGTTAAAAAAGCAATACATCGTTGAGCATTGAGTTGCCCACCTTCGACCAGTGCACCTGTCGGACAGGCATCTAAACAAATGCGACAGTCTCCACAACTCTCTTCCACCGGAGTATCCGGTGGAAAGGGAATATTGGTAATCAATTCACCTAAATAAACAAATGAACCAAATTCTGGAGTAATAATCGCTGTGTTTTTACCACTAAAGCCAATTCCCGCTCGTTCAGCTACCGCTCGGTCCGATAATTCCCCTGTATCGACCATTATTTTAAATGTTGCATCCGGCACTTTTTCCTCGATAAACGACGCTACTCGTTGTAAACGTTCCCGTAACACATGGTGATAATCCATTCCCCACGACGCACGGGCAAAAATTCCTCTCCGCTCTTCTTTCGTGCTTCGCGGTGCATCTTTCATACGTGCCGGATAAGCCATAGCGATAGAGAGGATCGACTTTGCTTCTGGTAGTAACCGCTTTGGTTCTGTCCGTTCTTCAATTGTTCCTTTCTCAAATCCAGACTGATACTGAAGTTCTTGTTGACGTTTCAGACGCTCTTTTAATTCGCTAAATACATCTGCAGAAGCAAAACCAAGCTTATCGATACCGATTTCTTTACTATATGTGATCACTTGTTGTTTTAATAATTGTACGTCCATTTCAATCCCCTCCATCCAAATGGTTCCTTTTTAAACGCTCCACACTCTGTCCCCTAGTGTAATCGTTAAACATTTATCTTCCAAATCATTTACAATCCTGCCAATCCATTATAAAATAACCTTTAATAGGGAAGGGGGAAAGAGAATGTCAGTTTATCCAATGGTTTTGTCACAAACGAAATTTATGAATCGTGATGAATTAGTTTACCCGTATGAAGAAAGGGGTCTTCAATTCGGGGATGGGGTGTATGAAGTAATCCGTGTATACCATGGAACCTATCACCTGTTAACAGAGCACATCGAGCGACTATTTCGCTCAGCACAGGCTATCAAAATCGAGCTACCTGTAACAAAAGAACAGCTCACACAGCTGTTGCATGAATTATTACAACAAAACAACATGACAGACGATGGAAAAGTTTACTTGCAAGTGACGAGAGGGTCGGCTGCACGTGATCATGTATTTCCTGAAAATGTTCCAGCAAACTTATATGCATACATCGAACAACTGCCAAGAAATATTAAAAACTTGAAACATGGTGTATGTGCCATTACCCATGAAGACACCCGTTGGGACTATTGTTCGATCAAAAGCTTAAACTTACTTCCAAATGTTCTCGCTAAACAAGAAGCGAAAGAAAAAGGCTGTTATGAAGCGATTTTGCATAAAGACGGCCTCGTCACCGAATGTAGCTCTTCGAATGTTTATTACGTAAAAAATAATAAAATATATACTCATCCTGCCACAAAAAATATTTTACATGGCTGTGTACGCATGCGTGTAGAACAATTTGCTAAACAGTTAGACATTCCATTTATTGAAGAAGCTTTCACACTTGAAGATGTGCCTACAGCTGATGAAATGTTTTTAACGAGCACTACATCTGAAGTCCTACCCATTATCAAAGTTGACGATCAACCGATAGGAAATGCAAAACCTGGACCCATTACGCGAACATTACAAGCAGCTTATGAGCGAGATGCGAATATTGTCGACGACGTAAAAGCAGTCAATGACTAGAAAGCATTCCGAACGGATTGCAACACTTCAATAACTGAAGATATACAGCTCATACACGCTATAAAACAATCAATGAACGCATCATTGGTCAATCAAAGAAGGTATAAAACACGTTTGTGTTCTATACCTTCTTGTTCATGACAGTCGATCACATGAAGCCAAATCACACATCGTCCAGATGGATGATAAATGCCCGATCAAGACGTTGTATGCTTTTGTAAAAATATCGTTAGTTTTTTTACATATTTGTCACGATCGATTACGAATGCTTCTCCATGGCCTGCACCGTCTACAATCATAAGTTCTGCTTCCTCCTTATTTTTCGTATGTTCGTACAGCTCTTTTGACATACGCGTTGGCACAAATGTATCTTCATTTCCGTGAATGTATAGAATCGGAAGTTCAGCTTTTTCAACCTGTTCTAATGCTGAAGCTTTCCGCAACGAATAACCCGCCTTCATTTGCGTAACAAAACTCGTACTATCTAAAACAGGAAACGCAGGTAGATGATACATCCGAGACATTTGGTAAGCAAACATATCGTACACACTTGTATAAGGGCTATCTGAAATGACAGCTTTTACTTGGTCAGGTAAGGCTTCACCGCTCGTCATCAAAACAGTTGCCCCACCCATCGAAAGTCCGTGCAATACAATTTCTACATCCGGTCCAAACCGATTGATCAACCGGTTGATCCAATCGACATAATCAATCCGATCATGCCAACCGAATCCAACATAATCTCCTTCACTTTCTCCATGACCTCGTGCGTCAGCTGTAAATACATTGTATCCTAATTCTTCGTAATAATATTGCCCAAATAACCCCATATCACTTCCACGTCCGAGATACCCATGAGCCATGACAACCACTTTATTCGTCGGCTGTTTAGCTTCTAATAAATACCCTTTTAATGCCAAACCGTCACGAGAAGTCATGTCTAATTCTTCGAAGTCTTGATGACTAACCCAATCCCGCCAATCACCTTCCAAAAAGACATTCATCGCTTCTGTAGATACTTCCAAGTCGTCATTCCCTTGTAAAAATTCTTTTGGTCCACGTTCGATCGCCAAATGATAGAAATAAAAACTAAGAACGAAATCAATCAGTAAAAACAGGATGATGACTCCTATACCTATCCGAAATATTCTTTTCCCCTTCAAATTGTATCCTCTTTTCTATTTGAAAACAGATCTTTACATTCTATTTAAAAACTATATAACTAGTATATAAAATTTATGCTCGGATTAGAATGCCATGAACCTGGTAGTTATTTGTAATCTGGAAAGATTTTCAGTTACGAACTCAGTAGACAGCCATTGTCATAAAAAAATCATGGACACCTTCTTTTGAAGATGTCCATGAGCGTCGTTTTACGAAGCACGATTCGTATTGACCATCATTTTCTCGATTTTCACTCTCTATGGTAGGTGAATCATGAGGGAAGATGCGAGTCACGAATCGTTCGAATCTTAATGGAACATTCCCGATTCCTTCGATTTTTTCATCAATTTATCCGTATGCTTTTTCAGTGGACCTTTCAAAAAGGCGCCGAATATAATCGTGACAAAGCCAAAGAGCGAAAGAAAGATAATATCTCTAATCGCTCGCGGCCATACGATTCCCCCTACCGTTTCTCGCATCAAATCGACCGCATACGTAAATGGTAACAGTGGGTTGACCATTTGAAAGAACTCGGGTAATAAAACGACTGGATAAGTCCCCCCTGAACCTGCAATTTGCAGAACGAGCAAAATAATCGCTCCCGCCTTTCCAACATCACCGAATACCGATGTGAGCGTATAGATAATTGTAATAAATACAGCACTGATCAACAGACCGAATACAACAAACAAAACAGGTGCACTCATATCCACTCCGATGATAAAAATATCACCTAACGTAGCAATCAGCGTCTGTAAAAACCCAAACGTCAGGAATGTGAATAGGCGACCAAAGTACATTTGTCGACCTGTAAAGTTTTCAGGGTTTTGGACTTCGGTTGACACGAGCGAAATTAACAACAATCCACCTACCCAGATCGCAAGTGACGTGTAAAATGGCGTCATACCCGTTCCATAATTTTCGATCGGAAATAGTTTGTTTTCGTGTAAGACGACGGGTTCAGCGAAAAAACCACGCTCTTTATCTGGATCATTTTTCAGTAAATCAACAATTTCTTGTAAATCTGCTTCATCCTGCAAATCACGAATATTGTCAGCTAGCTCGTTTACCTTATCATTTATATAAGGATACTCGCCGAGAGCATATTCAATATACTCTTTACCATCATCTAAATTGCTGTCCGTATTGTTTAAAATTCGTTCTACTTCAGGGATCGTCGATTGGATATCAACTAAAATCTCCCGAGCATCATTTAATTGACCTTTTGTGTCGGTGATTTTTTCTGTGACTGCAGGTTCAATCGTTTCATTATACTCTTCTACAAAGTCATCAATCTTCGTACTCGTATTACTTGTTAACTCTTTTAAATCAGCAAATCCGCTCTCCACATCTGATTTTTTTTCGTCAATAAATGAACGAACCTCCTCGGCTTGTGTACGAATATCCTCAATGCTATTCTTCAAACGTTCTAATTCTTCAAGAGCTTCATCAATTTCTTCTTCATGATCCAACTCGATAACGATATTTTCTACGTCTGGTATTTCTTTAGCCTTATCTTCAGCCTCATCCGTGTTTTCGTCTTCATCCGTACTTTCATCTTCGCCATCTTTTTCATCCGTATGGTCATCCGGCTGAGGAACTTCGATTGGCTCGATATCTTTTAGCGCCTCCAATGCTTCTTCCATCGCTTCTATTTTCTCAAGCGCTACGTCTATTCCCTCATCCAATTCATCGACGATGGTCGTTCCTTCTTCCATATTTAGATCTGCTGAATCAATCGTCTCAAGAAAGTCATTTGCTTTATCGGCCATTTCCTGGACTTTATTCAATTCCTCTTTGATTTTTGGTCCCATCTCATCGACATACGTTTCAGCTTCATTCAGAAGTTCAATCGTCTCATCAATCGTTTCTAAACCTGAATCTGTTAAATCTTCCACTTCCGGAATGAGATCTTGAGCATCCGCAATAATGTTTGACGCACTATCCGCATCCTCTAATGATTCAGACAACAAATCATACATCTCCGGTAAGTTTTCTTCTAGCGTAAATACGTAATCTTGAAAACGTTCGATATCTGGAATCTCTTTTTCCAGTTCGATGCCTATTTCATTGAAAACTTCAAAGATTACACCGTTTACAGTCGAAATGAAATTGCTACTAATTTCATCGACGATTACACTTGCACCTTTCTGGGTAATTTTTGGTGCGATTGCGTTGATTTTCTCATTTACATAATATTCGACTTTTGCCTTTTTCGGTTCCTTACTTGTAACTGTCGCTAACTGCTCAGAAAAGTTTTCAGGAATGACGACAACGGCGAAATAATCACCATATTCCACATGATTCATGGCTGTTTTTCGGTCGACAAATTTCCAATCTAATGAATCATCTTCTTTTAACTCATCGACTAACTCTTTACCGACGTTAAACTCCTCGTCTCTTACCTCTGTTCCTTTATCTTCATTGACAAGCGCGACGGGAATTTGTTCCGTCTGACCGTATGGATCCCATGATGCTTTAATATTAAGCCATGCATATAATGAAGGTAGAAATATGAGCCCACCTATGACAATTGCAGCTACCCAATTTGTACTAATATTTTTTATGTCAGTTTTAAAAATATTCCAAATGTTCCTCACCAGTACCATCCCTATTCACGTTAATGGTTATCAAAATTTTCATTTATGAAATTACAGTATAACATAAAACAGATGATTCACATCAAGAAAAGTAGCACTCCTTTTGTTCGCTTCCGCCTCTTATCATTGATCAAAAAGCCATCTATCCATTAGCTAAATGCTTAACTACATCAGTTTCTCACCTATAGACGCTTGAAAGGTTAGTTTACATCTAACCGAATACATACCATGCTTGTTCCTCTTATCTTGTCATGCATCACGATTTGGAACTGTTTATAATATGCTTACCTCTCTGATACAAAAAACGAGCAGTACAGCTCGTTTTTACAGGCGATCAATTCTGAACAGGATTGACTTTATTTCTTATCGTTTGCTTGAAAGGTTGCTTCCGTTTTCTATCTTTTTATTCTTTCTCAAACATCCTCTTTTGATGTATTCGGTTTACTTTTTACAAACCGTACCAATCCCATCATCAGACTAAAGATGGCGATTACACCTACAATAAGTATTTTTCCACCTTTCACTTGTTCATCAACTGGGGCAAATGGTAACAAAGCTTCATAATATGTTTTAGGCAATGATTTCTCTACAGGCAAACAAACTTCTAAAGCTGAAATAAACGAGCTTAAATCTGTATAAACAGTATATAAATTGCCATTTGCCAACAATAAGACAAAGCCATACGGAAGAAGTAAAATCATATTGATCAAACTGTACAACATTTTTTGTTTTTTAGTTAATCGATGCTTTGAAAAAATCGGTACCCAAAGAAGAATCGCGGCGATAAACAAAACGAGTAAATAAAAATAATTAATGTAAAGGTCAACCCTAGCAAAATTAAAGATTGCTGGAATGTGGTATCCATAAAATAAAATATAAAATATCACCATCGCAAACACAGGATGGGTCAATGCATAAACCGTCTTTTTAACGGCTGGATATGTTGCAATGACGTGATCAAACCATTTCCTTTTTAATCCGTAAATCATTAAAGGGGGAGCAATAAATAATAATAGCAATATTTGAATAATATGTGAACTATACTGTATTCTACCAACAATGTTTAATGGACTTCCGACGGAAACGAATAAAGCGATTGAACCGATAAAAAACAGAATAGCTTTCCAAATAGAATGCTCCTTTCCCGCCGGTAAAATAAATAAATAGATAATCGCTCCAAACAAAACAAATAACAAGATTCCACCATTCCATAAGGATGCGAAGTGGAATTCATCCAATATAAGACCTATCATTATGAAACTCCTTTATATTAAAATGAAACGGTTATTTAGTGGTGACTGATACGATGCACCATCACTACGTAAATAGTTAACAAATACTAGTATATAGGATTATACTTCAGTTGTGTCACAATAGATGTCACAATATCTTGAAATTTATTGTGAAATATATCACTTGAAAGTCTCCATCTATTCGTAAATGCACCGTTTCTTGACCGCATGATGAACGGAACGTGCCCGAACGAACATAGTGGCACCCCCCATACTGTGAGGGCGTCTGTGGGAAATAGACTAAACTCTTCGACTTACGGTATCCGAGCGCATCAATCCAATTTTTAGATGGTTTAAATCAGAAGAATTGTTCCCTTTCCGATCGAGCTAAACAAACGTTTTACATTTTTTTATTGATTACAACTCATTCTCTCCGCTTCTCAAGCATTTTGTTGTAAAACCAAGTTAATGTTTTATACTGTAAGTAATCGTCATAAAGGAGGCGCTTTACATGGAAGATGTGTATTTTGTTACGGGGTACCCAGGCTTCATTGCTTCTGAATTAGTACGTCAGTTATTACAAGATCATCAACAGAGAATAAAACATATGTATTTACTTGTCCTTCCCCACTTAAAGGAGAAGGCCCAACGGCAAATGAACGGTTTACTTCAACAAGGTGCATCCAATGATCTCCGTTTCACCATCATAACCGGGGATATCACCCATCCAAATTTATCCATGGACAAAACGGTATGTGATACGTTACAAAATCGTGTCACACATGTTTTTCATCTAGCAGCCATTTATGACCTCGCCGTTTCCGAACAAATTGCCTATCAAGTTAATGTGATCGGAACGAACCATATGAACAACTGGGTGAAGCAATTAACTAAACTCAAACGATATATTTACTTTAGTACAGCCTATGTATCTGGGAAGCGCGAAGGTCGTATTTATGAACACGAACTACGGACAAATCAAACATTTAAAAACCATTATGAGAAAACAAAATACGAAGCGGAAATCAGCGTAGACAATTTTAAAAGTGACATACCGATAACGATCATTCGTCCAGGTATAGTCATTGGTCATTCCGGAACAGGAGAAACGAGCAAGTTTGATGGACTTTATTTTTTGCTGAACTATTTGGATCGGTTACGTTTTATGCCTAATCTACCTTATTTTGGAGATGGGGTCGCTGAAGGAAATTTTGTGCCCATTGATTATGTTCTAGAGGCAACGAGTTATTTATCAATTCACCCAATCGGAACAGGGAAAACGTATCACTTAACAGATCCCGCTCCATACCGTATGCGTGATATTCAAACATTGCTTTCAGAAGCATATATCGGAAAACAACCTAAAGGAAGGATTCCAGTATCCATCGTTAGGTTTGCGTTAACAGCGCCTTTTATCCGCAAATGGCTTCGAGTGGAACGAGAAGCTTTAGACTATTTTCTCACCCAGTCCTCTTATAGCACTGCTCAAGCAAGCAATGATTTAAAAGGAACGAACATTACTTGTCCAGGTTTTAACCATACCGCACAGGCAATCATTCATTATTATCGAAAATATAAAGATGATTATACGAAACAAATACGCATCACGTAACGGTTAACTCAGCCTACAGAACGTATATTTACGACATATACCGTTCAATAAAAGCTAAAGTTGGAAGTTTTTACGAATAAACAAATGACAGCAACGTCACAATTCGTGTAACAAAACGAAACCGTAGTATAATTGATGAATATGGATTGGATTTCGATGAATAAGGAGATATGATACGAAGTTTGTCGACTTAATAGAAGGGAAGATTTCACCCTGTTGATCAAGAGATTCGTACTATTGTGAAAGCAATTTAATCCTAAAATATCATTACACGATGTACGATTTTGGAATTGTCGAATCATATCTATTTTATGCAATAGCTTTTATCAAAGCAGTCAATAATAGGTATTTAAGCACATATCATTTAATCATAAGAACTTTGTACTATTTACTGAACATTCCAACTTTCGACAATTTACTTATAATATAATAGTAAGGACAGGTAATGCAGTGACAGCTGTACTCATAAGGAGTTAGGCAGCGGCTTCAAATCCTAACGAAAGGGGCTGAAGCTCATTGGTACCAATTGACAAAGTGATTGAGTTGATGATCATGTTTTCAACGTTAATTTTGTTAGTTGTCAATAGCCGGGAAAAAAAGTAATCGTCCCGATGATGAAAAAGTCGGGATGGTTACCTTTCACTCCCTACACTGAAGTCGCCGTCCACTGCAAATAACTGTCCGAGTCGTAAGTTACCGCTTGCGACTCGTTTGTTATTGTATGGTACTTTTCAAATAAATGCAATATTTTTTATATTTATCCAATCTTATAAGATTTCATATGTCATAAACAATTGGCTACAAACATGCATTGATGACCTCTGGAAAATTGATTTGCTTTTTGAAAAATTTTCTTTTCACATCCGAGACTTGGAAAATAATCACAGTCGCGGAAAAATGTATACGTCAACCTGGAAAATCAAATCGCCCCCCCATTCCATGTTCAAGCGAAACATCCGTTTGTCAACTCAAAATTATATGTAAAGTAAATCGGCAAACCATCGCTTGCACATTCGACGAATGCCTTTCTTGATCTTTTTCCCCCTCCCTTATACCCATATGAG
>DATGTE010000052.1:0-33418 GCA_035301985.1 Bacillota bacterium
TTACCTCCAGTTTTTTGGTAAATAAAAAACGCATCTGAATTAAGTTTATAACCAAATTCAAATGCGATTTAATGATAAATAGCCTTCCTATTTTGCGATTTTTAAAATCGAATAGCAAGGCTACTTGATATGATGATGTAACTCTGAGAATGGAATCCTAATTGGACACATCTTACACACCCCTAATTTCCACTAAGTATATCAACTTGCAATGTAGCTTTCAATATTTTTATTCAACTAAATGGCCCGATTCAGGAACAATCTTTTACGGTTCACTAATTCCTACAGCAAGCAACAGGAAATATGCGAAAACCAACACTGCACCATTCAGAACAATTCCTGTTATAACAAACCATAGTTTTCTAGATACTATGGCAAAAATAATTCCAAGTACGGAAAGCACCGTAAACACGCTAATGCCCAATGTCAAATTCGCGTTAGGTCCTCTAATTATAAAGAAAAAGATTACACTTATTATTACGGTCAATATAGATAAGAATCCTAATATACTTTTTGTTCTTTTGTTCAAAATTGAACCCTCCATTCCATTAGTAATTTTTCAACAATCTGGCCCGTTTGTTGCATTAATCTTTTATAAAATAGTTTCGTCGTTCCCAATTCCACATTGCAACGATTGAAAAGCCTTCTTCATCTGCTTTTTCCTGTTCATCATCTGCATGAATTAAATCGCCATCTTCGGCATCATCTAAATTTAATTTTTTATGAATTTCTTTCAGCAGTCCACCATACGAAATTAATCGTTTTCGGTATAAACCTTCTTCCAAATCAGATAATCGTTTCAAGTTCTTTTGCTCATCATCTGTCATGAAGTCTGTATCCTTTACTGGATACTTTGCAGTGCGACACCAATTACACCGATCATTTTATTTAATGGAATGCGGAGCTTTTCATCAAAGATGGCATGGTCGTCTTGAATCGGGATGATTTTTACGTCAAAATCATCAAAGCGATCGCCTACGACTCCTAAGTCTTTTGCTGTGACCATGACACCTCGGTTACCGATGTTCAACGAATTAATGGTAACTTTTAAAATGTCACCTGGTTTTGCACCTTCAACATAGATCGGCCCTGTAGCCGGATTGATTTTGTCCCAATCGATTGTTGTCATTGTCGTCGTTTCTGATTGAATTTGATTGGTAAAACAATCGTATGTTTCAATTGTAACCGTATCCCCCGACTTAACCCGTTTAGCCGGTTCATTGCTCTTGTCGAATGCATAAATTGAATGTGAACAGGAAAGCTTATCTACCATGGATCCATGCTCCTTTATTTTTAGTTGATTGTATCATAAAATTGGAAAAATAGGAATCATTTTTGAAATGGAGGGGGATCGTCCAGCAGTTGATTTTTCCCTTTCCTGTGTGGAGTGTTGATTCATGCATTCATAGTGATATACACTATGCATACGGGTAACGTTTTGTTAGCTACCCTTTACGAATCATTCATCGTATGAAAATCACTAAACCCCTCCGTAAAACATAAAATATACTACCATCATTGTAAAAGGAAGTGTCCCATTGTCTCTAAAAAAATATTATGTAACTGGAAATACTGCTAAAGGCTTTGTCAATTTTTTAGCTGAAAATGTAATGGACCTTGATGAAATAATTGTTTTGCAACATGATTCACATACATTAAAAACGACTATTTTAAAACAAATGATTCACGTATGGAAACATCAATACGATATTGAAGTGTTATTAAGTCCATTCGGTCAAAAGTACGTTGAAGGCGTCATTGTTAGAGAGCAATCGTTTGCAGTAGTAACTGAGGAAGCCGTTCCAGAAACGATGCCACGTACGAGAAAAATTGCCTTGGAAAAGTATGTTGATGATCAGGTTGACAATGAGCAATTCAGCCGTATCCACCGCTTAATAGATGAACAGTTGAATACAGCGTACAATTATTTTGCTACAGGTTTAACCATTCATGATGACTTAGAAGCGATTTATATTCACCAGATGGATTTTAAAAAAGCAGATGCCCTAGCCGATCAACTGCTTACCAATATTTTATCCAATGTCGATAAAAGAGATCGGACATCAAGCGTATATCGCCGATTATTTGGGACAAATACGCCGGAGGGTGCAGTGAACATCGTTCCAGAATTGTTATCTCCTATGTATAAAAATTATTACTTGAAAGGTCGAGCGGGAACGGGAAAATCAACTTTAATGAAGCGGATTGTCGCTGCTTGTAAGGATTATGGTTTGGATCTTGAATTATATCATTGTAGTTTTGATCCTGATAGTATTGATATGGTGATCATTCATGATTTGAATGTTTCTATTTTTGACAGTACAGATCCTCATGAATTTTTCCCAAAATATGAAGAGGATGAGATCATTGATATGTATGAGGAAACGGTTACTCCTGGCACCGATGAAACGTATCAGAAGGAAATAAAACGGATTACAGAACAGTATAAATCGTATATGAAAAAGGGAATGACTCATGTAAGAGAAGCTGGTCGTCTACTTGATCAAGTTGAAAGTGAAATCACGGTTCATCATCATGATGCGCAAGCGATTGCGATTGCCGAAGACATAATTGATAAACTGAATCATTGAACGCTTACTTAAATCGAAACGGAGTAGGTGGTGTTTGTTCAAAAAAGATAAGTTTGATCTCGAATCAATGATGAGGCATGTAAAGATTGAGTTCATCATCTATTTATGAAAAATTTAGTTCTTTGTTGCTGTCGATTTTATTGCAGACAACGATTTGAAAGATACAAGATTATAAAATACACCTTGTATCTTTTCTTTAAATGTTGTAAAATTAATTAACTGAAAATTAAGATTATGATCTACAGGAGGTGGGAAAAGTGGTAACGATTAAGCGATTAAAACCATATTATATTAAAGCAGACGATCAATATGTACGTGTCGTACTTGCTTACCAGTATTTTGCCGTAGTTATCCGTCAAAAAATTTATCAGTTTGTTCCGCTAGAGAACTCTGAGGTTGTGTTGGATCGCAACACACGAAAAATCGAGAATACCGATGACAGATTTGCTTTTCAAAAAGGAAAAGACATTGTATACATGTCGATGAGTGAATTGATTTCCCTTCCTGATTTTCTTTACCACATCCATGCAATTACCGAACCTTATTTTGTCAATCATCCTGAGATAAAGAAGACGCATGAACATCATTCAGTCATCGATGAGCTTGAGCAGATCAACATCAAACGACTCATTGATCGAGCATTAGATGAGCGAGATGAGACTTCCTTTTATAAACTTGTGAAGTTTTTGTGATGTTACTCTGCTAGAATCTTGCTCTCCTCAACACATTCAAAAAAAGCTACCGATTTGGTAGCTCAGGCTGTTTAGAACTCCTCTTTACAGCCTGTTTCATTGATCGTTGCTTATTTAATATCATGTAAAAGCTGGGCCACTTTTTCAACAACATAGCCACTTCCCCCTTTGTTCTGTGTGTTTTCGATCATCATGGCAATGAGGATATCTTGATCTTTTGTTGGATACGCTATAAACCAGCCATTTTCTTTACCTGATTGATCGCTTGCGAGCTTTAATTCGGCTGTGCCCGTTTTACCAGAAATAGCTAGGTCTTCATTTTGAGCTTTTTTGGCTGTTCCTTTTTTAACAACATCACGTAAGGCTTTTTGAATCAATTCAGCTTGCTTCTTCGAGATCAAATCTTCTTTCCAAACTTGCCCCGTATCCTCTGATAATAGCAATGTCGGTTTTAGCATGTTTCCATTATTAAGAAAGGGTGTATAGGCTAATGCTAAGTGCAGGGAACTCAACTGGACTTCACCTTGACCATAGCTCGTATTCGCTAAAAGCACTTCATTATCTATTTTTCCGTTGGAAGAAATGGTTGATGGTGTGATTGGGTATTTAAAGGGTAGCTCTTCATCTAAACCGAATGTATGTAATCCATCTATATAGGCATCACTGCCCATCTCCACTGATTTCATCGCAAAGTATATATTATCTGAACGAACGAGGGCGTCGTGCAGGTCAACGGGTCCATTTGACGTAGAGACCCGACGGACTTTATAGTTCCCCCAGCCTTCTCCATTACTCCATGTTAAGCCATTGATTTCCACGCCTGCATCTGGGTCAATCGTACCATTGTTTAAACCAATTGCTGCAGTGATTGGTTTCATAACGGATCCCGGTGCAAATGTACTTGCAAATCGATTGACTAAAGGTTCATCTGGATCATTTTGCAAGTGGTCCCATTGGGTTTGTGTTACACCATAGATTAAGTCATTTGGATCAAAAGCAGGGCTGCTGACAAGGGCTAATGACTCTCCAGTTTTAGGGTGAATGACAGCAGTTGTTCCACACTCTCCCCCATAGGCTTCGTATACTTTTTCTTGAATGTTAGCATCGACCGTAAGTTGTATACTTTCCCCGTCTTTAACTTTTTTTTCGGCTATAACAACCTCTTCTTCATCTTCTGTCTGGACGGTGATTTTGACACCAGGTTCTCCACGTAATGTTTCCTCGTATAACTGTTCAAGTCCCCGTTTACCAATCATATCATTTTCGGTAAATGGATTGGCATCCATTTCTTCAAGCTCCTCCGACGTTACTTTTCCGATATAACCGACTAAATGTGCGGCCGACTTACCTAATGGATACACCCGCCCGATTGATTCCTGACCTTGAACGCCTTCAATTTGCCAAAGTTGACTTAAGAGCTCTTCGTCGGTTTTGCGAATTTTCTTCAGAGGAACAAAAAGATGCGGCTCAACCCAGCTAGCCTTTAATTCCCGATCGATTGTGTCGACAGATATGTTTAATAGTCGAGCGATCTCCTCTTTTGCTTGTTCAGGATGATCACCTAATTTTTCTGGGATGATCCCTACTTCCCATACATTATCATTCATCGCTAAGGGCATCTTATTTCGGTCTAAAATTTCTCCACGTTTAGCGGGGATGGTTTGGATGACCATCTCGCCACCATTTTTCATTTCCGGATGAATAAAGCCACGATCCCAATTGACGAGCCAATATTGATCATCATTATCTTTTTGTAAGATGAGTGTGACTTCATAATCAAACGAGATGGGGCCAGCAATTGTATCCATATCCACATGAAAAGGCATAGTAGCTGTTCCTTCTTTTGTAGCTGCTTCGATTTCATTTTTTTCTAATGGTGTAAAAGAAATTTGGACATTTGTAGCGTCCAAATTGTTGTAAATCTTTTCGAAGCGATCGACAAATTCCTCTTTTGGATATTGTTTAATTGATTCTTTCGTTAGCATGCTATACATTTTTGTGAATTCATTGCTTTCCCATTGCTTAATGAAGCGATCAAACGTTTCATTAGGTGTTGCTTCATTTGTAGAACAAGAGGTTAGAAACATCATCATTATAAAAGATAAGAGCAAAATAGTTCTCTTCATGCGTATCCCCCGTCTTTTTCTGGAAAGTTATCTACCTGTTTTAATGTCTAAGAATATAATCATTTCAAACCTTATTATACCACCTGTTAACAGATTGAAAATAGTTTATATTGTGGAGAAATAGGAACGATTCTTCGAAATGAATTGTTCTTGCATAAAAGAAACACACACATGAAAAAGGAGTATCCTTTTTTGGATACGTTGCATATGCTGAAGTAACCGATTATAAAAGGCTTAGTGATCTGGCTTAATTATAACAAACTGGACTACAAATACATGTCAGATGTGTACGTTTCAAATTTAGTTGGTATCGAAAGCAATCAAGTAGGTATAGGTTGTATTTGGGTTTGATTTATTGATACGATGAATAAAGACTGTCAAATAAAGCTAAAATGTGACAAAAAATACACAAGTTTATGAATATGTTTTAAGTGACAAAAATATGACACCTAATCTCTATATTTTATGATATGATTTTCTTATCTAAGACAATTATGGATGTTCTTTTAAACATATAACTAATCTTCAACACGTGAGTAAGTGAAAGGAAATGGATTATGATGGCAAAGGAAGGTTAAAATGGCAGAACAAGAACATTATAAAAAATTATTAAAAAAAGTCATTGATGCGACAGAAAATGATAAAATTAAAACACCAGAAGAATTAATCCAAGTATTAATTCATGAACTTACAAATATAAGTGATTTTGACAAAGAACATCTCCATTCGCGAACATTGGTCAACTGACTTAAACTTCACTCATGATAAAACTTCTTTTTACAGTATCTTACATATTTAAGAAGTGGACAACTTCGACGTGAATTGCAAGTAGGATAGAACAATTACTTAGCTGATCAGGCATGTGGCTTACATTTCATTCAATTGTATGAGAGATGCGCGGTAACTGTAGGATTGCAGATAGTGAACGATTTGCAGTGGATAGGTGAGCAATTTTTTTATGAATGTTTACCCATCTACTAATCATTATGCGACACGTTATAAAAAGATGAATAAAACACGCTTAGCCGCTAATGGGTTCTAATTTCGTGCCCTCTCCATACAATAGAAAGAGAAGGTAAGGTAGAGAGAGTCGCTTATAGGGAAGAATTTTGTACGGTGAGCATCTGTACGACTTTCAGTTGTATAGACAGGAGTGGTTCCATGAGCTCGAATACTTCGTTATGCATTAACAATGTGCAGATTTTTTGTGAACAACAAAAAATTGTAAATGGAAGTCTTTATATCGAAGATGGGATCATCGTGAAAATTTTTGAAGCGGATGAGTCAAGTGAATCGCTCAATGGTTCTTCACACTCGATGCAAAGGATTGACGGAAAAGGATTCAATTTGATTCCAGGCTTTATCGATACACACATTCACGGAGCAAACGGAGCAGATGTCATGGATGGTACGGAAAAAGCTCTTGACCGTATCGCTTCATCCTTACCAATGGAAGGGACGACTAGCTTTTTAGCGACAACAATCACACAGGCACCTGAAAAGATCAATGCTGCTTTGAACAATATATCCACTTATCGAAATAAACGAGGGCAAGCGGAAGTGCTTGGTGTTCATTTAGAAGGACCTTTCATTGAACCGAGCAAAAAAGGTGCACAACCCGGTCAATATATTATGAAACCAGATATACAGCAATTTCAAAAATGGCAAAAGCGATCTGGATATCAGATAAAAACGGTAACATTGGCTCCAGAACATGACGAGGACGGGGAATTGATTCGTAAACTATTCAAATCAGGTGTAAATGTGTCAGCGGGGCACACAGCTATCGATTTCAAAGGAATGAACAAGGCCGTCGCCCATGGTGTGCGACAAGTGACCCATCTGTGTAATGCCATGAACGGTATTCATCATCGGGATATAGGTGTCATCGGTGCTGCTTTTCAGTTGAAGCAATTACGGGCGGAAATTATTGCCGATGGTATCCATATTTCCCCCGAAATGCTCCAATTAATATATAATAATATGGGAAGTGAACGTCTGATTTTGATTACAGATGCTATGCGAGCCAAATATTTACAACCTGGAACGTATGAGCTTGGCGGGCAACCGGTAACTGTTTTGAGAAATCAAGCTATATTGAAAGACGGAACATTAGCTGGTAGTGTGCTGAAAATGAATGACGCTGCAAAACAGATGAGACTTTTAGATGAAGTCACGATTCATCAAGTAATTGAAATGGCTTCTGTCAACCCGGCAAAACAACTGGGTGTATATGCCAATAAGGGAAGTATTGCAGTAGGAAAGGACGCAGATGTTTTGCTCGTGGACGATGATTTGAATATTAAATATTCAATTTGTCGTGGGACGGTCGCTTTTAAGGAGGAATGATGATCGTGAAAGTTATCAAGGTTGACGACTATGAGGAAATGAGTGAAAAAGCTTGTATATGGTTTATGGAAAGACTTGTCCATTTAGAAAGTCCCGTTTTAGGTTTGGCTACCGGTTCAACGCCAGAAGGGCTTTATGAATGTTTAATTGAACAGCATAAACGCGGGAAAATATCTTTTGAAAAGGCAACGACATTTAATCTCGATGAGTATGTCGGTTTAGCGACAGACCATCCGAATAGCTATAATCATTACATGTATGAAAAATTGTTTCGCCATATCGATATTCAAGCAGACCAGGCACACCTTCCTAATGGTTTAGCCAAAGATTTGGATAAGGAATGTCGGGACTATGAACAATTGATTGCACAAGTGAATAATATTGATATTCAACTATTAGGTTTAGGTGTCAATGGTCATATCGCTTTTAATGAGCCGGGAACTTCATTCAACAGTCGGACACATGTCATTGAGTTAGATGAAGCGACACGGCGTTCGAATGCACGTTTTTTTGATCGCATGGATCAAGTTCCTACACAGGCTATTACGATGGGTATTGAAACGATTATGGAAAGTAAAGAAATTATTATGCTCGTATCAGGCGAGAACAAAGCGGATGCTCTTGCTCGCGTAATTAACGGAACAGTAACAGAAGATTGTCCTGCTTCGGTTTTGCAAAGACATTCCGATGTGACAATTATTGCCGACCGAGCGGCCTTGTCAAAAGCATAGCCCTCAATTGCATGGATGTTACTTTTCTAATATGTGTGGTTTGTTTATTTCTTTTTTAAATGTACCGTGAGATCTTCAGAAAACAGTTTATAACGAATTGTTTAGCATACGTAACGAGTAATCCGACATGCTTATTATATAAATATAAACATGAAAGTAAGCTCGGGACATAAGTTGAGAATGAATCGATTCTAGATTCAATCATAAAAAGAGAACCGCATGAAATCAAGGTTTTAAAAGTGGATTTCATGCGGTTTATTCATATTAAAAAATTGTCCCAGCCCTACGTAGTCGAGGGTACATCGCTTTCAACGTACGATGTATCTATTTCTTTTATCGTCACTTGATCACTTGTTAAGTCGACGAGCCAATCGCAAAACGCTTGTTCTTCACCTACTTTTACATACACAATGAGCTCTACAGTGTCCAAGTAATGAATGGTTTGTAAGATATGTTCCGACTGCCGCAATTCATTTTCTAGCTTTCCTAATTGTGTATAATCTACCGTAACTGAAAAGCCTTGCATAAGTTGTCTTTTAACGATGCCTGTTGTCCGAATGGCTTGTGCCGTCGTATTTGAGTAAGCACGAATTAATCCACCCGCCCCAAGCTTTATTCCACCAAAATATCGTGTTACTACAACTGCAGTATCCTTTAACTTTTTCTTCTTCAAAACTTCCAACATAGGAATTCCTGCTGTACCACTTGGCTCTCCATCATCATTCGCTTTTTGAATTTCATCATGTTCACCAATGATGTATGCAGAACAATTATGGGTTGCATCATGGTGTTTCTTTTTGATGTCTTGAATAAAATCAATTGCCTCCTGCTCGGTCTCGACACGGCGTACATATCCGATAAATCGAGATTTTTGAATGATCACTTCATCTGAACCTTCTCTTTTTACCGTCAAATAACTCGTTAATGCCATAATTTATTCCCCTAACCGAATAATATAGTATATAATGGTAGGTACCAAAAGGTTATTTTTCCATTTTTAACCTAAATGTACGTCACTAAAATGATGATTTTATCGTAAAATGAGGTATTTTTAGGCTATGCTTGACTTCGGTTTTCATGGTGAAGAGTAATCGCTACAAAATGCCTACAAATTTATTTACAAAGGGATGGTTAACTGAGCCTAAAGCCCCTATATAAAAATGTACTACCTTCGTATAATTATAACATAGGTTGGTGTATAATGAATGATAATGGAGACTAAGGAGAAAGCATTGGAAACAATTATTGATGAAATGGTCGATGTTGTGGAAAATAGTAAGGATGAAATCTTTCATATAAGTGAAGAAGCACGTTCCGAACATGAGCAACTTAAAAAGGAATTAAAGGATACGCGAGAAAAGGTTCATCTCCATAATGAATATGGTGATCAACTAGAGAGGAAAGTAAAGTTTTCAAGACAACAACTCGCCAAAGTAAGTAAACATTTTGATCGCTATAAAGAAAATGAAATACGCGAAGTTTATGAACAAACACATGACCTGCAAACAAAGTTAGCCATGCTTCGTCATAAGGAAAAAATACTCCGTGAAAAGCGCGATGATTTAGAAAATAGGTTAATTGACTTAGAGCAGTTAATCATACGAGCGCAGGGCTTAGCGAATAAAATTAGCGTCGTTCTTAACTATTTAAATGATGATATTCGAAGTGTCAATGATTTTTTAGAAGAGGCAAAGGAAAAACACGAATTCGGGCTAAAAATTATTCAAGCCCAAGAGGAAGAACGAAAAAAAATATCGAGGGAAATACACGACGGTCCTGCTCAAATGTTAGCCAATATTTTATTGCGTTCAGAGCTTGTGGACCGTACGTTTCGTGAAGGCAGTAAAGAAGATGGAATGGCAGAAATTAAGAGTCTTCGAGAAATGGTCCGCACTTCATTATATGAGGTAAGACGCATTATTTATGACCTGCGTCCGATGGCGTTGGACGACTTAGGGTTACTTCCGACAATTAAGAGATATGTTAAAACAATTTCCGAATATAGCCAAATTGATATACAATTCACTTCAACAGGTGAAGATAGACGATTGAATCAAAATTATGAAGTAGCTTTTTTTCGACTTATTCAAGAAGGTGTACAAAATGCGATTAAACATGCAGAAGCATCAAAAATCCACGTGAATTTAGAGGTTGGCAAGGAATATTTAACGATGGTTGTAAAAGATAACGGTGTTGGCTTTGATCCTAAAGAAAAGCCGAACCATTCTTTTGGTTTAATTGGCATGAGAGAACGCGTGGAGATGTTTGATGGGAAAATGACAATTGATACTGCACCTGGAAAAGGGACGCGAATTATGATTCAAGTTCCTTATCATCTAAATTAGCCAAATCTTGTCCATTTTTATAGATCTACTATCGATTAAAGAAATAGATATGAGAGCTTTCATTCAATCTACCACTTAAGCATAATAGGAATTTGACAATAAGAATGGGAAGTGAGGAGCAAATGTTGAAAGAGAATCAAACGATAGATATTATTTTGATTGATGACCACAAGCTATTTCGAGAAGGGGTCAAACGAATTTTAGAGTTTGAACCAATGTTTCATGTCGTCGCTGAAGGGGATGATGGAAGTGAAGTCGGAGAACTTGTCGAGGAGCATCATCCGGACATCGTGTTGATGGATATTAACATGCCGCATATGAATGGTGTTCAGGCAACTGTCGAATTATTACAGCGCTTTCCGCAAACGAAGGTGATTATCTTATCGATTCACGATGATGAAAGTTATGTGACGCATGCGTTAAAAACGGGTGCACAAGGCTATTTATTGAAAGAAATGGATTCCGATTCTTTAATTGAGGCTATTAAAGTGGTCTACAATGGGGGGTCTTATTTACATCCTAAAATCACCCATAACTTAGTCGATGAATATCGTAGATTAGCAGAAAAGAATGTGAACAGAGTGGCGGATGGGCAAGTCGAATACGAAAAACCCCTTCATTTGCTGACAAAGCGGGAGTGTGAAGTTTTGCAACTGTTAGCAGATGGGAAAAGCAATCGTGCGGTAGCAGATGCACTATATATTAGTGAAAAAACGGTCAAAAACCATGTGAGTAATATTTTACAGAAGATGAATGTAAAGGATCGAACGCAAGCTGTCGTTTCAGCAATCAAAAAAGGTTGGGTCGATGTATTATAATTTGAACGTATTTATTTTATATGGTTGATTAGAGAAAGCATGCTTTTTTTATCGTATAAAACTCTGATACAAATTCGTGTCAGAGTTACCTTGAAGTGATTGGCGAAACCGTATTGAATACTGCCCAAAGATATAAAGTACCTCTCTCACAACTCATTATGTTTGAGAACACTTCTAACGTCTGCCTCCATCCATATCATTTTGTGCTTCATGACACACATCCCGTGAAATTTGCAATTTAAATCATGATGCATTTTTAATTTTCTTCATGTAAAATAATAGAAGCGGACTGAATATGGACCGATTTTTACATTTGAAATTAAGGGAGAGATCATAGATGAAGGTTGCTGTGATGACTGATAGCACCGCGTATATACCAAAGTCGATTCGCGAAAAGCTTTCCATTCATATGGTGCCGCTTAATGTCGTCTTTGATGAGGAGTCTTATCGGGAAGAGATGGATCTGACAACTGCTGAATTTTATCATAAAGTGAGACAATCCAAAAAATTACCGAAAACATCACAACCATCGATTGGGCTCATCACTGAAAAATTGATAGCGCTAAAAAAAGACTACGATGCTGTTATTTCTATACATTTATCCAGTGGTATTAGTGGTACATACCAATCTATCATTAGCGCTAGTGAAATGGTGCAAGGAATCGATGTCTATCCGTATGACTCTGAACTGAGCTGTATGGGACAAGGGTTTTATGTTCTCGAGGCTGCTGAGATGGCCCAGAAAAATAAAACACCACAGGAAATCATTCGACGTCTTGATGAAATGAAACAAAGCATTCGTGCTTATTTCATGGTTGATGACTTAAGCCATTTACAACGGGGTGGGCGTCTCAACAGTGCACAGGCCATTGTCGGTAGCTTGTTGCGTGTAAAACCCGTTTTACACTTTGTGGACAAGGTCATCGTTCCGTTCGAGAAGATTCGAACGAAGAAAAAAGCGTTGAATCGAATCATCGGTTTGTTAGAAGAAGATATTGCAAAAGGGAAAGATTTGAAAGTCGTCTTTATTCATGCAAATCGAGAGCAAGCTGCTATCGATTTAAAAGAAAGAGTCCTTGCCAAGCACCCGTCATTAGATGCGATGATCAGTTATTTTGGCCCTGTGATTGGGACGCATTTAGGAGAAGGATCACTCGGAGTTTGCTGGTATGAAAAATAATCTTCTTGAGATCTGTTTCATATCATTCAGACTACCAAAACTTGAATCGATTGGTAGTCTGTATGATTGATGAACCCTTTTACAAGTATATGATTTTACTTCACATAAGTCTTCAACCCCCATGACTGACGATCCTTTGATAAATATGGACACCCCCTTCATAATCTGCTTTCTTTCGCCATGTTTCATCATCTTACTTTCCAAATAACGATAAGAAGGAGAATGTAAACATGATCCCCTCTACATTGAAAATTGCCCCCGAGATCATTGCTGAACCTCGCCGATTATCCGTTTATTTTTCGGGAAAATTATTGTTGCGCCAAGAAATTCCCCTTGCTGAAGCAGACTTCCAACAGTTGCTTGTGAATGGACAGTTTAGCGCGGTTCCTTCCATTTCGCAAACGTTGTTTTTGACGAAATGCCATCGCTGTGGCAATCGTAAACGCTCATTATTCGGCCACATACCTTGCCAAAGGTGTTATAAAACACATCTTTATTGCCGGAAATGCATTGAAATGGGACGTGTTTTGGCCTGTGAACCCCTTTATATTTGGACGGGTGCTAAACCAAAATGGGTTACCCATGAACAACCGTGTACGTGGGAAGGAAAACTTACCCATGTGCAGCAACATGCAGCCGACCGGATCGTTCAAGCGATTCAACATGAAGAATCACATCTCCTAATTTGGGCGGTATGTGGAGCCGGGAAAACAGAGATGCTTTTTCCAGGCATCACCGAAGCTCTTAACCAAGGCATGCGAATATGTATTGCGACACCACGCGTGGATGTAGTCCGAGAGTTGTTACCACGTATGAAAAAAGCGTTTGCTACTGTTTTTATCCAAGGATTATATGGTGGGAGTGATGATCAAGATGGAACCGCTCAGTTGATCATTGCAACAACTCATCAACTATTACGCTATAAGCAAGCGTTCGACGTTGTCATCATCGATGAAATCGATGCTTTTCCCTATCATGCAGATTCTTCGTTACCGTTTGCTTCCGAACGTGCCGTTAAAAAACGCGGTACGATGGTCTATTTAACAGCAACTCCAAGAAAAGAACATCGTTATCAAATGTTACGGAAAAAACTTCCACATATCTTCATTCCCCTTCGCTTCCATGGTCACCCATTACCTGTTCCATCCATGAAGATGTGTATATCTTTACAAAAATATTTACGAAAAGGGATGCCTCCTAAAAGCTTTATAAAATGGTTACAACGAAGGAAACATCCAACTCGTCAACTATTGTTATTCGTCCCCACGATTTCATTAGCTGAACAGTTACAGCAATCATTCGCTCTTCTTCTCAAACAAAATCAAATCGTACAACAACGAAGTGAAGTGCAGACGGTCCACTCCCAAGACACTGAACGTGAAGAAAAGATTACCGCGTTTAGAGAAGGACAAATAACTGTTTTGTTGACAACGACGATCTTGGAACGTGGAGTTACTTTTCCATCGATCGATGTCGCCGTGCTTGATGCGGGACATGATGTCTTTGATGAAGCTGCTCTAGTGCAAATTGCCGGAAGAGCGGGAAGAAGTGCTCAAGATCCTACAGGAGAGGTCGTCTTTATTCACGACGGTAAAACCGATGCAATGGTAGAAGCAGTACGCATGATTACGTTGATGAATAGACGGGGGAGGGGAATCGTTTCATGAATTGCCTTTGGTGTCATCAAGACATCATCACGGAAATTGACTGGACAAATGTATTTTCTCCCCCACGGCGATCTGTACTATGCAGGAAATGTAGACAAGCGTTAAGTCCTTTAGAGGGACAACGATGCCATCGTTGTAGTCGTGCTTCCATATCATCAATTTGCTCAGATTGTAAATGGTGGACTGCATATACGCAAGGTTGTGATCCCCTCACATATAATCACTCTATTTTTAGTTATAATGGGCGCATGCAGGAGATGATCGCTCGATGGAAGTACCGTGGCGATTATCATTTAGGCTATGCGTTTCAACAGCCGTTCACCCAAGCGTTTGCTAAGCAATTCTCTTTTATAAAAAAGAAACAAGCCGTTGTCATACCGATACCACTCAGTGCCGAACGGACCATCGAACGTGGGTTTAATCAAGCGGATATGTTAGCTCATTTTTTAAAGGCCCCGAAAAGAAATATCTTGACCCGATTGCATACCGAAAAACAATCTAAAAAAGGACGTGCCGAACGGATTTTTGCCAAAAACCCCTTCAAATTGTTGGAAAGGGTGAACAAACCCGTTATTCTTATCGATGATATCTATACGACAGGTACGACCTTACGTCATGCAGCACAGCTATTAGTCAAGCACGGCTGTCCAGAAGTTTATTCATATACTTTAGTTCGGGGTTAAGAGATATGGTAAAATAATTAAAGAATGATCTATGAAATTGGCAAACTGTTCAGGGAGTGAAGGATTGGGCTAAAAATAGTGTAATAAAACGTATCCATTGTTTTTTTGATATAAAGAACTTATTTATGTAACAATCATTGTACATTGTTCCGATCTCGAAGAGTGTATATTTATTGTATATTTTCTACAGATTTTACCTGTGTTTATGTTTCAGAAACGATAAATGAGTTTATGAAGGATTTTTAAAGGGAAACGTAGTATAATGAATGTATCATACACAAGGGAGGACATTTGTATGAATTATATCATTCGTGGTGAAAATATTGAGGTAACGGAGGCTATACGTAATTACGTCGAAAAAAAGATAGATAAATTAAATAGGTATTTTGATACACCTCCAACCTCCGATGTCCATGTGAATCTTAAAGTTTATAATGATGAACAAAAAATTGAAGTGACGATTCCAATGCCTGGTCTCTTATTGCGGGGTGAAGAAGAGCATCCGGATTTATATGCAGCAATTGATTTAGTTGTTGATAAGTTAGAAAGACAAATCCGTAAACATAAAACAAAAGTCAATCGAAAGTTTCGACAGGAAGGATCTCCAAAACACATTTTTGCCGAACTAGAAAAAGAAGCAGCTAAAGAAGAAGAAGAGTCAGATGAAATTGAAATTGTTCGAACAAAAAGATTTAATTTAAAACCAATGGATTCAGAAGAGGCCGTTCTCCAGATGGATTTATTAGGACATGCTTTTTTCGTGTTCACGAATGCAGAATCTGGTGATACAAATGTTGTTTACCGCCGTAAAGATGGAAAATACGGACTGATTGAACCCCATATTTAATTTACATCGGAAGAGGCAGGAGCAAAACTAGCTTCAAATAATAAAAAAGGATTGAGTCAGCAAATTTTGTTGACCCAATCCTTTTTTGTTCTGTTACGATTCACTTTTTAGATGGATATGGGGGAGTGGGAATATCGGACTTGTCGAAATGTGTAAAACGAAAGATTAAAACAATATTTTCCACTGTAAATATGGCATGTTTTATCATAATATTGGGAATTATTTGCATGAAAGTGTTCTTTTTGATCGATACGTAGAAAAATCTATTTTAAAATAGGAAAATACCAACTCGTCTTTAAAGCTTATCATATGGTATAACATAAGTAACGGTTCACTAGGAGGTGTGAAAATGACTGAAGCTGATGAAACTTCATTGCAACAGTTAGCCTTAAAAGTACAACAGCACGAAAAAACGATTGCACAATTAGTAGAAATCATTGCTACGACGAATGGTCGCATCTCCGAGTTGGTGGATACATTAAAGGATCCTCAGTATTATTCAAACAATCTTCATGTATCTTCCCCCGAAAGATAATCTTCTAATTATCCCCAAGTCAACCTCTACAATTCTTCGCCTAAAGAGTAGTCCCCCCTCTGGACTACTCTTTATTTGGAAAGAATAGAGGATTTTCTTTTTTTAGCCCACTCATGCCAATATTGTAGTTGTCATCACGGTTTAAAAAATGTTATGATAAATGTTGGATTATCATGTTTTCCCACAGTGGATTCATCGATGAGTAACTCGGTATCCAATCAGATGGATCATGTAGAATAATAGCAGTCATTCCCATGCAATCATGGAGAAAACGATATATTAGAGGTGGGTTAAGTTAACTGATTCATTTAATGAATACGTAAGTCGGAAAAGCTTTTGATTCTGACTCATGGAACTCACTTTTGACTTTACTATATGCAGTTATTTTTGTGTCGACAGTGTGTGAATTTCTGCTTTTCAGTTCTTCCGTAACGGTGGACTCGTATAGAAGCGATACATGAACAACATCGTCGGCCTTATTTTATTTGCTGACTTTTTTAACCATATTATTTAGAGGAGCGTCCAATATGCTAGGGTTTTTGAAAAAGATTTTTGGCAGTCGAAACTCAAGAGAATTGAAAAGAATCCAAAAGACAGTCGATCAGATCGAAGCGTTAGAGCAAGAATATGAACAACTATCGGATGATCAATTAAAACAAAAAACGGAACAATTTAAGGAACGCTACCAAAAGGGAGAAAGTTTAGATGACCTTCTTGTAGAGGCTTATGCAGTTGTCCGGGAAGGCTCAAAGCGTGTATTAGGTATGCGCCCTTTTCCAGTTCAGCTTATGGGTGCTGTAGCTCTTCATGAAGGGAATATAGCTGAAATGAAGACCGGAGAAGGAAAGACATTGGCTGCTACAATGCCGGCTTATTTAAATGCATTAACCGGAAAAGGCGTCCATATTATTACCGTTAATGACTACTTGGCTGATCGTGATGCGAACGAAATGGGTAAGCTGTATAACTTCTTAGGTTTGACAGTTGGTTTGAATGGGACAGGTTTATCCAAAGAAGAGAAAAAGGAAGCATATGCAGCCGATATTACGTATGGGACGAATAACGAGTTTGGTTTTGATTATTTACGGGACAATATGGTGTTGTATAAAGAACAAATGGTACAACGTCCTCTTCATTTTGCTATTATTGACGAGGTGGACTCCATTTTAATTGATGAGGCGCGAACGCCGTTAATTATTTCTGGAACAGCACAAAAGTCTGCATCATCTTATCAGAGAGCAAATGCTTTTGTGAATACATTGAATCGAGAAACGGATTATACGTATGATGAAAAAACGAAAGGTGTTCAGCTCACAGAAGAAGGGATTAATAAAGCAGAACGATACTTTTCGATAGAAAACTTATTTGACTTAGAACATGTATCGTTAACACATCACATTAATCAAGCGTTAAAAGCTCATGTATCGATGCATCGTGACACAGATTATGTTGTTCAAGAAGGCGAAGTCATCATTGTCGACCAGTTTACAGGGCGGTTGATGAAAGGGCGCCGCTATAGTGATGGGTTACACCAGGCGATTGAAGCAAAAGAAGGATTGAATATCCAAAATGAAAGTATGACTTTAGCGTCGATTACTTTCCAGAACTTCTTCCGAATGTACCAGAAGCTTGCCGGGATGACAGGAACGGCTAAAACAGAGGAAGAAGAGTTTAGAAATATATATAATATGGATGTTATTGCCATTCCTACGAATGAACCGATTGCGAGGGTCGATCATCCAGACTTAATTTACCGTACAATGGAAGGAAAGTTTCACGCTGTCGTCGAGGAAATTAAAGATCGTTATGAAAAAGGACAACCTGTATTGGTCGGTACGGTAGCGGTTGAAACAAGTGAATTAATATCTAAACTTTTGAAAAAGGCGAAAATTAAGCATAACGTACTGAATGCGAAAAACCACTTTCGAGAAGCAGAGATTATTGAACAGGCTGGACAAAAAGGTGCGGTTACGATTGCGACAAACATGGCGGGGCGAGGAACGGATATTCGCCTTGGAGAAGGCGTTAAAGAGCTTGGAGGACTTGCTGTAATCGGTACAGAACGCCATGAATCCCGACGAATCGATAATCAGTTGCGTGGGCGTGCAGGTCGACAAGGTGACCCAGGCTTATCGCAGTTTTATTTATCAATGGAAGACGAGTTAATGCGTCGTTTTGGTTCCGATAACTTGAGTAATATGATGGATCGACTCGGAATGGATGATTCTGAACCGATTAAAAGTAAAATGGTATCCCGGGCCGTTGAATCTGCTCAAAAACGCGTCGAAGGAAATAACTTCGATGCTCGTAAAACAGTACTATCTTATGATGATGTTTTACGTGAACAACGGGAAATCATCTATAAACAACGTCTGCAAGTCATTGAGACAGAAGATGGCCTTCGTGACATTATTGAAAATATGATTTTGTCAACGGTTCAACGTGTCGTCCATGCACACACACAAGATGAAGACGAAGAGTTGTGGAACGTTGATACGATTGTCGAATTTGTTCATGGTAACTTATTGCCTGCGGAAGATCTTTCCGTTCGTGATTTAAAGGGGAAAGACCCTGAAGAAATGATTGAATTGATCATGGATAAAGTTAAATTCCGTTATGATGAAAAATCAGAAGAGCTTTCACCTGAACAGATGCAAGAATTTGAAAAAGTGATCCTTTTACGCACGGTTGACACAAAATGGATGGATCATATTGACCAGATGGATCAATTACGTCAAGGGATCCACTTGCGAGCGTACGGTCAAAACGATCCATTGAGAGAATATCAGATGGAAGGCTTCGCCATGTTTGAAGCAATGATTGAAAATATTGAAGAAGAAGTGGCTAGATATATTATGAAAGCAAACATTCGCGAAAATTTACAGCGTGAAGAAGTTGTTAAAAATACACAAGCTGTCTCAGGTGGCCAAGATCAGAAAAAGAAAAAGCGCCGTCCATACGTTCGAAAACATAATATCGGCCGGAATGACCCTTGTCCATGTGGTAGTGGTAAAAAATATAAAAATTGTCATGGTAAGTAAAGAATAGAGAATTGTCGATTGCGATCGTGGGCAGAAGCAGTCGATTATGAAAGACGGCTTCTGTTTTTTGGAGTTTGGAGTATAATCGATCAACAAATATTTCTGAGGTGATAAAAAAATGGAACTTGTAGATATTAAGCATGAGTTAGAACAAATGATTTCACGCACCGAACAATTTAGGGGGTCTCTTTGACTTAGAAGAAAAAGAAACCCGCATTAAAGAGCTTGAACTGCAAATGGCAGAGCCTGCTTTTTGGGATGACCAAGAAGCAGCCCAATCGGTCATCAGTGAAACGAATCAATTAAAACATTTAGTCGGTGGGTTTAAACAAATCGTAGAAACGGTAGAAGACCTCGAAGTAACATATGAACTGGTCAAAGAAGAAAACGATCAAGAATTATTTCAAGAACTAAAAGAAGAAATGATTCAATTCCGGAAAGTTGTTAATGATTTTGAACTACAAATGTTACTGAGCGAACCTTATGATGCGAATAATGCGATTTTAGAACTTCATCCAGGCGCTGGTGGAACCGAATCACAAGACTGGGCAAGCATTATGTTGCGCATGTACCAACGTTGGAGTGAGGATAAAAACTTCACAGTTGAAACATTGGACTATTTACCTGGAGATGAAGCAGGTGTGAAGAGTGTTACCCTTTTAATTAAAGGGCATAACGCCTATGGGTATTTAAAAGCCGAAAAAGGTGTGCATCGTTTAGTACGCATATCGCCTTTTGACTCATCAGGACGTCGCCACACCTCTTTTGTATCATGTGATGTAACTCCCGAAATGACAGATGATGTTGATATCGAAATTAAAAATGAAGATATCAAAATTGACACATATCGTTCAAGTGGTGCCGGTGGACAACATGTAAATACAACCGATTCGGCAGTGCGTATTACCCACCTGCCAACAGATATTGTTGTCACGTGCCAAAACGAACGTTCACAAATTAAGAACCGTGAGTCAGCCATGAAAATGTTAAAGTCAAAATTGTATCAATTAGAAATTGAAAAGCAAGAAGAAGAACTAGCTGAATTACGCGGTGAACAAAAAGAAATCGGTTGGGGGAACCAAATTCGTTCATATGTGTTTCATCCCTACACGATGGTGAAAGATCACCGGACAAATGTTGAAATAGGAAATATCCAACGTGTGATCGATGGTGACATCAATCCGTTTATCGATGCCTATTTACGATCACAAATGGACACTTAAACCGATTGTTAATCGCTCTATGTTCCAATGAACGAATATGTGGTAAAAATGCCCATACTCATGTGTTCATGAAAATGCCACAATTCGCCATAAAGGCTATCATATCAATGCTTTAAGACGCCGATCATCAAAAGTGTTATGTGAAAAAGGTTTTAAATCAATATGGATTGGTTATAATATAAGTGTTAGTAGAATTTTATTACATTTTTGTAAGGGGGATTTTTTGTATGAAGAAATGGTTAATGGCTATTCTCTTCGGTTCTGCCCTTGTCTTAGGTGCTTGTGGTGGCGGAGACGATGGAGCAACTGATGGAGGCGACGCTGGTGGCGATGATGCTGGTGAAACGACTGAAGCATCCGGCGCTGAAGATCTTTATAAACAAAACTGTGCTTCTTGTCACGGTGAAGACTTATCAGGTGGTGCTGGACCAGACCTAAACAACGCTGGTGCTAACAATTCAGCAGACGAAATCAAAGATATTATTGTAAATGGTCAAGGAAGTATGCCAGCTCAAGACTTACCAGAAGAAGATGCCCAAACCCTTGCAGACTGGTTGGCAGAGAAGAAATAAAGACTCACAAAAACTTGGTCTTTGCTCCAATGCAAAGACCGAGTTTTTTTATGGTTACTTTTCAACGATGTTCCATGCGTATGATGTAGCAACGTTATTTATACGTCATGAAAACCAATCATTTACATCATGGAATGATTTAAGTTGAACAACTCTTAAAATTACATGTTTTCTAACGGATGGATGTGTAGAGAGTTGAAGTATTCCTCGAATCTTATACCAACAATTTCCATATGTTAATCAAATGTAACAAAATGCTAAAAAAAGCCTGTATTGAAATGAAAATGTAATCAATTTGTATCTAAAAAAATTGCCGAAAGATGTTATAATGGACAGGGATTGAAAGCAATGATTTACGAAGTAATAACAAATTATAATTTTTCTAAAATAACAAATGACACATAAAGGTGAGAATATATGATCTTGATGATGGATGTCGAAAAGACATACGATAATGGGGTAACTGCCCTCAGCGGCATTAATGTAGATATAGAACCTGGTGAATTTGTGTACATAGTAGGACCGAGTGGTGCAGGGAAATCGACACTGGTAAAACTAATCTATCGAGAAGTAAAGCCGACAAAAGGAGAAATCGTCGTAAATAACACGAAATTAAACAAGCTGAAAGAAAGAGAGATTCCGTATTTGCGTAGAGAGATCGGTGTTGTTTTCCAAGATTTTAAATTGCTCCCAAAACTATCAGCCTATGAAAATGTAGCCTTTGCATTAGAAGTGATTGAAGAACATCCTCGGGTCATCAAAAAACGTGTGATGGAAGTGCTCGAACTTGTAGGGTTAAGTGAAAAGGCCCAATCTTTACCGCATGAATTATCTGGCGGTGAGCAACAACGACTATCGATTGCTCGTGCAATTGCTAATCAGCCTAAAATTGTCATTGCGGATGAGCCGACAGGAAACTTGGACCCTGATACATCTTGGGAAATTATGCGTGTTTTTGAGGAAATCAATGATCGGGGAACGACTGTGATTATGGCAACGCATAGCAAAGAAATTGTCAACACGATGAAAAAGCGCGTAATCGCCATTGAAGATGGCATCATTGTCAGGGACGAGCATGGAGGTGAATACGGCTATGAAGATGAGGACATTTAAACGCCATATTCGTGAAGGGATAAAAAATATTTTTCGAAATGGTTGGATGTCTGTAGCCTCCATCAGTGCAGTTACTGTGACCTTAACGTTAGTAGGAGTATTCGTCGCCTTAATGTTGAACCTTAACCATATGGCCGAGCAAGTAGAAAAAGACGTCGAGATCAATGTTCATATTGACCGTACAGCTGAGGATAAAGAGATCAAACAATTAGGTGCACAAATCGAGGAACTTAAACAAGTCGATACCGTCACTTTTTCTTCTAAAGATGAAGAGCTCGAAAAATTAGTAGAAAGTATGGGTGAGGAAGGGAAGTCATGGGAGTTATTTGAACAGGACAACCCATTGAATCACACGTTCATTGTCAAAGCGATGCACCCTGATAACACAAAAAATATTGCCAACAAAATTAAACAATATGATCATGTAGAAGATGTTGTTTACGGAAAAGAAGTTGTTGAACGTCTATTTAAGTTTAACAATCAGGCACGAACAATCGGTTTGGTCCTAATCATCGGGCTTGTATTTACAGCTATTTTTCTAATATCCAACACGATTAAACTGACCATCATGGCACGAAGTACAGAGATAGGAATCATGAAATTGGTCGGTGCAACAAACTGGTTTATTAGATGGCCGTTTTTCATAGAAGGCATGTTACTCGGATTACTCGGTTCAATCATTCCGGTATCTGGTGTGTTAGTCGGCTACTATTATTTAGACAAAAATATAAGTCCACACATCACCTTCAAATTTGCCGAGTTATTACCATTTAATCCATTGGCATGGCAATTGTCACTTATGATCATCGCCATCGGTGTGGTCATCGGAATTTGGGGAAGTATGATGAGTGTACGAAAATTCTTAAAGGTATGAAGACCGATATAGATAAAAAAATGATGATTTAATTAGGGGAAGGGGAAGAAACGTGAAAAAGTTTAATGCATGTGCGTTAGCGACATTTTTAGCATTGTCTGCTAACCCGGGTTTGAGTTATGTATCTGCACAATCAGTCGATGATTTAAATAAAGAGATAAATGAATTACAAGAAGAACAAGGAAAAATTAATGACAAGCGTGAAAACGTGACTCAAGATAAACAAGAAACAGACAATAAAATCAATAAAAATTTAGATAAACAAAAAGAGATTCATGATGAAATTGAGTCAATTGATGAACGCTTGAAAAAAATGAAAGAAGATATCGATCAAAAAGAAGCTGATATCGAGAAGACCGATGCGGAAATGGAAGAATTAGAAGAACAGATTGATCAGCTCATCATCGATATCGAAAATTTAGAGGAAAGAATTGCAAAGCGCGAAGAATTATTGAAAGATCGTCTTCGTTCCATTCAAAAAAGTGGTGGCTCAATGAAATTCGCTGAAGTCATTTTAGGATCAAAGGATTTCGGAGATTTCATTAGTCGAACATCTGCTGTAAATACAATCATGGACCAAGACCAATCCATCATGGAGGAACATGAAGCGGATAAAAAAGAATTGGAAAGTAAAAAATCGGAAGTTGAAGAGAAAAAATCAGCCGTTGAACAGAAAAAACTAGATTTAGAGAATCAAAAGAAAGAGCTCGTTTCTTTACAAGAACAATTGGATGAGCAAGTAAAAGAAAAAGAAGCTTTAATTGAGGATTTAGTAGAGGAGCAAGAAGAGCTAGAAGAATATAATTTAAGTTTAGAAGAAGAACAAGCCATCCTCGAATCTCAAGAAGCTTCCATTGAAAAAGCTCAACGTTTAGCCGAAGAGGAAAAAGGCGAATTGGAACGTCAAGCTAAAGAAGAGGCTGAAAAAGAAAAAGAACGTAAAGAACAAGCAGCTAAAGAAGAAGCGGCAACACAAGACGAAGACACTCAAGAAGTAGAGACACAAGAAACAGAAGAAGTTAACGAAACTCAAGAAACAGAATCAGTAGAAAAACAAACGCCAGAAAAAGCGCCAACTTCTTCAGAAAAAAGTCCAAGTCCTAAACCAAGTGCAAATAAAACTCCTGAGCCTAAACCAGCACCAGAGCCAGAGAAGCAAGGTGGAGACTTCATTTGGCCGGCAGCGGGCGGGGTAACATCATCGTATGGTACGAGAGTCCATCCGAAAACAGGACAGACAAAATTACATGCAGGAATTGATTTAGGTACTCCGGTCGGTACGACATTGAAAGCATCAGCTTCAGGGGTTGTTTTGACAGCTGGTACGATGAATGGATATGGAAAAACCATTATGATTTCCCATTCAATCAACGGGAAAACTTACACAACTCTCTATGCGCATTTGAACGATATTAATGTGTCATCTGGACAAGCTGTGTCCCAAGGCGATGTGATTGGTGCAACCGGTAATACAGGAATGTCTACAGGGCCACACTTACACTTTGAAATCCATGAAGGTCCATGGAATGCTGCAAAAAGTAATTCAGTGAATCCGATGTCCTATTTACCTTAAGTGAAAGGTATAAAGAGAGAAATAAATAATGGAAAAATATGTATGATCACACGGCTTTAATTTATGAAGACATCCCGTAATTTGGGATGTCTTTTCCATTAAAAATACATGTATAAAAACGTTGAATAGCAACCGAAATCATAGTCATTAATGAGATAACATGGTATGCTTTTCATTATTAGCTCGTATAATTTGTTAAATACGTAATTATTTGGGGTGAGTGCATGAATTTAAGGAAACGACATATTATACTTCTTTCAATGATTGCTTTGTTGTTAGGCTTTATCGGAGCTTATTTTGGCGTATCTCTTGCTCAATCGAAAAATCCGACGAAATCCAATGACAGTGAATGGTACGAGGACTTTTTAAGTGAGGACTCAGGAGATATTCAACCACCAGAAAATATCAGCAAAGTGACGCAGGCATATGGGCTGATCAAGCAACATTACATCGAAGAAATCGACGATGATCAGCTCATTGAAGGTGCGATTCAAGGCATGTTGTCGACTTTAGAAGACCCTTACAGTACGTATATGGATCCAGAAGAAATGGAAGAATTCAATGAGCAAATTGAATCTTCTTTTGAAGGAATCGGTGCTGAAGTGAGTATGATGAATGGACAAGTAACGATTGTCGCACCCATTAAAGATTCCCCTGCTGAAAAAGCCGGCTTACGACCAAATGACCAAGTGCTTTCAGTTGATGATGAAAGTCTTGAAGGGTTAGATCTAAATGAAGCCGTGAATAAAATTCGTGGTGAAAAAGGTTCAGAAGTTGTCTTGAAAATTAAACGTAGTGGAGCAACAGAACCTTTCGAAGTAACAATTGTACGAGATACAATTCCTGTTGAGACGGTCTATTCAGAAATGATCACCGACGAAAATGAAAACATTGGTTTGATTGAGATTACGAACTTTTCCGAGGGTACGGCTGAAGAATTTAATGATCAATTAACACAACTGGAGTCGGATGGTATGGATGGTTTAATCATCGATGTTCGTGGAAATCCGGGGGGACTCCTCAATTCGGTTGAAGAAATTTTAGAGCATTTTATTCCGAGTGATATCCCATACATCCAAATTGAAGACCCAAATGGCGAAACGGATAAACATTATACCGATTTAGAAGAAAAGAAAGATTATCCAATCACTGTTTTAGTCGATGAAGGAAGTGCATCGGCATCTGAGATCCTTGCTGTCGCTATGAAAGAAGTCGGTTATGATGTCATCGGTACGACTAGTTTTGGAAAAGGTACTGTTCAGCAAGCTGTTCCTCTAGGGGATGGAAGTACAATTAAATTGACATTTTATAAATGGCTTTCACCAAAAGGGAATTGGATTAATGAAAAAGGTGTAAAACCGACAATTGAAGTCAAACAACCTGAACATTATCATGCCAATCCAGTTCAAATTAAGAAGCCATTGAAGTTTGATCAAACGGGTGAGAACATCGAAAACATTCAACAGATGTTAAAAGGATTAGGCTTTGAACCAGGACGCACGGACGGATATTTTGACAAGGGAACAGTAGAGAGTGTAAAAGCGTTTCAAAAAGAACATGATTTAAAAGTAACCGGTGAGGTAGACGAAGAAACAGGCGGACTCATTGAAACGAAACTTATTGAATTTGTACGGGAAGGGAAAGATGATCAACAATTAGAAAAAGCAATTGAATCTTTGCAGTAGCAGTACAATATCATCCGTGGATCGCTGTTGATCCACGGATTTTTTCTCATGTCATAGCTTAGCTGCTGAATCACTTCCCTTATACTATAAAATTTACGATTAACAGGGGATTAGGTGGATATAATCTTCCAAAAGCGAGAAATTTACCTTTTTTTAGCGTATACTAGAATCATAGATACTCGATTACAAAAAGAAATACAACAATCTTTTAATTTAGTGAATGAGCCTGGTTGGAGTCGGTTTATTCGGTAGACGATCGGATCATAGATTGTGAAGTTCATCGTATGATGGGAAGGTGAGTTGAGTGATCGAAGCGTGGTTGATTGAAGGGATAAAAGGAGTTGGTAGATTTTTTTTAAATCCATTGTTATATTGGGCGATTTTACTTGTCGCTATCGCGAGTTATCGAAGAATGAAGCAAGAACGATTACAGTTTGGTTATAAAGTTTTTGATATGTTTTCGGAATGGAGTCATACATTTTGGTTCTCAATCGGCTTTGGCGTCTTCATTACGCTCATTACGGTTGGAATCGGAATCGTATTACCGATTGAAGCCATTATGCTGTTAAGTATTGTCGTTATTTTATTTAGCTGGCGATTTTCGATGTTGTCAGCAAGCTATACGATTGGAATAACCTATGTCATCCTCATGTTTGCACCCTATGTGTTGGGGAGTCGACCGTGGCTCACTCAAGTGAATTTTGAGGGATTGGCAATTTTATTAGGCTTGTTCCTTATTGCCGAAGCTTTCTTACTTTATCGGATGAAGCACAATGATACTTTTCCCAAGCTAACGAAAGGAGACCGTGGCCTTTGGATTGGTGAGCATCATATTAAAAGATTAGCGGTCATTCCCTTTTTTACCTTCGTGCCATCTGGTTTGATTACATCTTTTGCCCCATTTTGGCCGTATTTTTCGATGGGTGGTGAATCATATAGTCTCATTCTCATTCCCTTTTTAGTAGGATTTGATTATGTTGCGAAAGGGTTTGCTCCGAAAAAAGAAGTTGGCATTTTAGCTAAGGCAAATTTTATTTTAGCTTTGGTCGTTACATTGATCGCGTCAATGAGTATATTCGTTCCATGGCTGTCGTTTGTAGCGGTCATCATTGCTATTTTAGGCCATGAATGGGTGAAGTATCGTCAACGAATAAGAAATGAAGAACAACATCCTTATTTCCACCCGACTGACAACGGATTGAAAATATTAGGCATCATTCCAAACACTCCAGCGGACCGTTTAGATTTTCAAATTGGCGAGACGATTAAGAAGGTGAACGGATATGAAGTCTCCACTGTCGAAGACTTTTATTACGCCTTACAACATAATGGTTCATTTTTTAAAATTGATGTGTTAGATGAAAACGGGGAAATTCGTTTTATTCAGAGCGCGTTTTATGAAGGAGACCATCATCAATTAGGTTTGATTTTCACAGCACCTCCTTATCATCAGCTATAAATATAGATTACGATACATAGGTATCCATGTACGAAATGTATGTGGATGCTTTTTATGCTTTATAATGATGAACGAGGGCGCACATATAAAGTATGTTTTGAAGCAACATCGGATAGATGTTTAACAATAGAATGTTTGTTCGTGGATATGTTAAAATAGATGATAACTATGATAAACTTATTGATGAAGAACGGAGGCAAGACCGGTGAATAACAAATTTGAACTCGTATCCGAATTCGAACCTCGTGGCGATCAGCCACAAGCCATTGATGAATTAGTGAAAAAAGTATTGGCAGGTCAACGGCACCAGACGTTATTGGGAGCGACAGGAACGGGTAAGACGTTTACGGTTTCCAACGTGATTAAAGAAATAAATCGGCCGACATTAGTAATCGCCCATAATAAAACGTTGGCTGGTCAGTTATATAGTGAATTCAAAGAGTTTTTTCCGAACAATGCAGTCGAATATTTTGTCAGTTACTATGATTACTACCAGCCTGAAGCGTATGTACCGTCGTCCGATACATTTATCGAAAAAGATGCGAGTATAAATGACGAAATTGATAAATTAAGACACTCTGCAACATCGGCATTATTTGAGCGGAACGATGTGTTAATTGTCGCGAGTGTCTCGTGTATTTATGGATTAGGTTCCCCCGATGAGTATCGGAGTCAAGTATTATCATTACGGATGGGGATGGAAAAAGATCGTGACCAATTGCTCAGAGACCTCGTAGCCATCCAATATGCTCGTAATGATATTGATTTCCAACGCGGAACTTTTCGCGTACGCGGTGATTCGGTAGAAGTTATCCCCGCATCTCGTGAAGAACATTGTATTCGGATTGAATTTTTTGGTGATGAAATCGATCGGATTCGAGAGGTAGATGCGTTTACAGGAGAAATTATCGGCGACCGTGAACATGTTGCCATTTTCCCAGCATCACACTTCGTTACGCGTGAAGATAAGTTGAAGAAAGCGATTGAAAATATAAGAAAAGAATTAGCTGAACGATTAAAAGAATTACGTGATCAAGATAAATTGTTAGAGGCACAACGACTTGAACAGCGGACAAACTACGATCTTGAAATGATGGAAGAAATGGGCTTTTGTTCTGGAATTGAAAACTATTCTCGACATATGACATTTCGTGAGGCGGGTGCCCAACCGTATACATTGCTTGATTATTTTCCGGATGATTATTTAGTTGTTGTCGACGAATCCCATGTGACATTGCCGCAAATTCGTGGAATGTATAACGGAGACCGTGCCCGTAAGCAAGTATTGGTCGAGCATGGTTTTCGCCTTCCGTCTGCTTTAGATAACCGACCGCTAACATTTGAAGAATTTGAAAAGTCGACGAATCAACTCATTTATATTTCCGCAACACCAGGTCCGTATGAACTTGAACATACACCGGAAATGACGGAACAAATTATCCGTCCGACCGGTTTATTAGACCCGAAAGTTCACGTCCGACCGATTGAAGGACAAATTGATGATTTAATCGGAGAAATAAATGTGCGAATTGATCGTGATGAGCGAGTGCTTGTCACTACATTGACGAAGAAAATGGCAGAGGATTTAACCGATTACTTGAAAGAACTCGGGTTGAAAGTCGCATACTTGCACTCTGAAATTAAAACGTTAGAACGAATTGAAATCATTCGTGATTTACGGATTGGAACCTATGATGTCCTAGTCGGGATTAACCTGCTCCGTGAAGGGCTCGACATTCCAGAAGTATCGCTTGTCGCTATTCTTGATGCGGATAAAGAAGGCTTTTTACGTTCAGAGCGATCGCTCATTCAAACGATGGGACGAGCTGCTCGAAATGAAAACGGGGAAGTCATTATGTATGCGGATCAAATTACACAATCGATGCAAGTCGCGATCGATGAAACGAATCGACGTCGTGACATTCAACAAGCTTTCAATGAAAAGCACAATATTACACCGACGACGATTAAGAAAGAAGTGCGAGATGTCATACGGGCAACGATTGCTGTCGAAGACCAAGAAGAATATAAAACACAAACGAAGAGCTTGACAGAATTAACGAAAAAAGAGAAAGAAAAAACGTTGGAAAATATGGAAAAAGAAATGAAAGAAGCTGCTAAAGCGCTTGACTTTGAAAAAGCAGCTGAATTACGTGATATTATTTTTGAACTTAAAGCAGACGGATGAATTTAGCACTCAGACCGTCGCTTAATTTGTAAAACAAGTACAGTAAAGTGGAAGGATGACTTTCTTCATGACGAACAAATCCATTATCATTCAAGGTGCTCGGGCTCACAATTTGAAAAATATCGACGTCACAATTCCTAAAAATAAATTTGTTGTCGTTACAGGCTTGTCGGGGTCTGGAAAATCATCGCTCGCTTTTGATACGATCTACGCCGAGGGACAGCGGAGATATGTTGAATCCCTCTCCGCTTATGCGCGTCAATTTCTTGGACAAATGGATAAACCTGATGTGGATTTGATCGAAGGCTTGTCGCCAGCTATTTCCATCGATCAGAAAACAACGAGTAAAAATCCGCGCTCCACTGTAGGAACGATCACAGAGATTTCGGACTATTTACGATTGTTATATGCGCGCGTGGGACGCCCTGTCTGTCCCAAGCATGATATCGAAATCAGCTCGCAAACGGTTCAACAAATGGTCGATCGTATTTTAGAGTACCCAGAGCGAACGAGGTTACAAATTTTAGCGCCTGTTGTTTCTGGACGTAAAGGAAAGCACATTCAGATTCTTGAAAAGTTAAAGCAAGAAGGCTACGTACGCCTTCGTGTCGATCAGGAAATGCGCGAAGTAACTGATGACATCGACTTAGACAAAAATAAAAAGCATTCGATCGAAGTCGTTGTCGATCGGATTATCGTTAAAGAAGGGATTGAAAATCGGCTTAGTGACTCACTAGAAACAGCATTAAACTTAGCAGGTGGAACGGTCATCGTCGATATGATTGACAGCGAAGAACTCGTATTTAGCGAAAAACACGCTTGTCCGATTTGTGGGTTCTCCATTCGTGAGTTAGAGCCACGACTGTTCTCATTTAACGGCCCGTATGGTGCTTGCTCGTCTTGCGATGGATTAGGAACAAAAACGGAAGTTGATCTCGATGCCGTTATTCCAGATTGGGATCGGTCGCTAAATGATCATGCAATCATCGCTTGGAAACCAATTAGCTCAAAATACTATCCCCAACTGTTAAAGAGCGTATGTGAACATTATGAAATTGATATGGATATCCCTGTTAAAGACATTCCTGAAGAGCAAATGAATAAAATTTTGTACGGAAGTGGGCGCGAGAAGATTCGTTTTCATTATGTGAATGATTATGGAAGAAAACACGACCAAATGATTTTATTTGAAGGCGTGCTCAATAATATTGCTCGCCGGTATCGGGAAACAACTTCAGACTTTATTCGCGAGAAGCTAGAAAATTATATGGCTCAAAAAGCCTGTCCGACTTGTGATGGGTATCGACTGAACGAAGAGGCTTTATCAGTAAAAATCAATGGTCAACATATTGGTGAAGTAACGGAAAACTCAATTACAGAGGCTAAAGCATTTTTCGAATCGTTAGACTTAACGAAAAAAGAAGCACAAATTGCTCGGATGATTTTAAAAGAGATTCGCGACCGTTTACAGTTTTTAGAAAATGTCGGCTTGGACTATTTAACTTTATCGCGTTCAGCAGGAACATTATCCGGGGGAGAGGCACAACGTATTCGCTTAGCTACCCAAATTGGTTCAGCATTAACAGGAGTTTTGTATGTATTGGATGAACCGTCAATCGGACTTCATCAACGAGATAATGATCGGCTCATTCGTACGTTAAAACAAATGCGCGATTTAGATAATACGTTAATCGTCGTTGAGCATGATGAAGATACGATGTTAGCTGCAGATTGGTTAATTGATATTGGGCCAGGAGCAGGTGAACATGGTGGTGAAATTGTTGCCAGTGGAACGCCAAAAGATGTGATGAAAGTCAAGGAATCATTGACGGGGAGATATTTGTCAGGAAAAGAATTCATTCCATTACCAGTCGAACGGAGAAAAAGCGATCAACGGTTTATCGAGATCATCGGTGCAGCTGAAAACAACTTGAAAAATATATCCGTAAAATTTCCACTCGGTTTGTTGACTGTCGTTACGGGTGTTTCCGGATCGGGAAAAAGTACGTTAGTGAATGAAATTTTATATAAAGCGTTGGCAAAGGAATTGTATCGGGGAAGACATAAGCCTGGTAAACATAAAGCAGTGAAAGGGATCGAAGAGATCGAAAAAGTAATCGAAATTGATCAATCACCGATCGGACGAACACCACGCTCTAACCCTGCGACATATACACAAGTATTCAACGATATTCGCGATGTATTTGCAGAGACGAATGAAGCGAAGATTCGTGGTTATAAAAAAGGACGATTTAGCTTTAATGTAAAAGGAGGCCGTTGTGAAGCCTGCCGTGGTGATGGGATTATTAAAATTGAAATGCACTTTTTACCTGATGTATACGTTCCTTGTGAAGTGTGCCACGGAAAACGCTACAATCGTGAAACATTAGAAGTGGAGTATAAAGGAAAAAACATTGCGGAAATTTTAGATATGACAGTGGAAGAAGCACTTGATTTTTTTGCAAATATACCTAAAATCAAACGAAAATTACAGACGATTTATGATGTCGGACTGGGTTACATTAAACTTGGTCAACCAGCGACGACACTATCTGGTGGAGAAGCCCAGCGAGTAAAATTGGCTAGCGAACTACACCGTCGGTCAAATGGTAAATCTGTTTATATATTAGATGAACCGACAACAGGTTTACACGTCCATGATATTCAACGTCTCCTTCGGGTGTTACAACGCCTCGTGGACAATGGTGATACAGTTGTTATTATCGAACACAATCTCGATGTCATCAAGACTGCTGATCACATTATTGATTTAGGACCTGAGGGTGGAGATGGTGGAGGTAAAGTGATTGCCACAGGTACGCCTGAAGAAATCGCTCAGGAAAAAGTCTCTTATACAGGTCAATATTTACAACGTGTATTAAAACGAGACCGAGAGCGAATGGCTAAAAGACATTCAGACAAAGAACGAATTCAATCTTCATAAAGTAACACTGTAATCAAGATATGTTTAAAATATTCACAGTTCTATCATTCAGTAGTACTTGACAAGTATTCTAGCTTTTGTAAAGATAGATATGTGTTAACAATCGCATAAACATTATCCTCGTTAGGTGAGGTTCCTATATGGATTTAAGCTACTACCCAGAAACGTCGAGAGACACCAAT
>DATGTE010000053.1:0-19872 GCA_035301985.1 Bacillota bacterium
CCACCATACCTGGCGAAATATTCGTTACACGAACCCCGGTTTTGGCTAGCTCTTTTTCCAGACCAGCGGAAATGGCCCGGACCGCAAATTTCGTTGCACTATAGACGGTACTAACTTTTGTTACTTCAAAGCCTGATACGGATGCGATGTTAATAATATGGCCACATGAGCGTTCCAACATAGACGGCAATACGCTATGGATGTTGTAAAGTACTCCTTTTATATTGACGTCAATCATTTTTTCCCATTCTTCTACTTTTCCTGAGCGAATCGTTGATGAAAGCATTTGCCCCGCATTATTTACTAAAATATCAACATGATTAAATGCTTCTTCAGCTTTATTTACTAACACTTCAACATGTTGTTTATTTGTTACATCTGTCTGGACCGTCAATACTTTTCCGTTTTTTTGTTCCTTGATTTCCTTTTCTATTTCTGAGAGTTTCTCTACATTGCGGGCAGCTAGTACGACATTTGTGCCTTCTTTAGCAAGTTCTTTTGCAATACGAGCACCAATGCCACCACTTGATCCAGTGATTATGGCTGTTTTTCCCTGTAATGGACCCATCTTACAACCTCCTACATACATAAGAAATACCGTTGATATCGATCATAATTTGAATCTTTTAGCGATCATAAACGATTAAATTGTAACTATAAAATATCATATTAAGAACATTGTAACATAAAGATTCTATCTCATGTGATAACTGGCAGACATGCATGTACAAGGGGGGAAGCGGAGGTTTATTTGCTGTTTCATTTTCATACAATTTTTCCTAAAAACACACTTTTCGAGCGTTGGAGGAAAAGGCTTGAAGAGACTTATAAGTGAATTGAGAAATAGGTTCATCAATGAATCATGACACATACGATATAATAGAAGATATAGAACAACAATTATGATACACTATAATTAAAGATTAATTAATACAGAAAAGGTGTGAGATGAGGTCGTGCCTTGGCTTGTTTGTGATGCGTAAGGGTCATCCTTACACTTTTTCTGTAAATTTTATAATTTAAGGAAGGTAAAAATGAGTAACATGCAAACGAGAGCAGACATTATCTTAATTGGTGCTGGAATCATGAGTGCAACTTTAGGTACACTGCTGAAGGAGTTAGAACCAGAGTGGGAAATTAAAGTTTTTGAAAAACTTGACAAAGCAGGTAAGGAAAGCTCGAACGAGTGGAATAATGCAGGTACGGGGCACTCTGCATTGTGCGAGCTGAACTACACGCCTGAAAAGGAAGACGGATCCATTGATACGACAAAAGCGATCAGTGTCAATGAACAATTTCAGGTTTCCAAGCAATTTTGGTCTTATCTTGTAGAGAACAATCTCATCGAAAATCCACAAGATTTTATTATGCCGTTGCCTCATATGAGTTTAGTACAAGGCGAAGAAAACGTACAATTTTTGAAAAAGCGTTTTGAAGTGCTGTCACAAAATCCTCTATTCCAAGGAATGGAATTTTCTGATGATCCAAAAAAACTGAGTGAATGGATTCCACTTATTATGGATGGTCGTACATCAAATGAACCGATCGCAGCAACAAAGAATGACGCTGGAACGGACGTCAATTTTGGCGCATTAACACGCATTTTGTTTGACCAATTAGAGGATCAAGATGTCGAAATTAACTATAACCATAAGGTGGAAGACATTAAACGGACGAGCGATGGAAAATGGGAAGTTAAAGTTTATACGGACGGAAAACTAGAATATCATACTGCAAAATTTGTCTTTATCGGAGCCGGTGGAGGTAGCTTACCTTTACTACAAAAAACAGGTATACCTGAAAGCAAACATATCGGTGGCTTCCCTGTAAGTGGACTATTCTTAGTATGCAATAATCCTGAAGTAGTTGAACAACACGAGGCTAAAGTGTATGGTAAAGCTGCAGTAGGGGCTCCACCTATGTCTGTACCACACCTTGATACACGATATATTGACAATAAAAAAACATTGTTATTTGGGCCATTTGCTGGATTTTCACCGAAGTTCTTAAAAACGGGCTCAAATATGGACTTATTAGATTCTGTAAAACCAAATAACGTCTTTACGATGTTAGCAGCAGGTGCAAAAAACGTACCCTTAACAAAATACTTGATCCAGCAACTTATGTTATCGAAAGAACAACGTATTGAAGAGTTGCAAGACTTTATTCCGAATGCAAAAAGTGAAGATTGGGAGATTGTCGTAGCGGGTCAACGTGTACAAGTAATCAAAGATACAGATGCGGGCGGTAAAGGAACGCTTCAATTTGGTACGGAAGTTGTTAGCGCTGCAGACGGATCAGTTGCGGCATTACTAGGTGCTTCTCCAGGTGCTTCAACAGCCGTTCACGTCATGCTTGAAGTACTCGAGAAAAGCTTTCCACAAGAGTTCAAAGAATGGGAGCCAAAAATCAAAGAAATGATTCCTTCTTATGGAATGAAATTAGTAGATAACCCAGAACTTTTCCAGGAAATCCATGCTTCAACAAGTAAGGCGCTTCAACTAGACGAAAAATCGTCATTACAGGAGGCGTAATAAGGAATTCAATCTCTCCGTTTTCTTGAATAGATCGTTTAAAACATATCGGCTCAAAAAAGCATAGATTGTTATACGTGTATTCTACAAATTGATTGCAAACAGGCTTCTCCCTTTTATGGGAAGCCTGTTTTGTTTCCTTGTTACGTAATGATGAGTCTAAGCTCGTTCTATCTTAGGCGACACGATCAACCTCCTTTCACCCACGACATCGTTCTTTCTAAAAGCGTTGGAACGATAAAACATTTCTTATATAAATAGCTACAAATACCCATCTTTCCACAACCAAAGTAATATTTTTGTTCTGCATTTATAATGGTTTTGACTTTGGGAAGGAATGTCTGTCTGTATAGGAGAATACATTAAGTAGTAGTTTGTTGGGAGTAAAGAGGGCAGTGAGAAGATTCTTACCATAGAACGATATGTTCATTTACAAAACAATGTTAGGATATGTTGAATAAGGAGGCACTTTTATGGCAACATCAAAACGCGCTATATCCGTAGATGATTTTACGAAATTAGAAGTATGTAGTGATCCACAATTTTCCCCAAGTGGAGATGGTTATGCGTATGTGTCAACAACGGTACATGGAGAAGAGTATCGATCACAACTTTATTATCAACATTTAGGCGAACATACGGTAAAGCAATGGACATTTAATCATCATAAAAATAGTCATCCACGTTTTTCGCCTGATGGAAAAAAAGTAGTTTTTCAGTCCGATCGCAGTGGTGTTGATCAACTTTGGCTCATGTTTTTGACGGGTGGAGAAGCTAAACGGCTTACCTTTTTGAAAAATGGTGCCTATGATCCGGAATGGTCTCGCGACGGGAAATATATTATTTTCACAGCACCACTTGCAAAAGATGATTGTTTACATGAACAAAAAGAACAGACAGAGGAAGAGCGAAAAAAAGAGCAAGAAGAACAAAAGCAGCAACCACTCGTCATTCATCATCTAAATTATAAATCAGATGCTAAAGGTTTGCTTGATCATAAAAAAACCCAGATCATTTTATATGATTTGGAAAATGATTCATTTCAGCAATTAACGACTTCAGATGTAAATCATCAGTTTCAAGACATCTCACCGGATGGAAATGTTATTTTATTTACGGCAAATTTTAATGAAGATACAGTTGATGAGCCTACGAATGATTTATATGCATTCCATATTCGCTCGCAAGAAATAACTCAATTAACGAGTAGGAAAGGAATGTATGATGCAGCCAGATTCTCACCGAGCGGAGATAAAATTGCTTATTTAGGAATTGATCTGCAATATGCGGGAGCGACCTTGGATGATCTTTTCGTGTTTGATGTAAACACGAATGAACGAACTTGTTTAAGTACGGAATGGGATTTTCTCCCTAGAGATGCAATGATCAGTGATACGCGATATGGTGAATCGGATATAGGACCGATTTGGTCAAAGAATGAGGAGCAAATCTTTTTTATAGGAACAAAACATGGTATGACTGGACTCTATGCAACGAATCTTCATGGGGAGTTACAAGCTCTTTATGAGGAAAATAATCATGTTTTTGGTTTTTCGTATGATCCATATCGAGAGAACTTTATTCTTGGGATGAGCTCCCCAACCAATCCGAGTGATTTTTATCAACTGGAAAAAGAGGGAAATGTAACGAAACGGACCAATTTGAATGCCTCGTTTTTGGAAGAAGTGGACTTGTGTGAACCTGAACCATTGACATTTCGAGCGGAGGATGGATGGGAAATCCACGGATGGCTTCTTCGGCCTTATCGGTTTATCGAAGGAAAAAAATATCCACTCATTGTGGAAATTCACGGCGGTCCCCATGTTATGTACGGGCAAACTTTTTTTCACGAATTACAACTGTTAGCTGCCCAAGGGTATGCTGTTTTATATGTTAATCCACGGGGGAGTCATGGATACGGGCAGGAGTTTGTAAATGCATGTCGGCATGATTATGGAGGACAAGATTATCAGGATATCATGTGTGCTCTTGATCATACTCTTCACCACTATAGCTTTATTGATGAAAATCGGTTAGGTGTGACAGGGGGAAGTTACGGTGGTTTTATGACAAATTGGATAGTTGGACATACAAATCGTTTCAAAGCCGCCGTCACCCAGCGTTCAATTAGTAATTGGCTCAGCTTTTACGGAGTGAGTGATATTGGCTATTTTTTTACGAGGTGGGAGCATGGGCTTGACTTGCTTGATGATCCGGAAAAGTTATGGGATCTCTCACCATTAAAATACGCTAAAAATGTGGCAACTCCATTATTAATTTTACACGGGGAATGTGATCTTCGTTGTCCCATTGAACAAGCGGAACAACTATTTATCACTCTAAAACATTTACAAAAAGAAGTGGAATTCGTCCGTTTTCCTGATGCCAATCATGAGTTGAGTAGAAGTGGTAAACCGAAAATGCGGATCAAACGTTTACACCATATATGTCGTTGGTTTAAAAAATATTTATGATTGAATGGGGCATGAAAAGATTAAATGAGGACGAGTTAAAGATGGCTGGACTTTTATATTGAAAAGGCGCATCCATCATCACCTTTCATTTCTGTGAATGAATCGTGTAGTAAAAAGGAGATTCAGGCTAGCAAGATTCATGGAGAATATAAAACAATCACCTCCTACAATAAAATTGAGGTGGTTGTTATGTATATCAGGGTGTTAAAAAATAGAAATGTACGTTATTACATGATTGGTGCTAGTTTTTCTAATTTGGGCAATGTGATTGCAGGATTTGCTTTCTTGTTTTTGGCTTCTGATTTAACAGAATCAAATGTTCATACTACTGGTATGGTGATTTCACAAGTATTTCCTTATCTTTTATTTGGTTTAATTGGAGGGGTTATTGGTGATTGGGTAAATAAGAAAAAGTTGATGATCATGATGGACTTACTAAGAGGGCTTACCATTATATCGTTAGTTTTTTTGTATCATTTTGATCAAATTAGTTATTGGTATTTAATAGTAGTGAGCTTTTTAATCCATAGTATGGGATGCTTTTTTAATCCAGCTCATCGAGCCATCCTGCCTATGATTACAAATGTTGAAGACCGAACAGCTGTAAATAGTCTTTTAGATTCTGTCACAAGGGGAGCAACTGTATTAGGCCCCATTGTCAGTGTGACATTATTAAATACAATAGGGGTTCGTCATTTTTTTACATTTGATGCCGTGACTTACTTACTCAGTGCTTTTCTTATTTATAAAATACAAATCAATGATGTCGACCAGAATACCGTAAAAGAAAGAACCATTTTTGGTATTTATCATGCAATAAAAGAGTTCGGTATCTGGACAAGGAATCATGTACCCGTAAGGAACTTGCTAATTGTTACCTTTGTTATGGTTTTTTTGAATACGTGGGTATGGCAAGTAGGTTTATTACTCCAACTTAAAGACACGATCCCCAACCCAGAAGAATGGTACAGTATACTTTTAGGCTGGTATGGAATAACAGTGATTTTTGTAAATGGTAGTATACCATTTATATGGAAACGATTAAAAATTACCCATTATTTGTAAGATTCTATTGTTTGGGGGTTAGGTATTTTTATCATTGGATTTGCTTACAGTCTCCCGATTTATTTTGTAGGTGTATTGGTAGCGGCAATCGGTTTACCCATTTCAGGTTTATCCAGGGTCTATTTATTACAGGAATATCTTCCAAAAGATATGTTAGGAAGAGGATTCAGCTTTAATGCATTCCTCCTTTATTTATCTATCTAACACAATTTCTCTCGCTGTATTTGGAGTTGGATCTATGTTTGTAGACATCCACTCATTATTTATATTCTGTGGGTTTCTAATGATCGTTTTTGGATTCATTTATCTCAGCGGTGTTATCAAGACTCCCGCTAGCAGGGAAAAGGTCGGCTAATTACGCGATATCCTATCGGAACGTCTACATCAGTATGTCCTGTACGTCAGAGTTAAGTACCGCCAAGCTGCGAAATAAGTGCGACTAAGGTTCAGAAGGATTACAAACTCTACCTAAACCAAGTCTACTTATTTGCTTATCATTTTACGGAAATAACTTGGAGACATACCGTATAGTTGTTTGAATAATTGATTATAAACATTAACTGAGGAAAATCCACATGCAAGAGCAATTTCTAATATCGTCTTATTCGATTGTTTTAACATATTGACTTTGGACTAAGCGATAAATTTGTAACCATGAATAGGGGGATACGCCGACGACTTCTTTGAAATAATGGGCAAAACGGAACTTACTTAAATGGGAAATATTTGCCATTTCTTCTAAAGTCCAATCATGTTGATAGTCTTCTTTTAATGCTTGCATTGTTTTGAAGATTTGTGGGCTCATGAACTTGTAGGTTCTTAAGTTGATCTCATCGGTTTGAGTACCTAATCCATTTGTAACTAATAAGATACCTAGTTGTGTAAAACTATGATCTAGGAAAATTTGTTTAGAATGAAAAGGTGAATCTTTTTCAATTTTAATGTAATTGATCATAAAGTGAGCCCATTTCGAGATTTGTTCATGTTTCTGAATAAAGGTAGCAAATTGAATATCATAATCAAGGGGTAGGATTGATTTTGCAATTTCGTTTAGATGGTGCATCTAATTCGATAAGGAATTTATTTTTCTCAACTGAGATTTGTTTGTGTTTGTCGTGAGGATTGATCAGGAGGTACTGATTATGATGTATGGTTAATTGATTCCGCTCTGTTTGATAATTTGTCATTCCGTTGGGAGAAAAGATAAATTTATAGCAATCATCGGAACGCCATCGACTTTCCTGATGAAATGTTTTTTTGAACAAAAAAGTACCATTCGTTGAATGAATTAACGTGTTATCCATTGTTATTCGACCACCACTATTTTAATTAGACTAATTGTACCATAGGATTGGATAGGTAACATCATCCACCAGTCTATTATAGTAGCATAAAACTGCGTTGCATACGTTCAGCCCGTGTTGAATAGGAATGAGAGAGTGAGAGTCTTCTACATCTTGATCTGATATTCAATGTAAAATAAAACCCGATTCCTTTATAGGTAAGAAAGTTTATACGTGTATAATCAAACTGTAGTGCAATTTCTACAAGCAGAAGTTGACGGAGGAATGAAGATGTTCGATGTAAATCAATTGATCCCATATAAAAAAGAGGTGAAAATTGAATACACGGGTGAAAACGTTCAATTAACACCACAACGTGCGCAAGACATTGAAACATTTTGGTTGGACGTCAATAAACAGCAGCAATTTTTTAGGGGCGATGTTTTTACAATTCAATCGATTGGCGAAGGGGACGATGTCATTAATATAAAGGTAAGCCGTACCGATTACGCTCATTATTTACATACGATTCGAAACGGTATAACCGATCACGAAGGGTGTAAAATCGTGTATGGTGCTGGGTTAGTGGAAACAAAAGATTCGAAATTTGTGATTGGAAATATGGCTCGCCATACGGCACACCCTAACCGACTTCAATGTGTTGGAGGTGGACTAGACCAGAAAGACAGAAGAGGACCGTATTTCGATATCAAAGAAAGCGTCCTAAGGGAATTACATGAGGAATTGGGGGTTGGACGTCAATATATTGCGCATTGTGCACCCGTTTTTTTGATGAAAAGTAGAACCTATGATGATGTAGTCATTTTATATCATATCGTACTAAACATCGGAGCAAAAGAGCTATCCAATATATATCAATCCTTCACTTATCAATTGGTGAAAAAAGGGCAAAAGCCTGAGTTCGAACAGACGATCTTTATAGACAGGAATCGAGAAGCAGTTGACCGATTTTTAACAGAAAATACGCATCACACGGTCGATTACTTATATCCCTTTTTAATGAAGATGGTAAATGAAGAATTCAGAAGAGGGGAAAATAAATGCCGAAAGTAAAATCGAATCATGGCATCCGATGCGGTTAATCATCGGAGTTCACATATTAAAAAAGGTCAAATGCACGGGATGTATTTGACCTTTTTTAGGATGCTGTATGGTTCGAGGGATGGACCGATTTATGTTTTTATGTCTGCTAATCCATCGTCCTCGTGTCTTCTTCAGCAGCTATTTCGTCTGCTTTTGTTTGGTGGACAGTTCCAAATGGATGCTCAGGCGGGGCGTAAATACTATATAGTTTGAGTGGTTTATTCCCTGTGTTAATCACATTGTGCCATTTTCCTGCAGGAACCATGATGGCATCGTCATCCGAAACACGTCTTTGAAAAGTGAGTTCATTTTGAGAATCACCCATTTGCACGACACCTTGCCCGTCTTCAATGCGCAGAAATTGATCAGTGGTAGGGTGGCGTTCTAAACCGATATCATCACCAACACCAATACTCATCAATGTAACTTGCAAATGATTTCCCGTCCAGATTGCGGTACGAAAGGTATTGTTTTGCTTCGTAGCTTCCTCGATATTGATGACAAAGGGTTTTTTTCCGTAATCGTTTAATTGGATTTGACTTCTTTGATTGGGGTGGTACATATCATCATATGGTTCGGTGGTCTGTTGGATTGGGCTGGCAACATTCGAATACATCAATTGCCTACTATCGATGTATGGCGGTACATAGACATAATATGGATATGTGTACACGTAAGGGGCAACATAATTCATGTTATTCATTCCTTTCGCGGATAATAACATATCATATGTGAGTTACGAGCGGATGTGATTGAATGTACAGAAGCGTCATTGGATCAAGTTTATAAAGTGACATTTTCAGAAAAATGAAGTCTGTATGATCTTAAATATGGAATGGGGGAGTCGAGTAGGCTATTCAACGATTTTTAAAAGAGCAAGTGACGACAATAAACGGTGATATGATTAAATAAAGTTGTTCAGCTAACGGCTAGGCTGTAAAAAAAGGGGAGAAAAAATGAGAAAAAAATTAGGTTGGGTGAAGGTTTTAATGTTCTTATCTATCAGTGCATTGGTGTCTCATTGGATACATATCATCTCGGTATGGACAGATATTCCCGATCGTATCGCCATACACTTTACGAATGGTGAACCCGATCATTGGGGATCTAAATATGTTTTGCTGGTTATGCCAGTGATCGCCCTTTTAGTATGGTGGTTGTTAGGAAAGTTAACTAAACACCCTGAGAAGTTTAATTACATTCATCTAACGGATAAAAATCGAAATAAGCAATACAAAATGGCAGGCAATATGATGGCGATCATTCAAAATTTAGCACTCCTTTTATTTATATTTGCTAATGAAGCGTTTTTGAGAAGTGCTATTCGTACTGATGACGACATTTTCTTTATCTTATCTATTGTTTCATTGGTCTTAATGCTATTAGTTATTTTGTATAACGTGATTTGGGCGGCACGTTTAAAAGACTAAACCTGTATAATCAGACCTTTATATAATTTGTATTTAAAAGAAAGTATTCAAGTTTAACAAACGGGCGTGATGATTGAACAAACTTCCTCAAGGATTGCATGCCTTTTGGCAAAATATGCTGATCCGTTGAGGAAGCCATAAGTCCTATATCGTCTTTGTATATTCCCTTTCGATAAAAAACTTTTTGAAATCGAGTTTCGTAGCTAAAATACCGATTAATATGAGTGCTGCGCCGAAGTAACCTTGAGCTGAAAGCACTTCACCTGCGAACATAAAAGCAAATAGTGCTGCAAAAACCGGTTCTAATGAAAAAATAAGCCCAGTTCGTGTTGGAGTTGTATATTGTTGGGCAATCGTTTGGCCGATAAATCCAATGGCACTACAAAGAATCCCTAATGCTAAAATCGCAATCCAAGCTTCTGTAGTGCTTGGAAGCTTCGGCTTTTCAAAAATAGCCGAAAGGATAAAGCCAAAAGCCCCGGCAAATCCAAGTTGGATGACTCCGAGATTAATGGAGTCCACATGTTTTGCTACTTTCCCAGTAACGATGATATGCATAGCATAAAATAAGGCCCCTAAAGTGATGAGGATATCACCTTTGTTTAATGAGATTCCGTTATGTAAGGTTAGAAAACCAATCCCAATAACGGCAAGAATAATTCCGACAACTACTTTTGCATCAGGTATTTTTTTAAAAAAAATCGCCAACAACAGAGGAACGAAGACAACGGTTAGACTGAAGATGAATCCCGTATTTGAAATGGTTGTATAATTAATTCCAAGGGTGACGACCGATAGCGCTAGAAAGATTAAGAATCCTAATAGGGCTCCATACTGGATCGTTTTAAAATCAATCTGTTTTAAACGCTTATAAAATACAGCGCCAGCACATATAAAAGCGATGCTAAATCGTAAGGCGATTAAATTAAAGTCTTCGATCGTATGCAGTCCCATTTTTATAAATAAGTAAGATGAACCCCATAGCATAGTCACGACAACCATGATCAGGTCACCTCTTACTTGCATATTTTTCTTGTTCCCTTTCGTCATTTTTATCACCTAGTCTATTTCGTTTGCTTATGAACTAGTATAAATGTAAACTTAAAATAAATAAAATGAATGTTTTTTAACATTTACATGAAAAAAATTCATGTAAAGATAATTGAATCATTTTTATAAGGATGGGATGATGGTGTCTTTAGTTAAATATGAAATTTTTAATAAGGTCGTTGAACTTGGAAGTCTTACAAAAGCAGGGGAAGAACTGAGTTTATCTCAGTCAGCAGTAAGCCATGCCATAGGAGGCCTCGAATCGGAATGGGGATTTTCAATTCTTAATCGAGGACGTTCTGGGATAACGTTGACGAGTAATGGGGAACGCGTTTTACGTTATATTCGGGAAATATTAAAGTGGAATAATGAAATGACACAAGAGATCGCTGATATTAATGGATTGAAGATTGGTACGGTCCGGATTGGTACGTTTTCGAGTGTGTCGGTTCAATGGCTTCCAGAAATTTTAAAGGAATTTAGTAAATATTACCCTTTGATCGATATAGAATTGTTTGAGGGAGATTATGATGAGATTGAAAAATGGATTGCAAAGGGAGAAGTTGATTTTGGCTTTTTATCGATTCCAACATCACTTCGATTTGAAGTGATTCCCTTAAAAAAAGATCGTATGCTCTGTATTCTACCAGCAGATCATCCTTTAGCTCATAAAAATGAAGTCAGTTTTGAAGAAATCGAGCAAGAACCACTGATTCGAGCTAAAAAAGGAAGTGATAATGATTTAAAAAGAATATTGGCGGCAAATGATGTAACTCCAAATGTGAAATTTGAATTGGAAGATGACCAGGCGATCTTTTCTATGGTTCAACATGGGATGGGCATCAGTATCTTACCAGAAATGGCGTTATATCGATTACCTGAAAATATCCGTGTCCTTCATTTAGAACAGGAAAATTATCGTACGATTGGCATTGCTGCAAAATCGTTTAAAACCTTGGCCCCAGCTACGAAAAAGTTTATCGAGTATTTAAAACCATGGTCCAGCCATGTCTCCGAAAAATTACCAAAAATCGAAGAGTAAGAACAGTCGAGGTGAATAAAGGATTCATTCATTGCGTGTGGAAACACCTCCGCTTCAGACCTCGATTTCGTGAAATAAACACTTCTTATTTCATTAGCTGTCTATTATGGTGGAATAAAATGAACATCATTAAAACAATTGAACATGACAGTCGGATTGCCACTTTTATGGCCGTATAATGGATGAACAGTTTGGAAAAGTAGCGATTTGAAAGATGAACTGCAAAGAACGATGGGATAAATAGGAGGTACGGTGAGAACAAAATCATCTTTTTTGTTACTCGATGCGTAGGATGCTGTCTGCTATGATTATTTCTACAAAAATTTGTCCTTTTGTCATCTTTTTATGAATAAGGGATGCATAATAAAAGAAAATAGTGTATAATTATAAGTCGAATAATTGATTAAGAAAAAGCGAGAGAAGTATAAAGTGATTGTAAGAAGCTGATCGATCACTCGTTTTAATTCAAGATTGACCTAGTTGGGTGATCGTGAAAGAAAAAATGAAAAATGTATAAGACGAGAGGTACAATTATAAAAATTTGAATTGTAATAGATAAAGACTTTACGTAGAATTATAGGGAGAGAATAATGATGAAAAGAAAAAATGTCCTAATTATCGGAGCAGCTGGACGAGATTTCCATAATTTTAATACGTATTATCGGAATAATGACTCGTATAACGTGGTAGCTTTTACAGCTACACAAATTCCTGATATAGATGGTCGTAAATATCCGGCTGAACTCGCGGGCGAAATGTATCCTGAAGGTATACCGATTTATTCCCAGGAACAATTGCCAACATTAATTGAAGAGCTGGATGTCGATGAATGTGTTTTTGCGTATAGTGATGTGAAATATGAAGAAGTGATGCGTGTTGGTGCGATTGCCAATGCAGCAGGAGCTGATTTTAAACTGCTCGGGCCGAAATATACGATGTTGAAAAGCAATAAACCTGTCATCTCCGTTTGTGCGACACGAACGGGTACGGGAAAAAGTCAAACCTCACGTAAAATCATTGAAACGTTGATGGAGCACGATCTGAAAGTCGTTGCTGTCCGCCATCCGATGCCTTACGGTGATTTAGCAGCACAACGGGTACAGCGATTTGCTACGGTCGAGGATTTAAAGAAACATGAATGTACCATCGAGGAAATGGAAGAGTATGAACCTCATGTAGAACGTGGGAATATTATTTATGCTGGCGTCGATTATGAAGCGATTTTACAAGCTGCTGAAAACGACCCAGATGGCTGTGATGTTATTCTTTGGGACGGGGGCAATAACGATTTTTCATTTTACGAGTCGGACTTATCGATTACGGTCTTAGACCCACATCGTCCGGGACATGAACTCAACTACTATCCAAGTGAAGTGAGTTTAAGAAATACAGATGTAGCGATTATTAATAAAATAGATAGTGCGAACTCAGACTCGATTGAAATCGTTGAAAATAATATTAAACAGGTGAATCCTGATGCAACGATTATGAAAGCTGAATCCAAAATTACCGTTGACCATCCTGAGCTCATCAAAGAAAAGCGCGTGTTAGTCGTTGAAGATGGACCGACGTTAACGCACGGAGAAATGAAAACAGGAGCTGGTACCGTTGCCGCGGAGCGTTTACAAGCAAAAGAGCTTGTTGATCCGCGTTCATTCACGGTCGGCACGTTAACCGAAACATTTCAAAAGTACCCACATATTGGTGACTTGCTCCCGGCTATGGGCTATGGTAAACAACAATTAAAAGATCTTGAAGAGACGATTAACAACACGGATTGCGATGCGGTTATTATCGGTACACCGATGGATTTAACAAGAGTGATTGATATTAACAAACCTTGCACGCGTGTGCACTATGATTTAGAAGAAGTTGGGAATCCGAACTTAGAAGATATTTTGGCAGACTTTATGAAAGAACATCATCTTGAAAAATAAGCAATAAAAAGCAACATAATTGCTAATAGAGCAATTATGTTGCTTTGATGTTAGTTTCGAATTAAATAATCGAATGCACCTAGTGCTGCTGTAGCACCGTCACCCATTGAAATGATAATTTGTTTGTACGCGCTGTCTGTGCAGTCACCTGCAGCAAAGATTCCTGGTACATTTGTAGCGCCATTTTTGTCGACGATGATTTCACCCATTTTTGTTTTCTTAATGGAATCGTCTAGCCAATCGGTGTTTGGTACAAGACCAATCTGTACGAACACACCATCTAATTCAATGTGCTCATCTTCATTCGTTTCACGGTCTGTGTACGTAATACCGGTAACTGTTTCACCATCGCCGGTAATTTCTTTTGTAGCAGCATTTTTAATAACGGTTACGTTTGGCAGGCTGTAAAGACGTTCTTGAAGTACGGAGTCAGCTTTTAGCTCGTCCATAAACTCAAGTACTGTAACATGCTTTACAACTCCAGAAAGGTCAATCGCTGCTTCAATTCCAGAGTTACCACCGCCGATAACTGCTACATGTTTGCCTTCGAATAATGGTGCATCACAGTGCGGACAATAAGCAACACCTTTGTTTTTGTATTCTTCTTCACCAGGTACACCTACGTTACGCCAGCGCGCTCCAGTTGCAAGAATGGCTGTTTTACTTTTAAGGACTGCGCCATTTTCGAGTTCAACTTCGATGTAGTCATCTTTTTTCTCGATGTCTTTTGCGCGCTGCATCGTCATTATATCAACATCGTAATGATCCACATGCTCTTGGATGCTCTCTGCTAGGTTAGGACCTGTCGTCTCTTTCACGCTGATGAAGTTCTCAATTGTATTTGTATCGAGAATTTGTCCTCCGAAGCGATCCGATAAAAGCCCCGTACGAATCCCTTTACGTGCAGCATAAATCGCAGCACTTCCTCCGGCTGGACCACCACCGATGACAAGTACATCGAATGGGTCTTTGTCTTCAAATTCGGATGGGTCTGCCTCGCTACCTAACTTAGTAAGTATTTCTTCAAGTTCCATCCGTCCGCTGCCCCATTCTTCTCCATTTAAGAAGATAGTGGGTACACCCATAATGTTTTTGCTATCAATTTCGTCTTTGTAAGCACCACCTTCAATCATCGTATGTGTAATACGAGGATTGACGACGCTCATCACATTCAGTGCTTGTACGACTACGGGACAGTTATGACAGCTTAAGCTAACATACGTTTCGAAATGATAGTCGCCTTCAAGATTTTTAATGCGGTCAATCAATTTCTCATCGACTTTTGGCGCTCGACCGCTCACTTGAATGAGTGCCAAGACGAGGGATGTGAATTCTTCACCCAGAGGAAGACCGGCAAATGTAATGCCGGTGTCTTCTCCTGGTCGATTCACACTGAAACTTGGCGTTCTTTTTAATTGTGCTTTTTCAACTTTAATTTTAGAAGACATGGACGCTAATTCATCCACAAGTTCTTGCGTTTTTTTAGAAATGTCATCTGAGCCGACGCTCACTTTTAAAACGACATCATCTTCTAAAAACTGCATATATTGTTCGAGTTGTTGTTTAATATCTTGATTTAACATATGCTCCGTACACTCCCTTAGATTTTACCTACTAAATCAAGGCTAGGCTTGAGTGTTTCTTCTCCTTCTTTCCATTTAGCTGGGCAAACTTCACCTGGATTTTTTCGAACATATTGAGCTGCTTTGATTTTATTGATCAGTGTGCTTGCATCACGGCCAATTCCGTCTGCATTAATTTCAACAGCTTGGATGACGCCATCTGGATCGATGATGAAAGTAGCGCGATCAGCAACACCTTCTTCTTCGATCAAAACATCAAAGTTGCGGCTAATTTGTTGTGATGGATCACCAATCATTGTGTAAGTAAGTTTACTAATTGCTTCAGAGTGTTCGTGCCATGCTTTATGAACAAAGTGACTATCTGTTGATACAGAGAACACTTTTACACCAAGTTTTTCGAATTCAGGCATTTGTTCTTGTACGTCTTCAAGTTCTGTTGGGCAAACGAATGTAAAGTCTGCAGGATAGAAAACAACGACGCTCCAATGACCTTTTAAATCTTCCTCAGTAACCTCGAAAAAATCTTCTCCAGCTTTGAAAGCTTGAGCCTTAAATGGTTCTACTTGTTTTCCTACTTGTGACATATTGATGTCCTCCTTAATTAATTTATATTAATTCTAATTACATATTTATTATTATATAAAAATCACCATTTGTCAACGAAAAGATAAAGTCCAATATCTTAGTGATTTTTGGTGATGTAGTTATTTTTGTTTTTATATAAAGGAATCACCCTATTATCAATTAGATCATAAAATTATTATTCATTATCCTTTAAAAACGACTGGATAATTGAGTTAATCTTGTTTTCCTCCTATGGACATATACATTTCTTCTTCGGGTGTTATTTGTAATGATTTTAATTACACATCTATTGTTATATATATAATATTTTTTGTCAACAAAACAAAAGTGAGTAAGCCTTTTGAACACAATCATTATTTTATTTCCATGAATAAGTAATTCATTCTCAGTTATGTTAAGAAAATGTTAACGGCTATGAACCGACGTATTATTTTATTTATCCCCTTAAATGTGTTTTATAAACATGAACTATTTTTTGCTGACGAAAATGATGAGGAAAATTTTAATTTGAAACTTTTATATGCAATGTTTAGCAAATTTTATATGCAATGTTTAGCAAATGGATGAATTTAAATGTTTCTTATTCCAGAAGTGATTTGTTATAAATAAAAAACTTGTAGGTAAACATTTTTCCTACAAGTTTGATTTAATGGTCTATTGATCCTTCATTATATTGTATCTATTAATAGCCATAGTTCCAGTCAATTGAATCTTCATACCAGACGACGGCAGAAACGGAATCGAACTCAACTTCCTTGTCATTAATTGTGCATTGGCAGGTTGTCAAATCGTCTTGTTCAGCAAGCTCCTTAGACACAGATCGGTTAACATTTTCCAAAACTGTTACAGTATGATCATCCTTAATCAACAATGCTGTCCCTTTCATTTAATTGGCACCTACCTTTTGGATTTGATTTTTCATTCACTTATAGTATATATCAAACTACGGTAATTTATAGGAGTTTGTGAAAAAGTTTACAAAGAATTCAAATATGAGCGTGACACTTCTGTAACAATTGAATCTATATATCCATCACGCTGTTAAATGCTGCTCATTCGTCATCATCTTTTTCCTTTTTCACTGTTCTTCTTGTAATGTTTCTGTTCATCTGTTGAACAGATCCACTTGATAAAACGGAAGAAGCATGTTAAATTTAATTACGGAAAACTGCTCGTACAAATAAATATGTATAACCTCAATAATATGGTTTGAGGGTCTCTACCAGGAACCGTTAAATCCTGACTACAAATCGCATTCTATTGTAGTCGGGATTTTTTTGTAAACTCACCTAAAAACGTACCGTTGGATAGAATCATTTAAGACTTGGTATAGAAAGCATTCTTGAAGGTTCAATTGGTGGAGGTGATGTAAGGAGGATTTTAGTGAATAAAAAAGTTTACATACTCGCTATATCTACTATGAGTGTCGGATTAGTGGAATTGATTGTCGGTGGTATTTTACCGATTATTGCAAAAGACTTAGATGTTTCAATTGGTACAGCTGGACAGCTCATCACTGTTTTTGCACTTGTATATGCTATTTCCGGACCTGTACTGTTATCACTGACAGCCAAATTGGAGCGGAAAAAATTGTATCTTATTACGTTGTTTGTTTTTCTAATCGGTAATGTGCTCACTTATTTTAGTCCGACTTTTTCATTTGTCATGATCGCAAGAGTCATCACGTCGATGAGTGCAGCTTTAGCTACGGTTCTCTCTTTAACGATTGCGGCGAAAATTGTCCAGCCCGAACATCGAGCCAAGGCATTGGGATTGATTTATATGGGCGTTAGTTCGTCTCTTGTGCTTGGGGTTCCGATTGGGATTATGATTACGGATGCATTTGGGTGGCGCAGTGTATTTTTAGGAATTGCTTTTCTCTCGGTCCTCTCCATCATCCTTATTTATCTATTTATCGAGCGCATTTCTCCTGAGAATGTTAAACCGCTATCTGAACAGATTAAAGCTCTAGGTAATTTAAAGATTGTAGGTGCGCATTTAGCAACTGTGTTCATGTTAGCTGGGCATTACACATTATATGCCTATTTTACACCGTTTTTAGAACACACTTTACATTTAAATCAGTTTTGGATTAGCATTTGTTATTTTCTTTTTGGGATGGCTGCGGTCAGTGGTGGTGCAATAGGGGGAATGCTTGCCGATCGCATTGGCTCTCCAAAAAGCATTTTAATTTTTATTAGTTCGTTTGCGATTGTATTATTTATTCTTCCTTATGCAACGTTTTCTTTTTACGTATTTCTTATAGTGATGATGATTTGGGGAGCATTAAGCTGGAGTATTTCTCCGCCTATGCAGGACTACTTAATTCAGACCGACCCAGCGTCTAGTGATATTCATCAAAGTTTTAATAACTCTGCGATACAAATCGGCATCGCCTTAGGATCTGGAATTGGGGGCGCTGTATTAGGGCAGACAGGCTCCGTATCCAGTATCGCTAACGTTGGATCTGGGGTCGTCATCATTGCACTTGGGTGTGCTATTTTTTCCTTTAGAAGATCCACTCACGTCACAAAAATGAAACCATCAAAGTAAAGACGGTGGCAACCTGAACATAGAGTAGCCGAGATGGGCTACGTACTATAGGATGATTATTGGGGAAAAGGGTTGGCAACTGAGGCGGCAAAAGCAATCATCCGCTTTGGCTTCACGCAGATGGATTTAGTTCGCATTCAAGCAACCTGTTTTGTATAAAATCCCGCATCCGAGCGAGTCATGCAAAAGTGTGGCATGGCATTAGAAGGGGTTATGAGAAAAGCGATGTTTATTAAGGGAAAGCACTGCGATTTAAAAATGTATTCGCTCGTGAAGGATGAATTGGAATGATGGGTGAGACTCGTGGTTACCAGGTAAAAATGGTCAGCCATGAGTCTTTATTTTTTTGCACGTTTCTCTAATCGTAACTTTACAACAGAAGATAACAATAAAAATAGTCAGAATATAAGTTCACTAAAACTTGTATCCCTTTTATATTGGATTCAATACCATGAACGAATGAATAGATGTGATGAAAAAGACGACATCCAAATCCATTACACAAATCTGCAAGAACTCGCTTGGGAAGCAAGCGAGGTGATTGATGGCGTGTCTGACCTTGCAAATATAATGATCCCTCGTCTTTCATACGCGGAGACAGCAAAAGACGAAGCGGTCGAAACGATGGAAAATGTAGAAATAAATTTAGATATATTTACGAGCCAGGGAAAGAATGAACTGGTGGAGGAGATGCTTCATCATATTAACATGCTGATGAAAAATTTGCGGACTCAATATGGGGCGGCGCGTTTTAGAAACCTTGATACGTGAGCGGAATATATGGATAGGATAAAATTAAAATCTCAAAATGGTGATTATAGTCAATTAGATGATCATGAGAAATTTATGTATCAAATGGTGGAACACTTTGGATTTGAAGAAGAAAAGATTGAGTTGATGTTAAAGCTCCAGGATAGACTAAAAGAAGTATTTCCGGATACAACACAAAATGAATTGGATTGGTATTTTACTAGGTTATTGGGTGGTTTTAGTTATGGGGATGGTATAACAAGTCGTTTTCTCTGGAATTCAACTGCTGGTAACCCATATACACTGTCAACAAAATATATTGCGAGTGAAGAAGACTTTTCCATTCATTTTCTAGAGTTTACCGAAGAAGAGGATGAGTTATTGAGATATAAAGTGAGAATACAGAATTTTATTACTTCTAATCCTGATATTACTGATTGGGAAAGGCTAAAAAGAGAAGTAGGAAAAAGGGAACAGTATAA